>NZ_JBKBLV010000040.1:0-30894 GCF_046295235.1 Tabrizicola flagellatus
CCGCCGGTCATCGACCCGCGGCTTTCCGTGGCTTTTGGGAAAGAAGGGCTGAAGCCGCGCCATCTGCGCCTCGGTCAGCCAGAAAAGGTTGCTCATGATCCAGTCTCCTTTCGGAGCTTGACTCAGGCCGAGCCCACAAAATCAATGGGTCCTGACCCTAAAGATTCTAAGCATTTTGGCCATTTGATCGAGCTGCTGTGCAGCTATTACCGTGGAAAGGGCGGCGAAAAACCAACAAGCGGCGCATTGAAGCAGGCAGACGATCTCGCCAAGGCCCATGAGAAGTGGAATGCTGCGCTTGCATCTGGCAAGACACCGAACGCCAAGAGCATTATCAAGGCCGTGTCGACCGTCTATGAATCCGCGCGTGCCGCGGTCTTGACTGGTGATCCAGATAAGGATTGGCGAACCATTCGCGCGGTCCTCGAAGGTGGGCCTTGCCCGCGGTTACGCGAGGTCGGATCGGAAGTGCGCAACATTCGCATCCTGGAACGCGGCTCGCAGCTAAGGCAGAGCCTCACCCAAGATTGGCGTGACCATGGTGCATACCTGAACGCACTTGAAATCGTTCGCCAAGCCTTCGTACGGGACCATTTCGCGACGGATATCAAGCCGGAGACGGGGGTCGTGATCATGAACATGCGCAAAGCGAAGGGAAAGCAGTTCGACGAAGTCATTATCTTTGAAGGCTGGCCAGTGATCCGCAATCGAAAGATCATCGCGAACCCACATCGCATTGTGCGGGACAACGATAGGAAACATATAGCTGACGATGTTCGCCAGAACTTCCGGGTGAGCGTGACGCGGGGACGTCAGAAGACGACCATACTAACGCCGAAAGCTGATCCATGCGTGCTGCTGTTGGGGAATCCGTGATCCGTTGCCTGCTGGTGCCCGCCATTGCCTGCGACTGCGCGCTTATGCGTGCTGGTGCGGTTTTTCTGGCTGGGTGTTGATGTGGCGTTGATGTAGATGCGTGAACGTCAAAAGTCCCGCTGGTTGGCGGGGCACATGTCATTGATAATATTCTATTTTTTGGTTGCGGGGGCAGGATTTGAACCTGCGGCCTTCAGGTTATGAGGGCTACCCCTGAACGCCGAATAACCTCGTGATTTCAGCTTGTGAGTCGATTTTCAGACTCACAACGTCGGCGTCGTGTCGCACGGAACAGCCGCAAACCTCTGGTAGGGAACGGGAATCAGACCTCACTCAGGGCTCGAACTGGTTCACCAAGACCGCCTTCTTCAAATCGCCACCGCGTGCATTGAACCGTGGCGCAAAACCCTCGATCAGGATCGCTTCGAAGGAGGCTAGCAGCAAGTTCAGGTTGCTCTCCCCTTGCGCCTTGAACTCCCACTTAGGCGACAGCCGTCGCGCGTCATCCTTCTCGGTCTTCAGGTTGAACTTTTCGACTTCCATGAAGCCGAACCACGAAAAGAGGCTCCAGCCGTTCCGATACACGCCCTGCCGATGCATGTTGAGACGGTCGCCAATCGCCTGACCGCCCGCTGAATCGCGCCGGGTCAATCCTGCTTGGCCGGCATAAACTGGATGCAGAGAGTCGTCGTAGAGGACATAGACCCCTTTTTGGCCCCAGAAATTCATCTGGAGATTTCGCCTGTCAAAGTTCGCAGCAACCTTCCCCTTCCCCATCCAGCCTCCTGGCTGGCCGAGAAGTTGTCGCGAGTTCCATTCGATCAGATCTTTCCGCCAATACAGCCCATAGAACTTGATGAATCCAGAATCGCCAGCCGGTTCCTCACGGGTCAGGACCAAGTCGTCGTCGTTTTCGTTGGCCGTATCGGGTGTAGTGCTCATGGTCAGCGACTTCCAAAGGACTTCAACGCAATGGATATCTTGCGTATTCGCTCCTGTCACCCCAGCAGCTTCGCCTCGACCATGGCCATGGCCTTCTGGTGGTCTGGCGAGGGGAACAGGTGGCCGTAGCGTTCCATGGTCATCTGGATCGAGGAATGGCCCGCGAAGGTCATGATCTCCTTGATCGAGAAGCCCTGTTCGATCCACAGCGACACAGCGAAGTGGCGCAGGTCGTGCCAGCGCATCGTGACCTCGACCTTTTCCAGCAGCTTTCGGAAGCGCGCCTGCGTCTTGGTGTGCTGCAGGATCCCGCCCTGTGGTGCGGGGAAGACCAGATCGAGAGCGTTCTTCGGGCAGCGCAGTTTCCAGCGGCGTAGGGCATTCAGCACCATGGGCCCTGCCGGGATGTCGCGGAACCCCGCCCGCGATTTCGGCTCGCCCATCTGGTTGTAGGCGTCGGCGCGCTGGCGGATGTGAATGAAACCCTTGTCGAAATCCACATCAGTCCAGCGCAGGCCCCGCAGTTCGGAGGCGCGCAACCCGCCGAGTGCCGAGACGATCAGGTGCGGTTTGAAGTCCTCCTCGGCCGCCTCGATGAGGGCGCGGATCGCCTCCTTGGTCGGCACCGGGGCCTTGTGCTCGATCCGACTGGACTTGATCACCCGCACTCCTTGCGCGGCATTGGTGAACAGCTGGCCGTTGTCGATGGCGTGGTCGAGCAACAGCTTTAGCACCGACAGCGCGCGGCGGGTCAGATGTTCGGATCGACCGTTCAGCAGCATCCGGTCGCGGAACTCGTTGACATGGCGGCGGGTCAGTTGGGCGATCAGCTTGTCCCCGATGCCGATCTCGGGCGCGGTGATGTGCAGGCGCACGTAATCGCTGTAGCCGCGCAGGGTGGACCGCTCCATCCGCCTCCCTGTCTTGCAGCGCACCTCGCAATGGTCGAGCCAAGCCTTCGCGGCCTCAGCCACGGTCGTACTGTCGCTATCGGCCAGATAGGTGTGGTTGGCCACCAGCGAGCGGACCTTGACCAGATAGACGTCCGCATCCTTCCGGCGCGGGAACAGCTTCGACCTTCGTTTGCCCGTCTGGTCGGTGAAATCCACCTGCCACCGGACTAGGCCCGAGGGCAGCGTGCGTTTGCGGATCGTGGCCATGGGTTCCCTCCGTGAGCGTAAGAAACGGGACCAGTTGTCAAAGCCCGTTAATTGGTGATATGAACCGTCTCATATGCACTTGCAACGGATTGTTGCTTGTGTAAAGCCCTCGTTCATGATCGGAGCCCATGACAATGACAGCCAGCGAACGGAACGGTGCGGAAGCGCCCGAACCGCTCTTTCATGGCGACGCGGAAGCGGTGGCGGCATCGGGGATGCCCCTGCCCAGCCTGCGTGTCCTGCAAGCTGCCGGTGCCATTCAGGCGCAGAAAACCCCCAAGGAGCACGGCGGCTTCAAGCGGATGTGGAGCGAGGAGGATGTGCTGATCGCCTCGATCGGCGCGGCAATCAGCGAGCACTTCGCCTGGAACATCCGCATCGTGGCCGAGGCCATGGCCAAGACACGGCCCGGCACATGGGCTGCACTGACTGCCTCGATTGCGGAGACCATCTCACCCGACGCCGGTGCATTGATCCGGTCATCGGAGGACGACTGGCATCTCGACCTGATCGACCGGAAGTTCCTGTTCCTGCGACTGCCGCCACTTTTCGCCACCATCTTCCACGACGCGCCACCCGGTGAGAGCGACCTGATCCTCGGCTACGCGAAATCGAAGGACACGTTCCAGATGCTGCCGTGGCTGGCTGGAAGTCCGCAGGGCCTCGCCAAACTCTCGAAAGCATCTTCCCCGGCGCAGGCCACCGCCGCCGAACGCATCTACAAACTGGCCATGGCGACCCGCGCCAACGCGCTGAGCTCCGCCAGCATCAACATCAGCATGCAGGTTCGCGCCGCGTGGCGCCGCCTCCACGGACTTGACGCCCACTTCCTGCAAGACGCCCTGCCCTAGAAAGGAGACCCAGCCATGACCAAGCACCCCGGTTCCGTTGAGAACCTTCAGCAGACCGCGACCGAGGTGACGCTCGGCGATGATCTGCTGCATGGCGCAGATGCAATCGCCAGGTTCGTGTTCGGCGACGCGAAGCACCGCCGCAAGGTCTATTACCTGACCGGCGAGGCCCCGAGGGGCATGCCGCACTTCAAGATGGGCTCGGTGATCTGCGCCCGCAAAAGCACGCTGCTGAACTGGATCGCACAGCAGGAGCGTTTCACCCCGGGCGAGTGACGCGGCAGCCGCAAATGTCCTGAGGTCCGCGATCCGGTCGCGGGCTCCATTTCCATCAGATGCATAGCGAACACCCGCTCCATGACCCTTCAGGACCATCCGCTCGACTTCAACGACGTACCGCCCGTACGCAAAGGGCGTTCGCCCCGGCGCATGTCCATGACGCGGGTGGCGGAACTGCTGAACGACCGGATCGCCGATCTCGCCGTCGAACTGCTCGGCACCCCGAACCGCGCCCTGTCCAGCGCACAGCAGTTGCGCTTCGGGACCAAGGGCAGCATCGCGGTGGAAATCGCAGGCAAGGATGCCGGGCGCTGGTATGACCATGAGGCCGGAACGGGCGGCGCTGGGCCGGAACTGATCCGTCATCACTTCGGGATGGACGAAAAGGCTGCATGGGACTGGGCACGGCACTGGCTGGGCGATGCGGAAATGCCTGCCTCCTGGACCGCCGCCAAACCGGCGACCACCAAACCCGCCAAGGCCCCGGCATCTGGCCCGGCCCGCACCGTGGAATTGTCGGAAGCCGAACTCGCAGCCAAGGTCGCAGAGATCGTGCGCCAGACCGAGGTTCCGAATGGCACACCAGCCCATGCCTATCTGGTCGGGCGCGGGATCGCCATTCAGCCCCCCGCCTGCATCCGCTTTCGCCGGAACGCTTATGGCAGCTATGGCGCGATGGTCGCGCTGGCGACCGATGCGGCGGGCGAGGTGCTGGCCATCCAGCAGGTCTATCTGACCGCCGAGGGCAAAAAGGCCCCGGTCAATCCAGTCAAGCGCACCAACAAGGCTGTCGAAGGATGGGGCGAACGTTCCGCGGTGCGCCTGCCGGGCCGCGAACCTCTGGTGCTTTGCGAGGGTGTCGAAACCGCGCTTTCAGTCTGGCAGGCCACAGGTCAGGAAGTCTGGGCCTGCCTCGGCGTCTCGAACATCGGCCGCGCGCCCGTGCCCGACAAGGCCACGGTGATCATCGCCCGCGATGGCGATGCGCCCGGCAGCAAGGCCGAGGGCCAGATCCTGCGCGCCGCCAGCAGTCTCGCTGCGCGCGGGATCACCGTACAGATGGCCACCCCGCCCGAGGGCGAGGATTTCAACGACATCCTGGTGCGCGAGGGCGAGGAGGCCATTCGAAACCGGATCGCCGGTGCCGCGCCCTTTCGCCCGGACCAAGCCGAGCAGGGACGAAAGCGCCTCTACATCGGATCGGACGTGGAGATGGCGAAGCGCGTGCGCGAGGACCTGACCGAACGCCATGGCCGCATCGTTCATGCCGAAGGCGAGTTCTGGCGCTACAGCGGCACCCATTGGGAGGCGACCCCGGCCCACGAACTGCGCCTGCCGGTGCATGCCTATGACGGGGCAAGCTTCGAGACGCCCGCGGGTGAGCCCTCGAACGTCAAGCTGACCCAAACCCGCGTCAACTCCGTCCTGCACGAATGCGCCGCCCTCTGCGCCGAGCCCGGCTTCTTCGACACTCCGCCTGCGGGGATCAACTGCGCCTCAGGCTTCCTGCGCTTCGATGCCACCGGCACGCCGCATCTGGAACCGCACCACCGCAATCACCGCTGCCGCCACACCCTGCCCGGACGCTGGACCCCCGGTGCCTCCGGCATCCCGCCCGAAGGCTCCATGCTGCGCCGCCTGCTGACCGGCAGCTTCAAGGGCGACCCGGACGCTCACGCGAAGTGCAACCTGCTGGCCGAGATCTGTGGATCGGCCGCGCTGGGCTATGCCACGCGCCTGGTGCAGCCCCGTGCCGTCGTGCTTCATGGCAAGACCGCCGAGAACGGCAAGAGCCAGATCCTCGATCTCGCGCGCGGGCTTCTGCCCACCAGCGCCATCTGTTGCGTCCCTGCCGCCAAGATGGGCGACGAGCGGCATGTCACTGGGCTGGTCGGGAAACTCCTGAACGCCTCCGACGAATTGTCGCCCGAGGCCATCGCCTCCAACATCTTCAAATCCGTCGTCACCGGGGAGCCGATCGAGGGGCGCGATGTCTACAAGAGCCGGGTCGAGTTCCGCTCGGTGGCGCAGAACCTGTTCGCCGCTAACCAGTTGCCCAGCTTCAAGGGCGGCGTGGACCGGGGCGTGCAGCGCCGCCTGCTCTTGATCCCCTTCACCCGCACCATCCCCCTCGAAGAACGCATCGAGGATATCGGCAAGCGCATCGCCTCCGAGGAAGCCGACCTGCTGCTGGCATGGGCGGTCGAAGGAGCCTCGCGGTTGATCCGCCAGCGCAACTTCGCCATCCCGGAAAGCTGCCGCGACGCGCTGATCGAATGGGTGCTGGGCGAAGACCCGGTGCTGGCCTGGATCGACGCTTGCGTGAAGGTCGTGCCCATCGTGAACGGCGGTCCGATGCTCGCGACCCGCGATGCCTACATGCGGTTTCAGAACTGGGCGCAGGCCGAGGGCTTCAAGACCGAGAAGATCCCTGCAATCAACGGCTTCGTCCAGCGCGTCCAGGCCCAGGTGGCCGGGATCCAGCACAAGCGCACCAGTGCAGGCCGGTTCTTCCTCGGCATCACAGTGACGCAGTGGTGACGCAAGAATGACGGACTTTGGCGCGCAACCCATTGAAAGTGTTGAGATGACGCACTTGGCTCCAACCTTTTTGATAGAAGGGGAAAACCACTCAACCCTGAAGGTTCAGATTACCCCCTATATAAAATGTTCCCCGGGCAGGTGCGTCATCTCAACACTTTCAGAGACTTACGCCCCGCAGCCCGTCATTCCTGCGTCATTCTTGCGTCATCCGCCGTGCCCCTCGGGCCGGACCGAGGGGCATCAATCGGCAAGGATCGGGAACGCGGCGGTTCCTCTTGGGCCAATTCGTATGCGGGGGAGCGCAGCGAATTGGCCCGCCAGCGTCAGGGGGCAGAAATGACTAAACTCAACGCCTCTGAAACGAAGACCGCCTTTGCCGCGCGGGTGGGCCTGACCAAGGGCCGCATCTCGCAACTGGTGGCCGAGGGCCTGCCGGTGCGCGCGGATGGGCAGATCGACGTGGCGGTGGGCCTCGCCTGGATCGAGGACAACCTCGACCCGGCCCGCCGCAAAAATGGCGGTGCCAGCCCTGCCCCTGCCCGCGTCTCGACCACGCTGGCCGAGGCCAAGCGGCTGCATGAGATCGTCAAGGTGCAGCGCGCCAAGCTGGCCTTCGAGAAGGAACAGGGCCTGCTGGTGGAAACCGCCGCCGCCACCCGAACCGTGTTCGCGCGCGCCCGTGCCGAACGCGACGCCCACATGGCGTGGGTCCAGCGCACCGCGCCGCTGCTGGCGGCCGAGGTGGGGGCCGATCCGCGTGCCACCTTCGCCGCGCTGGACCGGATGATGCGCGAGCATCTGGAAAACTTGGCCGACATGCCGCTCGGGAGTTTTGGCGATGGTGCCTGAGATTGACCTCGCCTGGCGGCGCGGGATCCGCCCCGAACCGCCGATCCCGGTGTCGGACTGGGCCGACCGCAATCGCATCTTGCCGCCCACATCGGCGGAACCGGGGCGCTGGCGAACGGACCGCACGCCTTACCTGCGCGCGGTGATGGATGCCCTGTCCACCTCCAGCCCCTATGAACGGGTCGTGCTGATGAAGGGCGCGCAGACGGGCGGGTCCGAGGCAGGGCTCAACTGGCTCGGCTACATCATCCAGAACGCCCCCGGCATCGCCATGCTGGTCATGCCCTCGCTCGAAATGGTGCGGCGCAACACCACCGTGCGGATCGATCCGCTGATCGACGCCACCCCTGCCCTGCGAGACCTGGTTTCGGCGCCCCGGTCCCGCGATGCCGGGAACAGCCTGTTCCGCAAATCCTTCCCCGGTGGCCAGCTGGTGATGACCGGGGCGAACAGCGCGGCAGGGCTTCGGTCCACGCCGGTCCGCTACCTGTTCCTGGACGAGGTGGACGGCTATCCCGGCGATGCCGATGGCGAGGGCGACCCGGTCGATCTGGCCATCCAGCGCACCACCACCTTCCGGGGGCGGCGCAAGATTTACATGGTGTCGACGCCCACGTTGAAAGGCCATTCCCGCATCGAAGCGGCCTACCTTGACAGCGACCAGCGGTATTTCCATGTCCCCTGCCAGCACTGTGGCGACATGGCCCCGATCACTTGGGCGCGTATCCGCTGGCCCGAGGGACAGCGCGACGCCGCCTATCTGGTCTGCGAAGCTTGCGGCGGCGTGCATTACGAGCACGACAAGCCCCGCCTGATGTCTGCCGGTGAATGGCGGCCGACCGCGCTGGGCGATGGCCGCACGGCAGGGTTCCACCTGTCGTCGCTCTATTCGCCTTGGGAAACTTGGGCAGAGATCGCGCAGGAACATGCCCGTGTCGCCAAGGATCCGGCCCGGCTTCAGGTCTGGGTCAACACCAAGCTGGGCGAGTCCTGGGAGGACCAGGCGGGCGACACAGTCCCCGCCGACCCGCTGATGGCACGGCGCGAGGATTGGGGCAGCGACCTTGCCCCGGGCGTGGCCGTACTGACGGCGGGCGTCGATGTGCAGGGCGACCGGCTCGAGGTGCAAATCGTCGGCTGGGGCCGTGACGAGGAGGCGTGGGTGATCGACTATCGCGTCCTGTGGGGCGACCCTTCCGGCCCGCGCCTGTGGTCCGATCTGGACGGCGTGCTGAACGGCACCTATGGCGACCTCCCCGTGCGCGCCGTCGCCGTGGATACCGGCGGCCACCACACCAAGATGGCCTACGAATTCTGCCGCACACGCCTTGCTCGCCGCATCTGGGCGATCAAGGGCCGAGGCGGCCCCGGCATCCCGGTCTGGCCCCGCCGTCCCACCCGCAGCAACAAGGCAAAGATCCCGCTCTTCATCGTCGGCGTCGATGCTGTGAAGGATGCCGTCTTCGCTCGCCTGAAACTGACCGAACCCGGCCCCGGCGCGATCCACTTCCCCCGCCGCCTCGACGCCGACTACTTCCGCCAGTTGACCGCTGAACGCGTCGTCACCCGCTTCGAGAAAGGCCGACCCATCCGTTCGTGGCAACCCAAGCGCGACGGCGAACGCAACGAGGCGCTGGACACCTTCGTCTACGCCCACGCCGCCCTGCACGGCCTGATCAGCATGGGGCTGCGGCTGAACGAGGAGGCGGAGGCGCTGACAGGGTTTGCGACGGTGCGGTCGGACGAGACAAGGCGAGTGGTACGTTCGGTCTGGATGACGTAAAGCTTCCGCATACGCCCCTCACCGGCAGACTGTGATCCGGCAAGCAGCAGAGAGATCCTGCCTCCTGTGCGGCTCGGCTGCGATCTGTTCTATAGCGGAACGGGATGTCTGTTCTTTGTTTGTTTCTCTAAATGTAGTAGTTTGACCTTCCCAAACCAGATAGACAGCATCATGACCATTGAAAGCCGCTATGACATCCCGCTGATCGCTTCCCTCGCCCTGAAGGAAAAGCAGATCCAGCAAAACTACCGACCGATCATCGCGGTTCATAAGTGGTTTGCGCGCCGTCCAGGAACGCTGTTTCGTGGTCTTCTCCTATCCGAGTTCTGCGATAAAAGGCTCGACGAGAGCTACTTCGAGAGCCACGATTTTGCGGGCAAGTCGGTCGCAGATCCATTCATGGGAGGCGGAACGCCACTTCTGGAAGCGAACAGGTTAGGTTGCGACGTACAAGGATTTGACATCAACCCGATGTCGGCTTGGATCGTTCGGGAAGAAATAGAACATCTCGACCTTGATGCCTACCGAGCGGCAGCGAATAGCTTGGTTGAGCGATTAGCGGCTGATCTCGGCGATCTCTACCGAACAGATTGCCCGATCTACGGGGATAGAAACGTGCCCGTTAAGTACTTCCTTTGGGTGAAGACAACATCCTGCGAAACCTGCGGGCATGAAGTGGACCTGTTTCCTGGCTACCGAATTTCCGAAGACGCGCGTCACCCCAAGAACGTGCTGGTTTGCGGGTGTTGCGGCGAACTGAATGAAGTCGAGAACACGGAGGACTTGGGATCTTGCCGGGCCTGCAAGTCCGAGCTGACCCTCGCAGGACCAGCAAAACGTGGCTCGTGCGCCTGCCCCAAGTGCGGATCGAAGGCCAAGTTTCCCAAAAACAACCAGGGGCCGCTTGGGCACCGTCTTTTCGCGATTGAGTATTTCAATCCGTCACGCAAGAAGGACCACAAGGGCCGGTTTTTCAAAAAGCCAGACGCGAATGACTTGGAGCGAGCCGCGCGCGCCAAGACGCTGCTTGATAATGTTAAAGGCGGGTTCATCCCGACTGATGAGATCCCGGCGGGCGACGAGACGGATCGCCTGCATCGGTGGGGCTACACGAAATACCACGAACTTTTCAATGCGCGCCAGCTGCTGGGCTTGGAGCTAAGCTGTCAGTTTATCGCAAGCCAAAATGACTTGCGGATCAAGCACGCACTGGCGACGAATCTCTCTGATCTTCTGCGCTATCAGAACATGCTTTGCCGTTATGACACGATGGCACTGAAGTCGTTAGATGTGTTCTCAGTCCACGGCTTCCCAGTTGGGCTCGTGGTCTGTGAGTCGAACCTCTTGGGCGTGGTGAACGATTCTGGTGGCACGGTTGGTTCCGGTGGATGGATAAACATCATCGACAAGTACGCAAAGGCCAAGGCGTATTGCGATGAGCCTTTTGAAGTGCAGCACAGGAAAGGCAAGAAAGTCCGCGTTCCCGTCACCGGAGAATGGATCGGCGAAAGCAGACCAGGGTCACGTGGGCGAGCCATTAGCATCCGTTGTGCCAGCGCCACAGAAGTAGAGCTTCCGCCAGAAAGTCTGGATGCAGTCTTCACCGACCCGCCATACTTCGGAAATGTTCAGTATGCGGAACTGATGGATTTCTGCTACGTCTGGCTGCGGCGTCTAGTCGGCACGGGCGTAGAGGGCTTTGCGCGCGCGAGCACTCGGGCAAGCGAAGAACTGACAGTGAACCTGACGGAGGGCCGTGGCCTCACGCACTTCACGGAAGGCATGGCCAAGGTCTACTCTGCGATGGCGAGAGCCTTGAAACCTGGCGCACCACTCGCCTTTACCTACCACCACAACAAACTCGAAGCCTATCTGTCGATCGCCGTCGCCATTCTCGACGCGGGATTGGTGTGCACGGCAAGCCTTCCATGCCCCGCCGAGATGGGTGGGTCGATTCACATTCAGGGAACAGGCTCCTCAATCGTCGATACAGTGTTTGTGTGCAGACGTCGCGGTACGCCTGTTGAACGTCAGCTCTTCCAGAGCCAACTCGAGCTCAACCGGATTGTGCGCGATGACCTGGCGCAGCTCAAGATCGCGGGCCTGAAGCCGACAGCCGGAGACATCCGGTGTATCGTATTCGGTCATCAGGTCAGGATGGCCATCTGGAATCTCCACTCAGCATGGGATATCCAAAGCCCAACGGATATAAAGCTGGACCGGGTTCGGGCAGCATTGAACTCCCTTGGATCACATGAAGAGGTTATCGCCGCAGACAGGATGCCTTCAAGCTCCACAAGCCCCGATGATACTATGTTCCCAGATGAGGAAGACGACCGGGATGCCGTTGCGTTTTAGTGCGGATTTCGCAGATCCGGATCTGAACTTCGATCCGCTGATCGATGAGGTTTTCGGAGAACTGAAGTCAGGTTTTCTGGAGCTGCCCAAGGGAGCAGGTTTCATTGAGTATCCAGTTTTCGAGACTGGCTACCAAGCACTGAAAAAGGCGACGTTCGGCTTCACGGCAATTGATCAAGAGGCCGTGATAGCAACAGTATATGCGATGCCGATCACATTTATCGTGCTGAGAAGTATCTTGGGGTTTACGCCGTCAGAATGGGCGGATGTCACGACGGAGCGCAAAAAGCTCCAAGTCGACCAAGGAGCTGCGCGAACCATCGATCGAAATTGTCGACTGTCCCCAACAACGGCACTGCGTGACCGAGGCTCCGTCGCCGACGCTCGAATTAAAGCAATGGTGACGGCGGCCTGTGAACTCCTCAAGGAGGGCCCGAGCAAGGTTGATCGCAAGGAGATCTTGCACCGGCTTGACAAGGTCGACACGGCAACAGGTCTCGCTAGCTTGCGCCCGGTCGCTGACTTGGGCGTGCCGTATGCCATGCTACTTTATGAGCGCTTCTTGGGGCGCCCGTTCGCCGGCCACCGCGATTCGGTCAGTGAACTGGTGGGCGACGTCGTTGAGAGCGCTGTTGAGGATGTGCTCGCCAAAGCAGGTGTTGGCTACCGGAAGACCAAGCGTGCCGAACGGATACCGGGATTTGATCAGGCACCGGATTTCATCATCCCCGACGAACACAATCCGTCGGTGATCATCGAGGCGAAGCTGACCGAGGACGATGGGACGGCGCGCGACAAGGTCACGCGCGTGCAACAACTCCGCAACCTCCGGGAGCGCGACGGTCGCGGCTACCAGGTGGTTGCGTGTATCGCCGGACGAGGCTTCAAGGTCAGACGGGCTGACATGAAGCGTCTGCTCGTGGCGACTGACGGCAAGGTCTTCACCTTAGCAACCGTTCAGCATCTGCTCACGGATACGCGGATACGCGACTTTGTCACGCGTCCCTAGCGCGGCTTAGGAGACCAGATTTTCACAGCCAGTTTCGCAAAGGCCGCTTGGCGTGCATCAATGTCCGCCGGGGTCCAAGTCTTTTGCGCGCAAAGCTCTTTGGACATCTTGATCTCCGACTTGTCGTACTCCTTCTGTTTCTCCGAGAATGGATTGTTAGCGACCTTCGAGTTCAGCTTCTTCCCGAGCAGTGTCAAATTACCGATTCGCCGGAGGTAGGCCTTGTGCTGGGCTTCCGTGAAATCCTGCAACCATTCGCCGGTGATGGTCTCAGGCAAAATATGCTCAATGTTAACCTTTTCCTTGTCGGGATTAACGATCAGCTCCTCAGTTCCTGCCGTCATATGCTGGTTCAGCACCCGGAGGTAGTACTTCGCTATACTGACCTTGGAGACTGTTGCCTTCGCGAACGCCTGTTCAAAGCTGATGTCATCGGGAACCACCTTCTCCATTTGCGCCCAAAGGCCCTTCGCATCGGTGATATTCTTTTGCGAAACAGCCTTTGCACATTCGGCATAACCCGTTTCCAGAATGCCGCTGCCGCCTGCGCCGGTCACAAGGAAGCGGACCGTCCAGGCAACCATCATTGGGAATGAGCGATTTACCTCGGCGGGTTCAAAGTTTTTCAGTATGGCGAGCAAGAGCGGACGGATCTGGGTGACCCCGGCGAGATCGAAGACTTCAAGCGACTGGGAAACCTCTTCAGCAAACTTGTTCCACATCCCGTGAGAGGGCGTGGCCACGGCTGCATAGATCGCCGCCGTCTTTGCCAATTCAGCAGCAAAGTCGACCGCTTTGGATTTCGTGGTAACCTCTTTCTTGATCGCGGCGTAGAGATCCTTTTCGCGGGTGAGGCCGTTTTTTGCCACCCACGCGTGACGCACGAAGGTCTTTATCTGCCCCTCATCGCCAATATCGGCAATCGCATTTACCATTGCCGCCCAAGACGACTGGACTTCGGCGAGTTTTTCGGCGGCGAAACTGAAGACGTAGTTCTTCAAGAGATCGATTAGCGATAGATCAAGTCCGCGGTCGTTGAGAACTTCAAATATCAGATAGGCGTTTGCTTCGCTGTCAACCTCGACAGAAATGACCTTCGACTTGTCATGGATGAATTCGAGATAGTCGAGGATCGCGTCGTCTTTTTGCTGCGTCAGATCTACCTTCTTCTTGATGAATGAAGCCGCCAGTGAAGCCGCTTGCACCAAACGCTTCTGTGCCGTGTTGGCCGGTTCAACAGTCCGTTTTGGCTCTTTTGGATTTGCGATGATGCGGTTGAGAAAGAACTCGCGGTCCTCTGGGATCAGGTGAATGTGCGCCTCCACCTCCTGGCTCCGTATGTTTCGGCGGAACAAGTACTTTTGCTCAATATCTTTGGCACGGTCTTCCTGTCCTACCGACACGAAGTAGTCTCGCATGGCAGCGATAAGAATCGCGCACGTAACCAAGCGTTGTTGGCCATCAATGACGAGCTTCCTGCCTTGATCACCCTCGGTGAGGACAACTGTACCAAGAAAGTACTCGCCCTGCTTGGCGTTCAATGCGTCATTGATGTCGCGAAATAGATCTTCGACTTGCTGATCTTCCCATGCGTAGGGACGCTGGTGTGAGGGCACAGAAAGCTTCTTGCTTTCAAGAAGTTCCCCGATTCCTAAGAGGTCAGAGTCAATCCGCTCGAGTTTTTCAACAGTCTTGCCGTTCAATGCAATCTCCAAAGGTCTAGGTCTCTGTCGGTTCGCCGATGAGATGGGTTGATGCAAGACCCCCAGCTATCGGGGCGCTTGTCACTCGATCTTCCCAATCAACCAGAGGACAAAGGGTCAAATATCAGTCATCCGCTCAGTCGCCAAGTCCATTGAGAACACTTCGACCTTGGCCGTAGCTCTGCCCTTGCCTCCCTCTAACCTGCGCCGGAACGTTTGCTGCAATCGGTCCCGACTGGTTTCCCGATCCTTCCCAACCGCTCTGATACCCCGACGCCGCCGCGCATGAGACACTCCGCGCCATGCGGACGCTCTTCCATCGCCTTCTCGGCCTCACGCGCGCTCGCGGCTTCGACGCCGCGGGTGGCGGGCGGCGTTGGGAGGGGGCGCGGACCGTCGACGGGCTGAACGGGGCGATCATGGCGGGCGCGACCACGGCGGCGCGGCGGGCCGGGTGGTATGCGCGGAACAACCCGTGGGTCGCGGCGGCGGTGGACAGCCTGGTTGGCAATGTCGTCGGCGCGGGGATCAAGCCGCAATCCACCCATCCCGACAGAGCGGTGCGCGAGCGATTGCAGATGCTGTGGCTGCGCTGGACCGACCATGCTGACCCGGGTGGGCTTGCCGATTTCTATGGCCTGCAGGCCATGGCCGTGCGCGCGATGGTCGAGGGCGGCGAGAGTTTCGCCCGGCTGCGTGTCGTGCCCGATGCCCCTGCCATTCCCCTGCATATCGACCTGTTGGACCGAGACCAGGTGCCGTTGGACTTGCACCGCGACATCGGCGGCGGCGCACGCATCCGGGCTGGCATCGAGTTCAACGGCGCTGGGCAGCGCACTGCCTATTGGGTGATGAGGGACAGGCCCGGCGATCCGCTGACGTCACTGCGGCTGGAACCGCTGCGCCTGCCCGCCGCCGATTGCCTGCATCTGTTCAAGCCCCTGGCCGCTGGCCAGTTGCGCGGGATCACCTGGCTGGCCCCGGTGCTGTTGCGGCTGCACGAGTTGGACCAGTTCGAAGATGCGGCGCTGGTGAAGGCCAAGGTCGCGGCACTGTTCACCGGCTTCATCACCGATCCCGACGGCACCGCAGGCGGGCTTTCCGGCACGAACACCAACGGCGCGCTGACGGTCGGCATGGAACCCGGCAGCCTCATCCCCTTGCCGCCCGGCACCGACATCCGCTTTTCCAACCCCACCGAAAGCGATGCCTACGGACCCTTCGTGAAGAACCACCTGTGCGCCGTCGCGGCCGGGATGGGCCTGCCCTACGAACTGGTTTCGGGCGATCTGGAGGGCGTGACCTATTCCTCGATCCGCGCCGGGCTGATCGAGTTCCGTCGCCGGGTCGAGCAATTGCAGCACAACGTGGTCGTGCATCTGTTCTGCCGCCCGGTCTGGGAGCGGTTCGTGCGGCTGGCGGTGCTGTCGGGCGATCTGCCCGCCCGCGATTTCGACCGCGATCCGGCCGCTTATCTCGGCTGCGAATGGCTCCCGCCCAAGTTCGACTACGTCGATCCGAAGAAGGACGTCGAGGCCGAGATCCTCGCGATCAACGCCGGGCTCAAGAGCAGGACACAGGCGATTTCCGAACGGGGCTACGACGCCGAACAGGTCGATGCCGAGACCGCCGCCGACAAAGCGCGGTCGGATGCGTTGGGCCTGAGCTTCGGCGCGGCGCCTGTCCAGAAGGAGGACATCCCCGATGAATGACACCGTCACCCTGCTGACCCGCCGCGCCGACCTGGCCCCTTCCAGCGCCGATCGCGACGCCCGCACCGTCGAGGTGATCTGGTCAACAGGTGCCCCCGTACGCCGCCGCGACATGGCTGGCCAGTACATCGAACGCCTCAGTTTGGCGCCCGAGGCAGTGGACCTTTCGCGCCTGCAGGGCGCCAGCGTGCTCGATGCCCACCGCCAATCCGCCGTCCGCGATGTGCTGGGCAGCGTGCAATCCGCTGCCGTCGATGGCCAGCGCGGTACGGCGTTGATCCGGTTTTCGTCGCGCCCAGAAGTGGAACCGCTCTGGCAGGACGTGCTGTCCGGGATCCTGCGTCATGTCTCGGTCGGCTATTCGGTCGAGGAATGGGCCGAGACCACCGAGAACGGCGCGCGCGTGCTGACCGCCGTGCGCTGGATGCCCCACGAGATTTCCCTTGTCCCCACCCCGGCTGACCCCGGCGCACATATCCGCATGGAGACCAACATGACCGACACCATCATCAACCCGGCCCCGCCCGCGGCGCAGACCCGCGCGGCCATCAACACCGAGATCCGCTCCATCGCCCGCATCGCCGGGTTGGATCAGGCTTGGGTCGACGGCCAGATCGACGCCGCTGCCGATGCCGACACCGCTCGTCGTGCGGCCTTCGAGGCGCTGGCGGCCCGGAGTGCGCCCATGATCCGGACCGAACAGGTCCGCGTCGAGATGGGCGAGAGCCACGATGACCCGGCCCTGCGGGCCCGCCAGATGGGCGAGGCCCTTTATGCCCGGATCAACCCGCGCCATGAACTTTCCGAGCCCGCCCGCCGCTATGCCTATGCCACGCCGGTCGATATGGCCAAGGAACTGCTGACCCTGCGCGGCGAATCTACCATGGCGCTGTCGCCCGCCAGCCTCGTCACCCGCGCCCTGCACACCACCTCGGATTTCCCGATCATCCTCGGCAACACCGTGGGCCGCGTCCTGCGCGATGCCTATCAGGCCGCCCCTTCCGGCATCCGCCGTCTTGGCCGCCAGACCTCGGCGCGGGACTTCCGCTCGGTGAACAAGATCATGCTGGGCGAGGCGCCACTCCTCGAGAAGTTGAGCGAGGCAGGCGAGATCAAGGCCGGGACCATGGCCGAGGCGCGCGAGGCCTACAAGATCGAGACCTGGGCCAAGAAGATCGGCATCACCCGGCAGGTGCTGGTGAACGACGACCTCGGCGCCTTCGCGGACCTTGCCCGCCGCATGGGCCAAGGCGCGGCCGAGACCGAGGCACGGATCCTCGTTACCCTCTTGGAGGCGAACAGCGGTAACGGCCCGGCCCTGTCGGACAGCAAGGCGCTGTTCCATGCCGATCATGGCAACAAGGCGGCCAGCGGCGCAGTGATTTCCGACACCACCCTTTCGGCCGCCCGGCTGGCGCTGCGCACGCAGAAAGGCATCGACGGTCGCATCATTCGGGTCACTCCGAAGAACCTGCTGGTCCCGCCCGCGCTGGAGACCGTGGCTGAGAAGTGGCTCGCCACCATCGCGCCCGCCACCGCCGCCGATGTGAACCCGTTCTCGGGCGCAATGTCGCTGGTGGTCGAACCGCGCCTGACCAGCGCCACCCGCTGGTATGTCACCGCTGATCCGGGTGAAATCGACGGCCTCGAGTTCGCCTACCTCTCGGGCAACGAAGGGCCCCAGGTCGAAAGCCGGTCGGGGTGGGACGTGGACGGCGTGGAAATCAGGGTGATCCTCGATTTCGGCGCAGGCTTCATCGACCACCGCGGTTGGTTCCAGAACCCCGGGGCGTAAGATGGCCGACCTTACCCAACTCACCGCCTGGCGCGATGCCCTGATGGCCGCCCGCTATCAGGGTATCCGCACCGTCGAATACGACGGCAAGCGGGTCACCTATGCAACCGATGCCGAGATGGCGGCGGCGCTGGGCGACCTTAACCGCCAGATCACCAGCACCACGGCGCGCATCGCCGTGGTCCGCATCCAATCCTCGAAAGGGCTATGACCATGAAGAACCATGTCCAAAGGGGCGACATCATCACCATGCCCGCGCCCGCAGACGGCATCGCCTCTGGCGAAGGCACGATCATCGGCAACATCTTCGGCATCGCCGCCTATGCGGCCGCCGTGGGCGAACCGGTCGAACTGGCCACCACCGGCGTCTATCAGCTACCGAAAGCCACCGCTGCAGTCTTGACTGTCGGCGCGCGCGTCGCCTGGGACAACACAGCGAAGAACATCAACGTGCCGGGCGCTGGGCGCTTCCCCGTGGGCGTGGCGATCGAGGCGGCCGGGAATGGCATCACCAGCGTCGCGGTTCGCCTCGATGGCGTGGGGACCGCCGCAGCATGATGGAGCGGGACATTCGCGCCGTGCTGGATGGCCTCCGCCTTCTGGTCGAGGACAGCAAGGACGCAGGTAAGCTGCAGGCCATGCGCAACTACGCAGCCATCAAGGCCCTGTGCGCCGACCTCCGGAGGTCGGCCGAGGAGTATAACGGCACGCGGAACATCACCATGGTGATCAGCGAGTTGGAGAACCATATGGCTGCCGTCGCCGGGCTGTTCCCGACTTGGGACTTGCCGAGGGATCAACACCTCGTGGGCGCCCATGCCGCCATCAGCAAGGTGGCCATGGGGACGTGCTTTGGCCAGTAAGGAGACAACTCAATCGGCTGAAGGAACGTCCCGCGAACATCCGATCATTCCCGTGTCGCATGGGTGTTGCACGGAGGAATCGGGGGTATTCGTAAGGGTTTGGAATCTTTGGGGAATGTGTTGTGGCGCGTTGCAACGCCAAAAACGCCCCTTGGGGCGCCATGCATTGGCCTAAGCCTTTGATATTGTGTTAGAAAGTCTGGTTGCGGGGGCAGGATTTGAACCTGCGGCCTTCAGGTTATGAGCCGAACCCGTTGATTTTTATGAATCTTTTGATTTCAGAGACTTAGCGGACAAGCCTTTGATCTGGCGAATTCTTTCGCCGGAGACTGCCAGCTTGCGTCGTCATTCAACGGCGTTCAGAGTCTCCCAACCAGCATTTGCGGGTTGACCAGGCGTTGACAAGAAGCTCGACGATTAGGTGGATCTTGAGGGCAACAGGAACCGCTCACTGCTGCTTCGTCGGACGACCGGCCAGTCTGTGGCTCACGCCCCGAAGAGCATTGTCCGAACGAAGATGAACATCACGAACAGCAGAACAGCCATGGCAAGAAGGGCAAAGACCCCGCCAGCCAAGGCCGCAAGTGGCCTGTGAAAGACCACCAGCAAGGCGACAACAATGATGGTGACGAGGTTTTCCATCATACACTCAGTCCTCTCGCGGGTCGGGCCTCGACGCGAACTCCCGCTCTCCGGCCGCCCGCGCATCGCGAATATGATGGAACGCACCGGGAATTGCCCGGCCAAGAATCTCAAGCGAGTAGACGTCCTTGTCGAGGCTGGAATGGTCGGCCCGCTTGAATATCCGCCCAACAACACTTTCACCGTGGAATGCACGGAACGTGCCTTCGCCGGGGCGATGCTTCTCCCAAGACAACAGACCTGTCACCTCGAACTCGACTGTCCTGGGCTTCGCGGCCTCGATAGCGTCAAGTGCCTCGAGAAGACGACGGGCGTCCTCGTCGCCGGGCTTTCTTCCCAACACTGCGCTGGCATTGCCGCGCAAGGTCGCCAGAGCCTTGGCATTCATGCTGGGTAGCCGGGCAATTGTCTTTTCGATGTGGCTCATGTCGTCCTCCTGCTTCAGTTCGGATCAAGGCTCTCGCCGTGCTGGTTCCACCAGCCCGCCAGTCGACGTGCCGCCTCCAGTCCCTCCTCGACTTCCGCCACCTGTGCCTGGAACGGCATCTGTGTCTCGAGCTGTGGAGTGTCGATCACCAGGCCGAGGGAGCGACCAGCAGGTCGAACATACCCGCCGATCGCCTCGAGGCTGGCAGGTAGGGGAAACCCCTTTGCCCGGTTAGCCCAGTCGCCCAACATGATCTTGACCGAAGCCGAAGGAGCCGCGCTGTCTCGGCACTGCAAGGACATTTTCGGCCGAGGGAGCCCGGACCACGTTCGCAGAGTGCGGGGAACATCGAAATAGATCGTCCGCGATCCGGTTGGGCGCACACCATCTCCGTTGGGGTTTCGCTTGATGAAGAGTTCCGGAAAGAACTTCTCTGCGAAAGCCTGATAGTCGGCGAAGAACGCAGCGCTCGACAGATTGGGAACCGGGTCGTACGGGGTTGCAGCCTGAAGAATTGCGGCATCAACCAACGAAAGATCGCCACCCATCAGGCTTTCGCGCAGGGCCTCGTAGCTCACATGATGGTCGAAAGCGGCGCGATGACGCGTTCCCAAAAGGTAGACTTCGGGGGCCAGAAGTACCGAAGCCGCCATCTTGCCGCGAAGGCGCAATGCTGAAACGCTGGCCTTGTATCGAGCCGGTTGGGGATCGCCGGTTCGGGTGACGCTGTAACCTGCGTCGATCTTGTTTTCGATCAACAGAATCGAGCCATCGCCACGGGTGACCTCGAGATCGATGGTGCCGCGATGACCCTCACCGCGATGCGGGGTCTGCACCCTGACACTGGTGATCAGAAGTTCCGGTCTCCGGTCCACAGCATTCAGGAATGATCGTGCGAAATCTGGATTGCCTGCAAGGGCTGCCGCAAAGATGGCGTCTGTCTGTCGTTCATAAATGCGCGTCATTACTTCGTCTCCATACTGTCGGTCTTGGCTTTCCAGCGCCGAAGAAGGGCATTTGCATTGCGTTCACGCGCGGCATGCCAATCAGCCTGGATTCGGACCGTTTGTTCTTTGAGCCGATCGATCTTCGCCTGCAGCGCATCCTCGATGAGGCCGTTGTGCAGACAGCATTCGATCCAGGTGGCATGACTGAAATCGGGGAAGTTCAGTTCGTGGACAGGCGGAAGATCCTTGTTCCATGGGCTCTGCGGATCGTCCCAGTCGAAATTTCCGCGGCTCCAGGGGCAATCCGCGGGCTCACCAGCGAGATGCCAATCACCCGTCAGCCAGTGGCGAAGGTAGGGTGCAGTCGCTGGCGTGTAAGACAGATACCACGGTTCGTAGTGCACCTCGCCCGCGTGCAGGACTGGGTCTGCTTCGAAAAACCAGCCCGGCGACGCCGAACCTCGTTCTGCCCATTCCTCAAGAGGGAGTCCCCCGTCAGGTGTCTTCGGAATTGTTATCCGCCAGGATTCACCGCTTGTCAGGCAAATGTGCGGCCATACTGGCCCGCCGTTTTCATTGCGCGCGTAGAACAAACTCCGTTCGAGGTCGAGTTCGTATCCACCGATAACGTGGTGTCTGCCGCCGAACGGAAGATCATCTGCAAACCTTGCTTCCAAGTAGGGTCGGGTCTCAAGAACACTCGTGTATCCTCCATGACCGCCAGGTGCGATGCAAAGCCTGATCTCGCGGAACCATGCCAAGGTGCCCTTCGCGAATCTGCTTTCTGAAGAGTCCGCAGGGATGCACAAGCGGCGATCTGCAAGATCTTTGACGACGTTATCGAGAAGCCAGCCGTCACCTCTGGCTAGATACTCCGCATCCCACGACCGCAACGCACTTTCGGGACTAAGAAGAAATTCGGATCTCGCGACAAAATATGGCACCCTCAGCAATGGGATTGAAGGAAACGGAAACATTTCCTCGAAATAGAGTGTGTCCTCACAAACAGGACTGATCGGACTCTCAATAGGCTGCATGCAGGCCGTATCGGTTGCGATCAATTTCTCGTTGAACATATCCCACCGGCAATTCATGCGCCGAATGGCGGCGAAGGTCTCATCCAATCGGTTGCGTCTTGCGAGTTCCGCACACAACGCTTTCAACAGGATCTCCAAGGTTTCTGCCGGTCGATCATCGGGTGGAGCAACATCTGTTGATGCCGTGACACGGGACCAGACGGAAAGGTCACGCATCATGTCGAGTTTCCAGTCGTCGGGGTCCTCACCGCAGTTTTCGGCGGCAACAGCCAAACCGACAAGATATGGTTCCAGCGCCTTTTGCGGCGTTGAACTGGTCGAATATGCGTCGAGAAGATGTGGCTGGGTCGTCGGGTCTTCGCCGCGCCGAAGGGTCCAATTGTTCAAACGAAACTCCCGGCGAGACTGATGCGATCGTCTGATCCGTGCGAAGATGGCGTCCTGAAAGGCCTCCTTGCGGACGCCAGCCTCATTTGCCTTCTGCCACGCCCGCGTCAGGTGATAGGCCGCCTTGAGCCGATCCCGGTTGCCGAGCTTCAGGCCCCGCTGAACAGCCTGCTGCTCGATGCCGCGCAGCTTTTCCAGCTCGAACTTGCGCTGTTCTTCGCGACGCATTTCCTTTTCCGAAAGGGGTGCCATTGCCTTTTCACCACCCTCAAGCCCGGCGCCGGTAGCGACGGCCTGCAGTCCCATCATGCAGTGGCATGACCGTTACAATCCTCGCTGTGTCATCGCTCCAGATCACGGCATAGCGACCAAGCCTGTCGTCGATGTTGAGGCCCTGGGAGCGATGACGGCTGACGCGCATCAGACGGCAATTGTCGCCAATCGGCCGCTCGATGTCGGCATGCATCAGGATCGCGTCGATGAAGCGGGTGGTTACACCGCGTTGTGCGCTGCGCAACTGGCTGTGCTCGGAATGTGTCATCATCGCCTCCGTCCTGACTGCACCCAACATGAAACCTGTCAGCGGCTTGGACGAGTCAGATTCTGAATTTGCAGCTATCTTTTTTCAGAATCTGGTGTGTTTATTTTTCAGACTCTCCTTCTTGCACAAGCCATGTCGAGTGCGATCTGCCGCTCAGTTTGGGAAGAAGAGTATGTGGGTCTGTGGCGCATCACCGACACTCAACCATCTGGTCTTCCCCTGCCGGAACACCCCTCCCCACCCCAGTTCCACCTTCCGCCTGTATTCCGGTCCCTGCCCCGTGGTCCGACTTGATAGTGGCGCGGGTCTACGCCTGTGTCACAGGACTTGGAGGCGTGATGGATGGTCAAACGACTGAAACTGAATGAGAAAACCCTGCGCGAGGCGGAGCCGAAGCCCGGCGTCAGCTATCAGATATTCGACACGGAGGTGATTGGCTTCGCCGCCCGTGTGCAAGCCTCGGGCGCGCGGACCTTCACCATCGACTACCGGCACGCCGGTCGGCAGCGGCGGATGACCATCGGGCGTTGGCCGGAGTGGAGTGTCACGGCCGCGCGCGAACGTGCCAAGGAACTGCGCCGCGCCATCGACGAGGGGCAGGATCCTTTGGCGGCGCGGGACGAGTGGCGCGGGGCCCCGCGCGTCACGGACATGATCGATCGCTACATCGTCGAGCATCTGCCGAAACTGGCGAAGACCAATGCGGGCGACCAGGTCTCGATGCTGAAAAAGATGGTGGAACCGGCGTGGGGCAACCGGCTGGTGACGGAGGTCACCAAGTCTGACGTGGCGAAGTTCCTCGACTTCGTGGCCGAGGGGCGGCCTCGGCCCTGCAAGGCGAAGCCCAACAACCGGGCACGCAAGCTGCAGGGTCACAAGCCCACCCCGATCCGCGCCAACCGGATGGGCGAGGTGCTGCGCAAGATGTTCACGCTGGCGGTGGAATGGGAATGGCGGACGGACAACCCCGCGCAGGGCTTCCATCGGCGCATCGAACACGCCCGCGAACGGTTCCTGTCTCCCGAGGAACTGACCGGGCTGGCGGCCGTGCTGGATGCTGCCGAGGATCAGCGCGCCGCGGCGATCATCCGCATGTGCATGCTGACCGGCGCGCGGGTGGGCGAGGTCCGGACGGCCCGGTTCGAACAGTTCAACCTCGACTATGCCATCTGGTCGAAACCCGCCTCGGCCACCAAGCAGCGCAAGATCCACCGCGTGCCAATTTCGCAGGACGTGGCGGCCATCGTGCGGCTGCGCCAGCAGGTAGTGCCCCGCGGCAACCCGTGGCTCTTCCCCGGCGACACCGTCGGCCAGCCCGTGCGGGAAATCCGCCGCTTCTGGGCCAAGGTGCAGAGGGAGGCCGGACTGGCCGACGTCCGCATCCATGACCTGCGCCACACCTTCGCTTCACTGCTGGTCAGCGGCGGCGCATCGCTGGAAATGATCGGCAAGCTCTTGGGCCATAGCCAGATGCAGACCACCCAGCGCTATGCACACCTGATGGATTCCCCGCTGCGCGCGGGCGTCGACACGGTGGCCAATCTCCTGCGCCCGCGGCCGCGCCTTGTGCATGACGCGGCGCAGGAGGGGACCGACCTTCCGAAAACGGCCTGATCGTCAGATCGGCTCCTCGCCGCGCAACTTGCTCCAGAGCGAGGTCAGCCGCTTGCGGATCGTGCTTTCATCCGGCACCTCCCCGGACTTCGAGTTCTGCACGAACCAGTCCTGCACCAATGAGACCAGCGCGGTCTTGGTTTCTGGAAGCCCCTTCTCGTGGGCGAACCAGAACAGCCACGCATACATCGCATCCCAATCGTAGCGCGGCGTGGCACCGATGGTGGAAACCAGCCGCGGCAGCAATTCCCGCTCGTCCTCGAACTGGTGCAGATTTCCGGCATCCACCAGCAAGTCAAAGGAACGCACCAGCAGGCCCTCGGCCGGGTCCGTGATCGCCAGCCAGGTCGTCGCCCCAAGGGGCATGACACGCTTGAGGCGCGCATGCTCGTCGCTCGGGCCGATCCTTCGAAACAATCCCATGAATTCGGGCATCGGCACCTGCACCATTCCTGCGACGGTTTCCGCTCCGCAGAGCACCGGGGGAATGCCGGTCACGACGTTCAGGTGCCCCGCCGCCGCCCAGCCCGCGACGTCGGCCGGATGACGGTTCCAGCGAAATGCCAGCTCATAGATCGAGTGGAAGGCAACAGGCGGCAGGGGCATTGGGAAACTCCTTTCAGACATGCGGCATCCTTCGGCCAGGGCCGTCGGCATGCAGGTTACAAATGACCCGACACGCGAGGCGCGCGGGCCCACGGGGTGGAGAGCACGTCGTCGAGGAAAACCGCCTGTAGGCCAGAGGCACACCGTCACCGGCGTGCACATCCGACTGTGTTCGTCTTTTCGATTCTTATGGACTGCTCAACCATGAATCTACGCATCCAGAAGGCGAGCGCGCAACCACAATCCTGTGCTGTTCGTCACGAACAAAGAAAGAACCTGTGGATATCGTCGAGCGCCTTCGGAACCCGACCGGAACAACCTGTTCCGGCAATTCCGCTCCCCTCGGAACCGGTCAATCACTCCGAAAGCCGGTCAGATCGCCCGGCCCGGAGGGAGCGGTAACGCACGCGCACAGTTCACCGCCCGGAGCCGCCTCGGATGATCGCTGTGGGGGCGGCTGCGTGCGGTAGCACCGACCACCCACAAGCCCCAAAACCCCAATGAAAACTGGGGTGGAATTGATCCACCGCGCTCAATTCCACCTTCCGCCTGTCTTCCGGTCCTCGCGCTCTGCTTCGCTGACCCTGCCCCTGCCAGAGGGCGCATGGCCAACGGAGCAGCCCATGAAAGACATTCTGACCGATCCCGTCGAAGACATCCCCGACCTCTTGGCCGACTGGATCAGCCGCGAGCAGCTGGCCCGCGCGCTGGGCCTGACCGCGGACACGCTGTCCCGGTGGGAAGCCCGCCGCCAGGGACCGCCCTGCACACGCATAGGTCGAAAGACCTTCTATCGCCGCGCCGCCATTCAGGAGTGGATCCGTTCGCAGGAACAGGCCCATCCGGTGCGCAAGACGCGGGGGCGGCCATGACCATCCACCCTCGCAATTCCGCCTGGCCCTCCGACCGAGTGGCCGAGGCCCGCGCTGTCATCGCCGATGTCGCGCATCACAGCGATCTCCTGATCCGGCTCGCCTGCAATGTGCTGGTTCAGCATGGCGAGACCCCGGGCGAGCGCGCCGATGCCCAGCGCCTGCTGGTGGTCGTCGACGCTCGACGCCCCGTTCGGCGCGCCCAGCGTGAGGATCAGGGGAGGGCCGCGCAATGATGCGCCGTGGCACCCCCGAGGCTGATCTGCAGCGTTCCGTGGTGCAGGCGCTGCGGATAGCCCTGCCCCGCTCGGCCATCATCCACCACTGCGCCAACGAGGTGACCGAGGCCGGGCCCCGCGGGGCAAAGCGCCAGGCGATCCTTGTCGGCATGGGCGTCAATGCCGGGTTCGCCGATCTGATGGTGATTTGCGACGGCCGCGTCCTGTTTCTCGAGTTGAAGGCGCCGAAGGGGCGATTGCGGTCGGAGCAGGAAGCGTTCCGCGACGCGGTGCAGGCGCAAGGGTTCGGCTGGGCGCTGGTCCGCAGCCTCGACGATGCGCTGGGCGCGCTGGCCGATCACGGATTCACCACGCGCATCGCCCCTGCCCCGCGGAGGCCCGCGCCATGAGCCATGAGGCCACCAACTGGGCCATCAAGCAGCGCGGGCTGAAGCCCACGACCAAGATCGTGCTCTGGCATCTTTGCGACCGGTTCAACCCGGATTACGGCTGCTTCCCCTCGCAGGACCGGCTGGCGCATGACTGCGAGATCAGCCGGTCGACGCTGAACGATCACCTTGGCCAGCTCGAGGCGGTGGGACTGCTGCGGCGGGTGCCGCGGCTTGACCCCGTGACCAAGCGCCAGCTGCCGACACGCTACATCCTGGGGTTCGAGCCGGGTTTCACACCTGTGGCTGTGGTGCCGTGTCCGGAAATCGGACACGGGGAGGACGAGCGTTCGGAAAGCCTCGACGGTGCCGATGTTTGCGAGCTCGAAGGCATGGCCAATTCGCTGCCGTGTCCGGATTTCGGACACGGGGATGGCGCCGTAGCCGTGTCCGATTTTCAGGCTGACCCGTGTCCGGAAAGTGCCGAAAGCCGTGTCCGGATTTCGGACACTAACCCTGTAAGGGAACCTCTAAGTAAACCAGTAAAGGAGGAGGAGGGCGCGCAAGCGCGCGCGCCGATTTCCGATGAGGTTTTTAGGGATCTGCTCGCAGCACTCGGCCTCGACCCCGACGCCCTGCCCGGCTGGTGGCAAGGCTGGCCGCCCCGGCTGCACGTACAGCGCTGGCGAGACGAACTTGGCCTGACCGAGGCGGAGATCATCGCCGCGGCCGAGGCCAGCCGCCAGGAACACCCCGAACCACCCGATGGGCCGAAAGCGCTGGACCGGGCGATGCAACGGGCGGCCCAGCGCAAGGTCGAGGATGCCGGGCGCAAACGCCGGAAGCCCAAGGCGACCCCTGCCCCGGCCGCGAAACCGATCACGGACCTGCCCGCCTTCTACGCCGATCTGGTCAACTCCGACCGCTACCTGCCGGTCAGCGCAATCAGCAACACGATGCGCGACGCCATGCTGGCGCGGGGGCTCGTGACACCGGAACGCTTGCGCGAGCGCGGGGTGCGGTGAATGGCATGGTGTCACGTCCCCGGCACGGATTGTCCCTCTGCGCAGGCGGCGGAGGCCTTGATCTGGGCCTCATGCTCGCCGAACCCGGCTATCACACCCGCGCCTTCGTCGAATGGGAGGACTGGCCGCGCGGCGTCCTCATCGCCGCCCAGCGCGCAAGATACTTCGCCCCGGCCCCGATCTGGACCGACCTGCGCAGCTTCGATGCCCGGCCCTTCCGCGGCGCCTTCGATGCCGTCCTGGCCGGATATCCCTGCCAGCCCTTCAGCGCGGCCGGGAAACGCGGCGGCGCCGACGATCCTCGCCACCTCTGGCCCGACGTCGCCCGGGTCATCGGAGAATGCCGTCCCGAATGGGTCTTCCTCGAAAACGTCGCCGGGCACGTCACCCTCGGCCTCGAAACCGTCCTGCGAGAGCTTTGGGGATTGGGCTACACGCCTGCGGCGGGCCTGTTCTCGGCGGCAGAGGTCGGCGCGCCGCACGAGCGGCTGCGGATCTTCATCCTGGCCCACACCAATGAGCCTGCATCCCGGCACGGACCGATACAATCCGGCCGGGAACAGCGACTTCACCCGGAAGGCGGAAGCACTGGCGCTGGGCATCGCGAAAGCGCTGCCGAACCACTGGCCGACCCCGGCCGCCCAGAACTGGAAGGGGTCGAGCGAGGCCAGCATCACCCGCACAGTAAGCGCTACGCCGACCCCCTCCTGCCATTTGCGACTTGATCCGGCCATTCTGCGCGCATGGGCGTGACGGAGGGTTTGGATTTTGGAAGTAGACGGCAAAATGGGCGTCCAATTGGGCGGCTCTATGGGGGTTGGGGTTTCCCGGCTGGAGGTGATCGAGGGGCCGAGCGGTCGTCGTCGGCGCACGAAGGCAGAGCGGGCGCGGATCGCGGCGGAGAGCATGATGCCCGGGGTGACGGTCGCAGATACTGCGCGCAAGCACGGCACGACCCGCTGGCAGATTTACGATTGGCGCAAGCAGATACGCAAAGGTAATTTGGTGGTGCCCGAAAGCGTGGCGGCCTTGCCGTTCTTCGCGGAACTGGTGGTTGATGACAGCGCGACTGAGGCTTCGGCGGCCGTCCCCGGGTCCAATCTCGAAATCGTGGTGGGCGACATCGTCATCCGCGCGGGTCCTGATGTCGATGAGGGGCAGCTGACCCGGGCAATCCGGGCGGCACGGGCTGCGGCATCGTGATGTTCGGCCATGGCGGTTCGGTGAAGGTCTTCGTGGCGACCCGGCCGGTAGACTTCCGCAAGGGTATCGATGGCTTGGCACTGGCGGTGCAGGAGATGTTCGGGATGGACCCGTTCTGCGGGGCGGCTTTCGTGTTCCGCGCAAAGCGGGCGGACAGGATCAAGCTGCTGCTCTGGGATCAGACCGGCATGGTGCTGGTTCACAAGCGGCTGGAAGGCGGCAAATTCGTCTGGCCACAGGTGCGCGACGGGGTCATGCGCATGTCCAGCGCGCAGTTTGCAGCGCTTTTTGAGGGCGTGGATTGGCGGATGGTCCGACCCGAACGGGCACGACGCCCGCTGACGGCGGGGTGACAGGTAGACGGCGCCGAAATACCTGTTTTTGCTGGCCTGCAAGGGCATCCTGTGATCCACTTCCTGGCATGGAAGCAGCTGATCTTGCGCGTGAAAATGCCCTGCTGAAGGCCCGCCTCGCCGAGGTGGAGGCGACGCTGGCCGAGACGCAAGAGGCCAACCGGCGGCTGCAGGATATCCTGCACGCGGCGCAGCGCGAGAAATTCGGCAAGCGCTCCGAAAAGCTCTCGCCCGAGCAGTTCAACCTGCCCCTGGAAGATGCCGAATTTGCCCAAGGCGTGCTCGAGGCAGCACAGGAAAAGGCCGAAGCGGCGATGCAGCGGGCGCGCGGGGAAACATCGCGCAAGCCCAAGCGCAACCGTGGCCATCTACCGCCCCATCTGCCCCGGGTCGAGCGCGTGATCGAGCCTGCCAGCACGCTCTGCCCCTGTGGTTGCGGTGAGATGGCCAATATCGGGGAAGACGTCTCCGAACGGCTGGACGTGATCCCCGCGCAGTTCCGGGTGCTGGTCACGCGGCGGCCCAAATACGCCTGCCGCCGCTGTTCGCAGGCCGTGGCGCAAGCGCATGCGCCTGAACATGTGGTGCCTGGCGGTCTGCCCACGGAACTCTTCATCGCCTGGATTATCGTCTCGAAGTTCGGTGACCACCTGCCGTTTTATCGGCAGGCCGAGATCTTCAAGCGGCAAGGGATCGATCTGGACCGCGGCACGCTCGGCAACTGGGTCGGCCGCGCCTGTTTCCACCTGATGCCCGTCATCAACCACATGCGCACGCATCTGCGCGGTGCAGACCGTATCTTCGTGGACGAAACTCGCGCGCCAGTGTTGGAACCGGGCCTGAAACGCACCAAGAGCGGCTTCTTCTGGGCCGTCGTCACTGATGACCGTGGTCATGGCGGGGCCGGCCCACCCATCGTGCTGTTCCACTACGCCCCTGGCCGGGGCAAGGCGCATCCGCTGAAATTCCTCGCCGGATACCGCGGCCGCTTCCTGCAGTGCGACGCCTACCAGTCCTACAACGCGATGACGGAAATCGCGCGCGACAATGGCCCGTGGCAACTGGTCTATTGCTGGACCCATGTCCGCCGCCGCTTCGTGAAACGCTTCGAGAGTGACGGCTCGCCCATCGCCGAGGAAATGCTGCGCCAGATCGCGCTTATTTATCAGATCGAGAAGTCCGTGCGGGGCAAGGAGGCCACTATGCGCCTTGCTGCACGGCGTGAGCATTCGGCCCCGATCATCGCGGCGCTGAAACCCTGGCTGGAAGCCCAGCTCTCGCGCATACCGCAGAAATCCCAGCTCGCCGAAGACATCCGCTACACCTTGGCGCACTGGCCCGGACTGATCCGCTTCCTCGAGCACGGCATGCTGGAGCCCGACACCAACCCGGTCGAGAACCAGATCCGACCGATCGCCCTGACAAGAAAGAATGCTCTATTTGCAGGGAATGAAGTCGGCGCCGAGAACTGGGCCATGCTCGCCTCGCTGGTCGCTACCTGCAAGATGTCCGACGTGAACCCAGTCGACTATCTCGCCGCCACACTGCGCGCCATCCTCGACGGTCACCCACAAAGCGGTATCGAAGACCTCATGCCATGGCGATTCAACCAGCCGTCAAGCCTCGCAGCATAGGGCCGCAACGTCGCGCTTACGGTGGGGGCCTCGTCGAACGTTGACCAGGTGTTGACAAGAATTTGGAATGAGTAAAGCCGAGCGTTATGCTCGGCTTTGAAGTCTTTGATAGTATTGGATATTTTGGTTGCGGGGACAGGATTTGAACCTGTGACCTTCAGGTTATGAGCCTGACGAGCTACCGGGCTGCTCCACCCCGCGCCATTGCACCAAGCAGGAGGTGCGGTATGCCCCGAGGGCTTTGGGCGATCGGGGGTAATCGTTTTCGAGAGAGA
>NZ_JBKBLV010000041.1:0-30403 GCF_046295235.1 Tabrizicola flagellatus
GCGACCTCAAGACGATCGGGCGCGAGGACTGACGGCCGGCGGGTGCAGGGCGGAGCGCCTGCGGCGCGAGAGCCCCTCTCGCCTCTGGCCTGCGGCCAACCGGCTCGGCCGTCGAGGGCGCCTCGCCCCCCAGCCGACCGGTTTCTCGAACCGGTGGCGAAACCGTTCGGCTACCCCCCGAGAGTATTTGGACAAGGGCAAGAGCCGGGGCGGGATGAGGGAAGATCAGGCCAGCGCCTGCCGGATGAAGGCCAGGGTCTCGGCGCGAACGGGGTCGGTCTCGAAGGCTTCGCCGCCGTGGCCGGCACCTGGGACGAGCTTGTAGTCGATCCGCGCGGCGGGATCGGCGGCGACCCAGGCCTCGCGCAGGCGCTTGGCCTGGAGGTCGGCAATCAGCGGATCGGCGTCGCCGTGCCGGATCAGGATCGGCGGCAGGGGTTCGCGCAGTTGCGCGAGCCGCCCGACCGGCCCCATGGCCCGCGCCGCCGCGCGGTTTTCGCCCACGGCAAAGCCCAGGAGCTGGCTTTCCGCGCTGTCGGCGGCATCGGTCGGCCCCATCTGCGGCGTACGGCCCAGGGTCTTCATGTCCTGGTCCATGGTCGAGAAATCCATCGGCCCGTAGAGGCTGACCACCCCGCGCGGGCTGAGGCCCACCTCGACGAGGCTCAGCGCGGTCGAGACGGCGAGGAAGGCCCCGGCCGACTGGCCCATCAGCACGATGCGGGAAGGATCAAGCCCCAGCGCCGCGCCCTGGCGTTGCAGGTGCACGATGGCGGCAAGGCAGTCGTCGCCCTGGGCCGGCCATTTCGCCGTGCCCGAAAGGCGGTAGTTGACCCGCACCACGGCGATGCCGGAGTCGAGCAGTTCCGGCCAGACCGCAAGGTCGGTCTTGTCGCCCGCGCGGAAGGCTCCGCCGTGATACATGACCAGCACCGGCGCCGGCCCCCGCCCCCCGGGCAGGGTCAGATCGAAGGTCTGGAGCGGATCCCTGCCATAGGCGATCTCGGTCGCACGGGAGCCGCCCCAGCGCCAGAGCGCGAGCCCCCCCGCCGCCGCGGCCGCGCCGCCGATCAGAAGGGTCCTGCGGATCAGTCCGGGCATGTCAGCCTCCGTGCGATGCGGGTCAGGTCGGCGGCGAGGCGGGTCTCGAACCGCGCGAGGCGTGGCTCGGCCACGGCCTCGGCGCCGTAGAGCGCGCGCCAGGTCAGCCGGGCCTTCGGCGCGCAGGGTTTGAGGATGGCGAGCCGCAGGATGCGGCGGACCGGGCGGCGCAGCACCAGCCAGTCGATCCAGGCCGGCGCACCCATCGTGGTGACGGCCAGCACCTCGCGCAGGCTGTGGAGGCGCGGCAGCATCGGGCCGAAGCCGGGGGAATGGTCGTAGGCCGTGCCCGGCGCCCAGACCCGGTCGAACCAGCCCTTGAGGATGGCCGGAAAGCCGAACCACCAGGTCGGAAAGACCAGGATCAGCACTTGCGCCTCGGCGAGCGCGCGCTTGTCCTCGTCCAGCGTCGCGGCGGGGGTGGCGTAATAGGCGGCGCGTTCGGCGGGGGTCAGGACCGGGTCGAACCCGTCGTAGAGATCGCGGCGGGAAAGCTGCCAGCCGGCGGCGCGGGCCTCGGCCTCGACCCTCGCGGCCAGGCGCGCGGTCAGGCTTTGCGCAAGCGGATGCGCGGTGACGAGAAGTGCGCGGGTCAATGCACCGCCTCGCGGAGTGCGGCCAGTTCCTCGGGGGTGACGGTGGCGGCGTCCACGACATAGGTGTGGATGGTGAAGACCACCGCCCGCGTCAGGGGAAGGCGCATCAGGCACTGGCGTTCGCTGCGGATATAGACGTGGTCGGTGGGCTGCGGGCGCTTGTCGCCCTCGATGCGGGGCTGGTGCAGGACGAAATCGTCGTAGGTCAGGTAGTTCATCCGCCAGAGCGGCTGTTCGGGCCGGATCGCATCGAACAGCCGCGCGACGCGGCGGGCGAGGTCGGCATCATAGACCGGGACCGGGTCGTGGATGCCGGTCAGCGGGCGGCCGATCTTCTGCGCGAGGCTCCACGAGGCCGGAAAGCACAGGATCGCCCCGGTCAGTGCATATTCCGCGCCCTGCGGCTCCATCAGGCAGAGGTCTTCCTGCACGAGGCGGCCGAGAGTCAGAAGGGGCTGGTCGGGATCGAGCGGCACGGTCACGCCGTCGGGGCGGGTGACGCCGCGGGCGGTCAGGGTGAAGCCGGGGGCGGCGCGGAGCCAGTCGAGGACGGTCCGGTAAAGCTCGTCGGCGGCCGGGCGCGCCGAAGGCAGGAGGGCGTGGACCACCCCGGGTTGCGCCGCGATCAGCCGGTCGCGGAGCGCCATCTGGGGGCCATAGGCTTCGTCCAGGCGCAGCCAGTCGCGGCCCTCGACCGGCAGGATGCCGGGCAGGCGGCGGGTGCGCGGGTCGATCCACGGCAGGTGCGGGAGGCGGTCCTGCAGGATGGGCTGGTCTTGCATCGGGTCGGCCATGGCCCGCTTTTGACCACGGGCGCGGGGCGGCTGCAACCAACACATTTGCGACCTTGCGCGTCGCCCCTGGCCTAGGCGGGGCCTTGCCGGCGGGGCAAGCTGGCGGAAACGGGAGGGGCCGATGGACTATCACCGCGACCGCCGGAAGATCGACCCCTCGCGCGGCGGGCGGCTGGGGGATGGGACGCCAAACGACAACGAACGGGTGGAGATCGGGCCGACGCAACTTGCCTTCCGGGAATGGGAGGCGGCGGGGTTGCAGCTGCCGGACCTCGCCCGGATGCGCGAGGATCGCTGGCGCCGGCTGGTGGCCGGTCTGGTCGCGCGGGACTATGGCGGCCTTCTGATGTTCGACCCCCTGAACATCCGCTATGCGACCGACACGACGAACATGCAACTGTGGAACACGCACAACCCGTTCCGCGCCTGCCTGCTCTGCGCCGATGGCCACATGGTGATGTGGGAATACAGGAATTCGCCCTTCCTCGTGACCTTCAACCGGCTGGTGAAGGAACTGCGCTCGGGGGCGACCTTCTTCTACAACTCGACCGGCGACCGGGGGGTGGACGCGGCGAGGGGGTTCGCCGCGCAGGTGGACGAGGTGATGCGGGCGCATGCGGGGACGAACCGGCGGCTGGCGGTGGACAAGATCATGGTCCACGGGCTGCGGGCTTTGGAGGCGGCGGGCTTCACCGTCGAGGAAGGCGAGGAGGTGACGGAGCGGGTCCGTGCCGTCAAGACGCCGGACGAGATCCTGGCGATGCGCTGCGCGCATCATGCCTGCGAGGCCGGCATCCGGGAGATGGAGGTCTTCGCGCGCGAGAACGTGCCGAATGGCGGGGGCAGCGAGGATGCGATCTGGGCGGAACTGCATGCCGCCAACATCCGGCGCGGGGGGGAATGGATCGAGACGCGGCTCCTGGCCTCGGGGCCCAGGACGAATCCTTGGTTTCAGGAATGCGGGCCGCGGATCGTGCAGGAGAACGAGATCCTCGCCTTCGACACCGACCTGATCGGCGCCTACGGCTTCTGCATCGACATCAGCCGCACCTGGTGGCTGGGCGAGGCACGGCCCTCGAACGCGATGGTTTCCGCCTTCCACCATGCGCTCGACCATATCGCCGACCACAAGGCGCGGCTGAAGCCGGGCGTGACGATCGAGGAACTGGTGATGCAGGGCCACCAGCTGGCGCCGCAATACTGGGCGCAGAAATACAGCTGCAAGATGCACGGGGTCGGGCTTTGCGACGAATGGCCCTATGTGCACTACCCCGACGGCTGGATCCCCGGTGCCTTCGATGCGGCGCTGGAACCCGGCATGGTGCTCTGCGTCGAGGCGCTTGTCTCGCCGGAAGGGGGCGATTTCTCGATCAAGCTGGAGGATCAGGTGCTGATCACCGAGACCGGCTGCGAGACGCTTACGACCTATCCGTTCGATCCGCGGCTGATGGGCTGACCGCGCCTCCTCGTGCGCCTTCGGCTTCTCGTCGGGAGGGGCGGACTCAGAGATCGACGTAGCGCGCGATCCGCACCTCGCCATCCGGCGCGGTGAAGCGCAGGTCGATCCGGCGCGCCTCGACCGTCATGCAGTCGGGCGTGACCGAGGGCGGCCAGAGCTGGCAAAGGCGGTCCCCTTCGGCCCACCACCTGCCCCAGCGGGTGCCGTCCGCGGCCTCGCGCAGGCTGCGCCCGTCCCGGAAGAAATTCTGCGTGCTGCCGTCGTCATACCGCAGCACCCGCGCCGAGAGCGCCGCCGAGATGCCGGCAGCGTCCAGAAGGCGCCACTCCCCGGCGGCTGCCGGCATCGCGAGAAGGAATGTCGGAAACAGGATCCGCATCGGCAGGCTCGCATCCGTTGATGCGGCAATACTCGGCCACGGCCGAACCGCAAGACCATTCACGGCTCGGTGAACCCCGGACTGCCGCGCCGACCGGGCGGCTCAGATCTCGACTTGCGCCAGCAGGCCGAGATGATCCGAGCCAAGCGCCTCGCGCGGGCTGACCCGTCCGCCCCTGGTCGCGAGGACATGGTCGATCGGCAGCCTGAGAATCTCGCTCCAGCCCATGTAGGTGCCGAAGGTCGGACCTGCAGGCCGGATTTCCAGGATATCTGCCAGCCGGGTGACCGAGTTCGCCCAGCGCACCATGTTGAAATCTCCCGCCACGATCGCCGGCCCCTGCAACCGGTCGAGGATAGGCAGCAGAAGCTCCACATGATCGGCCTGCGCATAGGGCCAGGGCCAGTGCAGATGCAGCGAGACCAGCCAGAACCGGTCCTGCCCCTCGACCCCGGCGACCACCTGCATCGCCGCCAGCCCGGGGCCGCAGAAGGCCGTGCCCGGAACCGGGGTCAGCCGCGTCAGGATCGCCGGGCCACCCACAACCCGCCCCGGGCAGACCTGCTGGTGCGGATAGGCGTCCCGCAGCGCGGCCAGCAGCGCGAGGTTCGGCTCGGACACTTCCTGAAGTGTCACGATCTGCGCATCGGCGGCCCGGATGTCGGCTTCCAGCGCGGAAAGTTCGGAGTTCCGGTAATTCAGGTTCTTCTGATAGACGGAATACCGCCCGGTCAGGCCGGGCCAGGTATATGCCAGTAGCACCTGCGCCCCGGTCAGAAGCGCCAGCAGCATCGCAACGAACGCCGCCATCCTCAGTCCTGCAAAGGTGGCGAACACCGCCAGGATCAGGATCGCGGCAGCAGCCAGGCCGCGACCGACCGACAGCGAATCGCCCAGCGGATGCAGCCAGCCCAGGTAGCCCCCGGCCAGGGCCAGGATCGCCAGCCCCAGGGCCAGCCCGATCACCTTCGGCCATGTCCTGCTTCCGTCACTCATTCCTACCTCTTCGTACCCGTCCGGCCAGACGCCCCATGATGTCCCACCAGCTGCAACACCAGAGACCGAAGCGGCGCGGCCATGTCTTGTCCGGTGGTCAGCCTCAGGCTTTTTAGGCCGATCACTGCGGCATAAATGAGTTGCGCCCTTGGCAACAGTTCGGATTCTTCCAGACCGACCGCGCGCAGGAACCCGGCCAGGTCAGACAAGCGCTGGCGATCCACCCGCTCGACCACCAACCTCGCGCTGGGGTCGCTGCGGCCCCAGTGGCGCAGCGCCGGTTCGATCTCGATGCCACCGACAGCTTCGCCCGACCGGACCGAGACCATGTCCACCAGAAGCATGAGCTGGCCCATCGGGTCGAGCCCCGATCGCCGGACATGCGGGGTGATCGCGGAGGTGGCCAGACCTTCCCAGAGTTCAAGCATGGTCTGATGAAGTTCAGACAGATCCTTGAAATGCCAATAGAAAGAACCCTTCGTAGCCTTGAGGTCCCGCGCCAGCGCCTCGACGCGGACTGCCGCGATCCCGCCGCGCACCAGCGCCCGGAATCCCGCCAGCACCCATCGGTACGCCTCAGTCTGGATTTGAGAACGGCCTTGCTCATGCGACAGACATGCGCAGCCGTATGGACAAGGTCCAGCGGCCCGGCTATTCCAGACGCAACCGGATGGAGCACGCGGTGCCCCCTTGGCGGCTGTCCGCCGGAATTGTGGCGCTTGTCCTTGATCTTGCCCATGTTTTCCGCATCGCGCGCGAGATTCACGGGCCAATGGTCGGCTCTGACTGGCCCGAACCGGCCAAGGCGGTCTGCTCCGTTGTCTGGCATGCGGCAACAGCGATGATGGCGCTTGGCGGGCTGGCCCTGATCGCGGCGGGCCTGATGCCCGACCGGGCGCTGGAACTGGCTGCGCTGCCGGTTGCGCTGTTTCTTTCCGCGGCCGCACTGTTCCTGTTCTACGGCCGGAGGCGGCTGGGTTCGGTCAGGGTGTTGCCGCAGTGGACCGCCTTCCTCGCCATCTCGGCGCTGGCGCTGGTCGGGCTGGCATGAGGCGGGCGCACCTGGCGCTGGGGCTGCTGCTGGCGCTGTTCCTCTCGCTGCACCTCGGGAATCACCTCGCCGGACTGGCCGGGCAGGACGTGCACAACGCGGTGCAGAATGGTCTGCGCCTGGGCTATCGGCATCCCCTGGTGGAGCCGCTCCTGTTCCTTGCCCTCGCGGCCCAGGCGGGGATCGGGGGCGCGCTGCTCTTGCGGCGGCGGCGGGCGACGCTGCAAACCCTGTCGGGCGGCTATCTCGCACTGTTCCTTGCCATCCATCTTGGCGCGGTGCTGGCGGCCCGAAGCCGGGGCACCGAGACCGACCTTGCCTTCGCCGCCGCCGGGCTGCACGCCCCTGCACCCTGGCCGGTCCTCTTCGCGACCTATTACGGGCTGGCGGTGCTGTCGCTCTTCGCCCACCTGTCGGTGCCCCTGGCGCGGCACCATCCCCGGACCGGGCGCGCCACACTGGCGACCGGCGCGGGGGCCGCTGTGGTTCTGGTCGCGCTTCTGGCAGGCCTCGTCACGCCGCTGAGGATCGCGCCTGCCCTCGTCGCGGCCTTTCCCTGGACGCCTTGCGCGCTGACCCTGCCCGGCGTAAGGGGGCGCAGACAGCCGCTGCCCGGAGGTGCCCGATGATCCCGCGCTATTCCCGCCCCGAAATGGTGGCGATCTGGTCCCCGGAAACCCGCTTTCGCATCTGGTTCGAGATCGAGGCCCATGCCTGCGACGCCCAGGCCGCTTTGGGGGTGATCCCTAGGGAAAATGCCGAGGCCGTCTGGCGCGCCAAGGACGTGCCTTTCGATGTGGCCCGGATCGACGAGATCGAAGCGGTGACCAAGCATGACGTGATCGCCTTCCTCACCCACCTGGCCGAGATCATCGGCAACGACGAGGCGCGGTTCGTCCACCAGGGGATGACCTCGTCGGACGTGCTGGACACCACGCTGAACATCCAGCTGGTCCGCGCCGCCGACCTGCTGCTCAAGGGGCTCGACCGGGTGCTCGCCGCGCTGAAGGCCCGCGCCCATGAACACAAGGACACGGTGCGCATCGGCCGCAGCCACGGCATCCATGCCGAGCCGACCACGATGGGCCTGACCTTCGCCCGCTTCTACGCCGAGATGAAGCGCAACCGCGACCGGCTCGAAAACGCGCGGAAAGAGGTGGCGACCGGCGCGATTTCCGGCGCGGTGGGCACCTTCGCCAACATCGACCCGCGGGTGGAAGAACATGTCTGCAAGATGCTGGGCCTGACGCCCGAGCCCATCTCGACCCAAGTGATCCCGCGCGACCGGCACGCGATGTTCTTCGCCACGCTGGGGGTGATCGCGAGCAGCATCGAGAACGTCGCCATCGAGATCCGCCACATGCAGCGGACCGAGGTGCTGGAGGCCGAAGAGTTCTTCAGCCCCGGCCAGAAGGGCTCTTCCGCCATGCCGCACAAGCGCAACCCGGTCCTGACCGAGAACCTGACCGGCCTTGCGCGCCTGGTGCGCATGGCGGTGGTCCCGGCGCTGGAGAACGTGGCGCTCTGGCACGAGCGCGACATCAGCCATTCCAGTGTGGAACGGATGATCGGCCCCGACACCACGATCACGCTGGACTTCGCGCTGCACCGGCTGGCCGGAGTGGTGGAGAAGCTGGTGGTCTATCCCGATAACATGTTGAAGAACCTCAACAAGTTTAAGGGCTTGGTGATGAGCCAGCGCGTGCTTCTGGCGCTGACCCAGGCCGGCGTCAGCCGCGAGGACGCCTACCGTCTGGTGCAGCGGAACGCGATGAAGGTCTGGGAGAAGGGCGCCGACTTCAAGTCCGAGCTTCTGGCCGACCCCGAGGTCACGGCCGCGCTCTCCCCCGCCGAGATCGAGGAGAAGTTCGACCTCGGCTACCACACCAGGCACGTCGACACGATCTTCGCCCGCGTTTTCGGCGAATGACGGAACCGTGATCGGCCCTGCCGGGCCGGTCGCGTTTTTCCGGTCTTGCCGTGGACACAATCGTGCTACCTTTCCGATTGTTGCGGACAGGCAGGCCAATGCGAATGATCGTTGCCGCATCTCTTGCCCTCGCGCCGCGGCTTGCGGCTGCCGCCGCAATGAGGACCGGAACGACCTGCGCCAGCCGACCCTGACAGAGGCCATCAACAGACGGAGGACCCGATGAAACCAGCCAGCCTTCTCGCCGTTCTCGCCTTCACGCTTGTCCCCAGCCTGTCGGCCGCAGCCGGCTGCCGGGGCGAACACACCGACCAGACCGCCGCCAGCTGCGCGCCCGGAATGGTCTGGGACAGCGCCAAGGGCACCTGCGTCGAAAAGCCGACCAGCTGACGCCCGGCCTCAAGCATGCATTAACCTGCGGCTGCCAGGCTTTCCCCATCGGGAATCGATGAGGATGCGATGCCGCAGGATATGGTGCCCCTTGCCCGGATCACCCCGGAACGCCGGGTCGTGGCCGTCAATCCGTTGCCTCGCCGGGTTCTGACGCCGCGGCAGAAGGCGGCCGTAATCGTGCGCTTTCTGCTTTCGCAGGAAACCTCGCTGCCGCTTGCGGCTTTGCCCGAACACATGCAGGCCGCATTGGCCGAGCAGATGGGCCAGATGCGGCTGGTTGACCGCGCCACGCTCGATGAGGTGGTGGCCGAGTTCCTCGCCGAACTGGAATCGGTCGGCCTCGCCTTCCCCGGCGGTATCGAGGGCGCGCTTTCCATGATGGACGGCCACATCTCGCAATCGGCGGCCCAGCGGCTGCGGCGGATGTCCACCGCCTCGTCCAAGATCGACCCGTGGGAACGCATCACCGCGCTGCCGACGGACCGGCTCTTGCCGATCCTTCTGAACGAGGCGGTCGAGGTCGGCGCCGTGATGCTCTCGAAACTGCCGGTGGCCAAGTCGGCCGAGCTTCTGGGCAAGCTGCCGGGCGAACGGGCACGTCGGGTCGCCTATGCGGTATCGCTGACCGGAAACGTGGACCCCGAAACGGTGCGCCGGATCGGTGCAGCGCTGCTGGCCGAACTCGACAACCAGCCGCCGAAGGCTTTCGAGCAGGGGCCGGTGCAGCGCGTGGGGGCGATCCTGAACGTCTCGCCATCGCTGACCCGCGACGAGGTGCTGGAGGGTCTGGAGGCCGAGGATGCCGCCTTTGCCGCCGAGGTGCGCAAGGCGATCTTCACCTTCGCCCATATCCCTGCGCGCCTGAACCGGCGCGACACGCCCAAGATCACCCGGCTGGTGGACCAGCCGCAGCTGGTGGCCGCGCTGGCCTTTGCCACGGGCAAGCCGGGGCTTGAGGAGGCGGCCGAATTCATCCTGGCCAACATCTCGCAGCGCCTGGCCCAGGGCCTGCGCGAGGAAATGGCCGCTCGCGGCAGGATCAAGGAGAAGGAGGCCGAAGAGGCGATGACCGCCGTCGTCACTGCGATCCGCACGCTTGAAGCCTCGGGCGAGATCACCCTGATCCAGCCCGAGGATGTCTGAGGAAAAGGGGGCGGGGATGCCGATCAGGCAATCCCGTCCGATGTGTCAGAACCGGTAGTCCAGCCGCAGCGCAATTTCGCTGTTCTTGACCTTGACACCGGTTCCGTCGAAATTGTCCTTGTTCTCGACGAGGTACTCGATCCCGGCGACGAACTTGCCGCCTTGTCCGAGGGCAAGACGGGCGCCGATGCCATAGTTCACCATCGTGTCGGAAAAGGCGGGCGTCTGGTTCAGATCGTACTTGGTCATGCCAACGAAGGCATAAGGCAGCAAGCGGCCCGCATCGTAGCCGCCGATCAGCTTGACCCGTGTCGCGTCCCAGTCCGACGCAGGGGCGAGATCGCCATAGTCCCCCTTGGAAAAGGACAGTTCGCCCCCGACAACGGCACGGCCGAAATCGCGCAGGTAGCCGGCGTGGATCCCGAACCCCGAGGTGTCGTAATCGATGGAACTATCGCTGAAGCTCCCGCTAACGGCGCTGACACCGGCGTAGAACCCGGTCCAGTCCCACCCCGCCGGGGCAGCAGCCGGCGCGGCAACCTCGGGCTCTGCGGCGACAGCAACGGGTCCGCCCGCCTGCACAGCCCCTGCCGAAAGACCCAGCACCGCCGCAAGAACAAATCTCATGATACATCCTCCAAACAACGTCATGAATACAGGCTTTATACAGCATGTTGCCGTTGGGGACAGTCGGGGAATCCGGCTTCCTGTAGCCAATTCGCGAACAATCCGGGGCGATCGTCGCGCTAGCTGCGCCACTTGCCGGCACGGGCACAAGCCTCTAGAACCACCGGATGTCGGTCGTCCATCTGTCCCAGGTCACGCGCGGCGTGGTGTTGATGATCCTGGCGATCTTCCTCTTCACCGCGATGGATGCCACCGCCAAGGGGCTGATCGACCGCTATCCGGCCGCGCAGGTGATCTGGGTGCGCTTTGCCGGCCAGCTGTTCCTGGTCCTTCTTATCCTGCGCCACCACCTGGGCCCGGTCCTGCGCACGCGCTTTCCGGTGCTACACTTCTGGCGCTCGGCCTCGCAGTTCGGGGCGACCACCTTCTTCTTCCTGTCGCTGGCCCATATCGGCCTGGCCGAGGCGACGGCCATCGCCGACACCAACCCCGTGCTCATCACGCTTGGCGCGGCGCTCTTCCTGGGCGAAAGGCTCGGACCGCGGCGCATCGCGGGCGTGGTCGTTGCGCTGATCGGTGCGCTGATCGTGATCCGCCCCGGCGCCGGGGTCTTCACCTGGGCCGCGATCCTGCCCTTCCTCTGCGCGCTCTCCTATGCGACATCGGCCCTGCTGACGCGGCGGATCGGGGCGCAGGAAAGCGTCTGGGCCTCGATGGTCTATGCCGCGCTGTTCGGGACCATCGCCGCCGGAGCCGCCCTGCCCTTCGTCTGGACCCCGGTCGCGACCGAGGATCTCTGGCGCTTTGGCCTGATCGCCTGCCTCGGCACCGGGGCGCAGCTGTGCATCATCCGCAGCTTCTCCATCACCGAGGCCGGGATCGTCGCGCCCTTCGCCTATCTGGGGATCGTCTTCGCCGCCGTCTGGGGCGTGGTGCTGTATGACCAGTGGCCCGACCGCTGGACTGTAGTCGGTGCGCTTGTGATCGTGGGGGCGGGACTTTATGTCTGGCACCGCGAGAACCGGGCGCTGCGCGCGCCTCAGCCGTGAAAGCCCCGATGCCCCCTGCCGGAGAAGCCCTGCCCTTCCGCCCCGACCACTACGCGATCAACCTCGCGGCGCGCGGGCTGATCGGGCTGGCGCTGGCCCTGCCCTATCGCTGGCGGGTGCCGCTGGTGGGCTGGCTGATGCGGCGGGTGATCGGTCCGGTGGCGGGCTACACCCGGCGGGCGCGCGAGAACCTGGCGCTGGTCTGGCCGGACCTGACCCCGGACGAACGCGAGGCGATCGCGGCCGCGGCGCTGGACAATGCCGGCCGGACCCTGATCGAGAACTATTCGACCCGCGATTTCCTGGCCCGCGCCGCCGCCATCGAGCCCAAGGGGCCGGGCTATGCGGCGCTGATCGAGGCGCGCAACTCCGGGCGGCCGGTGATCCTGGTCTCGGGTCACTTCGGCAATTACGAGGCCGCGCGCGCCGCGCTGGTGGCAAGGGGGTTCCAGATCGGCGGGCTCTACCGCAACCTGTCGAACCGCTATTTCAACGCGCATTACGTCCGCACGATGCAGGCCTTCGGCGGCCCGGTCTTTCCGCAGGGACGCAGCGGGACCGCGGGCTTCGTGCGGCATCTGAAGGCGGGGGGGCAGCTCGTCCTTCTCTTCGACCAGGACGTGGGCGGGGCGCCGGTCCTGCCCTTCCTCGGCCAGCCCGCGCGCACGGCGCTGTCAGCAGCGGAACTGGCGCTGCGGCTGAAGGCCGACCTGATCCCCTTCTTCGCCATCCGCCAGCCGGACGGGCTGGGCTTCCGGGTGGAACTCGACGCGCCGATCCCGCACGAGGCGCCCGAAGCGATGATGCAGGCAGTGACCGCGGCGCTGGAGACCCGCGTCCGCGCCCATCCCGGCCAGTGGTTCTGGATCCACCGCCGCTGGAAGGTCGGCGGGCAGGTCTAGCGGCGTCAGTCCACCCGCGCAGCGGCAAGGATCGCAGCCGGCCCGTCCTGCTGCACGATCACCGCCCCCGGCTCGTCGCCCGGGAAGGGCGCCGTCACTTCCAGCGGCTCGCGGCCGGACCAGTCGCCCAGCCGTTCCCACGAGGTGACGATATTGGTGTAGGTTATGGTCTTGCCGGCGTTCTCGCCCCGCTCGATCCGCACCGTCTCTTCCGGGGTATAGCGCACCAGCTGCACCCGGACGGGTTCGTCGAGCGGCGGATCGGCCTCGGCCCGGATCACCAGCTTGTCGCCCTCGCGCTGCACGGTCAGTCGGACCGGCGTGTCGGCTTCAAGATGCGCCCGCAGGCGCTTGGCGGTCTTTTCCGGCGCGAACCCCTCGATCCGGTCCTGCCCGCCGATGATCAACTGCGGCGTGTAGATCGTCCGCGAGCCCACCGCCTTGGCATAGGCGCGCTGGCGGTCGGTGAACTGCGCCTTGGCGAAACGGTCTTCCCAGCCGATGTAGTCCCAGTAATCGACATGCAGCGCGAGGGGCAGGATCTGCGGATTTGACGCCAGCATCGCCACGAATTCATCGGCCGGCGGGCAGGAGGAACAGCCCTGGGAGGTATAGAGCTCCACCACCACTACTGGCTCGGCCTGCAATGGCATCGCGGCCGCAAGCCAGATCCCGCAAGCGGCGCTGACGAAATGTCGCATGTCGCGTATCCTGATCCTTGTCCCCAGTGCGTTATAGGGATGCCCGGCAGCGCGAGCCAATCAAGGTTTTGCGAGAGACCTGTCATATGCTGTAGGAAAGCCGCAAAGCGGGGCTGGATATTCGGCATACAATGGTATACAAATCCGCCGCAGCCGACCTTCATGGGAGCCAGAGATGACCGTCACCGTTGGACATGACCTTTCCAAGACCCGCAAGACCCTGACCGCCGGGGGCCAGACGGTCGCCTATTATTCGATCCCCGCCGCCGAGGCCGCCGGCCTGGGCGAGTTCTCGCGCCTCCCCGCCTCGCTGAAAGTCGTTCTGGAAAACATGCTGCGCTTCGAGGATGGCAAGACCGTCAGCGTCGATGACATCAAGGCCTTCTCCACCTGGGGCAAGAACGGCGGCCAGAACCCCATCGAGATCGCCTACCGCCCCGCCCGCGTGCTGATGCAGGACTTCACCGGTGTCCCCGCCGTCGTCGACCTCGCCGCGATGCGGGACGGGATCAAGGGCCTGAAAGGCTCGGCCGCGAAGATCAACCCGCTGGTGCCGGTGGACCTCGTGATCGACCACTCGGTCATGATCGACGAATTCGGCCATCCCCGCGCCTTCCAGATGAACGTGGACCGCGAATACGAGCGGAACATGGAGCGGTATGTCTTCCTGAAATGGGGTCAGAACGCCTTCAACAACTTCCGCGTCGTGCCCCCCGGCACCGGCATCTGCCACCAGGTCAACCTGGAATACCTCGCGCAGACCGTCTGGACCGACACCGACCAGGACGGGAACCTGGTCGCCTACCCCGACACGCTGGTCGGCACCGACAGCCACACCACCATGGTCAACGGCCTGGCCGTCCTCGGCTGGGGCGTGGGCGGGATCGAGGCCGAGGCCGCGATGCTGGGCCAGCCGGTTTCCATGCTGATACCCGAGGTCGTCGGCTTCAAGCTGACCGGCGAGATGGTCGAAGGCACCACCGCGACCGACCTCGTCCTCAAGGTCGTGCAGATGCTGCGCAAGCACGGCGTGGTGAACAAGTTCGTCGAATTCTACGGCGACGGCCTCGACCGCCTGCCGCTCGCCGACCGCGCCACCATCGCCAACATGGCCCCCGAATACGGCGCGACCTGCGGCTTCTTCCCGATCGACGACGAGACCCTGCGCTACCTGCGCCAGACCGGCCGGGATGAGGGGCGCATCGCGCTCGTCGAGGCCTATGCCAAGGCGAACGGCATGTGGCGCGGCCCGGATTACGACCCGATCTACACCTCGACCCTGCACCTCGACATGTCCACCATTGTCCCGGCGATCTCGGGACCGAAGCGGCCGCAGGACTATACCCCGCTGACCGAGGCCGCCGCGGGCTTCTACCGCACGGTCTGCGACTATCGCGGCGTGGATACCAGCGCCGCGGCCAAGGACATGGCGGCCGAGGGCCCGACCCCCGCCCCGGCGGTGGATGCGCGCAAGTCGGCCCCGGTGGTCGGGCAGGACTATGTGCTGCGCGACGGCTCGGTGGTGATTGCCTCGATCACCTCCTGCACGAACACCTCGAACCCCTACGTCCTGATCGGCGCGGGGCTGGTGGCACGGAAGGCCCGCGCGCTGGGTCTGAACCGCAAGCCCTGGGTCAAGACCTCGCTCGCGCCAGGGTCCCAGGTCGTGTCGGAATACCTGAAGGCCGCCGGCTTGCAGGATGACCTCGACGCCGTGGGCTTCAACCTGGTGGGCTACGGCTGCACCACCTGTATCGGCAACTCCGGGCCTTTGCAGCCCGAGATTTCCAAGGCGATCAACGAGGGCGACCTCGTGGCTGCCGCCGTCCTGTCGGGCAACCGCAACTTCGAGGGCCGGATCAGCCCCGACGTGCGGGCGAACTACCTCGCCTCGCCGCCGCTCGTGGTGGCCTATGCGCTGGCGGGCGACATGAACATCGACCTGACGACCGAACCGCTCGGCACGTCGAAGGACGGCAAGCCGGTCTATCTCAAGGACATCTGGCCGACGAACAAGGAAATCGCCGACATCGTCCATGCGGTCGTCACGCGCGAGGCCTTCCAGTCGAAATACGCCGATGTCTTCAAGGGCGACGCCAAGTGGCAGGGCGTGCAGGTCACGGATTCGGAAACCTACGACTGGCCGCCGACCTCGACCTACATCCAGAACCCGCCCTATTTCCAGGGCATGTCCGCCAAACCCGGCGTCATCCGCAACATCACCGGCGCGCGGGTCCTGGCGCTTCTGGGCGACATGATCACCACCGACCACATCAGCCCGGCAGGTTCATTCAAGGCTTCAACTCCGGCCGGCAAGTATCTGACCGAACGCGGTGTTCCCGTTTCGGAGTTCAACAGCTACGGCGCCCGCCGCGGCAACCACGAGGTGATGATGCGCGGCACCTTCGCCAACATCCGCATCAGGAACGAGATGCTGGATGGCGTGGAAGGCGGCTACACCAAGGGGCCGGACGGGCAGCAGACCTCGATCTACGACGCCTCGATGGCCTACCAGGCACAGGGCACGCCGCTGGTGATCTTCGGCGGCATCGAATACGGCGCGGGCTCCTCGCGCGACTGGGCGGCGAAAGGCACCGCCCTTCTGGGCGTCAAGGCGGTGATCGCCGAGTCCTTCGAGCGCATCCACCGCTCGAACCTCGTCGGCATGGGCGTCATCCCCTTCGAGTTCACCGGCGGCGACACCCGCAAGACGCTGGGTCTGAAGGGCGACGAAGTGGTCTCGATCGGCGGGCTGGAGGGCGACCTCAAGCCGCTCAGCCTGGTGCCCTGCACCATCCGCTATGCCGATGGCAGCGAGAAGGTGATCCAGCTGAAGTGCCGGATCGATACCGCCATCGAGATCGAGTACGTCCAGAACGGCGGCGTCCTGCACTATGTGCTGCGGAACCTAGCAGCGTCCTGAGTTCGGAAACGGACTGTTTCCACGGAAGGCCCGGGCAACCCCCGGGTCTTCACCTTTTGTTCCGAGTTTCGGCGGCAGTCTGAGGCTATCCCCAGCCAGAAGGCTTTGCACCATGTCCGACCGCTTTCCGTCCCTTCGCCCGCAACAGGCCATGACCCCTGCCCGCTCAATGGGCCGCGCGCTTCCGACCCCGGCCCCGATTGACCTGACGCTGCTCGCGGGCTTCGCACTCGTCCTGACCCTCGCGCTGATCTAGGGCAAGCGTGCCGCAAACCGGGCGTTTCCCGGGGCCTTCGAAATGGGTCCGATGGGGCTGCGCCGAGGTTAAGAAAATCCTAACGTCCGCGAGCAAGTCATTGGTATCATTTGACGATCAGAGAATGTCCACCGTGGACACTCAGGTCCCGCCAGCCAGCGCCTTTTCCAGTTCCGGCTTGAAGCGGGTCTCGTAATCGGTGCCGACCAGCGGCCCGACAAAACGGAACAGGACGGTCCCGTCCCCGCCGATGATGAAGGTCTCGGGCGGGGCGGTGACTCCCCAGTCGATCGCCCCGCGCATCGTCGGGTCGGTGGCGACACCGATGAAGGGGTTGCCCTCCTCCTCCAGATAGGCGACCGCCTTCGCGTCGTCGTCGCGGATGTTGACCCCGGCGACCCGGATGCCTTGGGCAGCCATCTCCTTCAGCACCGGATGTTCGGCCCGGCAGGGCGGGCACCAGGTGGCCCAGAAGTTGACCACCGTCACCTCGCCCGACCGCAGATCGGCTTCGGTCAGCCCGCGGATGCCCTGCAGCGTCGTCGCGGGCAGCGCCGGCGCCGGTCGGCCGACGAAGACCGATTGCAGCTCTCCGGGGTTCGACCGCTGCATCCCCGCGTAGAACAGCCCCGCCAGTCCCGCGAACAGGACCGGGGGCAGGATCATCAGCCACCTAGCCATCCGACTTCTCCTGCCGCGCCTCGACCTCGGCCAGCGCGCGCTTCATTCTCGCCGACTGCCACAGCGACAGCCCGACCAGCGCCGCGACCAGCACCGCAGTGGCCAGGTAGGACCCCAGCACCGCGACGGCGTATTTCCCCAGATCCGGCATCACGCGACCCGCTCCCGCGCCAGAAGCGCCTTCAGCCGCCGCGCACGGATCTCGGTCCGGGTGCGCACGAGGACCATGGTCACGAACAGAAGGATGAAGCCCGCGATGCAGACCACCAGCGGCAGCCAGAACACGTCCGACACATTCTCCTGCTTGTCCATCGACAGCGAGGCCCCCTGGTGCAGCCCCTGGTTCCAGAAGTTCACCGCATAGCGCGACAGGAGCGCAAAGACCGAGCCAACCAGGCAGAGGATCGAGGTCAGGTCGGCCGCCGTGTCGGGGTCCTCGACGGCCGCCCAGAGCGCCATGTAGCCGAAATAGAACAGCGTCAGGATCAGGAACGAGGTCAGCCGCGGGTCCCAGGCCCACCAGGTGCCCCACATCGGCTGGCCCCAGAGCGCGCCGGTGACCAGCGCGATCAGCGTGAAGGTCAGGCCCACCGGCGCGGCGGCCTTGGCGGCCAGTGCCGAGACATGATGGCGGCGGACGATCCAGATGAGCGAGGTGACCAGCATCATGATCCAGGCATTGATCGCCATCATCGCGGCGGGCACATGCAGGTAGATGATCTTGACCGTCGAGCCCTGCTTGTAATCATCCGGCGTGAAGAAGAACCCCCAGACCAGCCCGACCGCCAGCAGGATCGCCGTCAGCCCCACAGCCCAGGGCAAGGCCCAGGCCGAAGTCTGCATGAACTTCTTCGGGTTCGCATATTCCCAGATCGACATGGGCAGTTGCCTATCCTGTTCCAGTTTTCCGCTCAACACACCATCGCGCGAGAGCTCAGCGCAAATTGACGCGGATCGCGCTTGCGGCCGCAAACGGCAACAGCGCCGCTGCCCCTAGGCTGATCGCCGCAAGCAGCGCGAGGGGCGTCCCCAGCGCCATCCCTTCGGCCCCGCGCCGGACGAGCTCTCCGCCGAAGATAAGGGTGGGCACATAGAGCGGCAGGACCAACAGCGACAGGAGAAGCCCGCCCCGGCGCAGGCCCACGGTGAGCGCAGCGCCGAAGGCGCCGATCATCGACAGGGCCGGCGTGCCGAGCACGAGGCTAACCACAAGCCAGGGATAGCCCCCCGAGGGCAGGTTCAGGAACACCGCCAGCCCGGGCGCGATCAGGGTCAGGGGCAAGCCCGTGACCAGCCAGTGCGCAAGCGCCTTCACCGCGACGACAGCCTCAAGCGGGATCGGCGCAGTGGCCAGCAGGTCCAGCGATCCGTCCTCGTGATCCAGCGCGAAGATGCGGTCGAGCGAGAGGAGGCAGGCGAGGAGCGCGCCGACCCACAGGATCCCCGGCGCGATCCGGCCCAGCGTCCCGCCCTCGGGCCCGACCCCCAAGGGCACCAGCACCGACAGAAGGAAGAAGAACGCGAGCCCCAGCCCGAAGCCGCCGCCGGAGCGGAAGGCAAGCCGCAGGTCGCGCAGAAGCAGCGCCTTCATGACGCCCCCCGCATTTGCCCTTTTCCAAAATACTCCCGCCGGAGGCTCCGACGGCGCGCCCGGGTGCCAAGGCCCGTCATGCGAAGACCTCATCGAAGCCGGTGTTCTGGATCACCCGGGCGCGGTGGGGCTCGAGATCGAGCACTTGCGCCTCGGGCAGGCCAAGGTCGACATGGGTGGCGATGACAGTCAGGCCTCCGGCCGCGAGATGGGCGCGGACCACATCGGCGAAGAGGGCAACGGAGGCGACATCGAGGCTGACGGTCGGCTCGTCGAGCAGCCAGATCGGGCGGCCGGTGACCAGAAGGCGGGCGAGGCCGAGGCGGCGTTTCTGGCCTGCCGAAAGTTCTCCCGCCCGGCGCCGGGTGAGTTGGGTGAGGTTCAGGGCGGTCAGGGCGTGGTCGATGGCGGGGCCGCCGTAGATTTGTGACCAGAAGCTCAGGTTTTCCGCGACGGTCAGGGTGGATTTCAGCCCGTCGGCATGGGCGGCGTAGGCGACGGAGTCGGGGGGCAGGTGGTAGGTGCCCTCGGCTGGCGGTTGCAGGCCTGCGAGGGTGCGCAGCAGAGTCGTCTTGCCCGACCCGTTCGGCCCGCGCAGGATCAGCGCCTGACCGGGCATCAGTGCAAAGGTCAGGCCCCGCAGGACCGTCACCCCGCCGCGTGCGACTGCAAGATCGGACGTGCTCAACATGGGCGAAGCCCTAGCCGATGGGGGCGGTTTGGGAAAGGGGCATGGTCAGCGCCAGTCGCCGAGGAGGATGTTGCGGGTGACGACTTCCACGGGCCGTTCCCGCGCGATCAGGCCCGCGACCCATTCGCAACTGGCGGCGTTGAACACGGCCCCCCTGCCCCGCCGGTACTCGGCCATGCAGCCGTTGCCGCGGCTGGCGAGGCCCAGGGTTTCGGGCGTGACCGCGCCATAGATGGTCTGGGCGACCTCTTCGGCGTCGAGGGTGCCGATGAAGTGATCCATGTCGTGCCGCCCGGTGTGGTGGGCGAGTGTGGTGGCGGGCGAGAGGGCGACGATGGTCAGCTCACCCTCAAGGCCCGCATCGGGCGCGGGGTATGGCAGGCCCTTGCGGATCTCGTAGTCGATCCCGTCGACCTCATAGCCGAAGATTCTCGATTGCGCGCCAAGGACATCGCCGTAGCCAAGGCCGGTGCCGGCCATCGACCAATGGTCGGGGCGGTAGAGGGTGAAGCCGCCCGAGCCGTGGGCGGCGCAGCGGCTCCACCCGGCATAGACGCCCATCGACCCGGTCAGGCCCATCGTCGCCACGGCCGGGCGGCGGGCTCGGGGGTGGTCCCAGTAGCTCGTGATGCGGTCGGTCTGGCCAAGGGGGTCCTCGGCCTCGGCCCTGGACTTGTGGCAGGTCTGGGTGAGGAGGTCGGGCGAGAGCCGCGTCTGCCAGAAGAAGTTGCCGCCAAAGCGGGCAAGCCGGCCGCCAGCGTCGATCCAGGCGTCAAGATGGTCGCGCATCTCCCTCGTCCAGTATTCGTCATGGCCAACGATCACGGCCCGCGGGTAGCCTTTCAGGAGGTTGGGGTCGGCGTGGAGATCGTGCTGGGTGACATAGTCCAGCGCGATGCCCTGCCCCTCCGCCCAAAGCGCGAAGGGGCGCTCAAACGCGGCCCAGCCCGAGGAGGCGTATTTCTTGGAAATGCCGTTCGCGCGGGCGTAGTCCATGTGCGGATAGCGCGGCCGGGACAGAAGCGGCGAGGCATGGGGGATGCGGGGGGCGTCCTCGGGCCAGCGGACGAAGCCTTTGGCCCAGGGCCGCAGGAGGCTGACCTCGGCGGCGAAATCCCCCCCGGTCGGGCCGCAGAGGCCCTGGTAATGGTTCGACCCGCCCCAGTCGTTGTAGGCGCACCAGGTGCCGGTAGCGAGGATCAGGGCCAGCTTCGCGGTGGGCTGGGCGGGTTTCAGGACGAACATGCCTTGGGAGGAGTGGCCGTCGATTTCCAGCGTCACGGTATAGACGCCGGTCGGCCAATGGGTCGGGATCTCGTGCTGGAAAGCCTCGGGCCAGCCGCAGCCCTTGACCGAGCAATCGGAAGGGGTGGCGGCGAAGCTGGTGGGGATGAGGGTGTCGAGGACGGTGACGGGCGTGAGGCCATCGCGGGCGATGACCAGGCGGGCCTGGGGCGCAGAAGACATGGCGTGGAGACGCAGGGTCTCTCCCGGAAGGTAGGACAGCGCGGCGGTGTAGCCCCAGACCTGGGGGCGCGTCGGGTCGGGCGAGGCGGTCTCGTAATAATGCCCGGTGACCGGATCGCCGTCGTCATGGGGACCGGGTACGAAGAAGCCTTGCATCGTGCGCCTCGCGTGGTTTTCGCGCAGCATCGGCGGGCTGGAAGGCGAAGGCAACGCCCATTCGGCCTTGAACTGCGCCCTGTCCTGTGGCCCCTTGGCCGAAAACAGGGGGTTTCATGCGGATCGGAGATGTCTCGTTCTGGTATGCCGACATCGGCCTGCCCTATCGGCGCGCGGCGCTGGCCGGCGACACGACGGCGGATGTGGCGATCATCGGGGCGGGATATACCGGGCTCTGGACCGCCTGGTATCTGAAACAGGCGACCCCCGCGCTGGACGTGCTGGTGATCGAGAAGGAGTTCGCGGGCTTCGGCGCCTCGGGCCGGAACGGGGGCTGGCTGACGGGCGGCTTTGCCTGGAACCATGCGCGGTATCTGGAGACCTCGTCGGAGCACGCGGTCCGCGCCATGGTCGAGGCGATGAACGGCACGGTGGACGAGGTGATCCGCGTGGCCGAGGCCTGCGGGATCGAGGCCGACATCCAGCGCACCGACGAGCTGATGGTGGCGACGAAGCCGGCGCAGGTCGGGCGGATGCGGGCCGAGGTGGAGCACCGGCGACACTGGGGCGAGGAGGACAGGGTCTTCGAGATGTCGGCGGGTGACCTTGAGGCGCGCATCCGTATCCCCGGGGCGCTTGGAGCGATGGTGGTAACGAACGTGGCGCGCGTGCAGCCGGCCAAGCTGGTGCGGGGGCTGGCGAAGGCGGTGGAGCGGGCGGGCGTCAGGATCGTCGAGGGCACCACGGTCACGGGCTATGAGCCGGGGGTGGTCACCACCGACCACGGCCGCGTCGAGGCGCCGGTGATCCTGCGCTGCACCGAGGGCTTCACGGCAGGATTGCCGGGGAGGAAGCGGGAATGGCTGCCGATGAACTCGGCCCAGATCGCGACCGAGCCGCTGCCTCCCGAGGTGTGGGAGAAGATCGGCTGGCAAGGCCATGAGATCGTGGGGGATTTCGCCAACGCCTATTGCTATTGCCAGCGCACGCGCGAGGGGCGGATCACCGTGGGCGCGCGGGGGGTGCCCTACCGGTTCGGCTCGAACCTCGACACGAACGGCGCGCCGGACCCCGAGACGATCCGGCGGCTGACCGCGATCCTGCACCGGCATTTCCCCGCCGCACGGGGAGCAAAGATCGACCATGCCTGGTGCGGCGTCCTGGGCGTCCCGCGCGACTGGTGCGCGACGGTGGGGCTGGACCCGGTCACCGGCCTGGGCTGGGCGGGGGGCTATGTGGGGGTGGGGGTTTCCACCTCGAACCTCGCGGGGCGGACGCTGGCCGACCTGGCCCTGGGACGGGACACGGACCTGGTCCACCTGCCCTGGGTCAACCGGCGCGTGAAGGACTGGGAGCCGGAGCCGATCCGCTGGCTGGGGGTGCACGGGATGTATGCGCTGTTGAACGCCGCCGACCGGCGTGAGGACCGGCCGGGCGCGGGGCCGTCGAAGCTTGCGGCGCTGGGGAACTGGCTGACCGGGCGCGGTTAGCGCAAACTGAACGCTTGCCCGGACCGGACGGCTTGGCCTACCGTGCGCCGCACCTGCTGGGGGGAATCCGCAATGTCCATCGATCGCCGTCAGTTCCTTGCCGGGACCGTCGCCCTGTTGGCGACCCCGGCCCTTGCCGCCGACCGGGCCGAGCTATGCCGGGGCGCACTGATCGACTGGCACCGTCTGGTGCTGGAACTGGTGCGCCATACCGCGACCTATTCGCCCCCCGTTGCCAGCCGCGCCTTCGCCTATGTCGGGATCATCGCGCATGAAGCCCACGTCGGGCTGGTACCGGGGCCGGTCACGCTGGCGGGGCAGTTGCACGGGCTGACCCCCTTGCCGGTCCCCGCCTCTGGTCTTGACCCCGCAGCGGTTCTTGATGCCGCGCTCGGCAAGGCGATGAACGACTATTTCGGCAACACCGGCCCCAGCGGCCAGGGTGCGATGCAGGCGATGGCGCGCAAGCTGGCGGAACGGATCGATGCGGGCCTCGCCCCCGAGATCGTCGCCGCCAGCCGCGCGCACGGTCTGGCGATTGCCGCCCACGTCTGGGACTGGTCGCAGTCCGACGGCGGCGCGGTGGTGGAAAACCTGGGCTTCCCCTACGACTACACCTTCGGAGAGGATCCCTCGGACTGGGTGCCGACCAGCGACATCCGCATCCAGCAGGCGCCCTTGCTGCCGAACTGGGGCACGAACCGCCCCTTTGCCCTGCCCGAGGCAGCCATCTGCACGGTCAAGGCGCACCCCGAATTCTCGGCCGAACCCGGCAGCGCCTTCTTCGAGGCCGCGCGCGAGGTCTACGAGGTCTCGAAAGTCCTGACAGAAGAGCACAAGATCATCGCCCGGTTCTGGTCGGACGACCCGATGCTGTCGCCGACTCCGCCGGGCCACTGGGTCTCGATCATCCTGCAGATCGCCGAGCGCGACGGGCTGTCGGCCGAACGCACGGCGGCGGCGCTGGCGGTGAACGGGATCGCGGTGGCCGATGCCTTCATCGGCTGCTGGCGCGAGAAATACATCTGGAACCTGGTCCGGCCGGTCACCTACATCAAGCGCAACATCGACCCGAACTGGGAGACGCTGCTGATCACGCCGCCCTTCCCGGAATATCCCTCGGGCCATTCCGTGCAGTCCGGCGCAGCCGAGGCGGCGCTGACTGCCCTCTTCGGCGAGAACTTCGCCTTCGAGGATGCCACGCACGAGGACGACGGCCTGCCGGTCCGCCGCTTTGCCAGCTTCCGCGAGGCAGCGGAAGAGGCCGCCATTTCAAGGCTCTACGGCGGCATCCACTACCGGTTTGCCTGCGATGAAGGCCTGGTGCAGGGCCGCTGCATCGGCGCCCATGCCGCCCGGCTGAGGGTCTCGGCGTGAAGGCTGCGGTCATTGTCCTCTGTTCTGTCGCCCTGCCGGCGCTGGCCGATCCCGTCGTGCCCACCTTCACCGACGAGACGGCCACCTCAGGCCTGAGCACCGTCTATGAGGGCGAATGGGAGTACATGGTCGGCGGCGGGGTCGCCAGCTTCGACTGTTCCGGGGACGGCTTCCCCGAGCTCTTCCTGTCGGGCGGTGCCGGCCCTTCGGCGCTCTATCTGAACCGCAGCGCGGTGGGCGGCGAGCTGACCTTCGAGAAGACCGACGCCATCACGCTTGACGCGGTGCTGGGCGCCTATCCGCTGGACATCGACAGCGACGGGCTGATGGACCTCGTGGTGTTGCGCCAGGGGCCGAACCTGCTGATGCGGGGGCTGGGCGACTGCAAGTTCGAGGATGCGACCGAGACCTGGGGCTTCGACGGCGGCGAAGCCTGGTCCACCGCTTTCGCTGCAATCTGGGAGAAGGGGCAGGACTGGCCGACCATTGCCATCGGCAACTACATCGACCGCGCGGCCGAGGATTTCCCCTGGGGCTCCTGCACCGACAACTGGCTGCACCGCCCCGAGTCCGGGCCGGATGGCCGTCGCTTTGCCCCGCCGGTCCCGCTGACACCGTCCTTCTGTGCACTGTCGATGCTGTTCACCGACTGGAACCGGTCGGGCCAGTGGGCGCTGCGGGTGTCGAACGACCGGGAATACTACAAGGGCGGGCAGGAACAGCTCTGGCACCTTGACCCTGGCCAGCCGCCGCGGCTCTACACCGAGGCCGAGGGATGGAAGCGCCTGCGCATCTGGGGCATGGGGATCGCGGCGGCGGATGTGAACCGCGACGGCTATCAGGACTATTTCCTGACCTCGATGGCCGACAACAAGCTGCAATTCCTGAAGGATCCGGCCTCGGGAAAGCCGGATTACGCCGATCTGGCCTTCAAGTCCGGGGTGACGGCGCACCGGCCCTATACAGGCGACGACCTGCGCCCCTCCACCGCCTGGCACCCGCAATTCGCCGACGTTAACAACGACGGATGGCTCGACATCTTCGTCGCCAAGGGCAACGTGGCGAAGATGCCGGATTTCGCCGAGCGCGATCCGAACAACCTGCTGCTGGGCACCGCCGACGGCCCCTTTGTCGAGGCCGGCGACCGCGCGGGCGTCGCCAGCATGGGCATCGGCCGCGGCGCGCAGGTGGTGGACCTCAACCTCGACGGCATGCTGGACATCGTGGTGGTGAACCGCTGGACCCCGGCCGAGGTCTGGCGGCAGACCGGCGAAAGCACTGGCAACTGGGTGCAGGTCCGGCTGGCGCAGGACGGCACCAACCGCGACGCCATCGGCGCGCTGGTCGAGATCCGGCGCGGCGAGGCGATCGAGCGCCACGAGATCGCCTCGGGCGGCGGCCATGTTTCGGGCTCCGTCGGATGGCTGCATTTCGGGCTTGGCGAGGCAACTGGCGCCGAGATGCGGGTCATCTGGCCGGATGGATCCGCGGACCCGTGGCTGACCCTGCCGGTAGGCAGTTTCCAGATCCTGCGCCCCGGCAAGCCGCCGGAAATCTGGGTTCCCGGCTGATCTCTGCGCGAATCATTTGCGGGGGGCAGATCGGGCCCGCAAGCACAATCATTGATTGCGTACCGACCGCCGGAGTCCCGCAAGGCAAGCAAGCATGTTAAGATTAGGGCAAGATCGGGGCGCATCCCTATGGGATTGCAAAGGAAATTGTCACACTTTGCAGAATGCGAATCCTGCCGACAGCCGTGGACCCCACCAGAAAATCGCCTTGCAATCAAAGCCTTGCGCGATGAGGCGCGCAACGGCCGAAAGCTATCAGGGGGGTGCAGTCCCGCGCGATCAATGCGCCGCTTTTTTCCAGATTTTATAGGCATTTGCGTCTGCCGTTTATCAGGCGTTACAATGGTTAACGGATTTGGCGATGGGTGGACTTGTTTCCTACGCGCATTAATCCGCAGGAAAGCAAGTCTGGCTACAGTGGCGCCACGCGCCTGTGTGCATGCTGTGTGAATTGTTGAGTGACCTGACTGGCAGGTGTGACGTGACGCAAGGCCCAACGCAGATCAGCAATCAGCTGGAGACCGAACTGGGCCGCACGGACCCGGATGCCTTCGCCGACGATCTGAAGCCGGGAACCAAGCTTCTGGGCGGGCACTACACGATCGAGGGTTTCCTCAACAGCGGCGGATTCGGGATCACCTATCTGGCTAAGGACAGCCTCGACCGGACCGTGGTGATCAAGGAGTGTTTCCCGAACGCGCTTTGCCGCCGCTCGACCAGCCTGGTCCGCGCCCGGTCGCGCAAGCACCAGAACGATTTCCGCGGTTTCGTCGAAAGCTTCATGGAAGAGGCCAAGAGTCTCGCGCGGCTCGTGCATCCGAACATCGTGGGCGTGCACCAGGTGTTCGAGGACAATGATACCGCCTACATGGCCATCGACTACATCGACGGCAAGGATCTGCATGACATCATGAACTCGACCGATCAGGCCTTCACGCCCGATCAGGTCGTCACCATGCTGAAGAAGATGCTCAGCGCGGTGGAGTTCATCCACCAAGCCGGGATCCTGCACCGCGACATCTCGCCCGACAACATTTTGGTGGACAAGACCGGCAACCCGATCCTGATCGACTTCGGTGCCGCCAGCGAACAGGTGGTGCGGGCAACCCGTGTCCTGACCGGCCGGCGGGTCATCAAGGAAGGATACTCGCCGCAGGAGTTCTACCTGACGGGTGCCGAGCAGAGCCCGGCCAGCGACCTCTATTCCCTGGCTGCGACCTTCCATCATCTGATCTCGGGCAAGGCGCCACCGGAAAGCCAGCGCCGGCTCGCCCGCGTGGCGGAAGGCGAAGCCGATCCTTACGAGCCGCTGGCCGGCCGGTTCGAGGGCTATCCGCCTGGCTTCCTGGAAGCGATCGACAAGGCAGCCCGCGTCATGCCCCGCGACCGCATCCAGTCCGCAGCAGACTGGCTGGACTGGATCCGGATCGGCAAAGAGGGCGGAACGCTGCCCGAGGCCCTGACCGGCCGCCCCGCCGACCGGCCGGTCGCAGGAGCATCGCGCCCGGTGGCCGCTGCGCACGAGGTCACGGCCCCGAGCCCCTGGGTCAGATACGGGGCTGGCGGCGCCCTCGTCTTGGCCGGGCTGGCTGCGGTCTGGTGGCTTCTTCCCTAGGGTCGGGACAGCTCGTCCCGCCCGGCTATTCGTGGCGCAGCGCTTCGATCGGGTCCAGCCTTGCCGCCTTGCGGGCGGGAAAGAAGCCGAACATCACCCCTATCAGCGCCGAAAAGGCGAAGGCGAGGAGCACGACGTAGGTCTGCGGCGCGAAGGGGATCGCCATGTAGAGCGACGCCCCGAAGGCCAGCCCCAGCCCGACGATGACCCCGATGATCCCGCCGACCAGTGACAGAACCACCGCCTCGACCAGGAACTGGGTCAGCACCTGGCGCCCCTCGGCGCCGATGGCCAGACGGATCCCGATCTCGCGCGTGCGTTCGGTGACCGAAACCAGCATGATGTTCATGATGCCGATCCCGCCGACCAGGAGGCTGACGGCGGCGACCGAGGACAGCATCCCGGTCAGAACCGAGTTGATCCCGGTCAGAACCTCGGCGATCTGGGCGCGGTCGCTGACGTTGAAATCGTTCGGCGCGCCCTCGGCGATCCGCCGCCGGTCGCGCAACAGCGCCTCAATTTCGCGCGCGCCGCGCTGCGACGAGACCCCCGGTGTCAGCGCCACGGAAATCGACGAGATGTTGTCACTGCCCAGGAGACGGCGCTGCACGGTGCGGATCGGCATCAGTATCAGATCGTCCTGATCCTGGCCGAAGGCCCCGGCGCCCTTGGCCTGCAAAAGGCCGATGACCTCGCAACTGACCTTGCCGATCCGGAGCTGCTGGCCCACCGGATCGGCCACGCCGAACAAAGTCTGCCGCACCGTTTCGCCGATGATGCAGACTGCGGCGCTGGTCCGGTCTTCGGACGTGTCGAACCCGCGCCCGCCGATGACGGTCCAGCCGTTGACTTCGAGATAGGCCGAAGTGGCTCCGGTGATGCTGGTCGTGGCGTTTGCGGCCCCGGCCACCACGGTCTGCATCGACGAGACGGTCGGCGAAACCCGGCTCAGGACGGCAAGCCCCATCAGCGCATCGGCATCGCGCAGCGTGAAGGGCCTGGTGGCCTGCGAGCCGCCAACGCTTGGCGGCCCGAAACTGCGACTGCCCGGGCGTACGGTCAGGACATTGGTGCCGAGGCTTTCCACGCTGGCCGCGACCGAGCGCGACGAGCCCTGCCCTACCGTCACCATGGCAATCACCGCCGCCACGCCGATGACGATGCCCAGCATGGTCAGGGCCGAGCGCAGCTTGTTCCGGCGCAACGCCAGCAGCGCGAGGCGGACCGTCTCCCAGATCATGCCGGAGCCCTTTCCGGCACGGGTGCATCGCTGCGGATCCGGCCATCGGCGAACAGGATCAGGCGACCGGCGTAGGCCGCTATGTCGTCCTCATGCGTGACCATGACGATGGTGATGCCGTCCTCGCGGTTCAGTTGCTGCAAAAGCCGCATGATCTCGTGGCTGCGGTGGCTGTCGAGGTTGCCGGTCGGCTCGTCGGCAAGGATCACCATAGGGTCGCCTGCCAGCGCACGGGCGATGGCCACGCGCTGCTGCTGGCCGCCCGAGAGCTGCGACGGGTCGTGGTCCTCGCGCCCCTCGAGCCCCACCTTGGCCAGCGCCAGGCGAGCGCGCGCGATCCGCTCGGCGCGCGGCATGCCCTTGTAGATCAGCGGCAGTTCGACATTCTCCAGCGCCGAGGTGCGGGGCAACAGGTTGAAGCCCTGAAAGACAAAACCCAGGAAGTGCCGGCGCAAGAGCGCACGCCGGTCGCGGTCAAGATCCTGCACCTCGACGCCGTTGAACAGATAGCGGCCCGAGGTCGGACGGTCCAATAGCCCGATCGTGTTCATCGCGGTTGACTTGCCCGATCCCGAAGGCCCCATGATCGCGACGAATTCACCCTGCCGGATCACCAGATCGGCATGATCCAGGGCCCGGACCTCGGCCTCGCCGCTGCCATAGACGCGGCAGACATCGACGAGTTCGATCAGGGGCGGGAGCCGATCGGAGGCGGCGGAGGTCATCTCAGCCGCCCACGCTCTGATCGACGATGACCTGGTCGCCCTCGGCCAGACCCTCGGCCGTGACGGCTGTCACGCGACCATCGGTGACGCCCGGCTCGACCGGCACTTCCACCGGCACGCCGTCGCGCAGGAGCCAGACCGACCGGCCGCCCGAGGATCCCCGGGTCAGGCTTGGCGTCGAGGACCGGCCCGGCATGATCATCCCCACCAGCCCGCGCCCGGACGCGCCGCCGCTGTCCTCGGCCGCGCGCGGCGGTTCATAGCGCAGCGCCGCATTCGGCACCCGCAGCACGTCCTTCTCGACCGTCACCGCGATGGTGGCCGTCGCCGTCATTCCGGGGCGCAAGAGGCGGTCCCGGTTGTCCACCGAAAGGATCGCCTTGTAGGTGACGACGCCGTCCGTCGTCTCGGGCGCATAGCGGATGGTGGTGATGGTGGCCGGAAAGCTGCGATCCGGGAAGGCATCGACGGTGAAGTTGGCCGTATTGCCCACCGCGACGCGGCCGATGTCGGCCTCGTCCACATCGACGCGCAGTTCCATCCGCGCAAGATCCTCGGCCAGGGTGAAGAGGACCGGCGCGTTCAGCGAGGCGGCGACGATCTGGCCCGGCTCGGCCGCGCGGTTCAGCACCACCCCGGTGATGGGCGACCGGATGATGGATTTCCCGAGGTCGTTCTCCGCCTCGGACACTCGTGCCCGGGCCAGCGCGACATCGGCATTAGCCGCATCCACCGCCGCGCGCGCCCGGTCGCGCGCCACTTCCGAGGCGATCAGCTTCAGCCGGGTGCTTTGTCCGCGCCGGTCCAGTTCCAGCTGCGACTCATGGTTCGCCTCGGCCTCGCGCGCGGAAGCCTCGGCCTGCTTGAGGTTGGCCTCGGCGGCCTGCAACTGGGCCTTGGCGGTCTGCACCGCTTCCTTGAGGTTGGTATCGTCCAGCCTGGCGAGGACCTGGTCCACCTCGACCCGGTCGTTGAAATCCACCGCCACTTCGGCCAGCGCCCCGGACAGTTCCGAAGAGACATCGACCTGTGTCGTCGGCTGGACCGAGCCAGTGGCGGTCACAGTGACGATGACCTCGCCCCGGGTGACTTCGGCGGTGGTGTAGCGGACGCTGCGGGACGTTTGCGAACCGGACAGCCAGGCCCACGCAACGCCACCCGCCAGCAGCGCGGCGACAAGGATCACCCATGGCCAGCGCCGGCGCCGAGGCCGGGACAGGATGCTGCTCATTTCGACCGCCGTGTCTTTCACGGATCGCGCCTTCGGCGTTCCGCCCCCAGCGCTGCCACCATCTGCCAATGCCATCTCCCTTTCAGCGCGCCGCCACCGGGGCAGTGCGCACAGGCCTCACAGCTGGACCTACATTTCTGATGTAACGCAACCAGAAGGAATTTCCGTCGAAATGTCGGCGTTGTGACCGGATGGTGGGCGGTGAGGGATTCGAACCCCCGACATTCTCGGTGTAAGCGAGACGCTCTACCAGCTGAGCTAACCGCCC
>NZ_JBKBLV010000042.1:0-27441 GCF_046295235.1 Tabrizicola flagellatus
TGACCTGCCCCCCGGAAGCTCCCTCAGTCTGATGTAGAGTCTGCCCAACCTGAAGGAGCAGACGACATGAGGAAAAGCCGTTTTACCGAGGCGCAGATTATCGGGATGATCAAGGAGCAGGAGGCCGGTTTGGCGACGGCCGAGTTGTGCCGCAAGCACGGGCTGAGCCCTGCGACGTTTTACAAGCTGAAGGCCAAGTATGGCGGGATGGACCTGTCCGATGCCAAACGCCTGAAGCAGCTTGAGGACGAGAACGCCAAGCTCAAGCGCTTGGTAGCGGATGTCATGCTGGACAATGTGGTTCTGAAGGACCTGCTGGGAAAGCCCTGACGACGCCGATGCAACGGCGGGACGCGGTGCTGCGGGCGATGAGGGACCATCCGATCTCTCAACGCCGGGCCTGCGCCCTGATCGGTGTCGATCCGAAGACGGTGCGGCGCGAGAGGCCGCCTGACAACCCGGATATCCGTCTGGAAATGAACAAGATCGCCGAGAAGCGCCGCCGGTTCGGATATCGGCGCATCGGCGTCATGCTGGAGCGCAAGGGCATGATGATGAACGAAAAGAAGCTCTACCGGATTTACCGGGAAGAGGGTCTTTCGGTGCGCCGCCGTCGTGGCCGCAAACGCGCGCGCGGCAGCCGAACCCCGATGCCTGTCCCGCTGCGGCCGAACCAGCGTTGGTCCCTGGACTTCTTGTCCGACACGTTCGGGGCCTGCCGCAAGTTCCGCATCCTGGCCGTGAACGACGATTGTTGCCGCGAGAACCTCGCCCTGATTGCCGACACCAGCATCTCCGGGGCCAGGGTCGCGCGCGAGCTCGATGCGCTGGTCAGAGTCTACGGCAAACCCGCCTGCATCGTCTCGGACAACGGGACAGAATTCACCAGCAAGGCCATCCTGAAATGGGCGAACGACAACAAGGTCGAGTGGCATTACATCGACCCCGGAAAGCCGCAGCAGAACGGCTATATCGAGTCGTTCAATGGCAGCCTGCGCGACGAGTGCCTCAATGAGGAGATATTCGACAGCCTCGCCGATGCCCGCCGCACGTTGGCCCTCTGGCGCTACGACTACAACCACATCAGGCCACACTCATCGCTTGGCAACAAAACCCCGGCAGAAGCGCGCCGGGCGCTTGAGCTATTTGATGGCAACGCGCCCGGCGCGCTTGCCCGACCCGAAACCACCGACTATCAAACCCAAGGACTCTCGTTATGAACGAGGGACGACCGGGGGGCAGGTCAGCCGCGGGTCGCTGACGATCTGGTTCGATCCCGCCATTATCTGGGAGGCCGCGCCGACCGGCAAGTGCGGTCGTCAGCCCGACTATAGTGACGCAGCCATCCAGACCTGCCTGACCATGAAGGTGCTGTTCGGCATGGCGCTTCGGCAGACGACCGGCTTCGTCGAGAGCCTGCTGCGGCTGATTGACCTGGACTGGGTGGTGCCCAACTTCAGCACGCTGAGCCGCCGCCAGAAGACCCTGAAGGTCAAAATCCCGTTCCGGGGATCGCAGGGGCCCCTACACCTGTTGATCGACAGCACCGGCATCAAGGTTGAGGGCGAAGGTGAATGGAACGCCCGCAAGCATGGGGGCACCAAACGCAGGGTCTGGCGCAAGATCCACATCGGGATCGATGAGAGATCTCTGGAAATCCGGGCTGCAGAGGTCACCACCAGCGACATTGGTGATGCCCCCATGCTGCCCGAGCTGCTCGATCAGATCCCGCCCGAGCAGGAGATCGCCAGCGTCACCGCCGACGGCGCCTTCAACACCCGCAAGTGCCACCGCTACGGGGGCTTACGCGGCCCCACTGGGGCCACGGTCCCCCTTCGCACCATCGCCGCGCGTGGGGCCGCGGCGATCATTCCACCCCGCAAGAACGCGAAGCCGTGGAAGCCCGATACCGCCGGGGCCGTCGCACGCAACGAGATCCTGCGCACATCAAAGCGTGTGGGTCGAACCAACTGGCGACGATGGAGTGGCTATCACCGCCGAAGCCGCGTCGAGACCAAGATGCACTGCGTCAAGTTGCTCGGACAGCCGCGGGGCGCGCGGCGGTCCCGAACGGCGCACGCAGATCGTCGAACTGGCGAGCGGTGCCGAGGAGCGCAACGCGAGCTGGGCCAACTCGCGCCGCCGCTATGATGTGGCCTATGGCATCCGCCGCGCCGACGATCTGGCAGCAGTGGTTGCCTTCTTCGAGGCGCGAAACGGTCGGCTCCATGGCTTCCGCTTCAAGGACTGGGCCGACTTCAAATCCTGCCTGCCGTCGCAAACCCCAGGCCCGACCGATCAGCTCATCGGCACCGGTGACGGCAGCGCGACCCAGTTCCAGCTCGCCAAGCGCTACATCTCGGGCGCGCAGTCCTGGACCCGCGCCATTTCCAAGCCCGTCGCCGGAACCGTCACCATCGCTCTGAACGGCGCGCCGCAAGCCTCCGGGTGGTCGGTGGACGCCACGACGGGCGTGGTGACCTTCACCACGGCCCCGGCCGCTGGCGTCGTCATCACCGCAGGCTTCGAGTTCGACGTCCCCGTCCGCTTCGACACCGACGCCCTCGATGTCACCCTCGACCTCGAGCGCCTCGGGTCGATCACCTCGATCCCGCTCCTGGAGATCCGCACATGAACGACGAGACCGGATTTCTGGCGGCGGTCCTGCGCGAGCTTGCGGCCTCGACGGCGGTGATCCTCGCCGCCTGGGGCGCGCTGGGCGGCGCGACCAATGCCCTGTCCACGCGCATGCGATTGCGCGACGCGCTCCGGCACATCCTGCTCGGCGGCCTTATCGCGGCCGGAATGGGCAGCCTCTCGATGGCCCTCGTCACCGCCTGGCTCGCCCTGCCGCCGCAGGCCATCCCTGCGGGTGGGGCGGCAGGCTCGGCCGCCTATCTCGTGGGCGTCTTCGGCCCGGCCTTCATCGAACTCGTCCTCGCCCGGCTGCGCGGCGCGAAGGGAGGGGCAGACGATGAATGACCTTCTCCGCCGCGCGCGCGCCCTGCGCTGCGAGCCGGGCGATCCCGGACAGGCCTTCCGCCATCGTGTGGGCGTTGGCCTCGCCATCGCCGTGCTGATCTTCGTTCTCTCGCTCCTCAGGTAATCCCATGCACATGACCGACCGGGGCATCCTGGCCCTGATCCGGCACGAGGGAATCGTGCCCGGACCCTATCTCGACGTGAAGACCGTCTGGACCTTCGGCATCGGCCACACGGCCGCCGCTGGTCCGCCCGATCCGGCGCGGATGCCGCGCGGCATGCCGGCCGATCTCGATGCGGGGATTCGCGAGGCATTCAGGGTCTTTCGCGCCGACCTCGCGCGCTACGAGGCGGCCGTCCTGCGGGCTGTGAAGGTGCCGCTGGCGCCGCACGAGTTCGATGCGCTGGTCTCGTTCCACTACAACACGGGCGCCATCGCCAGGGCCACGCTGACCAAGGCCCTCAACGACGGCAATCGCGTTGCAGCCGCCGACGCGTTTCTGAACTGGCGGCGGCCGGCATCGATCCTCCTGCGCCGCGAGGCCGAGCGCGACCTGTTCCGCCACGGCCGCTATCCCGGCGGGACGATCCCGGTCTGGGCCGTGGACCGCGGGGGCCGTGTGGACTTCTCGCGGCCGATCCGGCGGCTCACCGAGGCCGAGGCGCTGGCGCTCCTGCGCCCGCCGCTCGTGCCGCAGCCGACTGTCCCCGAGCCTGCGCCAGACGCGCCTTCCGGCTGGATCGCCCGGCTGGCCGACCTTTTCACCGCCCTGATCCGGAGGGTCTGATCCCATGCGCTACATTCGTCCGACCTCGCTCACCTGGTGGGCGGGGCTGCTCGCCTTTGCCACGGGCGCCGCCTCCCTCGCGCTGCCCGCCACCGGCCCGCTGGCCGATCTCGCACGGCTGATCACGCTCCTGTCCGGTTCGAGCGATGCCTCTCCGGCCGCGCTGATCGCGCTCGGCCTCGGCCTGATCGGCCTGCGCGACCGCCTCGAACGCGGGTTCCGCGGCGATGATTGAGTTTCTCGCAGGCATGGTCGTGGGCGGGGCCATCGGCATCCTGATAGCCGCCCTCTGTGCGGCAGCAGCGCGGGGAGACCGGCCATGAAGTCCCTCCCGCCCGCGCTGCAGGCCCATCTCGACGAGGGCACGACGACCCTCGCCTGGTGCTGGCGCATCACCCGGGCCGATGGCGTGACCTTCGGCTTCACCGATCACGACCGGACACTGTCGTTCGACGGCACCGAGTTTGAACCCGAAAGCGGGCTGACGGCTTCCGAGGTGCGCTCGGGCTCCGACCTCTCAGTCGATGCACAGGATGCCCAAGGCGTGCTGTCCTCCGACCGGATCACAGAGACCGACATCTTGGACAGCCGATGGGACAATGCGGCGGTCGAGGTCTGGCGGGTGAACTGGTCGGCCCCGGCGCAACGCGTGCTTCTGCGCCGCGGGGCCATCGGCCAGATCCGGCGTGGGCGGCTGGCCTTCGTGGCGGAGGTGCGGTCGTTGGCCCATGTCCTTGGCCAGACGGTCGGGCGGACGTTTCAGGCGAGTTGCGACGCCGCGCTGGGCGATCCCCGCTGCGGCGTGAACCTCGATGCCTCGGCCTTCAAGGGGACCGGCACCGTGATCGATGTGCTGCGCGACCGGGCCTTCACGGCTTCCGGCCTCGGTGCCTTCGCGGCGGGCTGGTTCGCCTTCGGGCTGGTGGAATGGTCGACCGGAGCGAATGCCGGGCGGCGCGTCGAGGTGCTGTCGCATGACCTCGTCGACGGCATGGCCATCCTGACCCTGCTGGAAGCGCCGGTACGGCCGATCACGGCGACAGACACCTTCATCGTCCGGGCGGGCTGCGACAAGCGGATCGCCACCTGCGGGACGAAGTTCGCCAATGTCGCCAACTTTCGCGGCTTCCCGCACATTCCGGGGCAGGACGCGGTTCTACGCTACGCGACGAAAGACGGTGGCCACGAGGGAGCGGTGTTGTGAAGACCGCCGATCCTGCCATCGTCATCGCCGCCGCTCGGTCGTGGCTTGGCACGCCCTACCACGACCAGGCCAGCCTTCGCGGGGTCGGCTGCGATTGTCTCGGCCTCGCGCGAGGTGTCTGGCGCGAAGTCGTCGGGCCAGAACCGTTCGCGATCCCGCCCTACAGTCGCGACTGGGGCGAGACCGGGCCGCGCGAGGTGCTGGCCGATGGGGCGCGGGCGATGATGCCGGAGATCGCTCCGGCCGACGCCCCACCCAGTGCGCTGATCCTGTTCCGCATGATGCCGCGCGCCATTGCCAAGCATGTGGGCATCCTCACCGGCCCCGGCGCCTTCCTTCACGCCTACGAACGCCTCGGCGTGATCGAGGAAGCGCTGACACCTACTTGGCGGCGGCGCATCGCCTTCGCTTTCCTGTTCCCTTCACGCTGACTCCACACAACCCTTCGAACCCTGAGTTTCCGCAATGGCGACCCTTGTCCTCGGTGCCGTCGGTTCCGCCATCGGCGGAGCCTTTGGCGGCGCGATCCTTGGCTTTTCCGGGGCCGCCATCGGTGGCTTCATCGGTTCGACCATCGGTTCGGTCGTCGACAGCTGGATCGTGTCCTCGCTGGCCCCGGCGCAGAAGATCGAGGGCCAGCGGCTGGATTCCCTGCGGATCACATCCGCCACCGAGGGCGCGGTGATCCCGCGGCTCTATGGCCGGATGCGGATGGGCGGCAACATCATCTGGGCGACGGATTTCCGCGAGGAGACGAAGACCACCACGCAGGGCGGCGGCAAGGGCGGCGGGGGCGGCAAGGTCAAGACCACCGAATATCTGTACTACGCCTCCTTCGCCGTGGCGCTCTGCGAGGGGCCGATCACCGGCATCGGCCGCATCTGGGCCGACGGCAAGCCGATGGACCTCTCCGGCGTCACGTGGCGCTGGTATCCGGGCGACGAGGCCCAGACCGCCGATCCGTTCATCGCGGCCAGGATGGGCGCGGCCAGCACGCCTGCCTATCGCGGCACCGCCTATGTGGTCTTCGAGGAACTGGCGCTCTCGACCTTTGGCAACCGCCTGCCACAGCTCTCCTTCGAGGTGTTCCGGCCGCTCGCGGATCCCGACACCGCCGAAGGGCTGGTCAAGGCAGTGACAATGATCCCCGCCTCAGGCGAGTTCACCTATGCGACGGAGGCTGTTCGCAAGACGGTCGGCGCCACGACCACCATCTTCGGCCAGACGACAGGCGGAACCACCTCGGCCGAGAACCTGAACGCGCTGCCCGACGAGGCCGACATCGTCGTGGCGCTGGATCGCCTGCAGGCCGTGGCCCCGGCTGTCGAGAGCGTCAGCTTGGTGGTCGCCTGGTTCGGCAACGATCTGCGCGCGGGCAACTGCACCATCAAGCCGGGCGTGGAGGTAGCGACCAAGGCCACGAGCCCCAAGGTCTGGACGGTCAACGGGGTTTCCCGCGCTGCAGCCCATCTCGTCAGCCGAGATGCGCAGGACCGTCCGGTTTATGGCGGCACGCCTGCGGATTTCGCGGTGGTGCAGGCGATCCAGGAGATGAAGGCGCGCGGGCTGCGCGTCACCTTCTATCCCTTCCTGCTGATGGACGTCCCGCCCGGCAATACCCTGCCGAACCCCTACAGCGCCAACGCCGCCACGCCGGGCCAGCCCAGCTTCCCCTGGCGGGGCAGGATCACCTGCTCCCCTGCGCCGGGATATACGGGAACCGCGGACAAGACCGCCGCTGCGGCGACGCAAGTCTCCAGCTTCTTCGGCGCGGCCACCCCGGCGCAGTTCGCCGTATCGGGCGACACTGTCAGTTGGACCGGCCCCGCGGGTGACTGGGGCCTGCGCCGGATGATCCTGCACTACGCCCATCTCTGCGCAGTGGCGGGCGGCGTCGATGCCTTCCTGATCGGCACCGAGATGCGGGGCCTGACCACGATCCGCTCAAGCGCCAGCGCCTATCCGGCCGTCACCGCCTTCAAGGCGCTGGCGGCGGATGTGAAAGCGGTCCTCGGGCCGGGCACGAAGGTCGGCTACGCTTCCGACTGGTCGGAGTATTTCGGCCACCAGCCCGGCGACGGCAGTGGCGATGTGTTCTTCCATCTCGACCCGCTCTGGTCGGATGCCAACATCGATTTCATTGGCATCGATAACTACATGCCCCTCTCTGACTGGAGGGATGGCTTCGACCATGCCGATGCGCTGGAAGGCTGGTCTGCGATCCATGACCGCGGCTACCTGCAGGCCAACATCGCGGGCGGCGAAGGCTTCGACTGGTTCTATGCCTCGGCAGCCAACCGGTCGGCACAGATCCGCACGCCCATCACGGACGGGGCCGCAGGCAAGCCGTGGGTGTTCCGGTACAAGGATCTGCGCGCCTGGTGGTCGAACACGCATTTCAACCGGCCGGGCGGTGTGGAGAGCGGCACGCCCACGGCATGGGTGCCGCAATCGAAGCCCGTCTGGTTCACCGAACTCGGCTGCCCCGCCATCGACCGGGGCACGAACCAACCCAACGTCTTCTTCGACCCGAAGTCCTCGGAAAGCTTCACCCCATACTTCTCGCGCGGCTGGCGCGATGATGCGATCCAGCGCGCCTATCTCGAGGCGAGCTATCTCTGGTGGGGCCAAGGGGCGAACAACCCGACGTCGCCCGTCTACGGCGGCCGGATGGTGCACGTCCCCGAATGCGCCGCCTGGACCTGGGATGCGCGGCCCTATCCGTTCTTCCCCGAACTGACCGGCATCTGGACGGATGGCCCGAACTGGCGTCTCGGCCATTGGCTGACCGGACGGCTGGGAGCGGTGTCGCTGGCGGCTCTCGTGCGTCACCTCTGCCTGCGCGCCGGGCTCGATGAGGCGTTGATCGACGTGTCGGGTCTCTGGGGCGCGGTCGAGGGCTATGTGATCGGCGCCCTCGAAAGCCCGCGCGCATCGATTTCCACCTTGGCACGGCATTTCGGCTTCGACGCCATCGAGACCGAAGGCGTGATCCGCTTCGTCGTGCGCGGCCGGGCATCGGTCGCCACACTGGCCATCGACGATCTTGTGGCCTCTCGCGAGGGCGAGGCGTTCGAACTGACACGCGGCCAGGAGACGGAACTGCCGCAGGCGCTGAAGTGGCAGGTCGCGCGCGCAGACGAGGACTATGACGCGGCGCTGGTGGAAGCGCGGCGGATCACCGTCGACACCACCCGCATCGCGTCCGAATCCTTCCCCATGGCGATCCCGCCAGAGGAGGCCGAACGCCGTTGCCGCCGCGCGCTGATGGAAGCCTGGATTGGCCGGGAAAGTGCCACCTTCCGCCTGCCGCCCTCGCGTCTCGCCCTCGATCCGGCCGACGTGATCCGGCTCGCGCATGACGGCCGCGAGGTCGAGTTCCGCCTCGTCTCGGTCGCCGATGCCGAGGCGCGGGGCATCGAAGCGGCGAGGCAGGACCGTGCCGCCTATGACCTGCCGCCCGGTAATCCACGGCCCGCGTCGCTCGCCAGCCCCGTCGTCTTCGGCACGCCCGAGGTGGTGATGCTGGACCTTCCGCAAATCAGCGAGGACCAGCCCGCCCATCGCCCCCTGATCGCCGCCCATGCCAGCCCCTGGCCGGGCGAGCTCGCCGTGTTCCGCAGCGCCTCGACGGATGGGTTCAATCTGCTGACGACCTTCGGCGGTCGGGCGCGGATCGGCACCTTGGCTCTCGACTTCTTTCCGGGGCCAACCTCCCGCTTCGATCTCGGCAACGCGCTGGTGGTCGATCTCCTGTCGGGCACGCTGGAGAGCGTGACGGACGTCGCGCTGTTCGGCGGGGCCAATGCGCTGGCCGTCGAGACCGCGGCGGGACTTTGGGAGATCGTCCAGGCAGGCGCGGCAGAACTGATCGCCCCGGGCCGCTATCGCCTGACCCGCCTGCTGCGTGGCCAGCGCGGGACGGAGCATGCCATCGGCAATCCCGCTCCGGCCGGGGCGCGGGTCGTGGTGCTGGACACCACACTGGCCTCCCTGCCCATCGCCGAGGCTGACCTTGGATTGCCTTGGAACTGGCGCGTGGGCCCGGCCGCGCGCGCGGTCAGTGACGCAAGCTATGCCGCGCTGGGCTTCACCCCTACGGGACGCGGCCTTGTTCCCTTCGCCCCGGTCCATGTCGAACAGCCATGGCGCACGGCGCGCAGCACGGGCGATCTGACCATCCGTTGGACGCGCCGCTCCCGCGCACTGGTCGCCGATGCCTGGGAACAGGTCGAAGTGCCGCTGGCCAAGGACCTAGAATCCTACGACGTCCAGATTCTCGACGGCGCGGCGGTCAAGAGGACGCTGACCAGCAACACGATCTCCGTCCTCTACACCGCCGCACAGCAGACCGCCGACTGGGGCGCGCCGCTCGGTCCCGGCCAGACGCTGGCGATCCGCATCTTCCAGCTCTCGAACCGCCTCGGCCGCGGCACGCCTGCGACCGTAACCCTTCAGTTCTGACGGGAACCCCCATGTACGACACCACGACCCATCTGGGCCTGCCTTACCTGTTGGCGGCTCAGGCGCAGAAGCATGTCACCCACAACGAGGCCCTGCGCCTGCTCGACGCCATGGTGCAGCTCTCGGTCCTCGACCGCACGCGGACCACGCCGCCCGCCAGCCCGGCCGATGGCAACCGGCACCTTGTGGCCTCCGGTGCCACTGGCCTCTGGGCCGGGTGGGATCTGAACGTGGCCTTCTGGGTGGACGGCGGGTGGATCCGCCTCGTACCGCGCACCGGTTGGCTCACGTGGGTCGCGGCCGAAGGATTGCTCCTCGTCTGGACCGGCAGCGCCTGGGCGGTGGTGGGCGACCCCCGCGACGTCTCGGATGCCGTGTTCAGCCTGGTGAACGATGCCGATCCGACGAAGAAGGCGACCTTCTCGCTGGCGGGGATCAGCGCGGGCACGACCCGCAGCTTCACGCTGCCGAACACCTCGTCCGAACTGGCGATCCTGGCGGGAACGCAGACCTTCACCGGCAACAAGACCTTTTCGGGGACTCTGACCGCCTCGGGCACGGTGACGACATCAGGGGCCACGGCGACCATCGGCACGTCCACCGGGACCGCGACGTATGGCATGGGGACCGGTGCCACGACCAGCGGCACGACCAAAACCGTCAACCTTGGCACCGGCGGTGCATCCGGATCGACCACCGTCGTGAACATCGGGTCCGCCACCGCTGGCGCGGGCGGCACGACCGTCATCAATACTCCCACAGTCACTTTCGCCAATGCCGTCACACAGGTCGGCATGCCGCAGGCGAACCTGACCGCGCAACTGCTCGGCCTCGGCGGGGCCACGGCCGACAGCTACAACCGGCTGTCGGTCAACACGCCTGCGGTCCTTTTGAACAACGCAGGCGCGGGGATCGAGGCCACCGTCAACAAGGCGGCTGCGGGGAACGACGCCGCCTTTGCCTTCAAGACTGGCTTCTCTGCCCGCGCGCTGATCGGCCTCCTCAGCAGCGACGACTTCAGCTTCAAGGTCAGCCCGGATGGCTCGGCCTTCTTCGACGCGATCAGGATCGACCGCGCGAACGGCCAGGTGGAACTGCCGCAGCCGACGGTCCTGCCGGGACTGGCCGCTGCGCCGTCGCCCCCACCGGCAGGCAAGGCCGCCGTCTATGCCCGCAGCCGCGCTGGGGCGCCGTGGATCGATGTGATGCGCCCCTCGGGGCGGGATTTCCCTCTGCAGCCGCACTTCGGGGTCAACCGGATCGCGACCTGGTCGCCCTCGGTCAGCACCACGATCACCACCGAGGGCCTGCCGATCACCTCGGTCGGCACTGTTTCGCACCCGACGCTGGCCGCCACGAACCTCGCCGCCTCGATGCGCCGCTGGCGCCTGACCTCGGCGGCCGCCGTGGACTCGGTCGCCGACCAGCGATCCGCAGGCTGGGCCTGCTGGCGCGGCAATGCGGCGGGCCTCGGCGGCTGGACTTTCGTGACGCGGATTTCGCTGACGACCCTGCAGGCAACTGGTATGGGGTTCTTCGGCCTGTACGGCTCGACCGCAGCGCTCGCCACCACCCTGACGCTGGCCGCCGTGGTGAACTGCATCGGCATCGGCTTCCAGCGCGGGACGCACACCCGTTGGCAGCTGGTGACGAATGACAGCAGCAGCGCGCCGACCCTGACCGACATGGGCGCGTCCTTCGCCATCGCCACCGGCGGGGTGCTGACCCTCTTCGTCGCCGCGCCGCTGAACGGGTCATCCGTCTGGGTCCGCGTTGTCAACGAGGTCTCCGGCGCGGTTTTCGAGCAGGAGATCACCGCCGACCTGCCAGCCGCGACGCAGTTCCTGTCGCCGCGGTTGTTCCTGAACACCGGCGCGACCGCCGCCGCCGTTAGCTACGATTGCGCAGGGGTATATGTGGAGACGGAGTTCTGACCCCGCCCCGGTTGTGGACCGCCGGCACGGCTCGGTTGGCAGTGCTCAGGCTTGCCGCGTGACAGAACCTTTCGCCTGCGGCGGCCGAGGACAGCCCGCGCAGCGGTCAGTCGGGCGCCAGAAGGTGCTCGAATTCCGCGTCGGTCAGGGTCCGCAGGAAGGCCACGAGCGCATCGATGCGTCGGTCGTCGAGTGCGGGGCCATGGCTCAGGTCGTCCAGCGCGAGCGTCTCGGACACTTGAGGCGCATCGAAGGGCAGGCCCGTCTCGGGATTGATCCGCCGCGCTTCGGCGCGCGTGTTGTAGCTGTTGTAGAACAGGATGACGGTGCGAAGGTCGGCGAAGACCCCGTTGTGCATGTAGGGGCCCGTCACGGCGACATTGCGCAGCGTCGGCGTGCGGAAGGCGCTGCGAAGTCCCGGATCGCCGAAGATCGCGCCGGCGCCTTCGTCCACGGTTCCGGGCGGCACGCCGTTCCGGTCGCGCAGCGCGCGGTTCTCCGGCACGCCGATGTTGTGATAGCGATGGTCGGTGAAGGTCTCCAGCGCCGCCGGTCCGCCCGACAGGTGGCAGCGGCTGCAGTTGGCGAACTGGTCCGAGAAGAACAGCACCCTGCCCAACTCTTCCTGCGGGGTGAGCGCGATCTCGCCCCGCAGCCAGCGGTCGTAGCGCGAGCTGAAGGGGGCGAAGCGCCCGGTGCGCTCGTAGGCGGCGATGGCGGAGGTCAGAGCCTCGTAGGCGCGATCCGGGTCGTCGAGCACGCCCGCGCCGTAGAGCGCCGGGAAGGCGGCGCGATACCCGGCATCCTCGCGCAGCCGCGTCAGCACGGCGGCACGGTCGGGCATGCCCATCTCGGCAGGGTTCAGGGGCGGGCCGCCGGCCTGCGCCTCGAGGCTCGGCGCACGCCCATCATGAAAGAGTCCTCCGGTCCAGCCGCGCGCGCCCTCGCCCGGCGGCGGCACGAGGGCGGCATACATCGCCGTCGGCGCGTTCCGGTCCCCGAGGCTCGACCCGTCGTCGCCGGGCGAGGCGGCGCCGCGCGGGTCGGTGAACGCATGGCCGGGATCGTGACAGGAGGCGCAGGCCGTCGTGCGGTTCCACGACAGGTTGACATCGAAGAACAGCCGCTCGCCGAGGGCCTCGGGCGTGGCGGGGACGTCCGGCCCCGCGGCCTGCAGCGACAGGGTGGCAGGGCCGAGCAGACCGACAAAGACAACGACGAGCAGGATCGAGGTGGGGCGCATGACGTCGTTCCGGAGCCGTCATCCGCCGATACCGTATCGACTCATTGACAGCCATGTTTGACTGTTTTAGTCGGATTTAGGTATCCTGCCAAGCCGGTCGCCTTCGACATGCGGACCAAGCCAGGCGCAAACCCGTCGCGAGGTCTCGTCATGCTTCTGTTCCGTCGTCTGGCGCTTGCCGCCTCCGTTGCCCTTTCGGGCACTCATACTGCGCTGGCCGAAGAACCGGCGCAGGTCGTGGCCGCCTATGCCGAAATCGCACTCGCCGGCTATCAGGACAGCCTGACCACTGCGCGCGCGCTCGATGCCGCGATCGCGGCGCTGATCGCCGACCCGTCCGAGACGACGCTGGCCGCCGCACGCGAAGCATGGAAGGCCACGCGGGTGCCCTACATGCAGACCGAAGTCTTCCGTTTCGGCAACCCGGTCGTGGATGACTGGGAAGGCCGTGTGAACGCCTGGCCGCTGGACGAGGGGCTGATCGACTATACGGCCGGCGACTACATCGGAGCCTATGACGAGAACCCCTTCGCCGATCTCAACATCATCGCCAGTCCGGCCCTGAACGTCGCCGGTCGGCAGGTCGATGCGCGCGAGATCACGCCGGCGCTCCTGCAATCCCTGCACGAGCTGGACGGGATCGAGGCGAATGTCGCCACCGGCTACCACGCCATCGAGTTCCTCCTCTGGGGGCAGGACCTGAACGGCACGGGGCCCGGGGCCGGCGCACGCCCCTTCACGGACTATGTGCAGGGCGAAGGCTGCACCGGCGGCAATTGCGACCGGCGGGCGACTTACCTTGCGGCGGCGAGCACGCTGCTCGTGGCGGATCTGGCCGAGATGGTCGAGGCCTGGGGCGACGGCGGCGCGGCGCGGGCGGCGGTCGTCGCGGATCCCGTAGCGGGCCTCAGGGCGATGCTGACGGGGATGGGCAGCCTGTCCTATGGCGAGCTGGCAGGCGAGCGGATGCGGCTGGGGCTGCTGCTGAACGACCCCGAGGAAGAGCACGACTGCTTTGCCGACAACACCCATCACAGCCATTTCCACGACGTGGTGGGCATCCGCAACGTCTGGACGGGCCGCTACCGCCGCATCGACGGGTCGGAGGTGGCCGGTCCGTCGCTCGCCGCGCTCGTCGCGGCTGCCGATGCCCGCACCGCCGAGGAGCTTTCGGCGCGGATCGACGCCTCCGTCGCGGTGATGCAGGCCATCGTCGATGCGGCCGAGGCCGGCATGGCCTACGACATGATGCTCGCCCCCGGAAACGACGCGGGCGCGGCGCTGATCATGGCGGGGGTCGAGGCGCTGATCGCCCAGACCCGCAGCATCGAGCGGGCCGTTGCCGCCCTGGCGCTCGGCGAGATCGAAATCGAGGGCTCGGACAGTCTCGACAACCCCGCGGCCGTGATGCAGTAGCCGATGCGCGCGCTGGCGGTCACCGTGGCGGCTTTGGCGGCGGGCGTGGCTCTGGCCCAGTCCGCCCTGCCGGAAGCGGACAGGATCGTGCCCGCGCGTCTCGACCGCGCCTTTTCGATGACGGCGGCTGCGCCGACGGGACTGGCGGCGCTCGACGCACAGGCGGGGTCCGCCCTTTTCGACAGGTTATGGGTCGCCGCGCCGGCCTCGACCCGCGCGGCAGATGGGCTCGGCCCGCTCTACAATGCGCGGGCCTGCTCGGCCTGTCATGTCGATCACGGCCGGGCGCATCCGCCTGTGGACGACGGGGCCTTGCCGCCCGGTCTGGTGGTGCGGCTGGCGCAGCCCGACGGTAGCCCCGATCCGGTTTATGGGCATCAGGTCCAGCCGTTTGCGACCGCAGGGTTGCCGGGCGAGGCGCGCGCCGCGGTGCGCTGGCACGAAACGGTCGTGCAGCTGGCCGACGGCACGCCGGTCGCGCTGCGCCGGCCGGAAGTCGTGCTGTCGGACCTTGCCTCGGGTCCGCTCGATCCGGCAACACGGATCGGCCTGAGGGCGGCGCCGCCGCTCGTCGGCCTCGGGCTGATCGCCGCAATCGACCCCGCCGATCTGTCCGATCCGGCCGCGCCGGGGAGTGCACGCATGGCCCGGCCGCTCGACGGTGGCGCCGCGGAAGCCGGCCGCTTCGGTCGCCGGGCCGGGGCGGCGACGTTGCACGACAGCATCGCGCTGGCGCTCTCGGCCGACATGGGGCTGTCCTCGCCGTCCCGGCCCGAGCCCTGGGGCGACTGCACGCCGGCGCAAAGCGCCTGCCGCGCCGCGCCGCACGGCGACGGCGACGCGCGCGAGCACGAACTCGCGCAGGTGGCGGTCGACCTGATCGCGGCGCATCTTGCGAGCCTTGCGCCGCCCGCTCGGCGCGACCCGGACCGGCCCGCTGTGCAGCGCGGCGAGGCGCTGTTTCACGACGCGGGCTGCGCCATCTGTCATCGCCCGAGCTTCACCATCGCCACGGCCGAGGGGCCGCGCGTGATCCGGCCCTACAGCGATTTCCGGCTGCACGACATGGGCGAGGGTCTTGCCGACCCCGCGCCCGAGGCGGGCGTGGCGCCCGGCGAATGGCGCACGACGCCGCTCTGGGGCCTCGGATACACGCGGACCGTCGGGGTCGGCCGCGAAAGCTATCTGCACGATGGCCGCGCGCGCGATCTGCTCGAAGCGATCCTCTGGCACGGCGGCGATGCGGCCTCTGCCCGGAACCGGGTCGCGGGCATGGATGCGGCCGACCGCGCTGCCCTGATCGCCTTTCTGGAGAGCCTCTGATGCGCCGGTCCGTCCTGATCCTTGCCATTGTTCTGGGGGCCGGCCGGACCGCGGCGGACGTGCCGCGCGCCCTCGACGGGGTGCTGCTGCCGCACCTCGCGGCTTTCGCCGGAGCTGCCCGGGCGTTGGCCGACAGCGCCGCTGCAGATTGCAGCCGGACGTCCGTCCTGCCAGCCTATCACGCCGCGCGCGATGCCTGGGCTGCGGTCGGCGACATCCGGCTGGGGCCTACCGAGGCGGCAGCGCCGACCATCGCCTTCACGGGCGACGACCGGATGATCGGCCTGCGCGCCCTGCGCGCAGCGTCAGCCGCGGCCGTAGCCGACGCCGGTCGGCTGCCCGCGCCAGCCCGCGGTCTGGCCGGGCTCGACCTCATGCTGGGCGAGGCCGAACTGGACTATGGGCCCGGCAGTCCCGGATGCGCGCTTGTCCGCGCCCTCGCCACAGATCTTGCGGCACAGGCGGCTAACCTGCACGCCGGATGGGATGCTTATGCGCCCCTGCTGCGCAATCCAGGGGCGGCGGGCAACGACGCCTATCTCGACAGCCGCGAAAGCGTGCGGGCGCTGTCCACGCAGATCCTGGCGGCGGTCGAAGTCGCGGCGCGCACGCGCCTCGGCCGCCCGCTCGGAACATTCGACCGGCCGCGCCCGGCGCGGGCCGAGGCCTGGCGCACCGTCCGGCCGTTGTCCGACGCGATGGCCGCCCTGCGCGGCGCGGCAGCGCTGGCCATGGCGCTGGCCGATGCCCCCCTGCCGAAGACCCAAGCCGCTCTCCGGCGGGTCGAGGCCGCCGCAGCGGCGATCGCCGACCCGTCGTTTCAGGACATCGGCGATCCTCAAGCCCGGCTGCGGCTCGAAATCCTGCAGCAACGGGTCGAAGCACTGCGCGCCGCGCTGCTGGAGGAACTGGGCCGGACCCTCGGGGTCGCACCGGGTTTCAACGCGATGGACGGAGATTGACCGATGATGCCGCGTCGAACCTTGCTGAGGTCGCTGGCCGCCGGCGCGGCCCTTGTCGCCGCGCCCGGCTGGGCCGAGGCGGGCGCGCCTGCCTGGCTTGCCTGCGCGCGCGAGGCGGACGGGGGCTTTGCGCTGTTCGGCCTCCGGCCGGACGGGAGCCTTGCCTTTCGCGTTGCGTTGCCGGCGCGCGGCCACGCCGGGGCGCGCCACCCGCTGCGGGCCGAGGCCGCGATCCTCGCGCGTCGCCCGGGCCGCTATGCGCTGATCGTCGATTGCGCCTCTGGGCGCGTCGCTGCGCGGCTGGCCGTGCCCGATGGGCTGCATTTCAACGGCCACGCGGCCTATCTGGCCCAGGGCGCGATCCTCGCCACGGCCGAGCAGCGCGCCGAGGACAGCGCCGGCCTGATCGGCCTGTGGGACAGCACGACCTGGGCCCGGGTCGGCGAATGGCCCTCGGGCGGGATCGGCCCGCACGAGATCGCCGCGCTTCCCGACGGTCGCCTGTCCGTCGCGAACGGCGGCATCGCCACCGATCCGGGCGACCGCCGAAAGCTGAACATCGACACGATGCGGCCGAACCTGACCGTGCTGGCGACCGACGGCACGATCGACCACCAGGCCGATCTGCCGGCGCTGCATCAGGCCTCGATCCGGCATCTGTCGGTCCGATCCGACGGGCGCCTTGCCGTCGCGATGCAGTGGGAGGGGCCGGGCGACAGGATCGTTCCGCTGCTGGGCCACTGGCAATCGGGCGGGGCCCTGCGGCTGGCCGAGGCGGCGGACGACGTCTGGCAGCGGATGCAGGGCTATGCCGGATCGGTCGCCTGGTCGGGCGACGGCGCGCAGGTGGCGATCACCTCGCCGCGCGGCGGCCGGGTAATGGTGTTCGACGCGGATTTCCGCCTTGTCGGCGGGCACGACCGGCCCGATGTCTGCGGAATTGCGGCTGCGCCGGACGGCTGCGTCGCTTCGGACGGTGGCGGCAGCCTGCTTGTGCTGCATGCCCAGGGCGCACGTCGTCTGGCCCGGCATCCTGTCGCCTTCGACAACCACATCGTCGCGGTGTGATCCGCAGCCGGATCGTCCGCTGCGCCGTCCTGGCCAACGGAATTGCTCGGCGCCGCGCGCGGCGGTCCGGCTCGCGCGGCGCCACCGGCCTGCACCCCCGATGGGGCGCAGGCCGATCCCTCAGTCCCGCGTCGGCCGGCCGACCTGCGAGGACGATACTCCGCCACCGGCAGCTTCCGAGACCTCGGGCGTGTGCCGGCGCAGGTAGACCGCGGTCATGGCGATCAGGTCCTCGGCCGGGTTGCCGTCGCAAAGCATCTGGCCTAGCGCCCGCGCGCGCCCAAGCCGCCCGGCCCGCACTGCGTCGATCGTCTCGATCAGGCGGCGTTCGTCGGGCGTCAGCCAGACCCGGCAACCGGCGCAGCTTTCTGCGTTGAAGCGGAAGGAAGAGATGCGCGTTCCCCGAAGCGCCTGCACGACCGCCACCAGATCGTAACACAGGGCGCCGGCCGCGCGCGGGCCGACGTGGGCAGTGGCGCAGTGAAGGGCGCGCAGCCAGCCCTGGCTGTCCGGGGCGGCGAAGGTCTGGAAATGCCAACGCAAGAGCGAAAGGGTCAGCCGGAAGAAGGGATCTGGATAGAGGCTGTCCAGCAAGACCTCGTCGGGTTTGCCAGGGCGACGGCACCCGCCCTGAAAGAATGCCTGCGGTCCGGGCTGTGGCAGGGCGCTTCCGTGCGCACCGCGTGGCGGGTGGGGGCGGAACGGTTCAGCGCCAGGCATGGGCCTGCCTGCGGACATCGGACGCCGGCACGGAAGATGCGGCCGGGGCGTCCGGTTGGTCGTCGTAGCATTCGCAGATGCGATCGAGCCAGAGCTCGAGCATCCGGATGTCGGGGAGATACAGGGCATCGACAATGCCGATGTCGAGGAATGCGGCACGAAGTTCGGATGACATGGGGCCTCGCGCGAAAAACCTGATGCTTGCCGGGTTCGGCGCGCCTGAGGCGGCTTGACTGGGTCATCTATTACCTTACTCTTTTTGTCGGGATCGTCAAGCGCCGATGTCGGCGCCTGACGGATCGGCCAGCCACCGCGCCAGCACGCCCCGCAACGCCATGACAGGAGCCTGCCCATGCGCAGATCGACCCTTCTTGCCGCCGCCTTCGGACTTTCGCTGATGGGGCTATCCGCCCCGGCCGAGACGCACGAGGACTGGCAGCTTTCGCACGGCGGTTTCGTGACCGCCGCCGACGTTCGCCCGCACAACGCCCTGCCGCAGGACCGGGCCGACATGCTGTCTGCCTTGACCCAGACCCCGCCCGACTGGGCCGGGGCGCTCACGCTCTATCTCTGGGGCCGCAACTTCCCCTGGCGCGACCGCACCCACGCGCTGGGCCGCTTCGCCGACAACTATAACGGCGCGATGCCCGCGGTGCTGCCGGCCTCGGTCGCGCATTGGGGCGATCCGTCCTTCGCGGTAGGCCCGGTCGTCTCGGCGCTGGCCGAGACCGGGGCCTTCTATCAGGTCGCGCCCGAGGCGCGGATCGCCTTCGTCGAGGGGGCGACGCTGGCCACGATCGTCAACTGGACGCGGTTCGAACTGGCGATGGCGCGGCGCAAGGCGCTGGCGGCCCAGCCCAACTGGGCGCTGACCAACGGCAGCCCCAAGAACTGGAACGAGATCTTCGCCTTCCACTGGGGCCCCGAGGGGCAGCATTCGGTGCATGCGGCGCTCGAGACGGTTCCGGGCGGTGCGACGGTGAACCAGGCCCTCTATGCCGCGCTGGCCGAGGGGCAGGTGCATCTGCTGGCCGAGCGCTGGGCCGAAGCCGAGGCGGCGGTCGTCGAGCGGCTGTTGCACGAAGGCGCGCTGCGGCTCTTTCACGCGGCGCTGACCGAGGCAGGTGCGGCGCAGGACGAGGCGGCGCGCATCCCCGCCCTGCTGCGCGCGCGCGGATTGTGGCTGGCCGCGGCCGAAGCGGTGTTGACCCTTGCACCCGACGATGCGGTGCAGATCGAGGCCGCGCTGGCCGGGACGGGGGATGCGGCGCTGCTGCCCTTTGCGGCGGATGCCGTTGCGGCCGTGATCGGTCGCCTTGCGGGCTGAACCCGCGGGTCGGCCGGCGAAGCCTCGCCGGCCGGCCGGTCACTCGGCCTTGTCGGCCGACCTGGCGTTGAGCTGGCCGTAACGCTCGGCGCCCAGCCGGTCGTGCAGGGCGAGCTGGGTCTCGAGAAAGTCGATATGCCCCTCCTCGTCGGCGATCAGCTCGTCGAACAGGCCCCGCGTGACGAAATCGCCCACCGAGTCGCAGTGGCGCCGCGCCTCGATGTAGAGGGTGCGCGCGTCGTGTTCGGCGGCAAGGTCGCATTCCAGCGTCTCGCGCACGGTCTGGCCGATCCGCAGCGGGTCGAGCTTCTGCAGGTTGGGGTGGCCTTCGAGAAAGATCACGCGCGCGATCAGCTTGTCGGCGTGGTGCATCTCTTCGATCGATTCGGCGCGGGACTTGGCGGCGAGGTGGCCGTAGCCCCAATCCTCCTGCAGCCGGTAGTGCAGCCAGTACTGGTTTACCGCGGTCAGTTCCGACCGGATTGCGGCGTTGAGATAGTCGATGACCTTCGGGTCGCCCTTCATGCGCGTCCTTCCTTTTCGGGTGGGGGATGCCTAGCTGGATCACGGACCGTGGCTCGGTCAGCGAACGATAGGGCCGCCGGCACCGCCTGTCCAGAGGGGTGTGCGCGAATAGCAGGGATTTTCAATGGCTTATGAAATCACTCGGAAATCGCCTCGCCGACCGGCGGCTGGCGCAGGATCGGCGGCGCCGCGCTGCAGGGCACAACCGGGAAGCCCGGGCTCTGACGCATGGTCTCGACGAACAGCGACATGCAGCCGCCGCAGTCTGCCTGCTTGCCGAGAACCCGGTAGATCTTGCCCGCCGTCACGATGGTCTCGGGGTCGGCGGCGCGCATCCAGGCGATAGCAGCGCGGATATCGGCATCGCTGATGGCAAGGCACTGGCAGACGATCATCTTACCCCTCCTACTTGGTCAGGATCAGCTTGCCCTGCCGCGTCAGGCGCAACTGATAGACTTTCGCGCCCAGCCTGATCAGCGCTGTCGTGCCGCCCTCGAGCAGCCTCTCGGCCTCGTGCACGGGCGGCCCCGACCTGGTTGAATGAGGCGCGCCCGAGCCGCTGCGCTCCGCGGCGCGCTCCGGGCGTTCTTCAGGCTCAAGAGGCACTTGCGGCATGTCGAAGTCCGGTCGAACAAGACCGCGCCATTATCCGACTCTTTTACTCGGGTGTAAAGCCTGATAAATTTGGTCGGGAAACTCCGGTCGGTTGATCTAGGTCAAGGCAGGATCGACGCCGAGAGCCCAGAGGTTCGCAGTGACACAACCCCGCCAGCCTTTCGCCAGCCGGGGCGAGACTGCCGCAGATCGTGCGGCCACATGGCGAAAGGACAGACCACGCGACATCGACCTTATTTCGGCCTCGCGCTCGCGGCGCTGATGACGGGCGCAGCCCTTGCCGGCGCCCCGACGAACCAGCCGACCCGGCTTGTCGACCCTGCCGAGGTTCCCGGGGCTGCGCTCTACGGGGTCGGTACGATCCGGCCGCTGGCGCGCAACGCCGAGGGGCAGGTGCTGCTGGCGATCGCCGAACTGCCCGCGGGCGCGGTGACCCCGCCCCATGCCGGGGCCGACGGGCGGGTGCGCTTTGCCACCGTCCTGTCGGGGACGCTCTACTACGCCGACGGCGACACGATCGACCCGGTCGCCGAGGTCGCCCATGGGCCGGGGTCGATCCTGCGCATCGCCCCCGATACGGTGCACTGGGCTGCCGCGCGCGACGGCGATGTCCGCTTCCTCGTCAGCATCGTGCCGGCCGATGCGCCGGTCGCGGCGCTGGCGGAGTGAGGGAGGCTGTCATGCAAGCCAAAAATCCGACGACGACCCGCCGCGACCTTCTCATCGGGCTGGGTGCCGGGGGCATGGCGCTGGCCGCGCCCGGCCTGCTGCGCGCCGCGGCAGCCCGGCTGGCGCTCTTCGGGCCCCCGGCAGGGCCCACCATCACCCTCGCGCAGGCCGTCGCCTCGGGCGCGCTGGCCGGGATGGCCGGCGAGGTGACGCTGACCGTCTGGCGCAACCCCGACGCACTGCGCGCGGGCCTGACCTCGGGCGCGATCGACCTCAGCGTGGTGCCGGTGCAGGCGGCGGCCAATCTCTACACGCGCGGCATGGGGCTGCGGCTGGTCAATGTGATGACCAACGGGCTTTTGTCGATCGTGGCGCCCGAGGGCACGCCGGCCGGGCTGGGGGCGCTGACCGGCAAGCGGCTGGCCGTGCCCTTCGTCAACGACACGCCCGACTTCATCCTGCGCACCCTGATCGCGCATCACGGGCTGGCGCCCGAACTCGTAGCGACCGGCACCCCGGTCGAGGCGGCGCAGATGCTGCTTGCGGGCCGGATCGACGCGGCGCTGCTGTCCGAACCGGCGGCGACGGTGGCCGTGCTGCGCGGCCGCGAGGCAGGCCGGCCGATGGCGCGCGCGGTCGATATCCAGGCCGAGTGGGGGGCGCTGACCGGCCTCGGGCCGGTCGTGCCGCAGGCGGGGCTGGCGGTGACGCGGGCCTTTGCCGAGGCCCATGGCGCCCTGATCGCGCCACTGCATGCCGCGCTCGCCGCCGCGACCGCCGCAGTTCTGGCAGATCCGGCCGCAGCCGCCGCGGCGGCGAGCGGCCCGCTCGACCAGCCCGCGCCGGTGCTCGCGGCCTCGATCCCGCACTGCAACCTGACCGCGACACCGGCGACCGCGGCGCGGCCCGCGATCGAGGCGATGCTGGGCCTGATGGCCGCCGCAGACCCCGCGATCATCGGCGGTCGTCTGCCCGACGACGGGTTCTACGCGCTGTGATGGACGGAACCGCCCCCTTCGTCTGCGCGCAACCGGCAACGGCGACCCGGCCGCCCCGCACCGGGCCGGTCGCCGGGCCGGTCGCGGGGCTGGCCGCGGGGCTGGCCGACCGCGCCGCGCGGCTGGGGCGGTTCCTCTGGTCGGGCTGGGCGGGCCTGGCGGCGCTGGCGCTGCTGGCGGCCCTCTGGCAGGCTGGGCACGAGGCCTATGGCGACTTCATCCTGCCCAGCCCGCTGGCCACGCTGGCCGCGGCGCGCGGGCTGCTGGGCGATCCGGGGGCCTGGGCGAAACTCTGGCTGACCACCGAGCGGGCGCTTCTGGGCTTTGCCCTGGCGGCGGGTGGGGGGATGCTGGCAGGGCTCGCGGCGGGCTATTCGCCGGCCACGCTCAGGCTTGCGCGTCCGCTTCTGACCGTCATGCTGGGCGTGCCGCCCATCGCCTGGATCGTGCTGGCGATGATCTGGTTCGGCGCCTCGAACGCTACCGTCGCCGCCACCATCCTGATCGCCGCGACGCCGATGGTCTTTGTCGGCGCGGCCGAGGGGATAGCGACGCGCGACCGCGGGCTCGACACGATGGCGCAGGCCTTCGGCGCGGGTCCGCTGCGCTGCTTCGTCCATGTCGCAGCGCGGCAGATGGCGGCGCATGTCTTTCCCGCGCTGGCGCTGGCGCTCGGCACCGCCTTCAAGGTCGCGGTGATGGCCGAGCTTCTGGCCAATGCCGGCGGTATCGGCGGCGAGCTGGCGCGCGCCCGCGCCATGCTCGACATCTCGCTGGCGCTGGCCTGGGTGCTTCTGGCCGTCGCGGCGTTGGTCTGCGTGGAATACGGCCTGATCCGGCCCGTCCGGGCCGAGCTTGAACGCTGGCGCGAGGCCGCGCAGCCCTGGGGGGTGAAGCGATGAGCGCGCTCAGCCTGTCGCGCATCGGCCATGCCTTCTTCGGCCGCACGGTGCTGTCGGACGTCTCGCTGCGGATCGCGCCGGGCGAGGTGGTGGCGCTGGTCGGCCCCTCGGGTTGCGGCAAGTCCACGCTGGCCCATATCGCCGCCGGGCTGATCGAACCGCGCGAGGGGCGCATCGCGCGCGGCTACGCCCGCCACGCCATGGTCTTTCAGGAGCCGCGGCTGCTGCCCTGGGCCACGGCCGAGGCCAATATCGCCCTGTCGCTGACGCTCGCCCGCTGGCCGCGGGCCACGCGCGCGACGCGGGTGGCCGAGGCGGCGGCGCTGGCGGAACTCGAGCCCGAGGACTTGCCGAAATACCCCGTCGAACTCTCGGGCGGGATGCGCCAGCGGGTCGCCATCGCCCGGGCGCTCGCCCCGGCGCCGGATTTCGTCTTCTTCGACGAACCCTTCACCGCGCTCGACGTGGCGCTGAAACGGCGGATGCAGGATCTGGTCGTCGCCGCCGCGGCGGCAGCCCGGTTCGGGGCCCTGTTCATCACCCATGACCTGGCCGAGGCGGCGCGGATCGCCCACCGGATCGCGGTGCTGGATGCGCAGGGCCGCGGGTTGCGCGGGGTTCGCGATGTGCCGGGCGCGCCGGGGGCGCGGTCGGATGCGGCAGTCTTCGCCACCGTGCAGGACTGGCTGGCGCGCGATCCCGCCTTCGCCCATGTCCACGACGTGGACGAAAGGCGCCGGGCATGAGCGCGATCCCCGACCTGCGCGGGCCGCCCCCGGCGCCGCCTCCGCCGCTGCCGTTGCGGGCGGTCCTGGGCGACGAGGGGTTCCGCATCTTCTTTCCGCTCGCCGCGCTCTTCGCCGCGCTCTGGCCGTTGTGGTGGGTCTGGATTTGGGCGTTCGACCTGCCGTCCGGGCAAGTGCCGCCGGCCGTCTGGCACGCGCACGAGATGATCTTCGGGGCCTGGGGCGCGGCGCTGATCGGGTTTCTGACCACCGCCGCGCCGGAATGGACCGACACCCCGCGCCTGCAGCACCGCCCACTGTGGAGGTTGGCCGGGGTCTGGGCCATTGCGCGCCTGCCGGGCCTGACGGGGTGGGACGCGCTGGCCCCGGTGATCCTGGCCGATCTCGTCTGGCTCGCCGGGCTTGCGGCCTATCTGGCGCGGATCTCGTGGCAGCGGCGCAGCGACCGGTTGCTGGCTTTCCTGGCCTGGCTCCTGGCGCTGGGGCTGGCTGCAGGCGCGGCCAAGGCGGCGATGCTGACGGCCCACCCGGAACCGGCGGCGCAGGCGCTGCGGGTCTCGGGGTTCCTGTATCTCGGCCTGCTGGGCCTTGCGCTTGCGCGCATCACCGTGCCAGTGACCAATCTGGTCCTCGACCCGACCGAGGCCACCAGCCCCTTCCGCCCGCATCCCGGCCGGCTCAACCTCGCCCCGGGGTTGGTGGCGCTGGCCGTGGCGGGAGAGGGTCTGGGCCTCTCGCCCGCCGTCCTCGGCTTTCTGTGGATCGCAGCGGGCGCCGCCTTCCTCGACCGCGTTGCCGAGGCCTTCATCGGGCCCGAGGCCCTGCGCGCCGAGGTTCTGGCGCTCGCCGGTTCGGCGGCACTCGCCGGGGCGGGTCTGCTGGCCTTCGGCGCGGCGCGGCTGGGCGCGCCCTGGGCCGAGGCCGCACCGCTGCATCTGGCGTTCATGGGCGGGCTGGGCCTGGGTGTGCTGGCGGTTCTGTGCATCGCCGGCCGGCTGCACTGCGGCCGACCGCTGGGCCTGCCCGGACGCAGCCGGGCCGGCCTCGGGCTGGTGGTGCTGGCCAGCCTGCTGCGCGCGCTGCCCGAGATGGGGCTGATGCCCTGGCCACCGGGGCCCGCCCACGGTCTGGCGGCGCTGGCCTGGGCGGCAGGGTTCGGGCTATGGCTGGCCGATGCCTGGCCGGACCTGCGCGACCCCCGCACCCTGGGCGCGCGCCGATGCTGAGGCTTGCCGATCTTGTCCGAAAGGGTGTTGTCCGATGACCACGACGATGAGCCGCAGCCGAGCCTGGGAGGGGCCGGCGGTGTTGAGCTACGGGTTCCGCCCCTTCTTCCTGCTGGGGGCCATCTGGGCCGCCGCGGCGATGGGCCTTTGGCTGGCGCATCTCGCGGGTTGGATCGGACTTGAAGGCCCCTTCGCGCCGACCGACTGGCACGCCCATGCGCTGCTCTTCGGCTATGCCTCGGCCGCGATCGTCGGCTTTGCGCTGACGGCGGTGCCGAACTGGACCGGCCGTTTGCCGATCGTCGGCTGGCCGCTGGCAGGGTTGGCGGCGCTGTGGCTCGCAGGGCGGGCGGCGACGACGTTGCCGCTGGGCCTGTCTCCCTGGGCGGTGCTGGCGCTCGATCTGGCGTTGCCGGTCGCGCTGCTGGCCGCGCTCGCGCGCGAGATCGCAGCGGGTCGGAACTGGCGCAACCTGCCGGTCGTCGGGCTGATCGGGCTGGTCGCGCTGGGACAGGGTCTGTTCCACCTGGAGGCGCAGGCCGGCGGGGCGGCGCAGGGCGCGGGGCTCAGGCTGGGGCTGGCGGGCACCGTGATGCTGATCGCGCTGATCGGCGGGCGGATCGTGCCCAGCTTCACCCGCAACTGGCTGGCCGCGCGGCAGAGCCCGCGGCTGCCCGCGCCGCCGGACCGCCTCGATGCCGCGGCGCTGGCGCTGACCGCGCTGGCGCTGGGGTTTTTCGTCGCCCTGCCGCAGCATCCGGCGACCGCTCTTGCCGCGTTGGCGGCAGGGGCTGCGAATGTCGGGCGGCTGGCGCGCTGGCAGGGCTGGCGCGCCCGCGCCGAGCCGCTGGTCTGGGTGCTGCACGCGGGCTTCGCCTTCGTCGGCCTCGGCTTTCTGGGCGTCGCCGCGGCGGCGGCGGGCTGGATGCCGGATGCCGGCGCGCGGCATCTGTGGCTGGCGGGCGCCGTCGGGCTGATGACGCTGGCGGTGATGACGCGGGCCAGCCTAGGGCACACGGGCCGACCGCTGACCGCGGGCCGGGGCGTCACGGCGCTCTATCTGGCGCTGATCGCGGCGGCGCTGGCCCGGCCGGCGCAGGCGCTCTGGCCGCAGGCGCCGGGGCTGCTCGACCTTGCGGCGACCGGCTGGATCCTGGCTTTCGGCGGTTTTGCGCTGCTCTACTGGGTGCCGCTGACCCGGCCGCGGCAGGGCGTCAAGGCAGCGTCGGGGCGGGGATGAGCGGCTGGGGCCCCTATGCCGCGGCCTGGGCGGCGTTCCTGCTGAGCCACGCGCTGCCGGTGCGCCCGGCCGTCAAGGCGCGGCTGGTGGCCCGGTTGGGCGCGTTCGGCTTCGCGGTGCTCTACAGTGCGGTCTCGGTCGCGGCGCTTGCCTGGCTTATCGCGGCGGCCGGGCAGGCGCCCGTGGTGGCGCTGTGGGATCCTGCGCCCTGGGCCCGCGCGGCCGCGCAGGGGGCGATGCTGGCAGCCTGCCTGCTGGTGGCGTTTGCGGCCCTTGCCCCCAACCCGCTGTCCTTCGGCGGCTGGCGCAATGCGCGCTTCGTTCCCGCTCGGCCCGGCATCGTCGGAATCGTCCGCCACCCCTGGCTAGCCGCGCTGGTCCTTTGGGCGGCGGGGCACCTGACGGCCAACGTTGATCTGGCCCATGCGCTGATGTTCGCCGGCCTCGGCGCCTTTGCCCTGCTGGGCATGGCGATCATCGACCGGCGCCGCCGGCGCGAGCTCGGCCACGCCGCGTGGGCGCGCCTGACCGCCCACCGCCCGACCTGGCCCGACCGCTGGCCTTTGCGGCTGGTCGCCGCCCTCGCGCTGTGGACCGTGCTCGCCGCCCTTCACCCGTCGTTGATCGGACCAGCGGTCTGGCCCTGAGGAAACATGCCGCCGCATGGAGAAGGTTCGACGGCAGGCCCATCCCCTCCGCCATTTGCCCTCGCGAAAGCGTTCTCCCGATCCGGCTCCGGCCGGATTTTTTCGTTATATTCGAGGGTTATGCGGGAGGGGCGGAGCACCGGCCCCGCCGCCAGGAGGCCCGGAAGCAGTCTCTCAGGGCCGATATTCTCCGGACCTGTTGACTGGACGCGCAAAGGTTCAGTTCACGCAACCTTTTGAAATCGTATGGTTTCGGTCGATGCAAAGCTGTTGACTTCGACGACGGGGGCTGCCTGTCGAGATGGAACGGATACCGTAATGCGCGCGACCAGCAGCTGGACGATGCGCGCCTGCTCGGCCGGTATGAGCGCCTTCCACAGGTCGTCGAACTGCGCCAGCGCTGCGACAACGGTGGTCTCATCGAGATCGGGCCGGTCCTTCC
>NZ_JBKBLV010000043.1:0-25705 GCF_046295235.1 Tabrizicola flagellatus
ATCGAGGCGAGGCCGAAGACCGTGACGAACAGGATGATCGCATAGGCCGAGGAATAGCCGGTGCGCCATTTCTCGAAGGCCTCGCGCTTGAGGTCGATCGAGGTCAGCAGGGTCTCGTTCCCCGGCCCGCCCCCGGTCAGCAGGTTGACCATGTCGAACATCTTGAAGTTCTCGATGCCGCGGAACAGGACGGCCAGCATGAGGAAGGGCAGGACCATCGGCACGGTGATGGTCCAGAACTGCCGCCATTTCGAGGCGCGGTCCACTTCGGCCGCCTCGTAGATGTAGTCGGGGATCGAGCGTAGGCCTGCCAGGCAGATCAGCATGACGAAGGGCGTCCACATCCAGGTATCGACGATGATGATCGACCATTTCGCAAGGCCCCCGGGACCGAGCATGGAGAAGGAAGAGGCTGGGGTGCCGGTGACCAGTTCGACCATGTAGTTCACCAGGCCGATCTGCGGCTGGTAGAGGAAGGTCCAGAAGTTGCCCACCACGGCCGGCGACAGCATCATCGGCAGCACGATCAGCGTGGTCAGCAGGTCGTTGCCCTTGAATTTCCGGTTGATGAGCCAGGCGAGGGTGAAGCCGATCAGCACTTGCAGGGTGATGGTCCAGACCAGGAAATGTGCCGTGGTCTGCATCGTCTCCCAGGTGCCGGCGTCGGTGAGGATGCGGGTGTAGTTGCGCAGGCCGACCCATTCGACCTCGCGGTTCGGCCGGTTGGCGGCGAAGTTGGTGAAGGACAGCCGCACCGTCCAGATCAGCGGGAAGATGTTGATCGCCAGAAGCAGGAAGATCGTGGGCGCCACGAAGATCCAGGCGATGGCGCGGTCACTGAGGCCCCGGACGCGGCGGGCGAGGGGGGCGGGCGTGGCCCGGGCAGCGGCTTCGATGGGGTTGGTCATCGGGTGATCCGGCGAAGAAGCATTGGCGCAACGAGGCGACTGCGCGCTGCCCTCCCCCTGCATGGGGGAGGGAGGGGGTGCCCCCCGCCCCCCTCCCCTCCTCACGAGGGGGAGGGGAGGCGCGGGGCGGGAAGCGTCGCACTGTGGGAGACTAGAGCTTGCCCTCGTCCTGGAAGACTTCGGTCCAGTCCGCGATCAAGCCGTCCAGCGCCTCTTTCGCGGTGCCCTGGTCGGCCACGATGTAGTTGTGCAACCGCTCCTGCATGGCCAGCAGCAGCTGGGCATAGGCCGGTTCCTGCCAGAAGTCCTGCACCCCGGCCATCGCCTCGAGGAAGTCGCCGGCGAAGGGCGCGGTGTTCACGAAGTTCGGGTCCTCCAGCACCGCCTTGTGGCAGGAATAGCCGCCGGCCGCCCACCATTTCTTCTGCACCTCGGGGTTGGCGAACCATTTGATGTAGGCCAGCGCGCCATCCAAGTTGTCGGTGTTGGCCACCACGCTGATCCCCTGTCCGCCGAGGGTGGAGGCGGCTACGTTCTGCGGCGGGTTCACGAAGAAGTCGATCTTGTCGCCCCCGGTGTTCGGATCGGCATAGAGGCCGGGGAAGAAGGCGAACCAGTTCATCGCCATCGCCACCTGACCCGACTTGAAGGCGTCGAGCGACTGTTCCATGTAGGCGTTGTCATAGCCCGGAGGCGTCGCGGTCTTGTAGAGTTCCTTGTAGAATTCAAGGGCTTCCACCGCCTCGGGCGAGTTCACCGCGCCTTCCATGTCATACTTGCCGGGGGTGTTCTCATACTTGAACCCCCAGGCATAGAGCGCCCCGGTCGCGCCCATGGTGATGCCTTCCGAGCCACGCTCGGTGAAGATCGAGGCGCCGTAGACCGTCTTGCCGTCGATCTCGCGGCCCTGGAAGAACTGGGCGATTTCCAGCAGTTCCTTCTGGGTCTTGGGCTCGGCGAGGTCGCGGCCGTATTTCTCCTTGAACGCGGCCTGGATGTCAGGCCGGGCGAACCAGTCCTTGCGGTAGAACCAGCCGTTCGCGTCGCCCATGGCTGGGAGCGCGTAATAGTTCGGCGTGCCCTTGGGCCAGGTCGAATAGGCATAGACGGTCGCTGGCGCGAAGTCGTCCATGCTGATGCCTTCCTTGTCGAAGAAGTCGTTCAGCTTGACATACCAGCCGTTCTCGGCGGCACCCCCGATCCACTGGCTGTCGCCGATCAGGAGGTCGCAGAGCTGACCGCCCGAGTTCAGCTCGTTCAGGATGCGGTCGGCGAAGTTCGGCCAGGGCACGAACTCGAACTTCATCTTCGTGCCGGTCTGCGCCTCGAAATCCTTCGACAGTTCGACCAGCGCGTTCGCCGGATCCCAGGCGGCCCAGCACAGGGTGAGTTCGTTGGCTTGCGCATTGGCCTGGGTCGCCCAGACCAGCGCGATGGCCGCTGAGGCGGCAAGTGTCGTGCGCTTCATGTAGTCCTCCCGGTGGTTGGTTGGGACCCGTGCGGATGCCGGGCCTTCTTCGGATTGGTGGGACGATAGGCAAAAGCGGACGGGCCTGTAAAGCGTTTTTGAGGTGCGTACCTCAGATTCGGTTGGCGCGTTTGGTCAAAGCGGTTTGAGGCGGGCTCAGGCGACCCGGTCGATCCTTGCGGCGGATGCCGGGGCGGGCAGGTCGGGCAGGTTTTCGCGCAGGACGATCTCGATTCGAATCTGTTCCTGGCTTTCGTCGAGCGGCTGATTGTCGGCCTTGGCGCGCAGGACGCGCAGGGTGGAACGGGCGAGGTGGCCGAGGTTCTGGGTGATGACGGCGGTGATCTCTCCGGTAAGCAGGGCCTGGCGGGCATGCGGGGTCAATTCATGGCAGACCAGGGTGAGTTTGCCGGAAAGACCCATCTCGCCAAGGACTTGCGTCAGCATCCGGTTGCCACCGCCCATCGCGTAGATGCCCCGCACCCGGGGTGCGTTGGCCAGCATCTCGGCCACGACCTGACGCAGGGTCGCGGGCGAGCCGTGCGTTTCCAGCGATTGCAGCACCTCCAGCCCCGGAAAGTCGCGCTGCATCACCTCGTCGAAACCGCGACGGCGTTCGATCATGTCGCGCGCCAGAAGCGACTGCCCCAGCACCATGACCTGCCCCGGCCCCCCGCCGAGGAAGCGGCCGAGCAGAACCCCGGCCGTCCGACCCGCGGCGCGGTTGTCGATGCCGATGAAATGGTCGGCGTTGGGCAGGTCCGAGACCAGCGCGACCACGGGCAAGCCGCGGGCGCGCAGCGCGCGGACCGCATCGCGCAGCACCGGCGTCTCTGGCGCCATCAGCGCGACCCCGGCAAGGTCGCGGCTGGACAGGCTGCCCAGAAGTGCGGCCAGCGCGTGCGGGTCCTCGGCCGGAAAGCGGATCAGGCGAAGTTCGGTGCGGCTGGGGGCGGCGGCCTGGCCCGCCTCGACCAGTGCGGCAGCAAGAGATTGAATGAATTGGCTTTCCGTATCGGGAAGCAGGACGGCCATCCGGTAGTTCCGGCTGCGCGCGAGGTTCGCGGCGGTCAGGTCGCGGACGTAGCCCAGCCGTGCTATGGCGTCGTTCACCGCCTTTACGGTCTTTGCCCGCACCCCGGGCCGCGCGTTGAGGACGCGATCGACCGTGGCAAGGCTGACACCGGCCTCGCGGGCGATATCGTTCACAGTTGGCCGCAAGACGGGCTCCAGGTTTCCGGTGGCGAGTATCGGCCTCCGTATGAGGTACGTCAATCAGATACGCAGGCCGGAGGTGCGGGACGGGGTGGATTTGTCGCGGCGCCGGCGCTAGCCTCGGCGGGCAACGAGGAGGCGCAGATGACGCGGACGGTCCTGCTTTTCGGCGACAGCAACACGCATGGCACGAAGCCGATGCCGGACCTGGAGGGCGCAGGCCGCTTTGACCGGGAGGAACGCTGGGCGGGGCGGCTGGCGAAGCTGCTCCCGGACTGGGAGGTGATCGCCGAGGGACATCCGGGCCGCACGACGGTGCATGACGACCCGGTCGAGGGCGAGCATCGCAACGGGCTGACGATCCTGCCCGCGCTTCTGGAAAGCCACAAGCCAATCGACGTGGTGCTGGTGATGCTGGGGACGAACGACCTCAAGCCGCGCTTTTCGGTCAACGCCGCCGACATCGGGCACTCGCTGGAGCGGGTGGTGCGGGTGATCCGGGCAAGCGACTGCGGCCCGGGCGGGGCCGCGCCGGGGGTCCTGCTGGTGGCGCCGCCGCCGATCGTCGAGGTGGGCTGCCTGGAGGAGATGTTCGCCGGCGGGGCGGAAAAGTCGCAGGGCCTGGCGCGCGCGGTCGAGGCGGCGGCCCGCCGCACGGGCGTGCCGTTCCTCGATGCGGGGCAGGTGGTCAAGGTGTCCATGGTGGACGGCATCCACTACGACGCCGAGGCGAACCCGGCGCTGGCCGAGGCCTTCGCGGCGGCGATCAGGGCGCATTTTCCCTGAAGCTGTCGGATTTCCGCTGGAAGGGGGGGCGCCCGGGGCGCAATCTGGCATGAGGAGGCCGCCATGACCCAGCACGATCCCTCGCTTGCCATCGCCGAATTGCGCGCGAATGTCTCGGTCCCGTTCGAGCGCGCGCGGGCGATGCCGAAATCCGTCTACACCTCGGAGGCCTTCGCCAAGGCCGAGGAGACGCATGTCTTCGCGAAGGAATGGCTCTGCGCGGGTCGGGCGGATGCGCTGCCGAACCCCGGCGACTACCTGACCATGGTGATCGCGGGCGAGCCCGTCATCATCCTTCGCGACCGCGAGGGGGTGCTTCGGGGGATGTCCAACGTCTGCCGCCACCGGATGAGCACTCTGTTGGAGGGGCGGGGCAATGTGCGGTCCATCGTCTGCCCCTATCATGCCTGGACATACAGCCTGGACGGATCCCTGCGCGGCGCCCCGGCCATGGCGCGGAACGAGGGCTTCTGCAAGGAGGACGTGAAGCTGCCTGCCGTCAGGATCGAGGATTGGCAGGGCTGGATCATGGTGACGCTGAACCCCGACGCGCCGCCCGCGGCCGAACGGCTGAGGGGCGTGGACCGGCTGGTCGGCCATCTGCCGATGCAGGACTATCGCGAGGTTTTCCGCGAGGAATTCCGCTGGAACACCAACTGGAAGGTCCTTGCCGAGAATTTCATGGAAAGCTACCACCTGCCGGTCTGCCATGCCGGCACAATCGGCGGGTCCTGCGACCTGAACCTGATGGAATGCCCGCCGGGGGAAGAGGCGTTCAACTATCACTGGATCGTGAAGAACGACGCGGTGCCCCTTGCTCTGGCGCATCCGTCCAACTCGACGCTGGTGGGCGATCAGCGCCGGATCACCTGGCTGCTGTCGATCTATCCGGCGCTGCTGATCACGCTGACGCCGGGATATTTCTGGTATCTCAGCCTGACGCCGGACGGGCCGGGCCATGTGAAGGTGCTGTTCGGTGGCGGGATGAGCGCGGAGTGGTGTGCCGACCCCGAGGCCGAGCGGCATCTGGCGGCGCTGAAGGCGCTGCTCGATGACGTCAATGTCGAGGACAAGAGCTGTGTCGAGCGGGTCTGGAAGGGCCTTTGCGCCGGCCTGTCCGAGCCGGGCGCGCTGAGCCATCTGGAGCGGCCGAATTACGACTTCGCCCGCTACATCGCCAGCCGGATGCCCTGACGGCCCGAGGGGTTGACCTTCGCCGGCCAGGTGTCACCTTTGCGCGCATGACCCGGCATGCTGTCATCGTGGCCCATGGCCAGCCGTCCGACCCGCGCCCTGCGGGGGCGGCGCTGGAGGCCCTTGCGGCGCGTGTCGAGGCACTGGTGCCCGGGTGGCGCGTCGGGGCGGCGACGCTGGCCGAAGAGGGGGCGATCGCGCGGGCGGTGGCAGGCCAGCCGGGTGGTGTGGTCTTCCCGATGTTCATGGCCGGGGGCTGGTTCACGCGGGTGCAGATCCCGCAGCGGCTGTCCGAGGCGGGGGCAGGAGACTGGACGGTGCTGGAGCCCTTCGGCTGCGATCCTGCGGTGCATGATCTGTGCGTGACGCTGGTGCGCGAAGCCGGAGCACGGGAGGTGATCCTTGCGGCGCATGGGTCGTTCAAGTCCTCCGCGCCGTCGGACATCGCGATGCATGTTGCGGGTCGGATCGCGGCCGAGACGGGTGCAGAGGTCGCGGCGGGGTTCATCGACCAGGAGCCGCAGCTCGCCTCGCTGGCCGATCGCGGGGGCGTCTGCCTGCCGTTCTTTGCCGCCGAGGGCGGGCATGTGAGCGAGGATATCCCGGCGGCGCTGGCCGAGGCACGGTTCACAGGGCGCATCCTGCCGCCGGTGGGCCTTGATGCGCGGGTGCCGAGGATAATCGCGGCGGCGCTTGCGCGGGGCGAGCCGGTTTGTTCCGGGTCCTGCCGCTGGGCCAGGGACCGGATCCTTTGAAGGATCCGGACCGATTTCTTTGAAGAAATCGGCGCCCGGCCGTCAGACCGTGTGCAGGTAGAGGTCGAAGTCCACCTCGCTGACCGTCCGCATCACGCGGGCATATTCGGCGGCCATGATCGCGGTGAAGGTGCGGTGCATGTCCTCGCCCAGGGCGTCCTTCAGGAAGGCCGACCGCTTCGCCGCGTCGATGGCCGCCTTCCAGTCGGTCGGGATGCCGGAGGCATCCTCGTCGGCATAGCCGTTGCCGGTGGTCTCGGGGCCAGGGTCGATCCGTTCCTGCAATCCCTTGCGGATACCGGCGAGGACCGTTGCGGCCACAAGATAGGGGTTCGCGTCCACGCCGGCGGGACGGTGTTCGATCCGTCGGGCCTTGATGTCGCCGGCCGGGATGCGCAGCGCGACCGAGCGGTTGTTGACGCCCCAACTCGGGCTGACCGGCGCGTAGGACTGGCTGGCGAACCGCCGCCAGGAGTTCGCGTGCGGGGCAAAGACCAGCATGCTTTCGCCCATCGTCGCCTTCAGCCCGCCAAGCGCATGCAGGATGGTCGGGTTCCACTTGCCCTCGTCCTTCTCGACGAACACGTTGCGGCCCGTTTCGTCCAGCAGCGAGACGTGGAAGTGCATGCCGGAGCCGGCGTAGTTCTCGTTCGGCTTTGCCATGAAGCAGGCGACGACGCCGTGCGCCCGGGCCTGCGCCCGGACGATGCGCTTGAGCCGCATCAGGTCGTCGGCGGCCTGCATAACATCGGTGCGGTAGTGCAGCGTCAGTTCATACTGGCCGGGGGCGTATTCGGAAATGAGCGTCTCGGCCTTGATCCCTGCCTTCTCGGCGCCTGCGTAGATGTCGGAAAAGAGGGGCAGCATCCCGTGCAGGTGATCGACCGAATAGACCTCGGTCTTGGTCGACTTGCGGCGGTCGAGCACGTCGCGCGCTGGCTGCATCTTGCCGTCCGGGCCGCGCTCGGGGTCGAGGAGGAAGAATTCCAGTTCGAAGGCTCCGGCGGGGTGGAGGCCGTCCTGCGCAAGGAGGTCCACCTGACGTTGCAGGGCGTGGCGGGGGTCCGAGGTCATCGGCGCGCCGTCGAGGGTGTACATCGACATGAACACCTCGCCGCGCGGGGGCTGGGTGTTGTGCAGGGCCTTCAGCGTGCCGGGGATCGGCCAGGCGCGCAGGTCGCCGTCGCCCTGATCCCAGATCAGCCCGGTCTCGTGCACGTCCTCGCCGCAGATGTCGAGGCCGAGGATCGAGATGGGGAGATGGCGGCCGTTGTTGTAAAAAGACAAAAGCTCATGCCGCCGGATGATCTTTCCCCGGCCGATTCCGTTGGCGTCGTGCAGGATAATGTCAAAGGCCTCGATCGCGGGATGTGCCGCGAGGAAGGCTTCCGCCTCGGCGGGGGTCGAGCCGGAGGGGCTGGTCGTGGTCATGGTCAGGCTGCCCGGAAAAGGTAGGAGAGGATGGCGTCGAAGCTGGCGATCAGGCGATCGGCCTGAGCCTTCCTGGTTGCCGGGCTGATCAGCATCATGTTGTGGAAGGGCGCGATCAGCGTGCCGCGGTTGATCAGCGCGGTGTGGATCGCGGCTTCGACCTGCGGCTGGTGGGCGAGGGCGGCCTCGGTCCCATTGCGCAGGGGGCCGGGGGCGCAGATGAATTCCACCCGCGCACCGACGCGGACGACGTGCCAGGGGGCCTTGTGCCGCTCGATCGCCTTGCGCAGACCGGCGGAGAGGCGTTCGGCCAGTTTCTCCATATGGGCGTAGTTTTCCGGGGTCATGACTTCGGAGAGGGTCGCCACGAGGCAGGCGAACTGCATCGGGTTCGCTGAGAGCGTCGTGCCCATGCCGGTGCGGCCGGGCTCGCGTTTCGCATCCGCCTCCTCGTACCGCTTCGCGGTCTCGTCGGTGAGGCCCCAGACGGCGGTCGGCATCCCGCCCGCCACGCATTTGCCGACGACGAAGATGTCGGGGCGCAGCGAATGGACGCGGGTATAGCCGCCGAGGCCGGACGAGATGGTATGCGTCTCGTCCATGATGAGGAGCGCGCCGTACTTGCGGCTCAGCTGGCGCAGGCCGTCGTGGAAGCCGGCTTGCGGCAGGACCATGCAGGAGTTGGTCATCACCGGCTCGGTCAGGATGGCGGCCACGTCGCCCCGGGCCAGCGCGGCCTCGACCCCGGCGAGGTCGTTGAACTCGCAGGCGACGGCGGTCTGCGACAGGTCGTTGACCTGGCCGAGGAGCCCCGGCGCGTTCACCGTGCGGCCGTTTTCCAGCACGACGAAGGTGTCGTCCACCGTGCCGTGGTAGCAGCCGTTGAACACCAGCACCTTCGGCCGCCCGGTGATTGCCCGGGCGACGCGCAGGGCAAAGCGGTTGGCATCGGTCGCGGTGGTGGCGATCTGCCAGCGGAAGGGTCCGAACCGCTCGGTCAGGAGGCGCCCGGCCTCGAGCGCGGTTTCGGTCGGCAGCATGTAGGTCAGGCCGCGGCGGGCCTGGTGGCGGATGGCGCGGGCCACGGGCGGCGGGGAATGGCCGAACATGGACCCGGTGTCGCCGAGACAGAAGTCGTCGAGCGCGACGCCGTCGATGTCCTCGATCCGCGCACCGTGCGCCTTTGCGACCAGCGGCAGATGCGGCATCGGCCAGTCGGCCATCCAGTGCATCGGCACGCCGCCTAGAAAGACCCCGGCGCCCTTCTCCAGCGCCTTCGCGGCCTTCGGGCGGGCCTTGGCATAGATCGCCGCCTCGCGCGCGGCGAAGGCGGCCAGGCGGTCAGAGGAAATTCCGGCGATGGTTTCGGCAGACATGACAGGCGAGCCCCGGGACAGATTGCGCTGTTTATGCCGGAATTTGATCAAATAGCAAGCAGCTGCTCCTCGTGCGCCTTCGGCTTCTCATCGCGGCACGGGCAGGCGAGGAGTGACGAAGCCCTCGACGAGCGGCGCGGTCAGGCCCAGCGGCCCTCGAAATCCTCGGGCACCAGAAGGTTGTGGCGACCCATGTCCTTCACGTTCCGCTCGCCGCAGAGCGCCATGGTGATGTCCATTTCCTTGTGGATCACCTCCAGCGCCTTTGTCACCCCGGCCTCGCCCATGGCGCCGAGGCCGTGGATATAGGCGCGGCCGATCATCGTACCCTTCGCGCCCAGCGCCAGCGCCTTCAGCACGTCCTGGCCCGAGCGGATGCCGCTGTCGAGCCAGACCTCGGTCCGGTCGCCGATGGCGCGGACGATGGAGGGCAGCATGCGGATCGAGGAGAGCGCGCCGTCCAGTTGCCGCCCGCCGTGGTTCGAGACGATCACGGCGTCGGCGCCGAGATCGGCGGCCAGCCGCGCGTCGTCGGGGTCGAGCACGCCCTTGAGGATGAACTTGCCCTTCCACTGGTCGCGGATGCGGGCGACCTTCTGCCAGTCGAGCTGCGGATCGAACTGTTCGTTGGCCCAGGCGGTCAGATCGGCCAGCTTGGTGACACCCTTCACATGGCCGACGATGTTGCGGAACTGGCGGCGCGGGGTCTTCAGCATCCCCAGCGACCAGCGCGGTTTCATCGCCATGTTGACGAGGTTCGGGATCGTGGGTCTGGGCGGGCTGGTCAGGCCGTTCTTCAGGTCCTTGTGGCGCTGCCCGAGGATCTGGAGATCCAGCGTCAGCACAAGCGCCGAGCATTTCGCCGCCCGCGCGCGTTCGATGATCGCATCGACGAAATCCTCGTCCTTCATGACGTAAAGCTGGAACCAGAAGGGCTCCGGGCTATGGGCCGCCACGTCCTCGATCGAACAGATCGACATGGTGGACAGCGTGAAGGGCACGCCGAACTTCGCCGCGGCGCGGGCGGCGTGGATTTCCCCGTCGGGGTGCTGCATGCCGGTCGAGCCGACCGGTGCAAGGGCAACCGGCATCGTGACCTTCTGCCCGGCCATGGTGCTTTCCAGCACGCGGTTGGTCAGGTCGCGCGCGACGCGCTGGCGAAAGCGCAGGCGCGCGAAGTCCGAGGTGTTCTCGCGGAAGGTCTGTTCGGTGTAGCTGCCGCTTTCGCAGTAATCCCAGAACATCTTCGGCGTGCGCTTCCGGTGCAGCCGCTTGAGATCCTCGATGCAGGTGATGACGGGCATGGGCGCCTCCCGGGATTGGTCAGATCGTGTTACCAATCTCCGGGGGGTGCGGCAAGTCCCGGCTCAGGCGGAATGGGCGCCGTCGGACAGGGCCTTGACCTTGGCCAGCACCTCGGCCACCGGGACGCCCGCGCCGATGTCCTTGACGATGGCCGAGCCGACCACGCAGCCGTCGGCCACGCCGGCAATGGCGCGGGCGGCCTCGGGCGAGGTGATGCCGAAGCCGACGATCACCGGCAGGTCGGTGGAGCGCTTGATCCGCGCCACCTCGGGTCCCACCTCGCCGGCCTGGGCGGCGGCGGCCCCGGTGATCCCTGTGATCGAGACGTAGTAGACGAATCCGCTGGTGTTCTGCAGTACCTTGGGCAGGCGCTTGTCGTCGGTGGTCGGGGTGGCGAGGCGGATGAAGTTGAGGCCCGCCTTCTGGGCGGGGATGCAGAGCTCGTCATCCTCTTCGGGCGGAAGATCGACGACGATGAGGCCGTCGATTCCGGCCTCGGTCGCGTCCTTCAGGAAGCGGTCCACGCCGCGGGAGTAGATCGGGTTGTAGTAGCCCATGAGGGCGATGGGCGTGGTCTGGTCCTTGGCGCGGAAGGCGCGGACCATGGCGAGGACCTTGTCCATCGTCATGCCGCCTTCTAGCGCGCGCTGGCCAGCGGCCTGAATGGTGGGGCCGTCGGCCATGGGATCGGTGAAGGGCATGCCGAGTTCGATGATGTCCACCCCGGCGGCGGGCAGGCCCTGCATCACGGCAAGGCTGGTCGCCTCATCGGGGTCGCCGCCCATGATGTAGGCGACGAAGGCCTTCTTCCCCTGCGACCGCAGCCGCGCGAAGGTATCGTCGATCCGTGTCATGCTGGTCCCCCCTGTGATCCGTTCCATCTGCCATGGGCCGCGCGGGGAAATCAATGGGGCCGCTTGATCCTTGGGACCTGCGCCCGTAGAAGCGGCGCGGTCGCCAATGGAGGGTCGCATGGGTTTCAGGATGGGCATCGTCGGGCTGCCGAACGTGGGCAAGTCCACGCTCTTCAACGCGCTGACCCGGACGGCCGCAGCTCAGGCAGCGAACTTTCCGTTCTGCACCATCGAGCCGAACGTGGGCGAGGTCTCGGTCCCCGACGCGCGGCTGGAAAAGCTGGCGGCCATCGCCGGGTCGAAGCAGATCATCCCGGCGCGGATGACCTTCGTCGATATCGCGGGGCTGGTGCGGGGGGCGTCGAAGGGCGAGGGGCTGGGCAACCAGTTCCTGGCCAACATCCGGGAATGCGACGCCATCGCCCATGTCCTGCGCTGTTTCGAGGACGGGGACATCACCCATGTCGAGGGCCGGGTGGACCCGGTGGCGGATGCCGAGACCATCGAGACGGAACTGATGCTGGCCGACCTGGAGTCGATCGAGCGGCGCCGGGCGAACCTGGCACGCAAGCTGAAGGGCGGCGACAAGGAGGCCGCGGATCAGGACCGGCTGCTGGCCCTGGCCGAGAAGGCGCTGGAGGAGGGCAAGCCTGCCCGCAGCGTGACGGTGGCCGAGGACGACCGCAAGTCATGGCGGATGCTGCAACTCCTGACGGCAAAGCCGGTGCTTTACGTCTGCAACGTCGAGGAGGCCTCGGCGGCCTCGGGCAACGCGCAGTCGGCGCGGGTGGCGGAGATGGCGGCGCAGCAGGGCGCGGCCTCGGTGGTGATCTCGGCGCGGATCGAGGAGGAGCTGGCGCAGCTGCCCGAGGACGAGGCGGCGCTGTTCCTGGAGGAGATGGGGCTCGCGGAGGCGGGGCTGGATCGTCTGATCAAGGCGGGCTACGCGCTTCTGGGCTTGCAGACCTATTTCACCGTGGGGCCGAAGGAGGCCCGGGCCTGGACGATCCCGAAGGGCACGCTCGCGCCGCAGGCGGCGGGGGTCATTCACGGGGATTTCGAGAAGGGCTTCATCCGGGCCGAGACCATCGCCTATGACGACTACATCGCCGGGAACGGCGAGGCGGGGGCCAAGGAAGCGGGCAAGTTCCGGGTCGAGGGCAAGACCTACGAGGTCAAGGACGGGGACGTGCTGCACTTCCTGTTCAACGCCTGATCTGTCCACGGTGGACAGGTTTTCGGTCTGAACGATTTCAAGGAGTTGGTCGCGGGCGTTAGGGCAATCTTGACCATCTGGCCGCGACGCCCCGGGGGTGGCCCCGGGGGTTTCACACCCCCGGACCCCCGTGGAGTGTTTGTCAAAAGGGCAAGTGCGCCCTTGTGCGATCCTTGGGGAGCGACGAGCAGCGACCCTGGAGCGGGCCGCCCCAGGGGAAAGGGTCACACGCCCGCCGGATTGTCGACCTCGCCGCCCATTTCCTTCAGGTCCTGGTAGCGGTCGCCGATGCGGTGGTGCGGGCGGCCTCCGAGGCTTGCGCCAAGGGCGATCACCAGCTCGTCATGGCCCGGCGCATCGGGGACGGAGAACTGGATGGTCAGGTAATGCGAGCGGCGGCCCGCGTCGTGCTTGTCCATCAGCGGGATCTGGATCTGCGTATTGGCCGGCCCCCGCGTGTTGGTGAAGCCGAGGTAGGTCTTGGCCCCCACCGCCTCGCGGTAGAAATTGCCGAAGCGGAGGGTGTGGATCAGGGCCGAGCAGTGTTCCAGCTCGCAGGACGTACCGCAGAGCGCGGCCTTGCCGTAGGCCTCGATCCTGTCGCCCCCGCCCGCGAGGCGGACCAGGCGGTCGGTCAGGAGTTGGCCGAGGGCCGGGCCCATGCGCCTGATCTCGGGCGAGAGGTCTTCCACGAAGCCGCGCCCGTACCAGGGGTTCGTCACCACGGCTGCGACGGCGATCATCCGCAAGGGCGGCGTGCAGGCGCGGCCGCCGTCGGTGATGGTGTCCTCGTCATAGGTGACAAGCTTGCGGAGTTCGGGAAGCGACATCGGGGGTCCTTTCTTACAGCGCGCCGATCTGGCGGGTTTGGCCCGTGGTTTCGGTGCCGTGATAGATCGAGAAGCTGCCGTTGCGGTAGTCCTGCGCATAGCGGGCCAGCATGGCGGCTTCGGCGGGGTTGGTGATCTGCGCCTGGGCGAGGTCGGCCAGCGGCAGGATGCGGTAGCCGGGCGGCAGGGGGCCGGTGACTGTGCCGTGGTAATAGACGGCGTGGCCGCCCGTCGTGCGGTCGTCGAAGGTGGCGTAGACGAAGTCGATCTGGGGCGTGAGGCCCAGGGCCGCGAGTTTCGCCGTCAGGCTGTCAAGCGTCGGTTCAGGGGCGAGAGGCAGGCGAAGCCGGTCGCCTTCGGCTTTCAGGAGGACGCCTCCGCCGCAGGCGAGGACCGCGCCGAGCCGGCTGCCTTTCGCGGCGGCGGCGGCCTCGGCCAGGTCCTTCTCGATCCCGATGGAGAAGTAGTTTCCCCGGAAATAGCCGAGCGGTTGGCCTTCCGAGGCCGAGAAGGCCTCGATCCGGCCGATCAGGATGAGGTGGTCGCCCGCATCGACAAGCTGGTGGCGCGCAGCGGTGAAGCTGGCCAGCGCGCCGTCGATCAGCGGCATGTCGGCGGGGCCGGGGGTCCAGGCGCATTGGGCAAACTTGTCGGGCGCGCGCGAGGCGAAGAGGCCGGAGACGGCTTTCTGGTCCTCGGCCAGGATGTTGACGGCGAAATGCGGGGCGTTTGCGAAGGTGTCGGCGGAGTGGGCCGTCTTGGCGAGGCAGACGAGGAGGAGCGGCGGGTCGAGCGAGACCGAGGTGAAGCTGTTGGCGGTGAAGCCGCGCGGGGTGCCGTCGGGCTGGCGCGTGGTGACGACGGTGACGCCGGTCGCAAAGGCACCGAAGGCGTTGCGAAGGGCTTTGGGATCGAGGGTCTGGGGGGCGGTCACAGCAGCACCTCGGTCAGGAAATCGGCGACGGGGCGGTTGACGGCCGCCGGCGCCTCGGCCAGGGCCATGTGGCGGAGACCTTTCAGGATCACCAGCCGCGCGCGGGGGATCTCCTCGGCGATGGCCATGCTCATCTCGGGGCCGTTGCCGGTATCCTCGTCGCCGGTCAGGACCAGGGTCGGGACGGTGAGGGGGGGCCGGGGGGCGACGATCTCGTCCACCCCATGCGCGAGGATGCGGTAAAGCTTGACATAGACCTCGCGCCGGTTGGCGAGGACCCAGTGGCGTGTGAGGTCCATCAGGTCGGGGCGGGTGGCTTGCGCGGCCTCGGTATACCAGCGTTGGAGGGCAAGCTCGACGGTGGCCTCGGGGCCTTCGGCTTCGGCCTGGGTGACGCGGTAAAGGATCGCGCCCTGCTGTTTCTCGGTCCGTCTGTGGGCGGAGTGGAGGACGACGAGCGCCGTGGTGCGGTCGCGGTGGTCCTGGGCAAAGCGGCGGGCGACCATGCCGCCGAGCGAGAAGCCGACGATGGCGGCTTTCCGGATGTTCAGGTGGTCGAGGAGGGCGGCCAGCTGGTCGGAAAGGTCCCTGAGGGTCGGGTCGCCGTCCGGCGGGGCGGTTTCCCCGTGGCCGATCAGGTCATAGGTCAGGACGCGGAATTTTCCGAGATCGGGGAGCATCCACTGCCAGACGGCACGGGTGAGGCCGAGGCCGTGGATCAGGACGACGACAGGCGCGTCCTCGGGGCCGGTCAGGTCGTAGGCGGTGCCGTTGTGGATCATTGCGGGTTCCAGGCGATGACCTCGACCTCGACCCGGATGTCGACGAGGAAGTCGGAGACGAGGGCCGAGCGGGCAGGGGGATGGGTGGGGAAGTAGTCGGCATAGACGGCGTTGAAGCCGGGGAAATCGGCGCGGTCCTTCAGCCAGACCATCGTTTTCACGACATCGTCGCGGGTGCAGCCGGCCAGGGCTAGGGTCTCGGTGATGCGGTCGAGGCTGGCGCGGGTCTGGTCCTCGATCGTGCCGGTGGTGAGGACCTGGCCGTCCACCATCGGGACCTGGCCGGTGAGGAAGACGAAATCGCCCGCACGGACGGCTTTCGACAGCGAAAGCGTCCGTCCGTTGATGACCAGGGGTCCGCCGATGATCTCTTTCATGCCGTCCTCCATGGTCCCTGGGTTTGCCATCGGGGCGCGGGGTCGAATTGCGGATTTTCGTCAGACGGCGACGAAAAATCGGAAACATGCGGCATTTGCGCACGGCATGAACGGGGAAAGGCCACGGAGGACGCGATGGGCGAGATCAAACGCTGCCGGATGCTGATCGACGGGGAATGGGTGGGCGCCTCGGACGGGGGGGTGTTTGCGTCGGTCTCGCCGGTGACGGGGCAGGTCTGGGCCGAGGTGCCGGAGGCGACGGCTGCCGATGTGGACCGGGCGGTCCGGGCGGCGGACCGGGCTCTTGCGGGGCCGTGGGGGGCGATGACGCCCTCGGCGCGCGGCAAGTGCTTGCGGAAGCTGGGGGATCTCTTGGCCGAGGCGTCGGAGGAGCTGGGGCGGGCCGAGACGCTGGACACCGGCAAGATGCTGAAGGAGACGCGCTGGCAGGCGAAATACATCGCGGAGTTCTTCCATTTCTATGCCGGGGCGGCGGACAAGATCGCGGGCGAGGTGCTGCCGATCGACAAGCCGGACATGCTGGTCTTCACCAACCGCGAGCCCCTGGGGGTGGTGGCGGCGGTGGTGCCGTGGAACTCGCAACTGTTCCTGTCGGCGGTGAAGCTGGGACCGGCGCTGGCGGCGGGGAATACGGTGGTGCTGAAGGTGTCCGAGCATGCGTCCGTGCCGATGCTGGAGTTCGGGCGGCTGATCGAGGCGGCGGGGTTTCCGGCGGGGGTGGTCAACATCATCAGCGGGCATGGCGAGGTGGGGCGGGTCCTGACCTCGCATCCGCTGGTCGCGCGCGTGTCGTTCACCGGGGGGCCGCAGACGGCGCGGCATGTGGTGCGGAACTCGGCCGAGAACTTCGCCGAGGTGTCGCTGGAACTGGGCGGCAAGTCGCCCTTCGTGGTCTTCGAGGATGCGGACCTGGAAAGCGCGGTCAACGGCTGCATGGCGGGGATTTTCGGCGCGACGGGTCAGAGCTGCGTCGCGGGGTCGCGGCTGATCGTGCAGGGCAGCATCGCGGAGGAGTTCCTGGCGCGGCTGGTAGCGGCGGCGAAGGAGATTCGCATCGGCGACCCCCTGGCGGAGGAGACGCAGATGGGGCCGCTGTGCACCGACGCGCAGGTGCGGCTGATCGAGGCGCAGGTGGCGCAGGCGGTGACGGAAGGGGCGAAGGTGCTGACCGGGGGGAAGCAGCCCGCGCTGGGGGGTACCTATTACGAGCCGACCATCATCGACTGCCCTTCGCCGGACCTGACCATCGTGGATACGGAGCTGTTCGGGCCGGTCCTGTCGGTGCTGCGCTTCAGGGACGAGGCCGAGGCCGTGGCGCTGGCGAACCGGTCGCAGCATGGCCTTGCGGCGGGTGTCTTCACCCGGGACGGGGCGAGGGCCATGCGGGTGGCGAAGGCCATTCGCGCCGGGATCGTCTGGGTCAACACCTACCGCGTGGTGTCGCCCATCGCGGCTTTCGGCGGCGTCAAGGGATCGGGCTATGGCCGCGAAAGCGGGTTCCAGGCGCTTTACGACTACACGCGGCCCAAGACGATCTGGGTCAACACCTCATCCGAGCCCATCGCCAACCCCTTCGTGATGCGCTGAAATTTCAGGGAGATAGACAATGAAGTTCCACCTGGCGATCAACATGGAGCGGATCGACGACACGCTCGACATGAAGGACGTGGCGCGGCACACGCTGGAAATGGTGCAGATGGCCGATGCGGGTGGCTTCCGCATCGCCTGGGCGGCGGAGCATCACGCGCTGGAGATGACCATCGCGCCGAACCCGTTTTCCATCCTGACCTGGTGGGCCGAGCATACCAATGACATCCGTCTGGGCACGGCGGTGATCGCGGCGCCTTACTGGCACCCGATCAAGGCGGCGGGGGAGGCGGCGTTCGTCGACCTCATCTCCGGCGGGCGGTTGGAGTTCGGCATCGGCTCGGGCGCCTATCAGCGCGAGTTCGACCGGATGCGGCCGGGCCTGAAGCAGACCGACGCCTGGCGCTACATGCAGGAGATGCTGCCGGTGATCCGGGAGCTCTGGAAGGGCGATTACGCGCATGAGGGGGAGCACTGGTCGTTCCCGGCCTCGACCTCCTGCCCGAAGCCCTTGCAGAAGGAGGTCCCGGTCTGGGTCGCGGCCCGCGCGCCGATCACCTATGACTATGCGGTCAAGCAGGGCTGCAACATCCAGTCCTGGCCCTTGACCCGCGACATGGGCGAGGCGCGGCTTTACATGGACCGGATGGCCGAGGCGCTGGCGAACAACCCGGGGAAGAAGCGCCCGATCATGGCGATGATGCGGCACACGGCGCTGTACGACCGGAAGGAGGACTGGATGGTCCCGGTCCGGGCGGCGCAGCGGCAGCTGTCGCAGTTCGAGAACCTGTTCAAGAACCTGGGCGATGTGGAGAACGGCTTTCCGAAGGCGATCCCCTTCGACCAGCTGGGCAACCGGGCGGAATACGACCCCGAGATGCTGAGCCGGAACCTGATGTTCGGCACGCCCGACGAGGTGATCGCAAAGCTGAAGGAATACGAGGCGATCGGGGTGGACGAGTTCATCTATTACGCCTCCCTCGGCCTGGGGCACAAGGAACAGAAGCGGTCGCTGGAACTGTTCTGCCAGGAGGTCATCCCGGCTTTCGCGTGACGGTCGGCTCGTCGATGACTTCGTCACTCCTCGCGCGGGTTTCCGACGAGGAGACGAAGTCGAACGAGGAGGCCCCGCCCCGGACCGCGCGGGTGGTGCGCTGGCGCAGCGCCTCGAGATAGGCGGTCAGCGTGCCGGGCCAGGAGGGCGCGGCTTCCGTGGGCGCCCAGCCCTGGCGGTAGTCGCTGGGTCGGCGGTCGAAGCATTTGCGGAAGGCGCTGGTGAAGTGCGACAGCGCGTTGAAGCCGGTCGCGGTGGCGATCTCGCGCACCGAAAGCCGGGTCGCGATCAAGAGGACGCGGGCGTGCTGCAGGCGGACGAGCGTGCCGAACTGCACCACCGAACAGCCGAGCCCGCGCCGGAACTGGCGTTCGAGCTGGCGCTGCGACAGGCCGAGACGGTCGGCGATCTCGGGCACGGGCAGGGGGTCGGCGATGTTTTCCTCGATCAGCGCGATGGCCCGGCGCAGGATCGGCGCGAAGGCCTCGGTGCCCTCGCCGGGCGTGCGGCGCTGCGGCCCGGTGGCGGGCCTGATCGGCTGGTAGAGCATCTGGTCGGCGACCTCGCCTGCCATGCCTTCGCCGTGGCGGTCGGCGATCAGGCGCAGCATCAGGTCGATCCCGGCCGTGCCCCCGGCGCAGGTCAGGATGCCGTCGCCTATGGTGTAGAGCTGTTCCACCACGGCGATCTCCGGGTGGCGTTCCTGGAACCCCGGCGCCCAGGACCAGTGCGTCGCCACCTGCCGCCCGTTCAGCAACCCTGCTCGCGCCATGGGGTAGGAGCCGAGCTCCACCGCGCAGAGCCGCGCCCCCTCGCGCGACTGGCGGCGGAGCCAGGCCAGAAGCTCGCGCGCGCCGTAGTCCTCGGCCCCCCAGGAGCCGAGCAGGAACACCGTCTCGCCCCGCCGGTTGCGGTCGTCGAGCGGTGCGGCGGTGATCGACAAGCCGTTCGAGGCCGGCACCTCGGGGCAGTCGGGCGAGAGGATCTCCCACCGGTAGAGCGGGCGGGAGGCGAGGTAGTTTGCAATGCGCAGCGGCTCGATCAGGGTGATGAGCGTGGCAAGGTTGAAGCGCGGCAGAAGGACGAAGGTCATGCGGTCCGCCCCGGTGTCCTCGGGCAAGGGGGCAGGGGGCACCAGTATGCGGTTTTTCGCCATGGTCGAAGGCTAGCCGACGAAAAACCGTGGGGGAAGGTGCAGGGGGCGCGGCGGGCGGTTCTGTTGCAGGACTGTGATCTTCGCGTCGCGCGACTGTCACCGGGGCTTGCTAGGCGGGGTCGAAAGCAACCTCCGACAGGACCACGCCATGAACCGCTTCCTTGCCTCGGGCCTTCTGGCCGCCAGCCTTGCCGTCGCCGCCCCGGTCGCCGCGCAGGACACGATCCGCTTCGCCGTCACCGACATCGACGGGCTCGAGGCGCTGCAGCGCGAGATGGGGCCGTTCAAGGAGGCGTTCGAAGCCGCCTCGGGGCTGAAGGTCGAGTTCTTCCCGGTCTCGGGCCGCACCGTCGCGGTCGAGGCGATGGCCGCCGACCAGGTGGATTTCGTGCTGACCGGCCCGGCGGAGTATGTGGTGTTCAACGCGCGGCTGGACGCCCAGCCGGTCGTCACCTTCAGCCGGCCGGACTATTATTCGACCGTGGTCGTGCTGGATGACAGCCCGGTCAAGGCGCCGGCCGACCTGAAGGGCGCCAAGATCTCGTTCGGCGAGATCGGATCCACCTCGCAGCACCTGGGGCCGGTGGATCTGCTGGCCAAGGCGGGGCTGACTTATGCGGTGGATTACGAGCCCGTGTTCCTCAAGCGCAACGTGGCCATGGAGGCGCTGATCTCGGGCGAGATCGCGGCGATCGGGCTGAACCGGACGCATATCGAGCAGCTGACCGAGAAGTTCCCCGACCAGAAGCTGCGCGTGGTGGTGAAGGGCGAGCAACTGCCGGACGACATCCTGCTGGCCTCGCCTAAAGTCTCGCCGGAAGTCATCGAGACGGTCCGCAAGACCTTCGCCGAACAGGGCGAGGCGCTGCTGGCTGCCGTCACCTCGACCGAAGAGAATGCGAAATACATCGGCGGCAGCTTCAATGCGACCGTGACCGACGCGGACTACGACGTGGTCCGGAAGATGTACGAGAACATCGGCATCAAGGAATTCACCGAATTCGTCGGCCAGTGAGGCAGGGGTGAACGCGCCCGTTTCCCCTGTTCGGGCCGAGGCCGGTTCCACTCTGGTGGAGCCGGTCCTTGCCGTTTCCGGCCTGACGAAATCCTTCGGCACGGCCGAGGTGCTGCGTGGCCTCGACTTCGCCCTGGCGCCCGGCCAGTCCACCGCGCTGATCGGGGCGAACGGGTCGGGCAAGTCCACGCTTCTGCGCTGCCTGGTGCGGCTGGTGGAGCCGACCTCGGGCCGGGTGCGGATGCTGGGGCAGGAGGTGGGGGCGCTGTCGCCGCGCGCCTTGCGGCGGTTCCGGGCGCGGGTCGGGATCGTCTGGCAGAAGCACAACCTGGTGCCGCGGATGTCGGCCTTGTCGAACGTGATCCACGGCGCGCAGGCGCGCATGGCGGGGCCGCAGGTCTGGGGACAGGCGCTGGCCCCGGCCCCGGTGCGGGCCGAGGCCATGGCCTGCCTGGCCCGCGTGGGCCTGGCCGACCGGGCGCTGGCCCGGGTGGACAGCCTGTCGGGCGGGCAGAGCCAGCGCGTCGCCATCGCGCGGATGCTGATGCAGCGGCCCGAGTTCATCCTGGCCGACGAACCCGACGCGAGCCTCGACCCTCAGACCGGGCAGGAGGTGATGGAGCTGCTGCTGGGCCTCGTCCGGCAGGACGGGCTGTCGCTTCTGGTGATCTCGCACCGGCTGGAACATACGCTGGCCTTTTCCGACCGGATCCTCGGCCTGGCGCAGGGCCGGATCGCGCTGGACCAGTCCACGCGCGAGGCGAGCGCCCCGGCGCTGCGGCGCTTTTTTGACCATGAGGCCGCGGCATGAGCGAGACCTCGACCCTTCCCGCCCCGCCGCGGTTCCGGCATCTGGGACTGACGGGCTATGCCGGGTTCCTGGTGGTGGCGGCGCTGGTCGTCTCGTCGCTGGCCGCGACCGCGCCGGCGCCGGACAAGCTCGTCAACGGTCTGGCGCGGTTGTTCGCGCCCTCGGGCCTGTTCACCCAGATGTTCCCCCCGGATTTCAGCCGGATCGGGCCGATTTCCTGGAAGCTGCTGGAAACGCTGCAGATGGCGGTGGCGGGCTGTTTTCTGGGGCTGATCTTCGCGCTGCCCTTCGCGATCCTCGCCACAGACCGGCTGTCGCCGCATCCGCTGGTCCGCACAGCCGCCCGTGCCGTCATCGCGCTGTTCCGCACCGTACCGGACCTGGTCTGGGCGATCATCTTCATCATCATCGTGGGCCTTGGCCCGGCGGCGGGGGTCATGGCGATCATGGTGGACAAGATCGGGTTCGCCGGGCGCTTCTTCGCCGAGGCGATGGAGGAAACCGACCCCGGGCCCCAGGATGCGCTGCGCGCGATCGGGGCAAGCCGACTGGGCATCATCGGCTCGGCCGTGCTGCCGGCCTGCCTGCCGTCCTTCACCGCCACCTCGCTTTTCGCGCTGGAGAAATCGGTGCGCGGGTCCGCCGCGCTGGGCCTGGTGGGCGCGGGCGGGATCGGGGTGGACCTGAAGGTCGCCTTCGACCTTTTCAACTATGACGAGGCCTTCGCGATCATCCTTCTGATGCTCGCGCTGGTCATCGCGGTGGAACAGGGATCCGGCTGGATCCGCAGGAAGCTGATATGAACGAGATGACGACCGATACCGCCCATCGCTACTGGAACGCGCGCTGGCAGAAGTCCGAGGCCGGATCGCCCTGGGCGATCCCAGAACCCTGGGTGATGGACCATGCCGCGAGCCTGCCGCAGGGGGCGCGGATCCTCGACCTCGGCGCAGGTATCGGCCGGCATGCGCTGGCGCTGGCCGAGATGGGCCACAAGGTCACCGCGCTGGACGCGGCCGAGGCTTCGGTCGCGGCCATCGCGGCGGCGGCCTTTGCCAGGGGCCTGGCGATCGAGACGGTCGAGGCCTCGATGACCGATCTGCCTTTCGCGGACGGCAGTTTCGATCATGTCCTTGCCTGGAACGTGATCTATCACGGCGATGAGGGCGTGGTGCGCCGCACGCTTTGCGAGGTGGCCCGCGTGACCCGGCCGGGGGGCACGTTCCTCGCCACCATGCTGTCGGCCCGCCGCCTGCCGGTGGAGCGCGCCCGCGCGAAGGGCCGCGAGATCAGCCGCAACACCTGGGTCTTCGAGGGCGAGGGCGACAAGGTGCATCCGCACTACTTCTGCAATGCCCCCGACCTGCTGTCGCTGCTCTGGGGCTTCGAGGTCTTCACGCTGTTCGACCGGCCGCATGAGAAGCCCGGCTCCTGGCACTGGCACCTTCTGGCGGAGCGTCTGGGATGAGCGCGGAACTGATCGAGGGCGCGCGCGTCATCTTCGGGGACCGGGTTGAGACGGCCTCGGTCCGCATCGAGGGCGGGCGGATCACCGGGATCGACGTGGCGCGCGACGGGGCGGCGGTGATCCCGGCGCAGGGGCGGTTCCTGGCGCCGGCCTTCGTCGATGTGCATGGCGACGCCTTCGAACGGCAGATCATGCCGCGTCCGGGTGTCATGGTCGATGTCGAGACCGCGCTGCTGGAGACCGACCGGCAACTGGCCGCGAACGGGATCGCCACGGCCTATCACGCGCTGACTCTGAGCTGGGAGCCGGGCCTGCGCAGCGTGGACACCGGCTGGCAGGTCGTCTTCGCGCTGGAGGCGCTGCGGGGGCGGCTGACGGCCGACAACCGCCTGCAACTGCGCTGGGAGACCTTCTGCGCCGAGGCCGAACCCCTGATCGCGCATGTCCTTTCCGGCCCGGACCGCCCGGCGCTGGCCTTCAACGACCATACCACCTCGGCGCTGCTGCACCCCGAGATCGCGGTGCATGACCGGCCCTTCGACCATGTCGAGGACTATCCGGTCACCGACATCACCACCGAGGCCTTCCTGCACAAGATGGGGGAACGGGCCAAGCGGTCGCAGATGACCACGGGCGATTTCGTCGGGCTGATCGCCCGGGTCTGGGCGCGGCGGGCCGAGGTGCCGGCGGACATCGCGCGGCTGGCGGCGCTGGCGAAAAGGCACGGCGCGCCGATGCTGAGCCATGACGACAGCCAGGTGGAAACCCGCGACTGGTACCGCGCGCTGGGCGCGAAAGTGGCCGAGTTCCCGATGCACGAACGGGTGTTCCATGCCGCGCGCGCGGCGGGCGACCCGATCGTCCTCGGCGCGCCGAACGCGATGCGCGGAGGCAGCCACCTGGGCAGCCCCGGCGCGGCCGATATGATCGCGCGGGGGCTCTGCGACATCCTGGCCTCGGATTACTACTACCCGGCCATGCTGGGCGCGGTCGCGCGGCTTCATGCCGACCGCGTGGCGCCGCTGCCGGCGCTGTGGAAGCTCGTCTCGTCCAATCCCGCCACTGCCATGGGCCTGGCCGACCGCGGCCGCATCGCGACCGGCCTGCGCGCGGACCTCGTGCTGCTCGACTGGCCCGATGGCCATGCGCCCGCGCCGCTGCGCACCTGGGTGGCCGGGCGGGCGGGCTATTCCGCGCTGCCGACGGCAGTGGCGCCCTACCTGGAACCCGCCCTGTGACAGGGCCGAACCCTTGCCTGGAGCTTTCCCGATGCTGACAGACCTCTTGCCCCTGACAGCCGAACCCGCCCCGTTCTTCGCCGAGACCCCGGTCGACACGGTGCGGTTCACCTATTCGCATCCCGGCCAGTCGGCCTTTCGCCGCGGGCTGATCCGCGCGGTCGAGCGGGTTTCGGGCCAGCCGAAGCTGGAGCGGCTCTATCTGGACTGGGCGCGGTCGGGCAAGCGGCCGGGGGAAAGCGTGTTCGACGCGGCGCTGCGCCAGCTGCGCGTCGCGGTGCGGGTCCATGCCGACGAGGCCGAGCAGGAACGCATCCGCCCGGAGGGCGGGCTTCTGCTGGTGGCGAATCACCCGTTCGGGGTGCTGGACGGGCTGGCGCTGGGCTGGCTGGGGATGCGGCTGCGCGGCAATGTGCGGATCCTGACCAACAGCCTTCTGTGCCGGGTGCCGGAAGTTGACCCGCACCTGTTGCCGGTGGACTTCTCGGGTACGCCCGAGGCGCGGCGGCTGACGGCCGAGACCCGGCGCAAGGCGGCCGCCCTTCTGTCCGAGGGCAAGGTGGTCGCGGTGTTCCCGGGCGGGGGCGTGGCTACGGCCAACCGGCCGCTGCGCGGACATGCGGTCGATTCGCCCTGGCATCCCTTCGTCGGGCGGCTGGCGACCCTGCCGGGGGTTACCACCCTGCCGGTGCATGTCGCCGGGCAGAATTCGCGCCTGTTCCAGATCGCGAGCCACACCTCCTATCCCCTGCGCGTGGCGCTGATCTTCCACGAGACCCGCCGCCGCATGGGGCGCCCGCTGGACCTGACCCTTGGTGCGCCGGTCACGCCCGAGATGCTGGCGCAGATCCCGCGCGACGAAGTGGCGGCGACCCTGCGCCGGCGCTGCATGGCGCTGGCCGGCCCCGCCATCCCCGACCCGGACGAGACCTTCGCCTGGCCCTCGCACGTCCGGTGGTAGGCTGCCGGAGCCGAGCCGAACCGTCACACAAGCTTCATCCCGGCTTTCGCCAGCTGTCACATTCGCCCGTTAGGACCCGGGTCGTAACGAACGGGGGATGACCGATGCTGGATGTTGTCGGAGTGACAAGGATGTTCGGCCAGAAGGCCGCGGTCGACAACATCAGCTTCAGCGTGGATCGCCCGGCCTTCGTCGGCATCATCGGCCGGTCGGGCGCGGGCAAGTCCACCTTCCTGCGGATGATGAACCGGCTGACAGACGCCACTTCGGGCGAGATCCGGGTCGAGGGGCGCGACGTGCTGGCGCTGAAGGGCGCCGAGGCGCGGGCCTGGCAGTCGCAATGCGCGATGATCTTCCAGCAGTTCAACCTGGTGCCGCGGATGGACGTGGCCTCGAACGTGCTGCACGGCATCCTGAACCGCCGCTCGACCCTTCAGACCATGTTCAACCTCTGGCCCCGCGCCGACATCCTGCGCGCGCTGGAGATCCTCGACCGCCTCGGCATCGCCGAGCAGGCACCGAAACGGGCCGAGGCGCTGTCGGGCGGCCAGCAGCAGCGCGTGGCCATCGCCCGGGCGCTGATGCAGGACCCCAAGATCATCCTGGCCGACGAGCCCATCGCCAGCCTCGACCCGATGAACGCGCAGGTCGTCATGGACACGCTCAAGCGGATCAACGTCGAGGACGGGCGGATGGTGATCGCCAACCTCCACACGCTCGACACCGCGCGGCGCTATTGCGACCGGGTGATCGGCATGCGCGACGGCCGCATCGTCTTTGACGGCACGCCCGACCAGCTTTCGACCGGCGTCGCGCGCGAGATCTACGGCGCCGACGACAGTTTCAACGAGGCCGCCACCTCGACCTCGATCCCCACCGACACCGCAGCCGACCGGTCCTACGCCGACCTGATGCTGTCGTGACCACCGGCCCGCAGGGCCACAACCCCATGGAGCCCCCATG
>NZ_JBKBLV010000044.1:0-24508 GCF_046295235.1 Tabrizicola flagellatus
CTCGCAACCCGAACCTATTCCGAAGATCGACGGTGACCGCCAGCGTCACACCCGGCCGCGCGCTGCGCTACGCCGGGGGCTCCGCGCGCGGCCTCCTACACCAACCGTTGGGACACAGCCCTTACAATTGGTAGCTACTTCGGAGCAGTCAACGTGATGGGTTGGGAGTGGTGGCAGGGTCTGCTCATAGCCGCGCCCGGTCTCTTGTTCATCGTTCCAGCATTAGTGATGGCAGCACTGGAACCGGTCCTGCAACGAAGAACGTAGCCCCCCCAACTTCCCCCTTGCTCCCCGACGTCTTCCCCCCTATACGGGCGCATCCGCGATTCCGGGGGGACTCGGAGTCGGCGGTCTGTCATTGATCCGCCAGGTCCTCGGTGACCCCACAAGGGGCCGACTGGCGATTGTGAAAAGGAAAGACCGGCATGAAAGCCGAAGAACTGCGTTCGAAGACGCCGGACCAGCTGCGTGACAGCCTGGTTCAGCTGAAGAAGGAAGCCTTCAACCTGCGCTTCCAGCAAGCGACCAACCAGCTTGAGAACACCGCCCGCATGCGTGCCGTCCGCCGCGACGTCGCCCGCATCAAGACCGTTCTCAACCAAAAAGCCGCCGAAGCTGCGAAGTAAGGGGTAAAGTCATGCCGAAACGCATCCTGCAAGGCGTCGTCACCTCGGACAAGAACGAGCAGACGATCACCGTTCTCGTGGAACGTCGCTTCAAGCACCCGCTGCTGCAGAAGACGGTCCGCAAGTCGAAGAAATACCGCGCCCATGACGCGGAGAACAAGTTCAAGGTCGGCGACGTGGTCCGCATCGAGGAATGCGCGCCGATCTCGAAGACGAAACGCTGGACCGTGGTGACCGAAGCTTCGGCTTGATCCCCCCCGGTTCCGAACGAAACCCCAGGGCGCGTCCCTGAAGGTCGGGAGACTGAAAAATGATCCAGATGCAGACGAATCTGGATGTCGCTGACAACTCCGGCGCACGCCGGGTGCAGTGCATCAAGGTTCTTGGCGGTTCGCACCGCCGTTATGCTTCCGTGGGCGACATCATCGTGGTGTCGGTCAAGGAGGCGATTCCGAAGGGCCGCGTGAAGAAGGGGGACGTCCGCAAGGCCGTCGTCGTCCGCACCGCCAAGGAAGTCCGCCGTGAAGACGGCACCTCGATCCGCTTCGACCGCAACGCCGCCGTCATCCTGAACAACCAGGGCGAACCGGTCGGCACCCGTATCTTCGGGCCGGTCGTGCGCGAGCTGCGGGCCAAGAACTTCATGAAGATCATCTCGCTGGCTCCGGAGGTGCTCTGATGGCTGCCAAGCTGAAGAAGGGTGACACGGTCGTCGTGCTCACCGGCAAGGACAAGGGCAAGAAGGGCGAGATTTCCGCCGTCATGCCGAAGGAAAACAAGGCCATCGTCGACGGCGTGAACGTCGCGATCCGTCACACCAAGCAGTCGGCGTCCTCGCAGGGCGGTCGGTTGCCGAAGGCGATGCCGATCGACCTGTCGAACCTCGCCATCGTGGACAAGAACGGCAAACCGACCCGCGTCGGCTTCCGCATGGAAGGCGACAAGAAGGTCCGTTACGCCAAGACCACCGGGGAGGTGCTGTAATGCTCGACGCAGCGAAATACACGCCCCGGCTTAAGGCCGTCTATGCGGACAGGATCCGCGCGGCGATGAAGTCGGAATTCGGCTACAAGAACGACATGCAGATCCCCAAGTTGGACAAGATCGTCCTGAACATGGGTGTCGGCGAAGCGGTCAAGGACACCAAGAAGGTGAAGCAGGCCGCCGAGGAACTGGGCCAGATCGCCGGTCAGAAGGCCGTCATCACCAAGGCCAAGAAGTCGATCGCCGGCTTCCGCGTCCGTGAGGAAATGCCCTTGGGCTGCAAGGTCACCCTGCGCGGCGACCGGATGTACGAATTCCTCGACCGGCTCATCAACGTGGCTCTGCCCCGCGTCCGCGACTTCCGCGGCGTCAAGGGCACCAGCTTCGATGGTCGCGGCAACTATGCCATGGGCCTGAAAGAGCACATCGTTTTCCCCGAAATCAACTTCGACAAGGTCGACGAGGTTCTGGGGATGGACATCATCATCTGCACCACCGCGAAAACCGACGCGGAAGCCAAGGCGCTGTTGAAGCATTTCAACATGCCCTTCACGTCGTAAGCCGCGAGGAACCTGAGATATGGCAAAGAAATCCATGGTGAACCGCGAAGTGAAGCGGGCCAAGCTGGTGAAGCAGCATGCTTCCAAGCGCGCCGCGCTGAAGGCGGTGATCAACGACCAGTCCAAGCCGATGGAAGAGCGTTTCAAGGCGACTCTGAAGCTGGCCGAACTGCCCCGCAACTCGTCGGCGACGCGGATCCACAACCGCTGCCAGCTGACGGGCCGTCCGCATGCGTATTACCGCAAGCTCAAACTGTCCCGTATCATGCTGCGTGACCTGGCCTCGTTCGGCCAGATCCCCGGCATGGTCAAGTCCAGCTGGTAAGGGAGGCATCAGATGTCCATGAACGATCCTCTCGGCGATATGCTGACCCGTATCCGCAACGCCCAGATGCGCGGCAAGTCCACCGTGACGACCCCCGCCTCGACGCTGCGCGCCCGCGTGCTCGACGTGCTCCTCTCGGAAGGCTACATCCGTGGCTACGAGAAGAACGAGACCGCCAACAAGCAGGGCGAATTCACCATCAGCCTGAAGTACTACGAAGGCGAGCCCGTGATCCGCGAAGTGAAGCGTGTCTCGAAGCCCGGCCGTCGCGTGTACATGGGTGTGAACGAGCTTCCCTCGGTCCGCAACGGCCTGGGCGTCGCCATCGTCTCGACCCCCAAGGGCGTTCTGTCGGATGCAAATGCACGCGCTGCCAATGTCGGCGGCGAAGTGCTTTGCACCGTGTTCTGAGGAGGGGTCCATGTCTCGTATCGGCAGAAAACCCGTTACCCTGGTCAAGGGCACCTCGGCCTCGATCAGCGGCCAGACAATCGAAGTGAAGGGCCCGAAGGGCACCCGCAAGTTCACCGCGGGCGACGACGTGACGATCACCATCGAGGGCGACACCATCAAGGTGACCCCGCGTGGCCTGTCCAAGCGCGCGCGCCAGCAGTGGGGCATGACCCGCTCCATGATCGACAACCTCGTCACCGGCGTTTCCACCGGCTTCAAGTCGGAACTGGAAATCCAGGGTGTCGGCTACCGCGCCGCGATGGCCGGCAACACCCTGAAACTTTCGCTGGGCTACAGCCACGAAGTGAACTTCGAGGTGCCGAAGGGCGTGACCGTGTCCGTCCCCAAGCAGACCGAGATCGTCGTGGAAGGCATCGACCAGCAGCAGGTCGGCCAGGTGGCAGCGAACATCCGCGAATGGCGTGCTCCCGAGCCCTACAAGGGCAAGGGCATCCGCTACAAGGATGAGTATATCTTCCGCAAGGAAGGCAAGAAGAAGTAAGGGTGGCGAACATGGCAAACAACAAGAGAGAGTTGTTCCTCAAGCGCCGCCTGCGCGTCCGGAACAAGATCAAGGCGAGCGCGCATGGCCGCCTGCGGCTGTCGGTGCACCGCTCCTCGAAGAACATCAGCGTCCAGCTGATCGACGACGTGAAGGGTGTGACCATCGCTTCGGCTTCCTCGCTCGAGAAGGAACTCGGCGTGGTCGGCAAGAACAACATCGAGGCTTCGGCCAAGGTGGGCGCGGCGATTGCCGAGCGGGCCAGGAAGGCGGGTGTCGAAGAGTGCTACTTCGACCGCGGCGGCTTCCTGTTCCACGGCAAGATCAAGGCGCTTGCCGATGCAGCCCGCGAAGGCGGTCTGAAGTTCTGATCTCGGCGGGTGGCCTTCGGGCCACCCCGATGATCCGGGTCCCCGGCCAGACCGGGGACACCAGGATTGGCTTTAACGGCACAGCGTGCCACCACGAAGGATATGCCAGATGGCAGAACGTGAGAACCGCCGGGAGCGTCGTGACGACCGTCGCGACAACCGGCCCGAAGAAACCCCGGAATTCGCCGACCGTCTGGTCGCGATCAACCGCGTCTCGAAAACCGTCAAGGGTGGCAAGCGCTTCGGCTTTGCAGCCTTGGTCGTCGTCGGCGACCAGCGCGGTCGCGTCGGCTTCGGCAAGGGCAAGGCCAAGGAAGTCCCCGAGGCGATCCGCAAGGCGACCGAGCAGGCCAAGCGCAGCATGATCCGCGTGCCGCTGAAGGACAGCCGCACCCTGCACCACGACATGGAAGGCCGCCATGGCGCCGGCCGCGTCGTGATGCGGACCGCCGTGGCAGGTACCGGCATCATCGCCGGCGGCCCGATGCGCGCCGTGTTCGAGATGCTGGGCGTCCAGGACGTCGTCGCCAAGTCGATCGGCAGCCAGAACCCCTACAACATGATCCGCGCCACCATCGACGGGCTCAAGGCCGAGACCTCGCCCCGTCAGGTTGCGTCGCGTCGTGGCAAGAAGGTCGCAGAAATCCTTCGGAAGCCCGAAGCCGAAACCGTGGAGGCCTGAGCATGGCTGACAAGAAGAAAACCATCGTCGTGAAGCAGATCCGGTCGGCCGCCCGCCGTCCGGCCGTCCAGACCGCGACGCTGAAGGGCCTCGGCCTGAACAAGCTGAACCGCACCCGCGAGCTGGAGGATACTCCTTCCGTCCGCGGCATGGTGAACTCGATCAGCCACCTGGTCCAGATCATCGAAGAGCGCGGCTAAGCCGTAGGGTGGGGTTCCACCCCACCGCACCGACATCAAACGCCCTCGCGGAAACGCGGGGGCGTTTTCCGTTCCGTCAAGCGAATTGCCGACCCGCAATTGCCCCTCGACCACAAGTCCGTCCACAAGTCCGTCCTGCATGGCCATTCCCGACTCTGCCACGGTAAACACCACCCTAACGGAATCCGGAAAGGCGTTGATTACATGGAGAAAAAGCAAGGTTGTCCACCGTGGGCAGCCTTGGCCTTGCTTTTCAGGGGCCCGTGCTGTATCGCCCCCCGGTGGCCAAGTCCGGCCATGAGAATCAAGAAAAGCCGAGGGTGCCCCGTTCTCGCTTCGGGGGCACATCCGGCAAGGAGAAGCGACATGAAACTGCATGAACTCGCCGACAACGAAGGCGCGGCCAAGAAGAAGAAGCGCGTGGCGCGCGGCCCGGGCTCGGGCAAGGGCAAGACCGCCGGCCGTGGTATCAAGGGTCAGAAGTCCCGCTCGGGCGTCGCCCTGGGTGGCTACGAAGGCGGCCAGATGCCGCTCTACCGCCGCCTGCCGAAGCGCGGCTTCAACAAGCCGAACAAGCTGCACTACGCGGTCGTGAACCTCGGGATGATCGAGAAGTTCATCGCCGCCGGCAAGCTGGACGCCAAGGCCGAGATCACCGAGGACGCGCTGGTCGCGGCAGGTGTCACCTCGAACAAGCGCGACGGCATCCGCGTGCTGGCCAAGGGCGAGCTGAAATCCAAGGTCAACCTGACCGTCACCGGCGCCTCGGCCTCGGCTGTCGAAGCGGTCGAGAAGGCGGGCGGCAAGGTCACGCTCCTGGCACCCGTGGCGGCTGCGGCTGAATAAGCATTGTGAGCGGCCGCAAGGTCGCTTACATCAGCACCCAGTTTTCCCGCGCCGCCGAACCGGAAAACGGTCCGGCGGCGCTTGGCTTGAAAGAGACCTGACATGGCATCTGCTGCCGAACAAATGGCCGCGAACCTCAGCTGGGGCATGCTTGGCAAGGCGACCGACCTGCGCCAGCGTATCTTCTTCACGATCGGCCTCCTGATCGTCTATCGGCTCGGCACCTTCATTCCGGTTCCCGGCATCGACGGGGACGCGCTGCGAGAGTTCATGCAGCAGGCGGGGCAGGGGATCGGCGGGATGCTGAACCTGTTTACCGGCGGCGCGGTCAGCCGGATGGCGATCTTCGCGCTGGGGATCATGCCCTATATCAGCGCCTCGATCATCGTACAGCTTCTGGGCACGATGTATGCGCCTTGGCAGCAGCTGAAGAAGGAAGGCGAGCAGGGCCGCAAGAAGCTGAACCAGTACACCCGCTACGGCACGGTGGCGCTGGCGATCCTGCAGGGCTACGGCATCGCCATGTCGATCCAGGCCGGTGGTCTTGCCCATAATCCGGGCCTCTTCTTCGTCGCCTCCTGCGTCATCACCCTGGTCGGCGGCACGATGTTCCTGATGTGGCTGGGCGAGCAGATCACCGCCCGCGGCATCGGCAACGGCATCTCTCTCATCATCTTTGTCGGCATCGTGGCCGAGATCCCCGCCGCCATCGCCCAGTTCTTCGCGCAAGGGCAATCGGGCGCGCTGTCCACCCCGGTGATCCTGGGTGTGATCGTGATGGTCGTGGTGGTCATCGCCTTCGTCGTGTTCATGGAGCGGGCACTGCGCAAGATCTCGATCCTCTATCCGCGCCGGCAGGTGGGGATGAAGGTCTATGAGGGCGGCTCGTCGCACCTGCCGATCAAGGTCAACCCGGCGGGCGTCATCCCGGCGATCTTCGCCTCGTCGATCCTGCTTCTGCCGACGACGATCAGCACCTTCTCGGGCTCGACCACCAACCCGGTCCTGTCCTGGCTCGCGGCGAACCTTGGCTACGGCCAGCCGCTGCACCTGGCGTTCCTGGCCGGGATGATCGTCTTCTTTGCCTATTTCTACACGCTGAACGTCTCGTTCAAGGTGGACGAAGTGGCCGAGAACCTGAAGAACCAGAACGCCTCGGTCCCTGGCATCCGCCCCGGCAAGAAGACCGAGGAATATCTGGAGTATGTCGTGAACCGCGTGCTGGTGCTGGGGTCGGCCTATCTTGCGGCGGTCTGCCTTCTGCCCGAGATCCTGATCAGCCGCGTCGGCATCCCGTTCTACTTCGGCGGAACTTCGGTGCTGATCGTGGTCTCGGTGACGATGGACACGATCCAGCAGGTCCAGTCGCACCTTCTGGCGCACCAGTACGAGGCGCTGATCGAGAAGTCGCAGCTGCGCGGACGCAAGAAGCCCGGTGCCAAGACGGCGCCCAAGGCCCCGGCGCGGCGCTGATCCATGGCCAACGTCATCCTCCTGGGGCCGCCCGGCGCGGGCAAGGGAACCCAGGCCAAGCGACTGGAAGAGACGCGCGGCATGGTGCAGCTCTCCACCGGCGACATGCTGAAGGAGGCGATCGCCAAGGGCACCGAGCTGGGCAAGCGCGTCGAGGGCATCATGGCGCGCGGCGAACTGGTCACGGACGAGATCGTCATCGGCCTGATCGAGGACAAGATTAAGACCGGCGCCAAGGGCGGCTTCATCTTCGACGGCTTCCCGCGCACGCTGAAGCAGGCCGATGCGCTGGGCGAGTTGCTGGCGCGCACCGGTCAGCGGCTTGACGCGGTGATAGAGATGCAGGTGGACGACGCGGCGCTGGTCGCCCGGATCACCGGCCGCTTCACCTGCGGCACCTGCGGCGCGGTCTATCACGACGTGACCCATCCGACGAAGGTGGCCGGCATCTGCGACGCTTGCGGGTCCACCAACCTGAAGCGGCGGGCAGACGACAACGAGGAAACCCTCAAGACCCGTCTGATGGAGTACTACAAGAAGACCTCGCCGCTGATCGGCTATTACTATGCCAAGGGGCAGCTTTCCGCCGTTGACGGCCTCGCCGACGTGGAGGTCGTTGCGCAGGCGATCGCATCGGTTCTTGACAAAGCCTGAAAAACCCTTCTCGCGGCCTTGACGCCCCTCGCAAAAGCCCCTAATGCACGGCGTCCCGCAATGGAATCGCCTTGCGGGCCTTCCTTTTTGGAGGTTCGTATCGCCGGGCCCGCTGCCCGTGCGGTGTTGTGAAAAAAGGTTCTGGAACTACGGAACCGCAACGAAGAAGGACGACACGTTTGGCACGTATTGCTGGCGTCAACATTCCGACCGCGAAACGGGTTCCGATCGCGCTCACCTACATCACCGGGATCGGGCCGCACACGGCCGAGACGATCTGCGAGGCGCTCAAGATCGACCGCGCCCGTCGCGTGAACCAGCTGACCGACAGCGAAGTGCTGGCGATCCGCGAATACATCGACGCGAACCTGACCGTCGAAGGCGACCTGCGCCGCGAAGTCACGATGAACATCAAGCGTCTGATGGACCTGGGCTGCTACCGGGGCCTCCGTCACCGCAAGGGCCTTCCGGTCCGCGGCCAGCGCACGCACACCAACGCCCGCACCCGCAAAGGCCCCGCGAAGGCCATTGCCGGCAAGAAGAAATAAGGGGGCTGAGAGATGGCACGCGATACCAAGGCTGTCCGCGGCAAGAAGAAAGAACGCAAGAACATCGCCGCCGGCGTGGCGCATGTGAACTCGTCGTTCAACAACACCAAGATCCTGATCTCGGACGTTCAGGGCAACGCGATCTCGTGGTCGTCCTCGGGCACCATGGGGTTCAAGGGCTCGCGCAAGTCGACGCCCTACGCCGCGCAGATGGCCGCCGAGGACGCTGGCCGCAAGGCGCAGGAACACGGCGTGCGCACGCTGGAAGTCGAAGTGCAGGGCCCCGGCTCGGGCCGTGAATCGGCGCTGCGCGCCCTCGCGGCCGTGGGCTTCCAGATCACATCGATCCGCGACGTGACGCCGTTGGCGCACAACGGCTGCCGTCCGCCGAAGCGTCGCCGCGTCTAAGGCATTGATTTCGGCCGGGCCGTGGGGGGATCACCCCTCGCGGCCCGGTTTTCGTCGTTTACGATCCTCGGGCGTCCGCCGGCTTTCGGACATCGGCAGCGGACAAGAATAGGGGCTTCAGAATGATCCACAAGAACTGGCAGGAACTCATCAAACCCGCGAACCTCGTCGTGAAGCCGGGGGCCGATGCTGCGCGCGTGGCGACCGTCATCGCCGAACCGCTGGAGCGCGGTTTCGGCCTGACGCTGGGCAACGCGCTGCGCCGGGTGCTGATGTCGTCCCTGCAGGGCGCGGCCATCACCAGCGTGCAGATCGACAACGTCCTGCACGAGTTCTCTTCGGTGGCCGGCGTGCGCGAGGACGTGACCGACATCGTGCTGAACCTCAAGGGCGTCAGCATCAAGATGGAGGTCGAGGGGCCGAAGCGGCTGTCGATCTCGGCCAAGGGGCCGGGGGTGGTGACGGCCGGCGACATCTCGGAATCGAACGGCATCGAGATCCTGAACAAGGACCATGTGATCTGCCACCTCGACGAAGGCGCGGACGTGTTCATGGAGCTGACCGTGAACACCGGCAAGGGCTATGTCTCGGCCGACAAGAACCGCCCCGAGGATGCGCCCATCGGGCTGATCCCGATCGACGCGATCTATTCGCCGGTCAAGAAGGTCAGCTACGAAGTGACCCCGACCCGCGAGGGACAGGTGCTGGACTATGACAAGCTGACGATGAAGGTGGAAACCGACGGCTCGCTGACGCCCGAGGATGCGGTCGCCTATGCCGCGCGCATCCTGCAGGACCAGCTGTCGATCTTCGTCAACTTCGAGGAACCGGAAGCCGCCAAGGTCGGCGAGATTGATTCGGGTCTGGAGTTCAACCCGCTCCTCCTGAAGAAGGTGGACGAGCTGGAGCTTTCGGTCCGTTCGGCCAACTGCCTGAAGAACGACAACATCGTCTATATCGGCGACCTGATCCAGAAGACCGAGGCGGAAATGCTCCGCACCCCGAACTTCGGCCGCAAGTCGCTGAACGAGATCAAGGAAGTGCTCTCGGGCATGGGTCTGCATCTCGGCATGGATGTCGAAAGCTGGCCGCCGGAGAACATCGAGGACCTGGCCAAGCGCTTCGAGGACCAGTTCTGAAGCTACGGTGCGCTGTAGCGCACCCTGCGTCAAATGCCCGCGTCGTGCGGGGAAACCATGGGCATCCCGCCCCAACGACGCCGCCCGCAACGCACGGGCGGCAACACAAAGCAAAACGACGTCTAGGAGATCATCATGCGTCACGCCCGCGGCTATCGCCGCCTGAACCGCACCCACGAACACCGCAAGGCGCTGTTCGCCAACATGGCCGGCTCGCTGATCGAGCACGAGCAGATCAAGACCACCCTGCCCAAGGCCAAGGAACTGCGCCCGATCGTCGAGAAGCTGGTCACGCTGGCCAAGCGCGGCGACCTGCATGCCCGCCGCCAGGCGGCTGCGGCTCTCAAGCAGGACATGCATGTCACGCGCCTGTTCGACGTGCTGGCCCCGCGCTACAAGGACCGTCAGGGCGGTTATGTCCGTATCCTCAAGGCCGGCTTCCGCTATGGCGACATGGCGCCGATGGCGATCATCGAGTTCGTCGATCGCGACACTTCGGCCAAGGGTGCCGGTGACCGTGCGCGGCTTGAAGCTGCCGAAGACTGAGTTCAGGCTCTGACTGAACCTAACAGAAGGCCCGTCAACCCTGGCGGGTCTTCGCCATTTTGGCCGCAACTGATGCGGGCCTGCGACCGTATGACGCTAATTCGTCAGGGTAACGCAATGACCGTCTTGAAATTTTACACTCAAGGTTGAACATGAGCCGGTAAGGAACCTTTTGCCGATGTCGCAGAGTAAACGATTGACCGAACTGTACGAAGAATTGAACGAGCTGGCGCCTGAGGGCTACGCCGTCGGGCTTCACATCCGCTTTGCCAGTCCGCTGATCTACCACAGCCGGTATCCGGCCGACTGGGTCGAATACTACAACTCGCATTCCTACTATTTGCGCGATCCGGTGATTTTCTGGGGAATCGGAACTGCCGGAACCCGACGCTGGAGCGAGATTCCCTTGCCGGATCCATTCGAACTGCTGAAGAAGGCCGCAACCTTCGGAATGAAATACGGGGCCGTATCGTCCTATGGCCCGATCACCTCGCGATCGATGGCTGGCATCACCAGGTCTGACCGCGAGTTCACCGATTCGGAGATGGAGCGTCTCGCCGATATCACCGCGCGCCTGCATATCGCCGCGAAGCCTCCTTCGGAACTGACCAAGGCGCAAATCGAAGCGCTACAATGTATCGCAAATGGGGACCGTCACTCTGCTGCCGCAGCAAAACTGGGGATATCGGAAAGCGCCTTCAAGGCACGACTGAATTCGGCTCGAATCAGACTGGAGGCCCGGACTGCGACCGAGGCTCTCAAGAAGGCGCGCGAATACCGTTTGCTGTAAGCTTGTGATGTTTCCCTCTGATTGTCCAAGGATCAAGCAGAAGGAGACCGCTATGGAAGTTACCACTCTCTCGTACGAGAACCTGCACAACCATGGCGAGTTGTTCGCCAACATGTTCCGGGCGCGGCATCGCGCCTTCATCCAGCACAACAAGTGGGATCTGCCGCAGTCGAACGGGATGGAGTTCGACCAGTACGACACGCCCGCCAGCCGCTGGGTGGCAGTGCATGAGGGCGGTGAGGTCCTGGCAGGCATCCGGCTGACGCCTACCACCCACAAATGCGGCATCTACAGCTACATGATCCGCGATGCGCAGCGTGGCCTTCTGGAGACGATTCCCGCCAACCTCTTGAATTACCCTGCCCCGGTTGCCGAAAACATCTGGGAAAGCAGCCGCGTCTTCGTATCCGAATCCGTTCCGGCGTCAATGCGCCTGCGGGTCCAGTTGCAGTTGCGCCAGGAAATGGTGAATGCCGCACGGGCATTGGGCGCCACCTCGGTGCTCGGGCTGATTCCCGAAGCCTCGCGCCGGATCGGTCGCCGCGTCGGGCTGGAATGCGAGCCGGTAGGGCCGATCCTGAACTTCGATGGTCTCGACTGCGTGTGCGTCACGATCAACATGGCGCCGAACATGCATTGAGCGCCCCGATCATGCTGGTCAAGACAAGACTGGATTGGTTCGCCTGACACGCTATGGCTGAGCGGTGGTGTTGCGCATGCTGTAGGGACATGAGCAGACGAACAAGTATCGGCGCAGAGCTGCGACATGTGGCCGGGGTTGCGATCGCGGGTTACTTCATCGGTCTCAACATTCGTTTCACCTCGCCGATACTGACATTCCACAGTTACGACCGGCGTTGGATCGAACATTACACCGAGAACGGCTATGTTCTGCGTGACCCGGTGATGGTCTGGGCGCTCTCCCGTACTGGTGTGATCAGGTGGAGCGATCCGGACCTGCCGGATCCTTGCGGGCTGTTCCGGGAAGCTGCGCAATATGGATTGAACTGCGGTGCGACTGTCTCGGTGGGTCTCATAAACTCGCGTACGATTGCCAGTTTCGCCCGGCACGACCGCGAGTTTCAAGATGATGGGCTCGTCAATTTGGAACGCTCGGTGCAGCGCATGCACGAATTGAGCGCACCGGCGGAGGCCCTGACCGAGGCGCAGATCGGGGCCTTGCGATGCATCGCAGGGGGCGACCGGTTTGTTGCAGCGGCAGAAAAGCTGGGAATCTCGGAAAGCGCGCTGAAGGCGCGGATCAGTTCTGCCCGCGAGCGCCTGCTGGCGCGGACGACTGCCGAGGCGATCCAGCGCGCGAAGGACAGCCGTCTGATCTGACTACGTCTCCTGCAAGGTTGCGACTTGACCCAACACTGCAGGAGGACACCATGCGGACCACGACGCTTTGGGCGACGTATTGCCCGACGCTGCTGTCCGCGACCGGGCCGCGCTGGGCGGACCGTGTGGATGTCGAGATGAAGGCGATGGGCCCGGTTCTGGTGATCGACGAGATCGAGAGTCAGGTGGTAGAGATGGATCTCCCGGGCGCGCGCCACTGAAGGGACCCGCGGAGCGCGACTCGGAGCGTTCCGGGTTGCCTCGCTGCCCTGATGGTCCCAGATAGGGATGGCAATGTCGCCGGAGGTCCCTGATGCGTCCTTTGCTGCTTCTTCTCTGCCTCTCTCTCGTCCCTGCGCCTGCATTGGTGCGCGCCGAAACGGTCGTGCCCGGCAGCGCCGGGGACATCACGCTGTCCTTCGCCCCGGTCGTGCGCGAGACCGCCCCGGCCGTGGTGAACATCTACGTCCGCCAGCAGGTGCGGGATCGGGCAAATCCCTTCGCCGGAGATCCGTTCTTCGACCAGTTCTTCCAGGATTTTGCCGGCCCCCAGCGGGTGCAGAACTCGCTGGGCTCGGGCGTGATCGTGTCGCCCGACGGGATCGTCGTTTCCAATCATCATGTCGTGGCAGAGGCGACCGACATCCGGGTCGTTCTGGCCGACCGGCAAGAGTTCGCCGCGCGGGTGCTGCTCGACGATCCGCAGGCGGACCTGGCCGTCCTGAAGGTCGAGACCGAAGAGCCGCTGCCCGCGCTGGAGTTCGGCGACAGCGATGCATTGCAGGTCGGCGATCTGGTGCTGGCGATCGGCAATCCCTTTGGCGTGGGCCAGACGGTCAGTTCCGGGATCGTGTCCGGGCTGGCCCGCTCGGCGCTGCAGGTGGGGGATGGGACGGGTTATTTCGTGCAGACCGATGCGCCGATCAATCCGGGCAACTCCGGGGGCGCGCTGGTGGATGTTGCGGGGCGGCTGGTCGGGATCAACACGGCGATCCTGACGCGCGGCGGCGGGTCGAACGGGATCGGCTTTGCCATCCCCTCCAATCTGGTCGCCGCCGTGGTTGCGCAGGCAAAGGCCGGGAAGAGCCGGTTTGAGCGACCCTGGGCGGGGATGATGGCGCAAGAGGTGGATGGATCCTTCGCCGAGGCCCTTGGGATGGATCGCCCCATCGGGGTGATGATTACGGCGCTGCATCCGCAAAGTCCTTTCGCCCTGGCCGGCCTAGCCGAGGGCGACGTGGTTCTGGCCCTGGGTGCCGCGGCGATCAACACGCCGCAGGAATTCCTGTATCGTCTCGCGGTTCTGGGGCCGGGGCCGCAAAGCGTGAGGTTCATTCACGAGGGCACCGAAGCCGAGGCAGAGGTCGTTCTGGGACCGGCGCCGGACGCGCCGGATCGCCAGACGCTCACCGTGTCCGAAGACGTGATCCTGCGCGGCGCCACGCTGGCACGGATCAATCCCGCGGTGATCGGCGAGTTGCGACTTCCCCTGTCCGCAAGCGGTGTCGCGGTGATGGAAGCCGCCGATCTGGCCTATGACATCGGCTTGCAGGCGGGCGACGTGCTGGTGGCGATCAATGGCATGGCTGTCGCCACCCCCGCAGAGGCGCTGGAGGCGGCACGCCAGCCGGCCCGGCTCTGGCAGATCGACCTGATCCGCCAGGGCCAGCCCTTCCGCCTGCGCTTCCGGCTTTAGTCCGGCAGCCTGCCCGGCTACACTGCGGCCATGGCCGATCTCTTCGACATGCCCTATGCCCGACCCGACAGCGGCCCGCGCCCGCTGGCCGACCGGCTGCGGCCGAAGGCGCTGTCCGAGGTGATCGGGCAGGAGAAGGTCCTCTCGCGCGATGGTCCCCTTGGGGCGATGCTGGCGGCGGGATCGCTGTCCTCGCTGGTCCTCTGGGGGCCGCCGGGCGTGGGCAAGACCACCATCGCCCGGCTTCTGGCCGATGAGACCGACCTGCATTTCGTGCAGATCAGCGCGATCTTCACCGGGGTGCCCGAGCTGCGCAAGGTATTCGAGGCGGCGAAGCTGCGGCGCCAGAACGGGAAGGGGACGCTTCTGTTCGTGGACGAGATCCACCGCTTCAACAAGGCGCAGCAGGACGGGTTCCTGCCGCACATGGAGGACGGCACGATCCTTCTGGTCGGCGCGACGACCGAGAACCCGAGTTTCGAACTGAACGCGGCCCTGCTGTCGCGCGCGCAGGTGATCGCGCTGGAGCGGCTGTCGCTGGCCGACCTCGAACGTCTGGCGCAGCGAGCAGAGAAGGAACTGGGCCGGGCGCTGCCCCTGAAGGGCGAGGCGCGCGAGGCGCTTCTGGAGATGGCGGACGGGGATGGGCGGGCGCTTCTGAACCTCATCGAGCAGGTGGCGGCGTGGACCGTCGATGACAGCCTTACCCGAGACCAGCTTTCCCAAAGGTTGATGCGGCGGGCGGCCAAGTACGACAAGGCGGGGGACGAGCATTACAACCTGATCTCCGCCCTGCACAAGTCGGTGCGGGGCAGCGATCCGGATGCGGCGCTCTACTGGTTCGCGCGGATGCTGGAAGGGGGCGAGGATCCCCGTTTCCTCGCCCGCCGGATCACCCGGATGGCGGTCGAGGACATCGGCCTGGCCGACCCGCAGGCCGAGGCGGTCTGCCTGGACGGCTGGCAGACCTATGAACGCCTGGGCAGTCCCGAGGGCGAACTGGCGCTGGCGCAGGCCGTGGTCTATCTTGCGCTCGCCCCGAAATCGAACGCCGTCTATAGCGCCTACAAGGCCGCCCGCGCCGCCGCGCGCGAGACGGGGAGCCTGATGCCGCCGAAGCATATCCTGAATGCCCCGACCCGGATGATGAAGGAGCAGGGCTATGGCGCGGGTTATGCCTACGACCACGACGCCGAGGACGGCTTTTCCGGGCAGAACTACTTTCCCGAAGGCATGAAGCGCCCCGTCTGGTACCTGCCCCCCGAACGCGGCTTCGAGCGCGAGCTGAAGAAGCGGGTGGAGTATTTCGTCAAGCTTCGGGCCAAGCGGCAGGAGGGGTGATCCCCGGGTAACGCAAGGTGAAGGGGTTGCGGGCGGCAGGGTCCGCCGGGGCGGAGCATCACGCGGATAACCCCTTGAATCGCTGGGTTAATCCTTGCACTTTTCGAACAAGTCGATGGTCTGCTTTCTGTCTGGCATCCGCCTGGCATCTGTCCATACGCGCGTCGGTCGCAGAGGCGGTTAACCATGGTCCGCGACTCGGTGGCAGGGGGGCACATCGCCGCGCGTGGCCGCAAATGGGGGCCGTGTCCCCATGCGCCGCATTGACATTCGCCTTGCCCGGACGCAAAGGACGGGCATGTTCCTGAACCTGATCCAGGTCGCCCTTGGCGGGGCCATCGGCGCAAGCATGCGCCATCTGACCAACGTCGGAGTGATGCGCTGGATCGGGCCGGGCTTTCCCTATCAGACGCTGATCGTGAACGTGGTCGGGTCCTTCCTGATGGGCGTCATCGTGGTCGTTCTTGGCCGCAAGGGCGGCATGCACTATGCACCCTTCCTGATGACCGGGATCCTGGGCGGTTTCACCACCTTCTCGGCCTTCTCGCTGGACACGCTGACCATGTGGGAGCGCGGCGATCATGTGATGGCGGCGGTCTATGTCGGGCTGTCGGTCGTCCTGTCGCTGGCGGCGATCGTCGCGGGCCTTGCGATCGCGCGGGCACTGGCATGAGCGTCCAGTTCCTGACCGTGACCGAGGACGAGGGCGAGCAGCGCCTGGACAAGTGGCTGCGCCGCCGCTTTCCGCACCTGACCCAGGGCGCGGTGGAAAAGCTGTGCCGGACGGGTCAGCTGCGGGTGGACAAGGGCCGCGTCAAGGCCTCGGACCGGGTTGCGCCGGGCATGGTCGTCCGGGTGCCGCCCCTGCCGGCGGAAGGCCCGCCGCCAGAGGCGCGGCCGGCCGGGATCAGCGCGGCGGATGCGAAGATGATCCAGGCGGCGGTGCTCTACAAGGACGAGCACCTGATCGTCCTCAACAAGCCCGCCGGCCTGCCCTCGCAGGGCGGCAGCGGGCAGGGCGAGCGGCATGTGGACGGTCTCGCCGAGGCGCTGAAGTTCGGCTACAAGGACAAGCCCAAGCTGGTGCACCGGCTGGACAAGGACACTTCGGGAGTGCTGCTGCTGGCGCGGACCGACCGCGTGGCGCGCGCGCTGTCAGAGGCGCTGCGCCACCGCAATGCGCGCAAGATCTACTGGGCCGTTGTCGCGGGCGTCCCGCATCCGCGCCAGGGGTCGATCAAGTTCGCGCTGGAAAAGGCTCCGGGCCGGGGCAGGGGGGGCGAGGGCGAGAAGATGCTCTGCGTCCATCCCGCCAAGATGGCCGAGCACCCCGAGGCCAAGCGCGCCCATACGGACTATTTCACGCTCTGGTTCCTGGGCTCGCGCCTCAGCTGGATGGCGCTGGAGCCGGTGACGGGCCGCACCCACCAGCTGCGCGCGCACATGGCCGGGATCGGGCATCCGATCCTGGGCGACGGCAAGTATGGCGGCAGCCAGGCCGAGAACTTGGGCGACGGCTGGGGGGCCGGCACCGGGGGCGAGCTGTCGAAGAAGCTGCACCTGCATGCGCGGTCGCTGACGATCGAACACCCGATCCTGAAGAAGCAGATGACCTTCACCGCGCCCCTGCCCGAGCACATGGCGCGGACCTGGAAGCTTCTGGACTGGAAGGAAGACGACGTGCCCGCCGATCCCTTCGAGGTGATCCGGTGAGCGAATGGGCGCCGCGCCGGTTCTGGACCACGGCCAGCGCCGTCCCGGCCGAGGGCGGCTTTGCCGTGCACCTGGACACCCGCCCGCTGCGCACGCCGCGCAAGGCGCTGCTGGTCCTGCCGACCACCGCCCTGGCCGAGGCGGTGGCGGCGGAATGGCAGGCGCAGGGCGACAGGGTCGATCCGGCCTCGATGCCCTTCACCCGCATGGCGAATTCGGCGATCGACACGGTGGCGCCAGAGTTCGACGTGATCGCGCGGATGGTCGGGGATTACGGCGGCAGCGACCTGTTGTGCTACCGCGCCGAGGGGCCGGAGGCGCTGGTGAGGCGGCAGGCCGAGGCTTGGGATCCGCTGCTGGACTGGTGCGCCTCGACTCTGGGCGCGCCGTTGCGGACCACGGCGGGCGTGGTCCATGTGGCGCAGCCGGAGACGAGCCTTGCCGCTCTGCGGGACCTCGTCGGCGGCATGACGGCCTTCCGCCTCGCGGCCTTCCATGACCTTGTCGCGCTGTCCGGGTCGCTGGTCCTGGCGCTGGCGCTGACCCGGGGCCGGCTGGGCGTGGACGAGGCCTGGCGGCTGTCGCGCATCGACGAGGACTGGCAGGTTTCTCAATGGGGCCAGGACGAGGAGGCGGCGGATGTTGCCCGGCGCAAGCACTCGGCTTTCCTGCTGGCGGACCGATTCTATGGATTGTGTGGGTAACAGGATTGCCCAAATCCTGTGCAAGGCCGGGTCGCAAGGCTGTTCGGCTGCTCTAACCCGACGAAAACAGGCATTTTTCCCGAATTCGCCAGAGGCCGCTTGACCAACAAAAGCGCTTTCGTCGAAACTGGCCGACAGCGGGGGCACGACTGCGCCTGCACAAGAAACTGCGCGACAGGATCGCGCTGCATAATCGTGATCCGCGAAGGGTCACTTACTCAGGAAGAGGTAAGAATGAGAAAATCCGTATTCTTCGGCGCGTTCGCGGCCACCGCGCTCGTCTCGGGCATGGCGCTGGCCGGAACCCTCGACGACGTCAAGGCGCGGGGCGAGCTGATCTGCGGGTCCAACACCGGCCTGACGGGCTTTGGCGCTCCGGATGCCAGCGGCAACTGGACCGGCTTCGATGTCGACCTGTGCCGGGCCATCGCGGCCGTCGTCCTGGGTGACGCGACCAAGGTGAAGTTCCTGCCGACCACCGGCGAGACCCGCTTCACCGCGCTGCAGTCGGGCGAGGTGGACGTGCTGGTCCGCAACTCGACCTGGACCTATTCGCGCGACACCGAGCTGGCGCTGGATTTCGTGGCCGTGAACTACTACGACGGCCAGGGCTTCATGGTGAAGAAGGACCTCGGCGTGTCCTCGGCCAAGGAACTGGACGGCGCGACCGTCTGCATCCAGACCGGTACCACGACCGAGCTGAACCTGGCGGACTTCTTCAAGCAGAACAACATCAGCTACCAGCCGGTCACGGTGCAGGACGACTCGGAGGCGCAGCGCCAGTACCTGGCAGGGGCCTGCGACGCCTACACCACCGACGCCTCGGGCCTGGCCGCCAGCCGTGCGACCATGCCGGATGCCGAGAACCACATCATCCTTCCCGAAATCATCTCGAAGGAACCGCTCGGCCCGGTCGTCCGCAACGGCGACAGCCAGTGGGGTGACGTGGTGCGCTGGTCCTACTATGCGCTGCTGATCGCCGAGGAAAAGGGCATCACCTCGGCCAACGTGAACGAGGTCGCGGCCTCGACCACGGACGAGGAAGTCAAGCGTCTCCTCGGCGTGTCGGGCGACATGGGCGCCAAGATGGGCGTCAGCAACGACGCCTTCAAGACCGCCATCGCCTCGGTCGGCAACTACGGCGAGATCTTCGCCCGCAACATCGGCGAAGGCACCACGATCAACCTGGCCCGCGGCCTGAACGCGCTGTGGACCCAGGGCGGCCTGCAATACGCCCCGCCCTTCCGTTGATCCCGGATCCGGGGGCGCCGCAGGGCGCCCCCGCTTTCCATCTTGAACGAACAACCTGACTGACCAGGGGCACCGACCCCGCAGCCACCGGGAAAACCCGGGGCCGTCTTTCCAGGAAACAGGGGGAAACGATGGCTTTTGCCTCGGACGCGCCGAAAGATGGCTTTCGGCTCTCGATGCTCATCTACGATACGCGCTACCGGTCCTACACGATCCAGATCGTGGTGCTGGTGCTGTTCGCCATGGCGGTGGCCTGGCTTCTGAACAACACCGCGCAGAACCTGGCGGCGCGGGGGAAGGAGTTCAACTTCGACTTCCTCTGGCAGCGCGCGGGCTATGACATCGGCCAGCAGCTGATCCCCTATTCGAACGACGACACCCATTTCCGCGCGCTTCTGGTCGGGCTGGTCAACACGCTGGTCGTCGCCTTCTGGGGCTGCGTCTTCGCCACCATCCTTGGCGTCATCATCGGCGTGCTGCGGCTGTCGAACAACTGGCTGATCGGGCGGCTGATGACGGTCTATGTCGAGGTGTTCCGCAACGTACCCCTGCTGCTGTGGATCCTCTTGTCCTACGTCATCCTGTCCGAGACCACGCCCCAGCCACGCGATTTCCGCGTCACGGACGAGATGATCGCGGCGGGCGAGGAGCCAAAGGCCTCGATGATCCTGTTCGACACGGTGGCCGTGACGAACCGGGGAACCAACATCCCCGCGCCGCTGTTCGACCGCAGTCTCGGGTCGATCCAGATCGGCTTCCTGCCGATCAGCCTGAACCTTCTCGCCTTCATCGCGGTCATCATCGCCTCGGTCTGGGCGAACCGCCGGTTGCTGGCCCATGCCAAGGCGGTGCAGGAGGCGACGGGAGACCGACCCGTCACCTGGTGGAAGTCGCTGCTGATCCTGTTCGGTCCGGTCATTGCGCTGAAATTCGCCCTGGGCCTGCATCTGGAGGTCCCGGAGCTGAAGGGTTTCAACTTCCAGGGCGGCATCCTGGTGGCGCACAGTTTCACCGCGCTTCTGATCGCGCTGTCTCTCTATACCGCGGCCTTCATCGCCGAGATCGTGCGGGCAGGCATCCTGGCGATCAGCCGGGGCCAGACCGAGGCCGCCTTCGCCCTCGGCCTGCGCCCGAACCGCACGATGAGCCTGATCATCCTGCCCCAGGCGCTGCGGGTCATCATCCCGCCGCTGATCAGCCAGTTCCTGAACCTGACCAAGAACACCTCGCTGGGGATCGCGGTCAGCTACCTTGACCTGCGGGGCACGCTGGGCGGGATCACCCTGAACCAGACGGGGCGCGAGCTGGAGTGCATGCTGCTGATGATGCTGATCTACCTGTCGATCAGCCTGATCATCTCGGCGCTGATGAACCTCTACAACCGAACCGTCCAGCTGAAGGCGCGCTGAGATGAGCGAAACGCACGCCCAAACCGTCACTTACGTCCGCGACAGCATGCTGCCGCCGGCGCCGCCCCCGGTGGGCGAGCGCGGCGCGGTGAAATGGATGCGCGAGAACCTGTTCTCCTCGCCGCTGAACATCGCCTTGACCGTGCTTGGCGTCCTGATCGTCTGGTGGCTGGTCTCGGCCTCGCTGCCCTGGTGGCTGAATTCGGTCTGGAATGCCTCGTCCCTGGGCCAGTGCCGCGAGATAGTGGCGGCCAGCGCCGGAGAGGGCGCAACCGGCGCCTGCTGGGCCATGGTCCGCGAACGCTGGCACCAGTTCATCTTCGGCTTCTATCCGCCCTCGGAATGGTGGCGGCCGGTGCTGGCCTTCGGGCTCTTGTTCGCCGCCCTGGCCCCGGTGCTGTTCGCCGGGCAGAAGCGCAACCTGACGCTGATCCTGGGCGGGGTGCTGGCCTATCTCATCATCACGCTTTACCTCGCGGGGGCGCCAGGCGTGGCCTTTGCCCTGTCGCTGCTGCTGGTGGCCGGCCTTCTGGTCGTGGCGCAGGTGGCTCCGGGCAGGCTTCTGTGGTTCACGCTGATCTTCCCGGCCCTGTGCTTCTGGCTGCTGTGGGGCGGGTCGATCTGGTCGCCGATCGTGGCCATGGCGGGCTTCGGCGTGCTTTACGCCGTGTTCCGGTTCGGGTCGCCCTTCATCGGCCTGGCGCCTGCCGCCGGGGCCGGCGTCGTGGCGGCGGCGCTGTGGTGGCTTTACATCGACCATGCGATTGCCGAGCGGCTGCAAGCCGCGCTGCCCTTCGCCATCGAGGCGGTCCGGTCAGACCTTTTCGGCGGCTTCCTGCTGGCCATCGTGATCGGGGTTACTGGCATCGCCTTTTCGCTGCCGATCGGCATCCTGCTCGCCCTTGGCCGCCAGTCGGACATGCTGATCGTCAAGACGCTGTCCGTGGGTTTCATCGAGTTCATCCGGGGCGTGCCGCTCATCACGCTCCTGTTCACCGCCTCGCTTCTGTTGCAGTACTTCCTGCCGCCGGGGACGAATTTCGACATCATCCTGCGCGTCATCATCCTGGTGACCTTCTTCGCCGCCGCCTACCTGGCCGAGGTGATCCGGGGCGGGCTCGCCGCCCTGCCGCGGGGCCAGTACGAGGCGGCGGATGCGCTGGGCCTCGACTACTGGCGGGCGCAAAGGCTCATCATCCTGCCGCAGGCGCTGAAGATCTCGATCCCCTCGATCGTCTCTACCTTCATCGGCCTCTTCAAGGATACTACGCTGGTCGCCTTCGTCGGCCTGATGGACCCGCTGAAGGGCGTCACCCAGATCGTCCGCGCCGACATCAACTGGAAGGGCATCTACTGGGAACCCTACATCTTCGTCGGCGCCATCTTCTTCGTAATCTGCTTCGGCATGTCCCGGTACTCGATGTACCTGGAGCGCAAGCTGAAGACCGACCACCGGTAAGGACACATCATGGCTGAAGCTTCCAAAATGCAGATCTCGGACGAGGTCGCGATCCAGATCACCGGCATGAACAAGTGGTACGGCCAGTTCCACGTGTTGCGCGACATCAACATGACGGTGCAGCGCGGCGAGCGGATCGTGATCTGCGGGCCGTCCGGGTCGGGGAAATCGACGCTGATCCGCTGCATCAACCGGCTGGAGGAACACCAGCAGGGCCAGATCATCGTGGACGGGACGGAACTGACGAACGACCTGAAGAACATCGACAAGGTGCGGTCCGAGGTCGGGATGGTGTTCCAGCACTTCAACCTGTTCCCGCACCTCACGATCCTTGAAAACTGCACGCTGGCGCCGATCTGGGTCCGCAAGGTGCCGAAGAAGGAAGCCGAAGAGACGGCGATGCACTTCCTGCGCAAGGTGAAGATCCCGGAGCAGGCGAACAAGTATCCCGGACAGCTGTCGGGCGGCCAGCAGCAGCGCGTGGCCATCGCGCGGTCGCTGTGCATGAAGCCGCGCATCATGCTGTTCGACGAGCCGACCTCGGCCCTTGACCCCGAGATGATCAAGGAGGTGCTGGACACGATGATCCAGCTGGCCGAGGAGGGCATGACCATGCTCTGCGTCACGCACGAGATGGGCTTTGCCCAGGCGGTGGCGAACCGGGTCATCTTCATGGACCAGGGTCAGATCGTCGAGCAGAACGAGCCGCGCGAGTTCTTCACCGACCCGAAGAGCGATCGGACCAAGCTGTTCCTCAGCCAGATCCTCGGGCACTAGGTCCGGGCCGGCGGCGGTCGCGGGTTCAGCCGCCGGGCCGCATTCCGGCGCGGAAGGCGCGACCGAGGAACCCTGCGCTCTGCCGCAGGTAGGTCTCGACGTTGCGACGCCGGAACACGCCGTGGCCTTCGTCGGGGAAGAGGAGCACCTCGTGCGGGATTCCGGCGGCGGTCAGGTCGCGGATCGCGGCATGGGTGTTTTCCGGCCCGACGTTGGAATCCGCCAGCCCGTGCACGATCATCACATGCCCCCGGATCGAGGTGATGAACCGGCCCGGCGAGGCGTTGGCGTATTTTTCGGGGAAATCGTCCGGGGTGCCGCCCATCATCTCTTCGGAATAGGCGCGGCCGTGGGGCATCTCGGTCGCGTGGTAGTCGATGTCCAGCCGGTACATCCCGCACATCGGGATCGCCGCCGTCACCAGGTCGGCGTGGCGGGTGATGGCGAACCAGCTGGAGAAGCCGCCGTAGGAATTGCCCGCCACCGCGACCGGGCCGGGGAGGCCGGCGGCCAGCGCCGCCTCAAGCCCGGCGCGGATGTCGGCCTGTTCGCGCCCGCCCCAGCCGTCCTCCTTCACCGCCTCGCGGTGGGCGTAGCCGAAGCCGGTCGAGCCGCGATAGTTGGGGTCGAGCACGGCATAGCCGCAGGCGACCCAGAACTGGATCTTCGGGTTCACCCAGTCCTCGGAATGCCAGGTGGGCCCGCCGTGGACATAGCCGATCAGGCCCCTGGGTCTTCCTTCCGGGCGGTAGAGCCAGCCCTGCATCGGCCGGCCATCGGGCGCGGTCCATCGGAAGTCCTGCGGCGCGACATGGCGGCGGGCCGGTTCGGGCGAGGCGCGCCAGATGCTGCGGCAGGTGCCGTCCGCCGCCACGGCCACCAGCTCGTGCGGGGCGTCGGCGTCGTAGGCCTCGGCCAGCCAGCCGCCGCCGGGGAGCGCCGCATAGGGCAGAAGACTGCGGCGGCCCGAGCGGTTCGGCAGGGGGCGGATGCCGGAAGGGCCGACCAGCGCGGCGCGGGTGCGGCTTTCGACATGGTGGATGCAGACGAAGTCCGCGCCGGTGCCAGCGAGGACCGAATGCGGGAATAGCCCGGGCTCCCCGGCCAGCCAGTCCAGCGCGCCGGTGGACAGCGTCAGGACGCCCAGCCGGTCGCGCCCCTCGTGGTCGCAGGCAAAGCCGATGCGGTCGTCGTCTGCCCAGGCGGCCAGCACGTTGTTCTTCTCGCCGAGGTCAAGGACCTTCACGGCCACGCCGCCCGCGACGGGCACGAGCCAGAGCTGATACCCCCCCGGCGCGCGGTCGCTGCGGTGCCACAGAAGCCGGGTGCCGTCAGGCGAAAGCTGGGGGCCGACGTAGAAATGCGGCGGGCTGTCGGCGCGGGCAAGGCAGGTCCGCCGGCCGGTCGCCAGGTCCTGCCGCCAGAGCCAGGCGCCCTGGGTCACCTTGCCCGTGGCATAGTCGAAATCGGCGAGGAAAAAGACCGAAGCTCCGTCCCGCGACAGCGCGCCGCCATAGACGTAGTGCGTGTCCTGCGTGGGCGTGATCTGCTCCAGCGCGCCGGTGCTGCGGTCGAGGATCAGGAGGTGGTCGTGTTCGTTCGCGTTCAGCGACTGGGCCAGGACCAGGCGGCTGCCATCCGGGGCCACGTCGCGGATGAGGTAGTGGTCCTGCCCGTCGGTCAGCATGCGCGGCGGGGCGGAGCCGTCGA
>NZ_JBKBLV010000045.1:0-24335 GCF_046295235.1 Tabrizicola flagellatus
AATCCTTCATCAGGATGCGGTTCGCATCGCCCTCGGGGTCGTCGAACTGCCGGTTGCGCATGGCCCAGAAGAAGGCCGCAAGCCCGATCCCGCCCAGGAACAGCGAGGCCGGGATCAGGATCGTCAGGACTTCCATTACTTCAGCCTCATCGCGTTCAGGGAAACGGTGATCGAGGACAGCGACATGGCCAGCGCCGCCGCAAGCGGCGTGGCCAGACCCACCAGCGCGATCGGCACGGCGACGATGTTGTAGCCGCCCGAGATCAGGAAATTCTCGATCATCCGCCGCGACGCCTGCCGGCTGATCCGCTGGGCGTCGGCAATGGGGGCGATGTCCTGGCCGAGGAGCACGATGTCCGAGGCGACCCGCGCCGCGTCGAGTGCCGAGGCGGGCGAGATCGAGACATGCGCGGCGGCCAGCGCAGCCGTGTCGTTCAGCCCGTCGCCGACCATCAGGACCTTGCGGCCCTCTGACGCAAGCTGCGCCACGCGGGCGGCCTTTTCGGCGGGCAGCACGCCGGCCTGCCAGTCGGAGATACCCAGACGGTCGGCAAGATCGCGGACCGGGGCTTCGGCATCGCCGGAGAGAAGCTCGACCTCCAGTCCGGCAGCGCGCAGCGCGGCCACCGCCTGTTCGGCGCCGGGGCGCAGGCGGTCGGTAAAGGCGAAGGCGTGGGTTTCGAGCCGGGCGCCCCCCGCCCCCATCCCCTCCCCACCGGGGGGAGGGGAGGCGCCCAGATCGGTGACGGAGAGATAGGTTGCGGTCACGGGCAGCGGCTCGGCCCCGCACCAGTCAGCCCGGCCCAGGCGAACGCGGGCACCACGGTAGTCACCCTCGATCCCGCGGCCCGGAACCTCGCGGATGTCGGTCACTTCGACCGGGGCGATCCCGGCAGCCCTGGCGCCTTCCGCGATCGCCCGGGCCAGGGGATGCGCCGAACCGGCGGCAAGCGCCGCAGCGATGGCCACGGCCTCCGCCGGGTGGTCGGCCAGGGCAACAGGTTCGGGTGTGCCGAGGGTCAGCGTACCGGTCTTGTCGAAGACGACGGTATCGACCTCGGCCAGGCGTTCCAGCGCGGTGCCGTGCTTGATGAGCAGGCCCTTGCGGAAAAGGCGCCCGGAGGCCGAGGTGATGACGGCGGGCACGGCAAGGCCCAGCGCGCAGGGGCAGGTGATGATGAGGACGGCGGCGGAAATGTTGATCGCGTGGCGCAGGTCGCCGCCGGTCGCCCACATCCAGTAGCCGAAGGCGGCAAAGGACAGGATATGCACCAGCGGCGAATAGAGCTTCGAGGCGCGGTCGGCGAGGCTGGTGTAGCGCGTCTTGACCCCTTCGGCGACGGCGACGAGATCGGCCATCCGGTGCAGGCTGGACTCATTCCCCGCAGCCGTGACCTTCACGGTCAGGGGGCCGGTGAGGTTCACCTCGCCCGCGCTGACGACAGTGCCCTGCCCCGCCGGAACCGGAAGGCTTTCCCCGGTCAGCAGGCTGCGGTCGAGTTCCGAGGCGCCCGACAGGACCACCCCGTCCACCGGCATTCGCGCGCCGGGGCGGACCAGCACGGTATCGCCCGGCGCGACGGCGGCGATGGGGGTTTCCACCTCGGCACCGTCGATAAGCAGGATCGCGCGGGGCACCTCCAGCGCCGCCAGTTCCTCGGCCGCGGACCGTGCGATGGCGCGGGTGCGGTGGTCGAGGTAGCGGCCAAGGAGGAGGAAGAAGGCGAGCATCACGGCGGCGTCGAAATAGGCGTGATGGCCGGACATCCAGGTCTCGAACACCGAGATCGAGGAGGCGAGGATGAGCGCGAGGCTGATCGGCACGTCCATCCCGAGCTTGCCCTGGCGCAGCGAGGCCCAGGCCGAGCGGAAGAAGGGTTGCCCGGCGAAGACCACGGTCGGCAACGCGATGGCGGCGGAAATCCAGTGGAAGAGGTCGCGCGTCGCGGCCTCGGCCCCCGACCAGACGGCGACCGAGAGGAGCATCACGTTCATCATCGAGAAGAAGGCGACGCCGAGCCGCATCAGCAGGTCACGGCCCTGGCGGTCGGTCTCGGTGGCCGAGAGGAGGCCGGGGTCAAGCTCATGCGCTTCCTGGCCGAGCGTGTCGAGGAGGCAGATCAGCTGGGCGGCGGTGACGCTGCCCTCTGCCTCGACCGAGACGCGCTTCAGGGTCAGGTTGACGCGGGCGGAATGGACACCGGGCAGGGCCTGGAGCGCGGCCTCGATGCTGGAGATCGACTGCGCGCCGGCGGCATTGGGCAGGGAGAGGACGATGCGGCCGGCGCGGTCGGCGCGCAGGGCCGCGATGCGTTCTGCGGCGGGGACGACGGCGCAGGCCGGGCAGGCGGAGACCTGGGCGCGGGTCGCGGCGAAGTCTTCGGCCAAAGCCATGGCCTAGCCCTTCACGAACAGTTCGGACCGCTGTTCGAAAAGCGTTCCGTCATCGGAAAGGGCGGTCACCTTGACCATCCACTTGCCGACCCCGAGCAGCAGCTCGGCGGCATAGAGGTCGCCATCGAGCGTGAAGTCGGGGAAGCGGTCCTCGCTGGCCTCGGTGGTGCGGCCGACGAGGACCCGGAGGTCGTTCACCCGGACCGGCAGGCCGTCGGGGCCATGGAAGGCGAGCGTCATGCGGCCGGCCTCGTAGGAGGGAGTCATCGTCCAGCCCAGCGCCTCTTGCGCGGCCTTTCGCTTGTCGAAGCCCTGGGAGGCGACATAGGAGTTCTGGACTTCGAGCCCCGGGAAGGTCGAGACCGCCTTGTAGGCCAGAACGACGTTGACGCCGATGATCACGGCGAAGGCGCCGACGGTGACGGCGAGGACGTGCTTTCCGGTGATCTCGGCCATCATTGGACCTTTCCGTTGAAGATCGTATCATGCGACACGCGGTTCGTGGTGCCAAGCTCTTCCACCCAGAGGCGGACATCCGTGCGGTCCTCGACGGCGGCACGGGTGCCGGGGGCGGCCGTCAGGTAAACGCGCTGCGACAGGGTTTCGTTCGCGGGCACGGTGACGGTCAGACCCTCGCGCCCTTCCAGCGAGAGGGTGACGAAGGCGTCGGACGTGACGGCGATGGCGAACTGGGCGTCCGACCCGCCCTTGTTCCGCAGGCGGATGTCGTAGGCGTTGCGGATCGAGCCGTCCGACAGGGTGACATAGGTCGGGTTGCGGACCGGGGTCACGTTCATGTCGATGGGCGAGCGCATGAAGAGCGCGACGATCAGCCCAATGCCGATGCCGGCCCAGAGCACGGTGTAGAGCATGGTGCGGATGCGGAAGACATGCGCCCAGACCGATTTCGGCGGCTGGCCGGCGCGTTCGCGCGCCTCGTCGGTCAGCGCGAGGTAGCCGATCAGGTCGCGGGGCTTGCCGATCTTGTCCATCGTGTCGTTGCAGGCGTCGATGCAGAGGCCGCAGGTGATACAGGCGAGCTGCTGGCCATTGCGGATGTCGATGCCCATGGGGCAGACGTTGACGCAGGCCATGCAGTCGATGCAGTCGCCCGCGCCCTCGGTGCCGAGCTTGCCGCGCGGCTCTCCCCGCCATTCGCGGTAGCCGATGGTCAGCGTGTCCTCGTCCATCATCGCGGCCTGGATGCGCGGCCAGGGGCAGGCGTAGATGCAGATCTGTTCCCGCGCGAAGCCGCCGAAGAAGAAGGTGGTCATCGTCAGGATCAGCATGGTGATGTAGGCGACGGGATGCGCCTGGCCCGTTACCAGATCGCGCAACAGCGTGGGCGCGTCGGTGAAATAGAAGACCCAGGCGCCGCCGGTGGCCAGGCCGATCAGGAACCAGACCGTCCACTTGATCGCCCGCTTGCGGATCTTTTCGGCGTCCCACTTCTGCCGGTGAAGCCGGATGCGCGCATTGCGGTCGCCCTCGATCCAGCGTTCCACGAGGATGAAGAGGTCGGTCCAGACCGTCTGCGGGCAGGCATAGCCGCACCAGACCCGCCCGGCTGCCGAGGTGAAGAGGAAGAGCCCGAGGCCCGCCATGATGAGAAGGCCCGCGACAAAGTAGAACTCGTGCGGCCAGATCTCGATCATGAAGAAGAAGAAGCGGCGGTTCGCCATGTCCACCAGCACCGCCTGGTCCGGCAGCGAGGGCCCGCGGTCCCAGCGTAGCCAGGGGGTGATGTAGTAGATTCCGAGGGTGATCCCCATGATCCACCACTTCAGCGTGCGGAAAGTGCCCTTGACGCGGCGGGGAAAGACCGGCTCGCGCGCGGCGTAAAGGCTGGGTTCTGTTTCGGGGGTTGTCACGGGCGCTCCTTCGCTGGCCGGGGCCAGTCTATCATGCCGCCTGCAATCGGTCATTCCGCGCAAACGGGCCTTGACCTGCATCAATAGCGCCGGGGCCGGGGCGAATTGAATGCGGCAAGGCGGCACAACCAGGCGTGATCCGGGGCGGCAGGCCGATGTGGCCTTGCCTCGGACCGGGCATCCCTCGCGCCGCACCGATCCCGAAGGAGGTGCCCAAAGGAAAGGGGGGCCCGAAGGCCCCCCGAGGGTCGGAAGGGAACCGGGAAGGTCATTCCCCGCCACCGCGACCGTGGACATAGAAGGCCGCGGCGCGGATCTCGTCCTCGCTGAGGCGGGTGTTCCAGTTCGGCATCACGCCGAAGCGGGAATAGGTCACCGTCTGGGTGATCGCCTCGCGCGTGCCGCCGTAAAGCCAGATCTGGTCGTTAAGCCGCGGAGCACCCTGCGCCCGGTCGCCCGAGCCATCCTCCATGTGGCAGGCCGCACAGTTCTCGGCAAAGACCGTCGCGCCATCGGCCGCGAGCGCCGCGTCATGTTCCTGACCGGAGATGGCGAGAACATGTTCGACGACCTGCGAGATCTGGGTCGCGTCCAGGATGCCGTCCACGCCGAACTTCGGCATTTCCGAATAGCGGGCGTCCGGGTCGGTGGTGTTGCGGATGCCGTGGGTGATGGTCAGGTGGATGTCCTCCATCGTGCCCCCCCAGAGCCAGTCGTCATCCAGCAGGTTGGGATAGCCCTTGCCCACCACACCGGCCGCACCAGAGCCATGGCACTGGGCGCAGTTGGTGCGGAACACCGCTGCACCCGCACGTTCGGCAAAGGCCGCAAGTTCGGGGTCGGCGCCGATGGCGTTCAGGTCGGCCGCCACGAGGCGCGCCTTGATGTCGGCGTTGGCCGCATCGACCGCGGCGATCTCGGCCGCGACATCGGCGCGGGTCGAAGCACCGAGAAGCCCCGGCGTCGCCTGCGTGACAAGCGGCCAGGCCGGATAGGCGATGGTATAGCCGATGCCCCAGACGATCGTGGCGTAGAATACCCAGACCCACCAGCGCGGCAGCGGGTTGTTGTATTCCTCGATACCGTCCCAGGCGTGGCCGGTCGTTTCCACCTGCCGGGGCTCTTTCTTCAATGGCTTGGCGCACATGGCCTTACGCCTCCTTACGCGATTGGGCAGGATGGTCTTCCGCAGGGCGGTCGTCGTTGCGGAAGATCGAGTTGGCGACGTCCCGATGCGCGGCGCGCGACCCGGGGCGGAAGGCCCAGAGGCACACACCGAGGAAAGTCACCGTCATGGCCAGCAGGAACCAGCTGTCGGCGAGGTGGCGGAGGAAGGAATAGGTTTCCATCGCGCGTGCCCCTAGCGGTTGGCCACGGGGGTGTAGGTCGAGAAGTCGACCATCGTACCCAGCACCTGGATATAGGCGATCAGGGCGTCCGCCTCGGTCAGTTCGGGCTGGCCGTCGAAGTTGCGGACGTTGACCGCATTGCCGAAGGCCTCGGCGCCATACCGCGCCTCGAGCCCCGAACTGTCGCCCAGCGGATCGGCCTGGGCCACAAAGTCGGCCTGGGCGTTGGCGATCATCTCCTCGGTGTAGGGCACGCCCACCATCGCATGGGTTTCCAGCGAATCGCGGATGTAACGCCCGTCAATCCTGCGGTTGAACAGGAAGCCGTAGGGCGGCATCACCGATTCCGGCACCACGGACTTGGCGTTGTGGAAGTGGTCCTGGTGCCATTCGTCGGAATAGCGCCCGCCAACCCGTGCCAGGTCCGGCCCGGTACGTTTCGACCCCCACTGGAACGGGTGGTCGTACATCGACTCGGCCGCCAGGCTGTAATGGCCGTAGCGTTCCACCTCGTCCCGCATCGGGCGGATCATCTGGCTGTGGCAGACGTAGCAGCCTTCGCGGATGTAGACGTCGCGCCCGGCCAGTTCGAGCGGCGTGTAGGGGCGCACCCCTTCCACCTTCTCGATGGTGTTTTCAAGGTAGAACAACGGCACGATCTGCACGATGCCCCCGATGGTCACCACCAGGAAGGACAGGATCAAGAGGAGCGTCGCGTGGGTTTCGATTGCCTTGTGCTTGTCAAGGATAGCCATGATGTGCCTCCTCCCTTATTCGGCCGGAACGGCGTTGTTGGCGTTGACCGGCGACTTGGCTGGCTGGGCCTTGACCGTCATCCAGAGGTTGTAGGCCATGATGAGCCCGCCCGTCAGGTAAAGCACCCCGCCCAGCGCACGCACCACATACATCGGGAACTTCGCAGCCACGGTGTCGGCGAAGGCGTTGACGAGGAAGCCGTTGGCATCGACCTCGCGCCACATCAGGCCTTCCATGATGCCGGTGACCCACATCGACGAGGCGTAGAGCACGATGCCGATGGTGGCGAGCCAGAAGTGCCAGCTGACCAGCGAGAGGCTGTAGAGCCGCTCGCGGTTCCACAGGCGCGGCACCAGGTAGTAGAGGGCACCGAAGGTGATCATGCCGTTCCAGCCGAGAGCACCGGAATGGACGTGACCGATGGTCCAGTCAGTGTAGTGCGACAGGCTGTTCACCGCCTTGATCGACATCATCGGGCCTTCGAAGGTGGACATGCCGTAGAAGCCGATCGAGACGACCATCATGCGGATGATCGGGTCGGTGCGCAGCTTGTCCCAGGCGCCCGAAAGAGTCATCAGGCCGTTGATCATGCCGCCCCAGGAGGGCATCCACAGGATGACCGAGAACACCATGCCCAGCGTCGAGGCCCAGTCGGGCAGCGCGGTATAGTGCAGGTGGTGCGGACCGGCCCAGATGTAGAGGAAGATCAGCGCCCAGAAGTGGATGATCGAGAGCTTGTAGCTGAAAACCGGGCGTTCGGCCTGTTTCGGCACGAAGTAGTACATCATGCCCAGGAAGCCCGCGGTCAGGAAGAAGCCCACGGCGTTGTGGCCATACCACCACTGGATCATGGCGTCCTGCACCCCGGAGGTGACCTGGACCGAGGTCGAGCCGAAGATCGAGACCGGGATCGCCATGTTGTTCACCACATGCAGCATGGCGATGGTGACAATGAAGGACAGAAGGAACCAGTTGGCGACGTAGATGTGCGGTTCTTTCCGTTTGAACAGCGTGCCCATGAAGGTCGCCAGGAACGCCACCCAGACCACGGTGATCAGCCAGTCCACATACCAGACCGGCTCGGCGTATTCCTTGGACTGGGTGCCGCCCAAGACATATCCCGCAGCCGCCAGAACGATGATGAGCTGCCAGCCCCAGAATACGAACCAGCCGAGATTGCCGCCCCAGAGCCGGGTCGCGCAGGTGCGCTGGACGATGTAGAAGGACGACATGATCAGCGCGTTGCCGCCAAAGGCGAAGATCACGGCGCTGGTGTGCAGGGGACGCAGTCTGCCGAAGTTGCCGTAGCCCTGAAGCCAGTCGAAGTTCAGTTGCGGGAAGGCCAGCTGGAAGGCGATGACCACGCCGACCAGAAAGCCGACCACACCCCAGAAAGTGGTGGCGATTGCACCGGCTCGCACCACCCCGTCCATGTATTCATGGCTCAGGTCCGGTTTCGGATCCCCGGCGGTCCGCAGCACCCACAGGAAGGCGATGCCTGCGGCCAGCATCACTGTCAGCGCGTTGACCTGGTATGCCAGGTCCCGGGCGTAGTTGGCCGCGATCGCGGAGAGCACCGCGACGAGGCCAAGTCCGGCCAGTTTCAGATAATCCCACATTGTTTGCGTCCCTTCGTCTGTCTGTTGCGGTCGGCGCCCCGTTGACGATTCGGAGCCGCAGCCGCAGTCTACGACAGAGTGACTACTGCGGTGCAGCGACAAAAGGCGCCTTGATCTGCGTCAAGCTGTGGCAGGGCCCCGATTGACCTTGGTCAAGGCGCAGGATGCCATATCCGGGGAGATTGAGTCATTCGCAAACTCCGGCCCCTCAACGGGAGACGACCATGGCATACAAATCCCTTCTGACCGTCGCGGCTTCGCCCAATGAAGTCCTCGGCACGGTGACAGCCGCCGCACGCATCGCGCTGACGATGGATGCCCATCTGGACGCGCTGGCCCTGGGCGTCGACCGGACCCAGGTCGGCTACAGTTACGTCGGCTCGGGCGCAGTGGTGATTGCCGCCGCCATGGACCGCGCCGAGAACGAGGCCCGCGAAACCGAGGCTGCGCTCAATGCCGCAATCGGGGCACAGACGCCAGCATTGCGGTCGGCTGTGGAATCGCTGGTGACACAGCTAGGCGCGCTGACCGATGTCGTTGCCTCCCGCGCGCGGTATTCGGACCTGGTGGTCCTGCCCCTGCCCTATGGCAAGGATCGCGGGGTGGAGGACGAAGCGCTGACAGAGGCTGCCTTGTTCGAGGGCATGGCGCCGGTTCTGATCATACCGCCCGCCGGAATGCGCACCCCCGAGCCGAAGCGGATCATCCTGGCCTGGAACCAGAGCCGCGAGGCCCTGGTCGCGGCGCGGCGGGCGATGCCCTTCCTGAAACGCGCCGACTCGGTGCAGATCGTCGTTGTCGATCCGCCGACCCATGGCCCGGAACGCTCCGATCCCGGCGGGTTGCTGTGCCAGTACCTGGTGCGGCATGGTGTGCGCGCAGAGGTTTCGATTCTGGCCAAGACACTGCCCAGGGTGTCGGAGGTCCTCGCCCGCCACATCCGGGACACGGACGCAGACCTGCTGGTCATGGGCGCCTATGGCCATTCGCGGTTCCGCGAGGCAATTCTTGGCGGAGCGACGCGCGACATGCTGGAACACTCGGAAATTCCGGTGTTCCTCGCGCACTGAGCCAGCCATCGTCCCCGATCGGCGTGCCCGCCGGCCGGTCGCGATGTCGTCCCGGCGCTACTGGACGAAGCGCGGAATTGCCAGCGAGGATGCGTCAGAACCGACGACGACCGGTTCGGCCGCAGCTTCGAGCCCGGTCCCCGCGTCGAAGCGCGCAGTAAGCAATCGTGCGATCCGGACTGCCGCCGTGCCATCGCCGAAGGGGTTCGCCTTGCCGCGCAGCCCGGCCTTGGCATCATGCCCGAGGATGTGGCGTCCGGCAGCCCGGATTCGGTCCGGATCGGTGCCGGTCAGCTGGGCAAAACCCGCGCTGATCGCCTCGCCCCGTTCCGATTCGTTGCGGACCACCAGCATGGGCACACCGAAGGTCGGCGCCTCTTCCTGGACGCCACCGGAATCGGTGATGATCATCGAGGCCGCACTAATCACATAGACGAAATCCTCGTAGCCCAGGGGGTCGAGCAGGCTGACATTCGGCAGGTCGGCCAGGACGCTGCGAACACAGCCCGAAACCGCCGGATTGGGATGGACGGGAAGGACAAAGGCATGATCGCCGAAATCCGCAGCGAGGTCACGGATCGCGGCTGCAACCCCAGCCAGGATCGGGCCGTGGCTTTCCCGCCGGTGCAGGGTGACAAGGACGATCGGACGGCCGCCAGTAATTTGCTGGCGCCAGCCCTCGAGCCGCCGGGCGGTCGCGGGGTTATCGGCGATGCGTGCGCGCGTGGCGAGCAGGGCATCGACGACGGTATTGCCGGTAAGGTGCACGCGGCCGGGATCGACCCCTTCGGCAAGCAGGTTTTGCCGCGCCCTTTCAGTCGGGGCAAAATGCAGGTCGGCAATTGGTGCGATCATACGGCGGTAGCCTTCCTCGGGCCAGGGGCCGGCGAGATTGCCGGTACGCAGGCCGGCCTCGACATGGGCCACGGGTACCCCGGCATGGAATCCCGCAATCGCCCCGGCAAGCGCGGTGGACGTATCGCCCTGCACCACGATCCGGTGCTGCGGCTGGCGGTCCAGGAGCGCGCATATCCTGCGATGCAGTTCGGTAAAGCGCGCGCCGGCCGAGCCCGCCATGGGGTCAAGCGAAAGTTCGATGTCGGGGGCGATCCCGAAACCGGCCAGCGCCTCGCGTGCCATGACCGGATGCTGACCGGACAGGCAGACCGTCACCTGCACGCGCGGATCGCCGCGCAGAGCCAGTACAACCGGTGCCAGCTTGATCGCTTCGGGGCGGGTTCCGACAAGCACAAGTATCCGGTGCTTGCGCCGGGGGCGTTCCATAAACACGTTTGTGGCTCACTTCCGCAGGTTGGATGCAGCCAGAACGCCAGACAGAGATTTCCGAAACCCTAAGGCTGATCCGGCAGCGGCAGGGATTTGTCTCTGATTTTAACGATCTGCGCCGGAGCCTGCCCAAAGGCCCGGCCTCAGAGCCGTCCCATCTCCTGCACGGCGGTTTCGCGCAGTGCTTGCAGGTCGGCGATTGCAGCTTCGAGGTCCTGACGCTGGCGTTCCAGCGCGGCGAGCTGCCGGTCTGCCAGCTGAAGCCAGGCCTCCAGCTGCGGCCTCTCGCCCTTCTTGCCGTAGATAAGGAGCCACTGGCGGATTTCTTCCAGCGAAAAGCCGAAGCGGCGGCCGCGCAGGATCAGCTTCATCCGGGCGATCTCGCGCGGGCCGTAGAAGCGGGCGCGCCCCTCGCGGTCGGGGGCAAGAAGCTCGATGTATTCATAGTAGCGCAGCGTGCGCGGCGTCACGTCGAACCGGGCGCACATCTCCTTGAAGCTGAGGCGGGTCTCGGTCATGCGCAGTCCTCCCGGCTGCAAAGCGTAAGGCCCCGCCCCGGCCTGCGCAACGGTTTCGCCGCGCTTTCCGGGGGTTGCCTTCGCCCGGTCGCGGCGGTTTGATGCGTGCCGAGGGACCCATGACCGACACCAGCGCCACCGCCCGCAACTTCATCACCGCCCTGCCGCACAGTCATGCGCTGGGGATGCAGCTCGAGGCGATCGGCGAGGGGCAGGCGACGATCGCGATGCCCTACGATCCGGCGTTGGTGGGCGATCCGGAGACCGGCGTGATCCATGGCGGAGCCGTTTCGGCCCTGATGGACACGGCCTGCGGCGCGGCGGTGATGAGCCATCCGCAGGCAGGCATCTCGACCGCCACGCTGGACCTGCGCATCGACTACATGCGTCCCGCCACGCCGGGCCAGACCATCCGCACCAGGGCCGAATGCCACCATGTCACCCGGTCCGTCGCCTTCGTCCGCGCGGTGGCGACCGACGACGACGAAAGCCGCCCGGTGGCCATGGCGACCGGCGCCTTCACGGTGGAGCGCAAGGGATGAGGCCGCCGCCCGAGCCGGTCCACGTCGTCAAGCAGCGCCGCGAGGCCCTGCTGCGCACCCTGGTCGAGGGGGTGCCCTACATCCGGTTCCTGGGCGTGCAGTTCGACCGGCGCGGCGACGAGCTGACCGCCGTCCTGCCCTTCAAGGACAGCCTGATCGGCAACCCGCGCCTGCCCGCGCTGCACGGAGGCGCGACGGCGGCCTTCCTGGAGATCGCGGCAATGATCGAGCTGTCGTGGAGCACGCTGTGGGACGGGGTCGAGGCGGACGGGGCCCTGCCCGAGGGACCGCTGCGGCTGCCCAAGACCATCGACTTCACGGTGGATTACCTGCGGGCGGGCCTGCCGCGCGATGCCTATGCGCGGGCCCGGGTGAACAGGTCGGGTCGGCGCTATGCGTCGGTGCATGTCGAGGCCTGGCAGGACAATCGCGCGCGGCTTTTCGCGCAGGCGACGGGCCATTTCCTGATGCCGCCAGCCGCGCCGAAATGAGCGACATCACCCACGGCCGCGTGCTGCGGATCGCCGGGCCGATCGTCCTGTCCAATGCCACCGTCCCCCTCCTGGGCGCGGTCGATACGGCGGCGATCGGCCAGCTGGGCGATCCGGCGAGCCTGGGCGCCGTGGGCATCGGCGCGGTGATCCTGGCGACGCTCTACTGGGCCTTCGGCTTCCTGCGCATGTCCACCTCGGGTCTGGCCGCGCAGGCGCAGGGCGCGGGCGACATGGGCGAGCGGTCGGCGGTCCTGTTGCGCGCGCTGATCGTGGGCGTGGGGGCAGGGCTGGCGCTGGTCCTGGCGCAGGTGGCGCTGTTCGCGGGGGCGTTCTGGCTGGCGCCGGCCTCGGAGACGGTCGAAGGGCTGGCGCGCGACTATCTGGCGATCCGCATCTGGGGGGCGCCGGCGACCATCGCGCTTTACGCGCTGACCGGCTGGCTGGTCGGGCTGGAGCGGACGCGGGCGGTCCTTGTGTTGCAGCTGTGGCAGAACGGGCTGAACATCGGGCTGGACCTGTGGTTCGTCCTGGGCCTGGGCTGGGGCGTGCCGGGCGTGGCGCTGGCCACGCTGATCGCCGAGTGGACGGGCCTTGCGCTGGCGCTGTGGCTGGCGCGCGACGCCTTCGGGCCCGCCTTCCGCGCGGCGCTGGCGCGGCTGGGCGACCGGATCGCGATCCGGCGCATGTTCTCGGCCAGCCGGGACATCATGGGCCGCACGATCCTGTTGCAGCTGGCCTTCACCACCTTCGTCTTTCTCGGCGCGCGGTTCGGCGACGTGACCCTGGCCGCGAACCAGGTGCTGATGCAGTTCCTGGAGATCACCGCCTTCGCGCTGGACGGGTTCGCCTTCGCCGCCGAGGCGCTGGTCGGGCAGGCGGTGGGCGCGCGGTCGGTGGCCGACACCCGGGCGGCGGGGCGGATCACGATGCAATGGGGCTTTGGCGGCGCGGTGGCGCTGGCCCTGGTCTTTGCGCTGGCCGGGCCGGTCATCATCGACCTGATGACCACCTCGCCCGAGGTCCGCGCGGCGGCGCGGTCCTATCTGCCCTGGCTGGTCGCAGCGCCGCTGATCGGGGTCGCGGCCTGGATCTACGACGGGATCTTCATCGGCGCGCTGCTGACCGGGGACATGCTGCGGGCGATGCTGGTTTCGGTCGCCGTCTATGTGCTGGCGCTGGCGGTGTTGGTGCCATGGGCGGGGAATCACGGGCTCTGGGCCGCGCTGATGGTGATGAACGGGGCGCGGACGCTGGCGATGGGGCGGCTGTATCCCAAGGTCCTGGCCCTGCCCGCGCGGGCCTGAGCCGGGCGCGCCCCCGGTTCAGGCTTGCCTTCCCCCCGGCCCGCCTGCCATGATCGACCGCCAAAGGGGAGCATCATGCGGAAATTCCTCGTCGTGCTGGACGACAGTCGCGAGTGTCTGAATGCCATTCGGTTCGCCGCGCTGCGGGCGGCCCATACCGGTGGCGGGGTGACGATCCTGTCGGTCGTGCCCCCCGACGAGTTCCAGACCTGGGTGGGCGTGGCCGACCTGATGCGGGCAGAGGCGCGCGAGCGGATCGAGGCGCATTTCGAGGTATTCGCCAAATGGATGCGCGACAAGCAGGGGGTGAACCCGGAGCTTGTCATCCGCGAGGGCGACCCGGTGAACGAGATCCTCGCCCTGGTCAAGGAAGACCCGGAGATCGGCATCCTGGTCCTGGGCGCGGGCACCGACAAGGCTGGGCCGGGGCCGCTTGTCACCGCCATGTCGCGCAATTCCGGCAACCTGCCGGTGCCGATCACGATCGTTCCGGGCGACATGTCGAAGGAACGGCTTGAAAGCATCACCTGACGCGAGCAGGCCGCCGGCGCCGTGCCTTTCCCTTGCGGTTTCCGGGGGTAACCCCTGGAGGCGCGGCCGGGCCCTGCCGGCAAGGAATGTCGCGGCACCGATGCCGATCTGGATGTCCGGGCGGTTTGGTGCCAGTCTGTCCTGCGACCCGTCCTGTGTGATCTCTGCTGCCGTAGGGCCGGTCACCCATGACGACATCTTCTCGAGGACGCCTGGAATGCTGGATCTGACGACTGCGGCCCGGGAGGCGGTGCTGGACATGGCCGGTGCCGGCCGGCGGGGCACGGGCCGGGAATGACGCAGCCGGACAAGCCCCCGCGCAAGGCGGGGATCGCGCATTTGCTTGCCGCTGCCGGCTATTCGCTGGGAGGCTTGCGGCGGCTGGCCCGGGAAAGCGCCTTCAGGCAGGAGGTGCTGTTCATCACCGGGCTAATGGTCATCTTCCTGGTCGCCGGGGCTTCGCCGGCCGAGATCGCGGGACTGCTGGCGCTGGGGCTGGCGCTGGTCGCGGTCGAGGCGCTGAACACGGCGATCGAGGTGCTGGTCGATCACCTTTCGCCCGGCTGGTCCGAGTGGGCGAAGGACGCGAAGGACCTGGGCTCGCTGGCAGTGGCCTGCACGATCGGGGCGATCGTGCTTTACGCGGGCATCGTGCTGGTCTTCTAGGCAGACCCCCTTGCCTGACGCAGGCGCATGGCCGCCATGCGGAAGCGCACATTGGTTCGGCCGGGCTTCGGGACTAGATTGTGCGCCAAGGGAGGAGCCTCTGATCGAAAGGCTCATGCAATGTCCGTCGTTCTGTTCCCAAGCCGCAGCGCCCCGCCCTTCCCCGCCGCGGCAGCCCAGTATTACCAGACCGACCGCTCCGCAGAGAGGGTCGTGCGGTTGCGATCCCTGACCGCTGTCGAGCAGATGTATGCCTACTGGGGGTCCGACCGGGCCTGAACCTTAGAACGGTTCCAGACTTGACCTTCAGGACGGCAAGGCGCATATCCGACAGGAACAGTCGGAGACCGGAACAATGTTCATCCAGACCGAATCCACGCCGAACCCCGCGACGTTGAAGTTCCTGCCCGGGCAGACAGTTCTGGAGATCGGCACGGCCGATTTCCCAAGCGTCGAGGCGGCCGCAAAGTCGCCGCTCGCGCGGCGGATCTTCGCGGCGGGCGGTGTGACGGGCGTATTCTTCGGCACCGATTTCGTGACCGTGACCAAGGCCGACGATGTGGACTGGGCCCATATCAAGCCGCAGATCCTGGGCGCGATCATGGAGCATTACCAGTCGGGCCAGCCGGCGATCGAGGGCGAGGGCGCCACCGGCGGCGGCCATGCCGAGCACACGGGCGAGGATGGCGACGTGGTGCGGCAGATCAAGGAATTGCTGGACACCCGCGTCCGCCCGGCGGTGGCGCAGGATGGCGGCGACATCACCTTCCACGGCTTCGACCGGGGCGTGGTCTACCTGCACATGCAGGGCGCCTGCGCGGGCTGCCCCTCCTCGACGCTCACGCTGAAGATGGGCATCGAGAACCTGCTGCGGCACTATATCCCGGAAGTGCTGGAAGTCCGGCCCGTCGCGGCCTGATCCCCTCGTGACGGCTCCTCGCTCCCCTTCGGTCGCTCTTCGCGGGGCGGGCGGCGGCGAGAAGGCGCAGCCGCACGAGAAGTTTCCCCTCCTGGCCTTCGATACCTCGGGTCCGCATTGCGCGGCGGCGCTGCTGCTCTCAGACGGGCTCATCCTGCGCGAAGAGCAGATGGCAACCGGCCAGGCCGAGCGGCTGATCCCGCTGCTGGACGAGGTGCTTGCCGAAGGCGGCATCGGCTGGTCCGACCTCAAGGCCCTTGCCGTCGGCACCGGGCCGGGCAATTTCACCGGGGTCCGCATCGCGGTGGCCGCCGCCCGGGGGATGTCGCTTGGCCTTGGCATCCCGGCGGTGGGCGTGACCCGGCTGGAGGCGCTGGCGCATGGCCTGCCGCGCCCGCTGGTCGTCGTCGAGGACGCGCGGCGCGGTCAGGTCTATGTCCAGCTTTTCCTGCCCGAAGGTCCGGGCCCCGCGCATCTGGCTGACCGCGTGGTCCCCGCCTGCGCGGCCACCGGCTCGGCGGCCGGTGCGAAGGCGCTGCCCCCGGCGATGCCTCTGGTCGAGGCCATTGCGCGGATCGGTGCCGTCCGGGCCGGAACGCCGCAGCCCCGTCCCGCACCCTTCTACCTGCGCGGGGCCGACGCGGCGCCGCCCTCGGACCCGCCGCCGGTGATCCTGCCGTGACGCCGGAGACGCTGGCCGCGCTGCACGCCCGCACCTTCCGTACCCCACCGCCCTGGACGGCGGCCGATTTCGCCGGATTGCTGGCCGATCCGCTCTGCTTCCTGCTGGTCGAGGGCGACGCGGGCTTTCTCCTTGGTCGCGCGGTCGCGGACGAGGCCGAGCTTCTGACGCTTGCCGTCGCGCCAGAGGCGCGGCGCCTTGGTCTGGGGCGCAGGCTGGTGGCGCGGTTCCTGTATCAGGCGCGGCTGCGCGGGGCCGGGCGGGCCCTGCTGGAGGTGGCCGCGGACAACGCAGCGGCGATCGCGCTTTACGAATCGTCCGGGTTCCATCCGGCGGGCACGCGGAAGGGCTATTACCGGACCGACGGGGGGCAGCGGATCGACGCGCTGGTCATGGCCCGCGATCTTGGCCCCGTGCCGGGTCACTAACCGTTCCTGACCAAAGGGTCAGGTTTTTGCAGGTCTCACGCGAATCTGGCTTGACCCCCATCGGGGCTTTGTCGCTAATCATGCCGGACCCCGACCGCGACCGGTGCTTCCGGCGGACTGGGCGGGCGAGTGTTGTATCAACCGGGAGAACACCCATGAGCCTTATGAAATCCCTTGCCGGGGCCAGCTGCGCAGTCGCCCTGATGGCGGGCGTCGCCACGGCCGAACCGGCGATCATCTTCGACCTGGGCGGCAAGTTCGACAAGTCCTTCAACGAGGCCGCGTTCAACGGGGCGGAGCGTTGGGCGAAGGAAACCGGTGGCACCTACAAGGAACTGGAGATGCAGGACGAGGCCCAGCGCGAGCAGGCGCTGCGCCGGCTGGCCGAATCCGGGGCGAACCCGGTGGTGATGACCGGCTTTGCCTTCGGCGACGTGCTGAACAAGGTCGCGCCAGACTTTCCGAACACCAAGTTCGCCATCGTGGACATGGTGGTTGAGCAGCCGAACGTGAAATCGGTGGTGTTCAACGAACACGAAGGCTCCTACCTGGTCGGCATGATGGCCGCGCTGGCCTCGAAGACGGGCACGGTCGGCTTCATCGGCGGCATGGACATCCCCCTGATCCGCAAGTTCGGTTGCGGCTATGCCCAGGGCGTCAAGGCGGTGAACCCGGACGCAAAGGTCGTCATCAACATGACGGGCACCACTCCGGCCGCCTGGAACGACCCGGTGAAGGGCGCGGAACTGGCCAAGGGCCAGAAGGCTCAGGGTGCCGACGTGATCTACGCGGCGGCGGGCGGCACCGGCGTGGGTGTCCTGCAGGCGGCGGCCGACGAGGGGATCCTCTCGATCGGCGTGGACAGCAACCAGAACTACCTGCACCCCGGCAAGGTACTGACCTCGATGCTGAAGCGCGTGGACAACGCCGTCTACGAGGCCTTCAAGGAAGGCGAGAACCTGACCCCCGGCATCAACGTCATGGGTCTGGCCAACGATGGCGTGGGCTATGCGATGGACGAGAACAACGCCTCGCTGGTGACGCCCGAGATGCAGGCAAAGGTCGATGAGGCCGCGGCGAAGATCAAGTCGGGCGAGATCGTCGTACACGACTACATGTCGGACAACACCTGCCCGGCTGCGACGTTCTGATCCGGCCCGGGTCGATCTGACAGGTGCCGCGCCAAGCCCTTGGCGCGGCACATTTGCAAAGGGATGCCGCGAAAGTCGCGCAGACAAGCGGCGGGCACCCGGCGGAAACAGGGGGAAGACATGGCCAACCAGAGCGGGGCCGAAGCAGCCTATGCCATCGAGCTGAAGGGCATCTCCAAGGCCTTCGGTCCGGTCCAGGCGAACAAGGACATCAACATCGCCGTGCCGAAGGGCACGATCCACGGCATCATCGGCGAGAACGGCGCGGGCAAGTCCACGCTGATGTCGATCCTCTACGGTTTCTACAAGGCCGATGCGGGCCAGATCTTCGTCAACGGCCAGCTTACACCGATCCCTGACAGCCAGAGCGCCATCCGCGCCGGCATCGGCATGGTCTTCCAGCACTTCAAGCTGGTGCAGAACTTCACGGTGCTGGAGAACATCATCCTCGGCGCCGAGGAAGGCCAGATGCTGAATACCTCGCTGACCAAGGCGCGGAAGGAACTGGAACGCCTCGCCCGCGACTATGACCTGGAGGTCGATCCCGATGCCCTGATCGAGGACCTGTCGGTGGGGCACCAGCAGCGGGTGGAGATCCTGAAGGCGCTCTACCGCCAGGCCGACATCCTGATCCTGGACGAACCCACGGGCGTCCTGACGCCGGACGAGGCCGACCACCTGTTCCGCATCCTGAAGGGGCTCAAGGAGCAGGGCAAGACGGTGATCCTGATCACCCACAAGCTGCGCGAGATCATGGAGGCCACGGACAACGTCAGCGTCATGCGGCGCGGGACGATGGTGGCCACGGTCAAGACTGCCGAGACATCGCCCGAGCAGCTGGCCGAGCTGATGGTGGGGCGCAAGGTGCTGCTGGAGGTCGACAAGGGCACGGCCAGGCCGGGTGAGGTGGTGCTGAAGGTCGAGGACCTGCGGGTGCGCGACGAACACAAGGTGGAACGCCTGAAAGGCATCAGCTTCGAGATCCGGGCGGGCGAGATCCTGGGGATCGCGGGCGTGGCCGGCAATGGCCAGTCCGAGCTTCTGGCAGCCCTGGGCGGGATGCAGGCCGCGACCGGCACGGCCACGCTTAAGGGGGCCCCCCTGCCCCTGTCCGGCCCCGGGTCCGATGGGCAAAGCCGCCGCAGATCCGGGATAGCCCATGTGCCGGAGGACCGGCATCACCATGGGCTGATCCTGGACTTCACCGCCTGGGAGAACGTGGCCTTCGGCTATTTCAACGATCCCAGATACCAGAAGAACGCCCTGTTCATGGACAATGACGCGATCCGCGCCGATACCGAACGGAAGATGGCGAAGTTCGACGTGCGTCCGCCGATCCCGACCCTGGCTGCCAAGTCCTTCTCGGGCGGCAACCAGCAGAAGATCGTGGTGGCGCGCGAGATGGAACAGAACCCCGCGCTGCTGCTGATCGGCCAGCCCACGCGCGGCGTGGACATCGGCGCGATCGAGTTCATCCACAAGCAGATCATCGCGCTGCGCGACGCCGGCGCGGCGATCCTGCTGGTCAGCGTCGAACTGGACGAGATCATGAGCCTTTCGGACCGCATCGCCGTGATGTTCGACGGCAGGATCATGGGATTCCGCGATCCAGAAACGACCGACGAGCGCGAGCTGGGCCTGTTGATGGCCGGGGTGGCGGGCAAGGGAGAAGCGGCATGAGGTTTGACCGGCCCCCCACCCCCATCCCCTCCCCACGGAGGGGGAGGGGAGGCGCTTTGCCTGTATCGGCGTTCGTGGTGCCCGACGGATCGACCGGGCGCCTCCCTCCCCCCGCAGTGGGGAAGGGCTGGGATGGGGGGGCTTTCCCCGCAGGAAAACGGAGGGCCGCCTGATGGACCGCTTGCCACGCTGGGCCGATGTCGCCCTTGTCCCCTTCGTCTCGCTGACGCTGGCCGCGCTGATCTCGGCGCTGGTCATCATCGCCATCGGGCAAGACCCCTGGGAGGCGATCACGGTCATGGTGCAGGGGTCGGTGATGAACGCCTACGGCTGGGGCTACACGCTGTATTACGCCACCAGCTTCATCTTCACCGGGCTTGCGGTGACGGTGGCCTTCCACGCGGGCCTGTTCAACATCGGCGGCGAGGGGCAGGCGCAGCTCGGCGGTCTGGGCGTGGCGCTGGTGCTTCTGTTCCTGCCCTGGCCACATTGGACGCTGGCGCTGATCGGCGCGGCCTGCGGCGCGGCGCTGTTCGGCGCGGCCTGGGCGGCGATCCCGGCCTTCCTCCAGGCGAAACGCGGCAGCCACATCGTCATCACGACGATCATGTTCAACTACATCGCCGCGAGCCTGATGATCTTCATGTTGGTCGACGTGCTGCGCCCGCCCGGCAAGATGGATCCGGCCACGGCCAACTTCCCGCCCGAAACCCACTTGCCCAGTTTCAACGAGATTCCGGGCGTGAACCTGATCTTCGCCAGCAAGGTGCCGGCCAACGTGACCTTCTTCATCGCCATCGCGATGGCGGTCGTGGTCTGGCTGCTCCTGTGGCGCACGCGGCTCGGCTACCAGATCCGCGCCTTCGGCAAATCGGAACCCGCCGCCCGCTATGCCGGGATCAACCCGACGCGGATCATCATGATCACCATGCTGATCTCGGGGGGCCTCGCCGGCCTCATGGCGATCAACAACGTGATGGGCGAGGCACAGCGGCTTCTGGGCAACTCGGCCTCGGGTGCGGGGTTCATCGGCATCGCCGTGGCGCTGATGGGGCGGAACCACCCGGTCGGCGTCGTTCTGGCGGCGCTCTTGTTCGGCTTCCTGTTCCAGGGTGGGGCCGAGCTCGGCCTCTGGACCAGGATCCCGATCGAACTGCGCACCGTGGTCCAGGGCCTGGTTATCCTGTTCACCGGCGCCCTGGACATGATGGTGCGGATGCTCCTGGTGCGCATCTTCGCCCTGTTCCGCCCGTCCCGACTGGAGGCCGCGTGATGGATTACAACACGCTTCTGCAGATCCTCGATTCCACGCTGCGCCTGGCGACGCCCCTGCTGCTGGCCTGCCTCGCGGGGCTCTACTCGGAACGTTCGGGCGTCTTCGATATCGGGCTGGAAGGCAAGATGCTGGTCGCCGCGATGTGCGCCGGCGCGGTGGCCTTCTACACCGGGTCGGCCTGGGTCGGCGCGCTTGCGGGGATCGCCGGGTCGCTGGTCTTTGCGTTGATCCACGGCATCACCTCGATCACCTTCCGCGGCAACCAGCTGATCGCGGGGGTGGCGCTGAACTTCCTGGCCTCGGGGATGACCGTCCTGGTCGCGCAATACCTGTTCGGCCAGGGCGGCCGCACGCCGCCGCTCGAGGGCGCGGCGCGCTTCAACCCGATCGACCTGCCCCTGTCCGAGACGCTGAAGGGCGTCCCCGTGATAGGCCCCTTCTACCACGAGGTCATCTCGGGCCATTCGATCCTGGTCTATGCCGCCTTCGCCATCGTCGCCCTGACCTGGTTCGTGCTTTACCGCACCCGCTATGGCCTGCGCCTTCGCGCGGTGGGCGAGAACCCGGCGGCGGTCGATACTGCGGGCGTCAGCGTCCCCGCGCTGCGCTTCTCGGCCGTCATGGTCACCGGCGTCCTCTGCGGCCTTGCCGGGGCCTACATGGCGACCGCCCTGCAGGCGGGCTTCGGCAAGGAGATGACGGCAGGCCGCGGCTACATCGCGCTCGCCGCGCTCATCTTCGCCAAGTGGCGCCCGGTGCAGGCGATGTACGCCTGCCTTCTCTTCGGCTTCTTCCAGGCGCTGGCCCTGCGGCCAGACGTGGTGCAGTCGGTGGTGCAGGTGAAGGTTCCCGTGCCCTTCCTGGATGCCCTGCCCTATGTCCTGACGGTCTTCGTCCTGGCGGGCTTCGTCGGCAAGGCGATCCCGCCGCGTGCCGGCGGCGAGCCCTATGTCAAGGAACGCTGATCCCCTTGCCCCTTGCGAAATACTCCACGGGGGTGCGGGGGTGTGAAACCCCCGCTCCGCCGCCAGCCGGAAGGAACGCCGCATGTCCGACGCCGAGACCCTTGCCCGCCTGATCCGCTCCCGCGCCGGAGGGGCTCCGGTCGCGCTTGGCCTGATCCTCGGATCGGGGCTCGGCCATCTGGCGCAGGCGGTCGAGGGCGTGGCGATTCCCTATGCCGATCTGCCGGGCTTTCCGCATGTCGGGGTCTCGGGGCACAATCCGAACCTCCATGTCGGCCAGCTGGAAGGCGTCCGGGTCGCCGTCTTCGGCGCGCGCGAACATTACTACGAAAGCGGCAATCCCCGGGCGATGCTTCTGCCGCTTCAGGTCCTGAAGGCGCTCGGAGCCGAGAGCCTGATCCTGACGAATGCCGCCGGCTCGCTGCGCCCCGACGTGCCGCCCGGCAGCGTGATGCTCCTGTCGGACCACATCAACTTTTCCGGCCTGAACCCGCTGATCGGGGAAAGGACCGATGCCCGCTTCGTGCCGATGACCGATGCCCATGATCCCGCGCTGCGCACCGCATTGCGCGCGGCTGCCGCGGCCCAGGGGATCGACCTGCCCGAAGGCGTCTACTGCTGGTATTCCGGTCCCTCCTTCGAGACGCCGGCCGAGATCCGCATGCTGAAGCTTCTGGGCGGGGACGCCGTCGGCATGTCCACCGTGCCCGAGGTGATCCTGGCCCGCTTCCTCGGCCTGAAGGTGGCGGCGATTTCCACGATCACCAACATGGCCGCAGGCATGTCGGACGAGAAGATCAGCCACGAACACACCAAGGCGATGGCCCCCCTGGGTGCGGCAAAACTGGAACGCATCCTGAGGGAATTCCTGCGTTCACGGGATTGAGACGACTGGGCGTTTGACTTCGCCGGCAAAGCCGCGCAACCCTTTGAACACCCCGCCGCTTTCGCCCCGAACGGGCCGCCCCTATGCAGCTCTACCTCCCCATCGCCGAGGTTTCGGTCAATGCCTTCCTCATCCTGGGGCTTGGCGGTATCGTGGGCTTCCTGTCGGGCATGTTCGGCGTGGGCGGCGGCTTCCTGATCACGCCGCTTCTCTTCTTCATCGGGGTCCCCCCCGCCGTGGCCGTGGCGACCGGGGCGAACCAGGTCGTGGCCTCCTCGATCTCGGGAGTGCTTGCGCAACTCAGGCGCAAGGGCGTCGATTTCACGATGGGCACAGTCCTTTTGGTCGGAGGCGTGATCGGCTCGGCCATCGGGGTCTGGATCTTCGCCTGGATGACCCGGCTCGGGCAGATCGACCTGTTCGTCCAGTTGTCCTATGTCCTCTTCCTGGGCCTCATTGGCGCGCTGATGTTCCAGGAAAGCCTGCGGAGCCTCTTGCGCGCGCGCCAGAGCGGCGGAGCGCAGATTCGCCGTGCCCATGTCCATTCCTGGGTCCACGGCCTGCCCTTCAAGATGAAGTTCCGCGCCTCGGGACTTTACATCAGCGTGATACCCCCGGCTTTGGTCGGAGCTGCGGTCGGGATCCTGTCGGCGATCATGGGCGTGGGCGGCGGCTTCATCCTGGTGCCGGCGATGATCTATCTTCTGGGTATGCCCACCAAGGTCGTGATCGGCACCTCGCTGTTCCAGATCATCTTCGTCACCGCCTTCACCACCGTCATGCATGCCGTCACCAGCCAGACCGTAGACATGCTGCTTGCGCTTCTGCTGATCCTGGGCGGCGTCGTGGGGGCTCAGATCGGCACACGGGTCGGCGTCCGGCTGAAGGCCGAACAGTTGCGGATTCTCTTGTCCCTGCTGGTGCTGGCTGTTTCGATTCGTATCGCCGTCGACCTGCTGGTCACACCGTCCGAGCTCTATTCGGTCGCCGGGGTGATACCGTGATCCGAGCGCTGGCTCTCTTTCTGGCCCTGACGCTTCCCGCCGCGGCGCAGGAGGTCATCGTCGCGGGTATGAGCCAGAACCGCGTGTCGATCACCGCCGATTTCGACGGATCCGAGATCCTGATCTACGGCGCGGTCAAACGCGACTCCCCACCGCCTGACGCGGGCGCTCTTGAGGTCATCGTCACGGTCGAGGGACCCTCGACCCCGGTCGACGTGCGTCGCAAGGGGCGCGTTGCCGGGATCTGGGTCAACACCGCCTCGGTCAGGGTCGACAGCGCACCCACCTTCTACGCGGTGGCCACCACCGGGCCCCTGAAGCACATCCTGTCCGACACGGACGACCTGCGCTACAGCATTTCGGTCGAGCGGGTGATCCGCGCCATCGGCATTGCGGCCGAAGCCGACGGGTCGGAAGAGTTCGTCAAGGCGCTCATGCGCGTGCGGACCAGCGAAGGGCGTTATCGCCTGCTGGAAGGCAGGGTCGAGCTGACCGAGGACACGCTGTTCCGCACCGACATCATCCTGCCGTCGAACTTGACCGAGGGTGAATACAAGGTCCGGTTGTTCCTCTTGCGCGACAAGCGGGTCATCGCCAGCCAGGAGCGGGTTATCGGGGTCCGCAAAGAGGGGCTGGAGCGGTTCCTCTTCAACCTGGCGCAGGAGCAGCCGCTGATCTATGGCCTCCTGTCACTGGTGCTGGCCGCCATTGCCGGCTGGGGCGCCTCGGCCGCCTTCCGGCTGATCCGGGCCTGACCGGGCGACTTCCCATCCGACATCGTCGGCTCGTCGCGGGCGAGGAGGGACGAAGTCACCGACGAGCGGTCAGCCGGGTCATTTCTTCCTGGCCAGTGCCGCTTCCAGCGCCGCGATACGCGCCTCCAGCGCCGCGTTCTCCTCGCGCGCCTTCTGCGCCATGGCGCGGGCGGCATCGAACTCTTCGC
>NZ_JBKBLV010000046.1:0-23294 GCF_046295235.1 Tabrizicola flagellatus
CCACCAGATACAGCCGCGTCATGCTGAAGATTTCCGGCGAGGCGCTGATGGGGGACCAGGGCTATGGCCTGCATCCGCCGACCGTGGCGCGCATCGCCGAAGAGGTGAAATCGGTCCGCGACCTCGGCGTCGAGATCTGCATGGTGATCGGCGGCGGCAACATCTTCCGCGGCCTGCAGGGCAGCGCGCAGGGGATGGAGCGGACGACGGCAGACTACATGGGCATGCTGGCGACGGTGATGAACGCCTTGGCCATGCAGTCGGCGCTGGAGGCGATCGGGATCTTCACCCGCGTCATCAGCGCGATTCCGATGGACCAGGTCTGCGAGCCCTACATCCGTCGCCGCGCGGTGCGGCACCTGGAGAAGAAGCGGGTCTGCATCTTCGCCGCCGGCACCGGGAACCCCTATTTCACCACCGACACGGCGGCGACGCTGCGGGCCTCTGAGATGGCCTGTCAGGCGATCTTCAAGGGAACGAAGGTTGACGGGGTCTATGACAAGGACCCCAAGAAACATGCCGATGCGAAACGCTATGAGCATGTGACCTACGACGAGGTGCTGGAAAAGCATCTGGGCGTGATGGACGCGACCGCGATCGCGCTTGCGCGCGACAATGCGCTGCCGATCATCGTCTTCAGCCTGGACGAGCCCGGCGGGTTCCGGGGAATCCTGGCGGGGCAGGGGACCTATACCCGGGTCGAGGGCTAACCCCTTGCGGACGCTGTGTTAATCCGGCGGGTTAACGGAAGGTTTAGCGTCTGGCATCCGTCTGGCATGTGTCGGCTTTGCGTCGGGCACGGGGCGGGCGGGGCAGGCGTTCACCAAGGTTCGCGACTCGCCGGGTGGGCGGCCGGGCGCTTGGGCCTATACCCGGCCCGCGCGGCTCTGCTATAGAGCGCCAGATCGCGGGTGGGGCAGCCCGCAGGGAAGTGAAGGAGCAGCCGATGGCTCATGAAGAGATCGAGATCGACACCGACGACCTCCAGCGCCGGATGGACGGCGCGATGGCGGCGCTGAAGACGGAATTCGCCTCGCTGAGAACCGGCCGCGCTTCGGCCTCGATCGTCGAGCCGATTCAGGTGGAGGCCTATGGCCAGATGACGCCGATCAACCAGTTGGGCACGGTGAACGTGCCAGAGCCGCGGATGGTGGTCATCAACGTCTGGGACAAGGCGATGGTCGGCAAGGTGGAGAAGGCGATCCGCGAATCTGGCATCGGCATCAACCCGGTCACTGACGGACCGCTGATCCGCCTGCCCATTCCCGAGCTGAACGAGGAGCGTCGCCGCGAATTGACCAAAGTTGCCGCGCAATATGCCGAGCAGGCCAAGGTCGCGATTCGCAACGTGCGGCGCGACGGGATGGACCAGATCAAGAAGGCGAAGGCGCAGGGCATGAGCGAGGACGACCAGAAATTCTGGGCCGACACGGTGCAGGAGCTGACGGACAAGGCGATCGCTGCCGTGGACAAGGCGCTGGAAGCCAAGCAGGCGGAGATCATGCAGGTCTGACCTGCGGGCGGAGGGGCGGCGAGTGTCGAAGGACTTGCAGGTGGAGGCCGCGACGCGGCCAGTCAACCATCTGGCGATCATCATGGACGGCAACGGCCGCTGGGCCACCAACCGGGGCTGGGCGCGGCTGGTCGGCCACCGCAAGGGCGCCGAGCGGGTGCGCGAGATCGTCAAGGCTGCCCCCGACCTGGGGATCAGGTGGCTGACGCTCTATGCCTTTTCCACCGAGAACTGGAAGCGGTCCACCGAGGAAGTCCTGGGCCTGATGGCGATCTTCGCCCGCTATATCGAGCGCGAGGCCGACCGGCTGGCGCAGGCCGGCGTCAGGATGCGCTTCATCGGCGACCGGAGCCGGCTGGACCCCAAGCTGCAACGCATGATGGCCGGGATCGAGGCGCGGACGGCGGGGCTGGACCGGCTGAACCTGACGGTGGCGATCAACTACGGCGGGCGGGACGAGATCGTCCGCGCGGTGAAGAAGGTGGCCGAGGCCGCGGCGGCGGGGCTTCTGGACCCCCGGCACCTGACCGAGGCGGCCTTCGGCGAAAGGCTCGATACCGGGGGGCTGCCCGACCCGGACCTGGTGATCCGCACCAGCGGCGAGACGCGGACCTCGAATTTCCTGCCCTGGCAGGCGGCCTATGCCGAATACGAGTTCACCGAGACGCTCTGGCCGGATTTCGGGCCGGAGGAGTTGGCCGCGATCGTGGCGCGCTTTTCCAACCGGCAGCGGCGCTTTGGCGGGGTGATCCGGTGAGCGATCCGGGGCCGGCGCCTGCCGGCAGATGGGCGGACCTGCGCACGCGCATCCTGTCGGCCACTGTCATGCTGGCGGTGGGTGCGGTCGAGATCTGGCTGGGCGGCACGGCCTTTGCCGCGCTGGTCATCGGGTTGACGGCGGTGATGGTCTGGGAACTGGCGACGATGACGGCGCCGGGGGGGCGGAAGGCTCCGGTCACCATCGCCGTGACGGCGGGGGCGGCGCTGATGCTGGCCATGGTGCTGCGCAGCGACATCGCGGTCCTGTTTCTGATGGTGCCGACGCTGGTCCTGATCCTGACCCCGCGCCGCGACCGGCGGCTGTCGGGCGCCTATGCGCTGGCGATCATGCTGGCGGGCTACGGGCTGGTCGAGTTGCGTCAGACCGGGGGCGACCGGGCTATCCTGTGGCTGGTGGCGGTGGTGATCGTCTCGGACGTGCTTGGGTATTTCGTCGGTCGGCTGGCAGGCGGGCCGAAGTTCTGGCCGGCGCTGAGCCCGAAGAAGACCTGGTCGGGCACGGTGGCGGGCTGGATCGGCGCGGCGCTGGTGGGGCTCGTCTTTGTCCTGGCGGTGGGCACGAGCTGGCTGATCGTGCCGGTCTCGGCGCTGGTGGCCCTGGCCGGGCAGATGGGCGACATCGCCGAAAGCTGGGTCAAGCGGCGGGCCGGCGTAAAGGATGCCTCGGACCTTATCCCCGGCCATGGCGGCGTGCTGGACCGGTTCGACGCGCTGATCGGGGCGGTGGTCTTCGTACTGCTTCTGGGCCTCTTCGCGCCGGTCACGCGCCTGTTCGGTGGGTGAGGCGATGCGCAGCATCTCGATCTTTGGTGCCACGGGGTCGATCGGCGAGCAGACCGTCGATCTTCTGCTGCGCGCGGGGGGAGCCCGGACGCATCGCGTGGTGGCGCTGACCGGGGGACGGAACCTGGCACGGCTGGCCGAGATGGCGCGCCTGTTGCGGGCCGAGATCGCGGTCTGCGCCGATCCGCGAGACTTGCGGGAGCTTCGTGAGCGGCTGGCCGGTTCGGGTGTCGAGGCGGCGGCGGGGCCGGAGGCGTTGCTCGAGGCCGCCGACCGCCCGGCAGACTGGGTGATGAGCGCGATCGTCGGCGCGGCAGGGCTGGCGCCGGGGTTCCGCGCCCTGCGGCACGGGGGCACGCTGGCGCTGGCCAACAAGGAAAGCCTGGTGACGGCCGGGCCGTTGCTCATGGCCGAGGCCGCGCGGCAGCGGGCGCGGATCCTGCCGGTGGACAGCGAGCATTCGGCGATCTTCCAGGCGCTGGTCGGCGAGGACATCGCGGCGGTGGAGCGGATCATCCTGACCGCCTCGGGCGGCGCCCTGCGCGACTGGCCGATCGAGCGTCTGGCCGCGGCAACCGTGGCCGAGGCGCTGGCACATCCGAACTGGACGATGGGGCTCAGGATCACGATCGATTCGGCGTCCATGTTCAACAAGGCACTGGAAGTCATTGAAACCAGAGAATTCTTCGGTGTCGCCCCAGACCAGATCGAGGTCATCATCCACCCCGAGAGCCTGATCCATTCCATGGTCGGCTACCGCGACGGGGCGATCATGGCGCATATGGGGGCGCCGGACATGCGCCATTCCATCGGCTATGCGCTGAACTGGCCCGAGCGGGCGGCCTTGCCGGTCGCGCGGCTGGACCTGGCCCGGATCGGCCAGCTGACCTTCCGCGCGCCGGACCTTCAGCGCTATCCCGCGCTGCGGTTGGCCCGTGAGGTCATGGCGCGGCGCGGACTGGCAGGGGCGGCCTTCAACGCGGCCAAGGAGGTGGCGCTCGACCATTTCCTGGCCGGCGGGATCGGATTCATGGACATGGGCTGCGTGGTCGAGGCGACGCTCGAGGTGCTGGACCCCGAGCTTGGCCGCGAAAACGACAGAATGACCCTTGAGGATGTGCAGGCCGTGGACCATCTGGCACGGCAAAGGGCGGGCGAGGTCGCGCGCCGGCAGGCAGGAGAGCGGTGATGGAAGCGATTGTGGCGGCGCTTGGCGGCACGGCCTGGACGGTGGTGTTCTTCGTGATCGCGCTGTCGGTGATCGTCTTCGTGCACGAATACGGCCACTACATCGTCGGCCGCTGGTCGGGGATCCATTCCGAGGTCTTCTCCATCGGCTTCGGCCCGGTCCTGTTCAGCCGCACCGACCGGCGTGGCACGAAGTGGCAGGTCGCGGCGATCCCCTTCGGCGGCTATGTGAAGTTCCTCGGCGATGTGGATGCGTCCTCGGTGCGGTCGGCCGATGTCTCGGGGCTGTCGGCCGAGGAGCGGCGGCATACGATGGCGGGCGCGCCGCTCTGGGCGCGGGCGGCCACGGTGGCGGCGGGGCCGGTCTTCAACTTCATACTGACCTTCGTGCTTCTTGCGGGGCTGGCGCTGGCGGTGGGCGTTCCGCGCGAGGAACCGACGGTGGGCGCGCTGCGGGCCTTTCCGTACGAGGGTCCGTCGCTGGTCGAGGGCGACGTGATCCTGGCGGTGGACGGCCAGCCGACGCCGGACTGGGCGACCTTCAACCAGGTGGTGGACACCGTGCAGGACCGGACCGTGCTGACCTACCGGGTGCGCCGGGGGGGCGAGGAACTGGACGTTGCAGGCCCCAATCCGCGCGCGCCCGTGGTGGGCGAGGTGCAGATCCGGTCCGCCGCGATGGACGCGGGCCTTCGCGAGGGCGACGTGATCCTGAAGGCGGACGGCAAGGATGTCCGCTTCTTCGCCGAACTGCCCGAGATCGTGGCGGCGGGGAAGGGCGCGCCGGTGGCGCTTACCGTCTGGCGCGACGGCCAGACCTTCGATCTGTCGCTGACCCCGCGCATCCGCACGGTGGACGACGGCAGCGGCGGCTTCACGGAACGCTACCTGCTGGGACTCTACTCCGGCATGTTCTTCGAGCCCGCTGTGCGCAGCGTGGGCCCCTGGGAGGCGGTGACGGGCGCGGCGCAAAGCATGTGGCTGATGACGACGACGACCTTCTCGGGCCTGTGGCACATGATCCAGGGCGCGATCAGCAGCTGCAATCTGTCGGGCGCGATCGGCATGGCCGAGACCGCGGGCGATGCCGCGCGCAACGGGGCGGAGAGCTTCGTCGGCATGCTGGCGATCCTGTCGCTGGGCGTGGGCATCCTGAACCTGTTCCCGATCCCGGTTCTGGACGGCGGCCACCTGGTGTTCCACGCCTACGAGGCGGTGACGCGGCACAAGCCCTCGGAGCGGGCGCTGCGGGTGCTGATGACGGTGGGGCTGACGCTGGTGCTGTCGATCATGCTGTTCGGGCTGAGCCGCGACCTTCTCTGCCACTGACCGCACCGATGCGCCGGGCGCCCCCGACGACAGGGCGCTGCGGTGCCATTGCCCTTCTACCACAACATCTTGCAAAGTTATCCACAGGGACCGCAGGCTTTTGACAAAGCTTCGCTTTCCCGCTAGTCAATCCGGAAACAAGAAATTCGGCGAGGATGCAAAATGCGGATGACCCAACGCGCGGCCCTGGGGCAGCCTGCCCGGGCAAGGTCCAGGGCTCGTCTGCTGGCCACGGCTGTTTTCTTCGGTGCCGCAACGGCTTCGCAGCCGTTTCTCCAGCCGGCCTTCGCGCAGGTCTATTCCTTTTCGAACGTGACCATCGAGGGCAATGAGCGTGTCGATGCCGCAACCATCCTGAATTATGCCGGAATCAGGCGCGGGCAGGAGGTTTCTGCCGGTGCCCTGAACGATGCCTATCAGCGCATCCTGAACTCGAATCTGTTCGAGACGGTCGAACTGGTTCCCCAAGGGTCGACCCTGGTGATCCGGGTCAAGGAATACCCGATCGTCAACGTCATCTCGATCGAGGGCAACAAGCGGCTGAAGGACGAAAAGCTGGCCGAGCTGATCAAGTCGCAGCCGCGCCGGGTCTATTCTCCCGCTCAGGCCGAGGCGGACGCCGCGGCCATCGCCGAGGCCTACCGCGTCGGCGGGCGTCTTGCCGCCACCGTCACGGCCAAGATCATCCGCCGCAGCGACAACCGAGTCGATCTGGTGTTCGAGATCACCGAGGGCCGCGTGGTCGAGAACGAGCGGATCACCTTTGTCGGCAACAAGGCCTTTTCCGACCGCCGTCTGCGGCAGGTGCTGGAGACGAAGCAGGCAGGCCTTCTGCGCAACCTGATCCAGCGCGACACCTTTGTCGCCGAGCGGCTGGATCTGGACCGCAAGATGCTGACCGACTTCTACCAGTCGCGCGGCTACATCGACTTCCAGGTGGTCGATGCCAGCGCAGAGGTGAGCCGTGAGCGCGATGCGACCTTCGTCACCTTCACCGTTCGCGAGGGGCTGTCCTACAAGATCGGCAAGATCTCGACCGTGTCGGAGGTCGAAGGCCTGGACGCGGCCGAGTTCGAGGCGGCGCAGAAGATCCGGACCGGCCAGACCTACAGCCCGCTCTTGATCGACAACAACATCACCCGGATGGAGACGCTGGCCCTCAAGAAGGGACTGAACTTCATCCGCGTCGAGCCGCGCATCACCCGCGACAACCGCAATCAGGCGGTCGACATCGAGTTCGCCATCGTCCGCGGCGAGCGCATCTTCGTCGAGCGCATCGACATCGAGGGCAACACGACGACGCTGGACCAGGTGATCCGCCGCCAGTTCCGCACCAGCGAGGGCGACCCCTTCAACCCGCGCGAGATCCGCCAGGCCGCGGAACGGATCCGCGCGCTTGGGTTCTTTTCCGACGCTCAGGTCAACGCCGACCAGGGCTCGGCACCGGACCAGGTCGTGGTGAAGGTCGGCGTCGAGGAACAGCCGACCGGGTCGCTCAGCTTTGGTGTCACATACTCGGTGGCCAACGGCACGGGTTTCAACATCGGTTTCTCCGAGTCGAACTTCCTCGGCCGCGGACAGCGGCTGGCGCTGGCCATCTCGACGGCTTCGTCCAACCAGAATTCCAGCTTCAGCTTCACCGAGCCGGCCTTCCTCGGCCGCGACCTGAGCTTCTCGCTCGGGGCTTTCTACAGGACCTCGGAATCCGACTACTCGGCCTATGACACCCGCAACATCGGCCTCAACGCCGGGATCGGCTTCCCGGTAGGAGATCAGTCGCGGCTGGACCTGCGCTTCGGAGTGGCCGAAGACCGGCTTTACAACTACACCGGAAACTCGCCCATCATCATCGCCGAGGCGGCCGAGGACGCCAAGCGGACGATGTTCGTGGGGTATGGATACGAATTCGACAACCGGATCACCGGCCTGAACCCGAAAGGTGGGGTTCTGCTGCGGTTCGGGCAGGACTTCGCAGGGCTGGCCGGGGACAACAAGTATATCAAGACCACGGCACTCGCGCTGGCCGAGACCAAGGTTCTGAACGAGGAAGTGACCGTGCGTGCCATCTTCGAGGGCGGCGTGATCACCTCGCTGGGCGGCAATGTCACGCGGGTGACCGATCGCTTCTTTGGCAACAGCAAGATCCGCGGCTTCGAGCCGAACGGGATTGGCCCGCGCGATCTGGGCGCGGCCAATCAGGATGCGCTTGGCGGCAACATGTTCGCGGTGGCGCGTTTCGAGGCAGACTTCCCGCTGGGCCTGCCCGAGGAATACGGCATCACTGGCGGCGCCTTCTTCGACGTCGGTTCGGTCTGGAGCCTCGACAACACGTCGGGGTTCGGCGGCACCGAGGTGGACGATGGATTCAATCCGCGCGCCACGATTGGTGTGTCGCTGTTCTGGACCACACCGATCGGGCCCTTGCGGTTCAACTTCAGCAAGGCTGTCGTGAAGGAAGACTACGACAAGGAACAAAGCTTCGACTTCACGATCCAGACCAAGTTCTGACCATGGCAGGGTGGCGCGGAAGAAGGCGCGCCGGGGTGCAGGCCTTGATCGTGGCGGGCGCTGTTGCGCTAGTGCCGCCAGTGGAGGCGCAGGAAACGGAGGCGCAGCAGACGGCGCCAGCCCCGGCCTTGCGCGGCATGCCTCTTTTGCTGCTGGATCAGGACCGGCTTTTTCTGGAGTCTGATTTCGGCAAGGCGACCTTAGCGCGCGAGCGCGCCGAGACCGCCGCGCTGGAACAGGAAAACCGGCGCATCGAGGCTGATCTTGTCGCCGAGGAACAGGCGCTGACCGAGGTGCGAGCGACGCTGACACCGGAGGAGTTTGCCGCGCGGGCCGGGGCCTTCGATGCAAAGGTCGAACGGATCCGGGATGAGCAGGATGCCAAGGCCCGGCGCCTGAACGAGCGCCGCGATGCCGACCGCAAGGCCTTCATGGAGGTGGTCGTGCCGGTATTGGGAGCAATTCTGGGAGACCGGGGTGCGACGGCGATCCTGGACAAGAACATGGTCATCCTGTCCCTGTCGGCGGTGGATGTGACCGATGAGGCCATCGCCCGAGTCAATGCCGCCCTCGCCACTCCGCCGGCACCGGCCCCCTGATCCGGCCTCGGACCTCTGCGACAACTTGTGCCATCCTGCGCGACTTGCTAGCTAGACCGCAACTGCGTGCGGGCTTTTGCGGACGAAAGGGTGCCAGGATGGATGGAACTGCCGTGACACATGCCGATCTGGACCTGATCCAGCGGATCATTCCGCACCGCTATCCGTTTCTCCTGATCGACAAGGTGCGCGACATCGTGCTGAACGACAGCTGCGTCGGCATCAAGTGCGTCACCCTGAACGAGCCGCAGTTCCAGGGTCATTTCCCCGGCATGCCGATCTTTCCCGGCGTGATGATCATCGAGGCGATGGCGCAGACCTCGGGCGTGCTGGTCGGCCTGTCGATGGACCTGGTGGACAAGAACGCCAAGGTGTTCTTCATGGGCGTGGACGGGGTCAAGTTCCGGCGCAAGGTGGTGCCGGGCGACGTGCTGGAACTGCATGTGAAGGCGCTGCGCGGGGGCGGCCGGGTCTGGAAGTTCGAGGGCCGCGCCATGGTCGAGGGCGAGCTGGCCTGCGAGGCCACCTTCATGGCGATGTTCGACGTGGCGAAGGCCTGAGCCGGGGCATGGGCATTCATCCCTCCGCCCAGGTTCATCCTTCGGCCGTCGTCGAGCCCGGCGCGCAGATCGGCGAGGGCTGCGTGATCGGCCCGTTCTCGATCGTCGGGCCCGAGGTGGTGCTGGGCGCCCGCGTGGTGCTGAAGTCGCATGCCGTGGTCACGGGCTGGACCGAGATCGGCGCGGACACGGTGATCTTTCCCTTCGCCACCGTGGGCGAGGTGCCGCAGGACCTGAAATACCAGGGCGAGCGCACGCGGCTGATCGTCGGCGCGCGGTGCCGGATCCGCGAGGGCGCGACGCTGAACACCGGGACGGAGGGCGGCGGCGGGGTGACACGGGTCGGCGACGACGTGCTGATCATGACCGGCGCCCATGTCGGCCATGACGCGCAGATCGGCAACCGGGTGATCCTGGTGAACAACGTGGCCATTGCCGGTCATGTCGTGCTGGGCGATGACGTGATCGTGGGCGGCCTGTCGGGCGTGCACCAATGGGTGCGCGTCGGCCAGGGCGCGATCATCGGGGCGGTGACGATGGTCACCAATGACGTGATCCCCTATGGCCTGGTGCAGGCGCCGCGGGGCGAGCTGGACGGGCTGAACCTCGTGGGCCTGAAGCGGCGCGGCGTGGACCGGGCGGGGATCACCGCGCTGCGGGCGGCCTATCAGACGCTGGCGCAGGAGGATGGCAGCTTCCTCGACCGGGCGCGGAAGCTGGCCGAGGAAAACGACAATCCCCTGGTGCGCGAGATCGCCGATTTCATCCTGTCGAAGTCCGACCGCAGCTTCCTGACCCCCAAGGGCGGGCGCTAGCGCATGCGTGCCGCCATCATCGCCGGGCAGGGGCGGCTGCCGGCCGAACTGGCGGCGGCGATGGCCGAGCCGCCGCTTGTGGCGGCGCTGGACGGGTTCTCGCCCGACGGGATCACGGTGGACCTGACCTTCCGCGTCGAGCGGCTGGTGCCTTTCCTGCGTGCTCTGGAGCGGGACGGGGTGGACCGGGTGATCTTCGCCGGCGCCGTGACACGGCCAAGACTTGACCCGGGCCTGTTCGACGAGGCGACGGCCGCGCTGGTGCCACGCCTGATGCAGGCGATGGCCGCAGGGGACGACGCGACGCTGCGGGTGGTGATCGAGCTGTTCGAGGAGTTCGGCTTTGCGGTCGCGGGGGTCGAAGATGTGGCTCCGGCCCTTCTGCCGGGCGCGGGCGTGCTGGCCGGAACGGTCGGCCCCCGGGAAGAGGCCGACGCGGCGCGGGCAGCGGCGATCGTCGCCGCCCTGGGCGAGGTGGATGTGGGGCAGGGCGCGGTGGTGGCGCAAGGGTTGTGTCTCGGGGTCGAGGCGTTGCCGGGGACGGATGCGCTTCTGGCCCAGGTGGCGGGTATCGGGGCCTTGCGCCCCGACCCTGCGCGGGGGCGCGGGGTGTTCTACAAGGCGGCGAAGCCCGGGCAGGACCGCAGGATCGACCTGCCGACGCTGGGCCCAGAAACCCTGCGTGGCGCGGCGGCGGCGGGGCTGGGCGGGGTGGCCTTCGAGGCCGGATCGGTGATCTGCCTCGACCTGCCGGAGATGCGCCGGTTGGCCGGCGATCTGGGCCTTTTCCTCTGGGCGCGCGCATGATCCGGGGCGGGCTCATCGCTTGGCTTGCGCCGCGCTCTTCGCCGGGCGCAACGCAGCGAAGAGCGGTCGTCGACCTGCGATGAGCCGCCCGATGAAGCTGTTCCTGATCGCGGGCGAGCCTTCGGGCGACCGGCTGGGCGCGGCGCTGATGGCGGGGCTGAAGGCGCTGGCGCCAGTCCGGTTCGCGGGGGTCGGCGGGCCGCTGATGCAGGCCGAAGGCATGGCCAGCCTCTTCCCGATGGAGGAGCTTTCGGTCATGGGCATCGCCGAGGTGCTGCCGAAGTACCTGCACCTCAAGCGCCGGATCCGCGAGACGGCCGAGGCGGTGCTGGCCTCGGGCGCCGAGGCGCTCGTGACCATCGATTCCCCCGATTTCTGCCTGCGCGTCGCAGCCCTGGTCAAGGCACGGCGAATGGGGCTCCGCACCATCCATTATGTCGCGCCCTCGGTCTGGGCCTGGCGGCCGGGGCGGGCGACGAAGATGGCGCGGGTGATCGACCATGTGCTGGCGCTTCTGCCCTTCGAGCCGCCCTACATGACCGCCGCCGGCATGACCTGCGACTTCGTGGGCCATCCGGTGGTGGCCGAACCGCTGGCCACGGAGGCCGAACGCGCCGCCTTCGCCGGGCCGGGCCCACTCCTCCTGGCGCTGCCGGGATCGCGGCGGGGCGAGGTCATACGGCTGGCCCCGGTCTTTGGCGCGGTGGTCGGGCGGCTGAAGGCGCGCCACCCGGACCTGCGCGTGGCGCTGCCCACGGTGCGCGGCGTGGCGGGGCTGGTGCGCCAGCTGACGGCGGACTGGCCGGTGGCACCGCAGATCATCGAGGATCCCGGACCGAAGCGGGGGGCCTTCGGCGCCGCCGATGTGGCGCTGGCCGCTTCGGGCACCGTCTCGCTGGAATTGGCGGCCAACGGCTGCCCGATGGTCATCGCCTATGACATGCACCCGCTGACACTGTGGCTCATGCGCCGCGCGGCGCTGGTCGATACGGTGACGCTGGTCAACCTGGTCAGCGAGACCCGCGCGGTGCCCGAGTTCATCGGGCCGGACTGCCGCGCCGAGCGGATCGCCCCGGCGCTGGAGGCGGTGCTGGCCGAGCCCGGTGCGCAGAAGGCGGCCATGGCGCTGACCATGGAGCGGCTGGGCCGGGGCGGAGAGCCGCCCGGTCTCAGGGCTGCGCGGTCGGTGCTGGCGGCGCTTCGCCGTTGACGATCGCCAGGACCTGCGGAATCAGCCCGTCCATCTTCTCGTTGATGAGCTTCATCATCCCCGGCTGCTGCGCCGCGGTCAGCTGGGGCAGCTTGGCCATCACCGACCGCCCCTCGGGCGTGGCGTAGAAGTCGCGCAGCGCCGTGATCTCTGCCATGGTGAACATGTCGGCCATGATCCCGGCCTGGTCGCGCATCAGCCGGGTCATCGGTTCGGTGAAGGTGTCGAGATAAAGCTGGCGGATCTTGCCGATCTGATCCTCGTCGATCGTCTGCCCCCCGGCCGCGACCTGCTGCAGGATCGGCTGATACATCGTCTCGATCAGCGCATTCATGTCGAAGCCTTGCAGCGCAAGCTCGACATATTCGGCGGCGACAACCTCGCGCTCCTCGCGGGTTTCGGCAAGGGCAGGCAGGGGCAGCGCAAGAAGCGCCGCAAGGAACAGGGGTTTCAAAGGGTCATCCTTTCCAGATCCAGCCGCCGCCGAAGATCCGGCTGCCTTCGGGGGCATAGAAGACGCAGGCCTGCCCGGCGCTGACGCCGTCCTCGGGGGCGAGGAGTTCCACCTCGGCCGTGGTCGGGCCGGTGGGGCGGATCACCGCCTCGGCCGGCGGGCGGGTGGAGCGGACCTTGACCTTCAGCTGCCACTCGGGCCGGCTATCGAAGGGGGCATCGCCCAGCCAGTTGATCTCGCGCACCGGGATGATCCGCGTGGACAGCGCCGCCTTGGGGCCGACGATCACGCGGCGGGTTTCCGGGTCGAGCTGCACGACATAGAGCGGCTCGCCGAGGCCGCCGATGCCGAGGCCCTTGCGCTGGCCCACGGTGTAATGGATCACGCCGCGATGCTGGCCGAGCGTGTTGCCGTCGAGGTCCACGATCTCGCCCGGATCGGCGGCACCGGGGCGCAGCTTCTCGATCACGGCGGCATAGTTGCCGTTCGGCACGAAGCAGATGTCCTGGCTGTCGGGCTTGTCGGCCACGGGCAGCCCGTATTTCGCCGCCAGCGCCCGGGTTTCGGCCTTGGAGGCCAGGTGGCCGAGCGGAAAGCGCAGGTAGGACAGCTGTTCCGGCGTGGTCGAGAACAGGAAATAGCTCTGGTCGCGCGCGGGGTCGGCGGCCTGGTGGAGCTCCGGCCCGGTCGGCCCGAGCTTCCGCTGGATGTAGTGGCCGGTTGCCATGCAATCGGCCTCAAGGTCCTTGGCGGTGGCCAGCAGGTCCTTGAACTTCACCCGTTCGTTGCAGCGGATGCAGGGAACCGGGGTGGCGCCGGAAAGATAGGCGTCGGCGAATTCCTCGATCACCGCCTCGCGGAAGGTGTTCTCGTAGTCGAGAACGTAATGCGGAAAGCCCATTTTCTCCGCCACCCGCCGCGCGTCGTGGATGTCGCGGCCCGCGCAGCAGGCCCCCTTTTTCGCGAGCGCCGCGCCATGGTCGTAAAGCTGGAGCGTGACGCCCACCACGTCGTAGCCTTCCTCGGCCAGCATGGCCGCCACCACGCTGGAATCGACCCCGCCCGACATGGCGACGACGACCCGCGTCTCGGACGGAGGTTTGGGCAGGGCGAGGGAGTTGAGCGCCAGGTCGCGCGGCATGGGATTGTCCGGGGTCAGGGAGTGATGGGGAATATATGAAAATGCTGTGCAGTCTCAATCCCCAGTTTCAGCATTGATTAAGCCTGTTGGGGCATCCTCTCCCGAAACGGAGAGGGATCGGCGATGTTTCTCAAGCGTATCGATGGACCCAGACAGGTCACGCTGCCGGACGGCAGCTTCCTTACGCGGGCGGACCTGCCGCCGGTGGACACCCGGCGCTGGGTGGCCAGTCGCAAGGCGGTGGTGGTCAAGGCGGTGGTCTATGGCCTGATTTCCGAGAAGGAGGCGCTGGAGCGCTATGCGCTGTCCGAGGAAGAGTTCGCCCTGTGGCGCACGGCCGCGCTGAAGCATGGCGAGGACGGGCTGAAGGTCACGTCGATCCGGAAATACAGACAACTTTAAGTGGATTCAATTTCTCCCTCTGGCATAGTAACCGACGGTTAACCATTTGCCGGCAAGGTCGTTAACGAAGACCCACCTGAGCGGAGTTATTGGATCATGCGTATTCTGCTTGTCGAGGATGACCCCACGACCTCGCGCAGCATCGAGCTGATGCTGACCCATGCCAACCTGAACGTCTACTGCACCGACATGGGCGAGGACGGAATCGACCTGGCGAAACTCTACGACTACGACCTGATCCTGCTGGACCTGAACCTGCCGGACATGAGCGGGCACGAGGTGCTGCGCCAGGTGCGCCAGGCCAAGGTCGAAACGCCGATCCTGATCCTGTCGGGCGCGGATGATACCGAAAACAAGCTCAAGGGTTTCGGTTTCGGCGCCGACGACTATCTGACAAAACCCTTCCACCGCGAGGAACTGGTCGCCCGCATCCATGCCATCATCCGCCGCTCGAAGGGCCACAGCCAGTCGGTCATCAGGACCGGGCGGATCTCGGTGAACCTCGACGCAAAGACCGTGGATGTCGACGGCAAGGCGGTGCATCTGACCGGCAAGGAATACCAGATGCTGGAGCTACTTTCCCTGCGCAAGGGGACGACGCTGACCAAGGAGATGTTCCTCAACCATCTCTATGGCGGGATGGACGAGCCGGAATTGAAGATCATCGATGTCTTCATCTGCAAGCTGCGCAAGAAACTGGCCGAGGCCACGGGTGGCGACAACTACATCGAGACCGTCTGGGGCCGTGGCTATGTCCTGCGCGACCCGGCTGCCGGTGCCGGGGTCAGGCTGGCGGCAAGCGCCTGATCTTTACCTCGACCGGCGCCCCGCCTAACCTCCGGTGAGGAGCGTGCGGCGGCGATGGCTCGGGGAGAGGGATGACGGACAAACCGGTCGAGGTGCTGACAGAGGCCGAGGCGCGGGCCGAGCTTGCGCGGCTCGCAGCCGCCCTGGCGGCCGCCAACACCGCCTATCACACCCTGGATGCCCCCGAAATTTCGGATGCCGAGTACGACGCCCTCAAGCGGCGCAATGCCGCGATCGAGGCGCGGTTCCCGGCTCTGAAGCGCCCGGATTCGCCGACGGACCAGGTGGGGGCGACCGTCGCCGAGGGGTTCGGCAAGGTCGCGCATCGGGTGCGGATGCTGTCGCTGGAAAACGCCTTTGCCCCAGAGGAGGTGGCGGAGTTCGACGACCGCGTGCGCAAGTTCCTGGGGCATCGCGGCGCGCTCGACTATACGGCGGAGCCCAAGATCGACGGGTTGTCCCTGTCCTTGCGCTACGAGGACGGGGTGCTGGTGCAGGCGGCGACGCGGGGGGATGGCGAGGTCGGCGAGAATGTCACCGAGAACGCGCGCACCATCGCGGACATCCCGCAGCGCCTGACCGGCGCCCCCGTAGTGCTGGAAGTGCGCGGCGAGGTCTACATGTCGCATGCCGATTTCGCGGCGTTGAACGAGCGCCAGTCCGCCACGGGCGACCGGACCTTCGCCAACCCGCGCAATGCCGCCGCGGGGTCGCTGCGCCAGCTGGATGCCTCGATCACCGCCAGTCGGCCGCTTCGGTTCTTCGCCTATGCCTGGGGCGAGGTTTCGGCCCCCTTGTCCACGACGCAGCTTGGCGCAATCGCCCGTCTCAACGCACTGGGATTCCAGACCAATCCGTTGACAGTGCTTTGCGACGGACCCGAGGCGATGCTTGCGCATTACCGCCGGATCGAAGCGCAGCGGGCCACGCTGGGCTATGACATCGACGGCGTCGTCTACAAGGTGAACGATCTTGCCCTGCAACAGCGGCTGGGCTTCCGCTCGTCGACCCCCCGCTGGGCGATCGCGCACAAGTTCCCGGCCGAACTGGCCTGGACCGAGCTTCTCGGCATCGACATCCAGGTCGGTCGGACCGGCGCGCTGTCTCCCGTGGCCCGGCTGCGGCCGGTGACGGTGGGGGGCGTCGTCGTCTCGAATGCCACGCTGCACAACGAGGATTACATCGCCGGTCGCGACAGCCGCGGCCAGCCGATCCGGGGCGGAAAGGACATCCGCATAGGGGACTGGGTGCAGGTCTATCGCGCCGGCGATGTGATCCCGAAGGTCGCAGACGTGGATCTTTCGCGCCGCAAGAGTGACGCGCAACCCTTTGTTTTTCCGGACGTATGCCCGGAGTGTGGCAGCCCGGCGCACCGCGAGCCGGGCGATTCGGTGCGCCGGTGCACCGGAGGGCTGATCTGTCCGGCGCAGGCTGTGGAGCGGTTGAAGCATTTCGTCAGCCGCAACGCCTTCGATATCGAGGGCCTCGGCGCGAAACAGATCGAGATGTTCTTCAACGATCCCATCCTGCCGGTCCGAAGTCCGGCCGACATCTTCACCCTGGCCGAAAGAGACGCTGCCAACCCCCTGCAGAAACTGCGCAACCGCGACGGGTTCGGAGAAGTCTCCGCCGCCAAGCTGTTCGCGGCGATCGAGGCGCGGCGCCGGATCCCGCTGGACCGCCTGATCTTTGCCCTTGGCATCCGGCATATCGGAGAAACCTCGTCCGGCCTTCTGGCCCGCCACTTCGGCACCTGGGAGGCCTTCTTACAGGCCGTCGATGCCGCGCGCGACTGTTCGGGGCCGGATTGGGAGGCGTTGACGGCGATCGACGGGATCGGCGAGGTCAGCGCGAAGGCGCTGGTGGATGCCCTTCATCCCGACAGTGCCGAACGCGCCGAGGTGAACCGGCTGGTCGGCATGTTGACCGTCCTGCCCGTTGCTGCCGCCACCACCGACAGTCCGGTTGCCGGCAAGACCGTGGTCTTCACCGGGACGCTGGAACGGATGACCCGCGCCGAGGCCAAAGCCCGGGCCGAGGCGCTGGGAGCCAAAGTCGCCGGCAGCGTCAGCGCCAAGACCGATCTCGTGGTGGCCGGCCCCGGGGCGGGTTCCAAGGCGAAGGATGCCGAACGGCTGGGCATCGAGATCATCGACGAGGACGCCTGGCTGCGGCTGATCGGGGGATGAGCCGGCCAGAGATCCTGTTTCCGCTGTTCGCGGAGATCGAGACGCTGCCCGGCGTCGGGCCGAAGGCGGCCAGGGCCTTCGAGGCCCTGGGCGTGACGCGACCGAAGGACCTGCTCTACCTCTTGCCCCATTCCGGGGTGGACCGGGCGCTGCGGTCCTCGGTGCGCGATGTCAGGCCGCCGGCAACCCTGACGGTCGAGGTCGAGATCGGCCAGCACGTCCCGCCACGACGGAAAGGTGGGCCCTATCGGGTGCATGTCCGCGACGCGAAGGTCGAGTTCCTGATCGTCTATTTCCACGCCAGGGCCGAGGCGCTGGCCCGGCTCTTGCCGACCGGGCAAAGGCGGCTGGTTTCGGGGAAGGTGGAGCTTTTCGACGGCGTGGCGCAGATGGTGCATCCCGACCATGTGCTGCGGGTCGAGGAGGCCGCCGAGATCCCGGCCTACGAGCCGGTCTATCCGCTGAGCGCCGGCCTGTCGCAACGGGTGGTGGCAAAGGCGGTGGCGGCGGCGCTGACCCGGGTGCCGGATGTCGGGGAATGGATCGACCCCGGCCTGAAGGCGCGCGAGGGCTGGCCCGGCTGGGCCGAGGCGCTCTCGGCAGCGCATGGTCCGGCGGATGCGGCGGGGCTTGCCTTCACCCATCCTGCCCGGCAGCGGCTGGCATATGACGAGCTTTTCGCCCACCAGCTGACCTTGGCGATCGCTCGGAGCACTCTGCGGAAGTCCAAGGGCCTGGCAACCGAAGGCGATGGAAGTCTGCGCTACAAGGTATTGCAAAGCCTTCCCTATCAGCCGACCGGCGCCCAGGTTCGCGCGGTGCGCGAAATCGCCGCCGACATGGCGCAACCCCTGCGGATGAACCGGCTGTTGCAGGGCGACGTGGGGGCCGGGAAGACCCTGGTCGCGTTCCTGGCGCTGCTGATCGCGGTCGAGGCCGGCGGGCAGGGCGTGATGATGGCCCCCACGGAAATCCTGGCGCGGCAGCATTTCGAGGGGCTGGCGCCGCTGGCCCGGGCGGCCGGCGTGCGGCTGGAGCTGCTGACCGGCCGGGACCGGGGGGCGGAACGGGCGATGAAGCTGGAGGACCTGGCGGCGGGGCGTATTCCGATCCTCGTCGGAACCCATGCGGTCTTTCAGAAGGATGTGGAATTCAAGGACTTGCGGCTGGCGGTGGTGGATGAACAGCACCGCTTCGGGGTTGCGCAGCGGATGGAGCTTGGCGCCAAGGGCGCGGCGGTGGATGTGCTGGTGATGACCGCCACGCCCATCCCGCGGAGCCTGGCCCTTGCGACCCATGGCGACATGGATGTCTCGGTCCTGGACGAAAAGCCGGCGGGCCGGAAGCCGGTCCGCACCGCGATGGTCTCGGCTGCGCGGCTGGACGAGGTGGTGGAGCACCTGCGCAAGGCCGTGGCCGAGGGGCGGCAGGCCTATTGGGTCTGCCCGTTGGTCGAGGAATCCGAGGTGGTGGACTATGCCAGCGCCGAGGAGCGGTTCCGCAGCCTGCGCGCCGCCCTGGGCGACCGGGTCGGCCTGGTGCATGGCCAGATGCCGCCGGCCGAGAAGGACGCGGCAATGGCGCGGTTCGTGGCCGGCGAGACCTCGGTCCTGGTGGCGACGACGGTGATCGAGGTCGGCGTCAACGTGCCGAACGCGACGATCATGGTGATCGAGCAGGCGGAAAGCTTCGGCCTGGCGCAGCTGCACCAGTTGCGCGGACGGGTCGGGCGGGGCGAGGGGGCTTCGACCTGCCTGCTGCTCTATCAGCCGCCGCTGAACGAGACCGGGCGGCGCCGCCTGACCACGATCCGCGACACCGAGGACGGCTTCCGCATCGCCGAGGAGGACCTGGCGATGCGAGGGGCGGGCGACCTGATCGGCACCGCGCAATCCGGCCTGCCGCGCTTTCGCGTGGCGGACCTTGAACGCCAGGCGGGGCTGATGGCGCTGGCCCAGTCGGATGCGCGGAAGCTTTTGCTGGACGATCCAAGCCTTTCCGGTCCCAGGGGCAAGGCTGCGCGGGTGCTCCTCTGGCTGATGGACCAGGACCGTGCGCTGCGGCTGATGAGCGTGGGCTGACTCGGGGCAGGTTCCGATTTGTTCACGACTGTTCTTAAAAAGTTCTTTACACGGCGTCGCCGGTGTGAGAACAATGCAGCAACAGATCATGGAGGATGCGATGAAAGACACCATGAAGGCCCTGCTGAGCCATACCCCGAAAGGTGCGATGGAGGACTTGGTCGGTGTTGCTTCGCTGTTCGTGATTCTTTTTGCCGTGCTGTCGATGCCCGGCCTGCACTGAGGTTTCTGCCCCGCGCTCTGTCCCCCAATGTGACGGTCCGCCTTGCCTGGCCCGCCGTCAATCCAGACGCGCCACTGCCGCCGCCATCCCTTTGGATGCGCGGCGGTTTTTTCATGCCGCGGCCCGCTAGGCTGCGGCCTGCGCGGCCTCCATCGCTTCGCAGACGGCTTCCAGGGCCAAGAGGATCGAGGCGTGCCGGTTCTTGTAGTCGCGGGCTGGAAGCAGGACCTCATAGCCCTGGAAGGGTGCCGATGGCACAGGGCCGCCATCCTTCAGCATGGCGCGCAACGCATCTCTTGCGGCTTGCAGTTCGGGCAGGCTGCGGCCAAGGACGACCTGACCCAGCACCGCGGCCGAAGCCTGACCCAGCGCGCAGGCCTTCACGTCCTGGGCGAATTCGGCCACCTTGCCGTCCTTCACCACCACATCCGCCGTGACGGTCGAGCCGCAGAGGGGCGAGCGGCGCCGGGCCGTGCCTTGCGGGGCGGGCAGCCGGCCCAGATGCGGGATATCGGCGGCGAGCCCCAGGATGCGGGCGGAGTAGAGCTTGATGAGGTCGCTGTCGCTCATGGAAATCCCCTGGCTGACCCCGTATGTAGACCCGGCAAACCCGCCTGCCAAGGAGAAGCCGATGCCCTTCGATCCGGCCACACTAAAGTATGATGCCGCGGGGCTGGTGCCTTGCGTGGCGCAGGACGCGGTGTCGGGCGAGGTGCTGATGGTCGCCTGGATGAACGCCGCCGCGGTGGCGCGGACGCTGGAGACGGGGAAGGTCACCTACTGGTCGCGCTCGCGGGGGACGTTCTGGGTGAAGGGCGAGACCTCGGGGCACCATCAGCGGCTGGTCGAGCTGCGGGTGGATTGCGACCGGGATTGCCTGCTGGCGCTGGTCGAACAGGAGGGGCCGGCCTGCCACACCAACCGGCGGTCGTGTTTCTATACGGCGGTCCGGGACGGGGAAGAGGTCGAGATCATGGTTCCTGTCCACAGTGGACAAAACTGATCTGTCCTTTCCAATCAAAGGCTTGATCGCGGACGTTAGGGATTTGGCAATCCGACCATCCGGCGGATGTTGGCGGGCGTTGCACCCTCGGCCCGGTATCTGGAGATCGCGCGGGCATCGTCGCGTTTGGCGAGCCGCTTGCCAGCTTCGTCCCGGATCAGGCGGTGGTGGTGGTAGATCGGTGTCGGCAGGCCGAATAGATGTTGCAGGATCACCTGGACGGGCGTGAAGTCGAACAGATCCTCGCCCCGGATGACATGGGTGATGCCCTGGTCGGCATCGTCGAAGGCGGATGCGAGAAAATAGGCCACGATGCCCTCGCCCTTCCGCGACAGGACCACGTCGCCGATCTCGGCCAGCGCGCGGCCGGGGTCGATGCGGTGCCGCCCGGCATGGGCGGGGCCGGTTTCGGTGAAGGCGAGGTCGGCGCCCGAAAGCCGGTCGAGCGCGGCGGCGAGGTTCAGCCGCAGGGCGTCGCCCGGACGGCGGTCGGACATCGGGCGGTGGCGGCAGGTGCCGGGATAGACGGCGAAGGCCACACCTTCCTGCGGGGCGGCAAGGGCCGCCCGGATGTCGGCGCGGGTGCAGGAGCAGGGATAGAGAAGTCCTGTATCGGCAAGGGCTTCGAGGCGGAAGTTGTAGTTCTCGATCCGCGTGGACTGGCGCAGGATCGGGCCGTCCCAGGCTAGGCCGAGCCAGCGGAGATCCTCCTGGATCAGGGCGTCCCACTCCGGGCGGCAGCGGTCGGGGTCGGTATCCTCCATCCGCAACAGGAACTGGCCGCCCTCGGCGCGGGCCATGTCATGGGCGAGGATCGCAGAATAGGCGTGGCCAAGATGCAGCGGGCCGGTCGGGCTTGGCGCGAAGCGGGTTACGAAAGCCATTCCATGAACGCCTGTTTCGCCCGATCCGTATAGGCCTTGTAGCGGTCGTGGCGGCCCCGGCGGCCGCCCCTTGCCTCGATGGGGGGAAAGAGTCCGAAGTTGACGTTCATCGGCTGGAAGGTCTTCGCATCGGCCCCGCCGGTGATGTGGGTGACCAGCGCACCCATCGCGGTTTCGGGCGGGGGCGGCGGAAGATCGCGCCCGAGATGTTCGTGCGCGGCCATGCGGCCCGCCAGGAGGCCCATGGCAGCGGATTCGACATAGCCCTCGACCCCGGTGATCTGCCCGGCAAAGCGTATATACGGGCGCGACTTCAGCCGCATCTGCGCGTCCAAGAGCGTGGGCGAGTTGATGAAGGTGTTGCGGTGGATGCCGCCGAGACGGGCGAAGCTGGCATTCTCCAGTCCCGGAATCATCCGGAAAACAGCGGTTTGCGCGCCGTATTTCATCTTGGTCTGGAAGCCGACGATGTTGTGCAGCGTGCCGAGCTTGTTGTCGCGGCGCAGCTGGACCACGGCATAAGGCTTTTCATCCGGACGATGCGCGTTGGTCAGGCCCACGGGCTTCATCGGGCCGTGGCGCAAGGTGTCGCGGCCGCGTTCGGCCATGACCTCGATGGGCAGGCAGCCATCGAAATAGCCTGCGGTCTCGCCCTCGTGAAATTCGGTCTTTTCGGCGGCGAGGAGGGCGTCGATGAAGGCTTCGTACTGGTCGCGGTTCATCGGGCAGTTGATGTAGGCGCGTCGCTCGTCCTCGGTCTCGCCCTTGTCGTAGCGGCTTTGCAGCCAGGCGACGGACATGTCGATTGACTCTGTATATACGATCGGAGCGATCGCATCGAAGAAGGCCAGCGCCTCGGTCCCCGTCGCGGCGCGGATGCTTTCGGCGAGGGCCGGACTGGTCAGGGGACCGGTGGCGATGATCCATCGGCCGGATGAGGGAAGTTCGACAACTTCTTCATATGACGTGGAAATCAGCGGATGCGATTTCAGCTTTCCGGTCACGGCGCGGGCGAAAGGCTCGCGGTCCACGGCCAGGGCACCCCCGGCAGGAAGGCGGTGCCGCTGCGCCATCTCCATCACCAGGCTGCCTGCCTGGCGCATCTCCCAGTGGATCAGGCCGACGGCGTTGCGTTCGTGGTCGTCCGAGCGGAATGAATTGGAGCACACCATCTCGGCAAAATCGCCGGTGCGGTGCGCGAAGGTGCCGACGTGGGGGCGCATCTCGTGGATCACCACCGGGACGCCGAGGTTCGCGGCGGCCCAGGCGGCCTCGGACCCGGCCATGCCGCCACCGATGATGTGCAGGGGTTCCATGCGGGCGGATGTAGCTGTGCGGGGCAGGCGTTGCAAGCAGGGGCGCTGCCCCTCTGGGCCCTTCGGGCCCATTCACCCCGGGATATTTGGAAACGGAAGAAGGGCCTGGCGCTGGGAGCGGACGAAACCGGCGGGATCGTCGGTCGGGCGGCCGAGAGCAGCGGCCTTGAGGAAGAAGCCGGGGGCGGGGAGGTGGTCGGGCGAGAGGCGCTGGCGGAGGAGGGCCGCGCGGAAGGGACGGCCCGCGGCGGCGTCTTCTTCCATCAGCGTTTCAAGCCGCGCAGTAAGTTCGGCCATGCGCAGGCCGAACTCGCGGGCAAGTTCGCCGTAGGTGATGGTCTGCCCCGCGGCGGCCAGCGCCGCGAGGCGGTCCTCAAGCGTCATCGCCCTGGTCGGCGACGCGGGCGACCGAGACGACTTCCTCGTCCGCGGCGATGGAGAAGACCTTGACCCCGCCCGCGCTGCGCGAGCGGAAGCTGATCTGGTCCACCGGGACCCGGATCGACTGGCCGGTGGAGGTGGCCAGCATGATCTGGTCGGAAAGCTCTACCGGGAAGGAGGCGATGATGCGGCCGCCGCGGGGCCCGGGGCTGATGGCCTTCACGCCCATGCCGCCGCGGCCGCGCACCGGGTAGTCGTGGCTGGAGGACAGTTTGCCCGAACCGCCCTTGGTGACGGTGAGGATCAGGTCCTCGGCCGCCG
>NZ_JBKBLV010000047.1:0-22454 GCF_046295235.1 Tabrizicola flagellatus
CGCACGAACAGGCCTGACAAAAGACCGCACTCGATCACATGTCCGGACGATCAGAAATTCCTTGCAAACCGAGCGGCATCCACAAAAGAAGGTTCGACGGCAGGCCCATCCCCTCCGCCACATTCAGATACAGAATCCGTCCAAGGGCCCCGATTGGGGCCTTTTTTCTTTTTGTTTAAAAGGGCGTTGGCTGGGCTATCCGCCCTTCGGAGACAGGACGCTTGACGCAGAATGCGTCTCCGAATGGCCTGCGTCTCTCTTCGAGCGCCCCTCGATGGTCACGGGACGGCGTGAAACATCGTCGCATTTCCAATGGGTTGCCGCGTTCATGGGGTCGTACCGTTCGCGAGTTAATCCGGTGACGGAGACGGACACGAAGGCGCAGGGCGGCCAGAAGGACGGCTCCCTGGCGGCCGATCCCCAAGTCCGGCGGAAGCGTCCGAAGCGAGCCAGGACCCTGCCGGAAGTCTCTGATGACAAACAGACTTCGCGCCCATAGCCTGTCGCCCGCGTGGCCGAGGCGATCCATGCCGCATTCGCCGACGCGCCGCCCGACATCATCGTCATCGACCCGATCCGCAACCTCTTCGACGGCGGACCCGAGGGCGGGGGCGAGAACGACAACACCGCCATGATGTTATTCCTGAAGGATCGGGTCGAGCTTCTCCGCGATGCCGTCAATCCGGATGCTGGCGTCATCCTCGCCCACCACACCCGCAAGGCCAGCAAGCATCAGGTCAAGGACGATCCCTTCCTCGCGCTGTCCGACGCCAGTGCGCTGCGCGGCTTCTACACCTCGGGGTTGCTCATGCACCGGCCCGACGAGGACAGCACCATCCGCAAGCTGGAGATCGAGCTGCGCAACGGCCCCGCGCTGCCGGGCAAGCTGATCGACAAGGTGAAGGGCGAATGGGTCGAACTGAACCCGATGAACGAGCGCCTGGTGCGCAAGGAGGTCGGCGCCAAACTCGATGCCGAGCGGCTGCGCAAGCACGATGTCATCCTCGGCATGTTGCTGGACGAGGCGGCGAGCGAGCGCCTCTACACCGCGATGCAATTCGCCGATCGAAGCCACGGTCAACAAGGCGGCCGCGGGGAACGACGCCGCCTTCGCCTTCAAGACCGGCTTCTCCGCCCGCGCGCTGATCGGCCTCCTCGGCAATGACGACTTCAGCTTCAAGGTCAGCCCGGACGGGTCGGCCTTCTATGACGCGATCCGGATCGACCGCACCAGCGGCCAGGTGGAACTGCCGCAGCCCACGGTCCTCCCGGGGCTTGCCGCAGCGCCATCTCCGCCGCCCACAGGGAAGGCCACCCTTTATGCGCGCAACCGTGCTGGGGCTCCGTGGATCGACGTCATGCGCACCTCGGGCCGAGACTTTCCACTGCAACCGCATTTCGGTGTGAACCGGATCACCAACTGGTCGCCCTCGGTCACGACGACAATCACCACCGAAGGCCTGCCCATCACCTCGGTCGGCACCGTCTCGCACCCCACGCTCGCCGCGAACAACCTTGCCGTAAGCATGCGCCGCTGGCGACTGACCTCGGCGGCCGTCGTGGACTCGGTTGCCGACCAGCGCTCCGCAGGCTGGGCCTGATGGCGCGGGAACGCGGCGGGCCTCGGCGGTTGGACCTTCGTCACGCGGATTTCGCTGACGACGCTGCAGGCAACAGGGATGGGGTTCTTCGGCCTCTACGGATCGACGGCCGCGCTGGCCACCACCCTGACGCTCGCAGCCGCGATCAACTGCATCGGCATCGGTTTCCGGCGCGGAACCCATGCAAACTGGCAACTGATCCGCAACGACGGCACCGGTGCGCCGACCCTGACCGACATGGGCGCGTCCTTCGCCATCGCCACCGGCGGCGTCCTGACCCTTTCATCGCCGCGCCCCCGAATGGTTCATCCGTCTGGGTGCGCGTCGTCGACGAGGTCTCCGGCGCGATCTTCGAGCAGGAGATCGCCGCCGACCTGCCAGCGGCCACCCAGTTCCTGTCGCCGCGGCTTTTCCTCAACACCGGCGCGATCGCCGCCGCCGTGGCCTACGATTGCGCGGGGGTCTACCTGGAGACGGATTGTTGTACGGCGCTCCGGCGCGTTCACTTGCCTGCCATCCAGCGCTCAGTCTCGCATGCTTTCCTCGCGCAGCGCATTGGCCAGCAGGTTGAGGCCGAGGACGAAGCTGACGAGGCACAGGGAAGGAACCATGGCGATATGCGGGAAGATCGTCATCATCCGCCGCCCTTCGTTGATCGTCGATCCCCAGTCGGGGCTTTCGGGGCTCACCGCCAGGCCGAAGAAGCCGAGGGCGCCCAGAAGGATCGTCGTATAGCCGATGCGCAGGCAGAAATCGACGATCAGCGGCCCGCGGGCATTGGGCAGGATTTCCCAGCACATGATGTACCAGGGCCCTTCGCCGCGGGTCAGCGCCGCCTGCACATAGTCGCGCCCGCGCAGGTCCATCGTCGCCCCGCGCACGATCCGGAACACCGTGGGGGCATTGATGAAGGCCACCGCGACAAAGACGTTGAGGATATTGGGATCGAGCGCGACAATCCCGAAGGGATCGGCATCGAACACCACCCCGGCCACCAGCCAGGCGATGAAGGCCAGAAGCAGGCCCAGCACCCAGTTGCGCCGCCGGGGTGCCACGAACAGCCGGGAATTGACGGCGGCGGTCAGGAAGAGCGCAGGCAGCACGAAGAGCACCGCCGCAATCCCCGCCGGAATCGCGGATTCGCGCACCTCGGGGCTGACGAGCAGGAAGAAGAGCAGGATCACCGGGAAAGACAGGAGCGCATTGGCGAAAAAGGCCACCACCGCATCGAAGGCGCCGCCGAAATAGCCCGCAGGCAGGCCGAGCGCGATGCCCACCATATAGGCCAGCGCCGCGGCCGGCGGGGCGATCATCAGCACCTCGCGCGCACCGGCGAGCGCCCGGCTAAACACGTCCCGCCCCAGCACGTCGCCGCCGAGAAGATAGGTCACGGTCGTCCCGTCCGGCAGCGTCAGGCGGCTTGCCGGCAGGGCATTCTTCATCTCGGTGATCTGCAACAGCGGATCCTGCGTCACCAGCACGGGCGCCATCAGCCCCACCAGCACCCAGAACACCACCAGCACCAGGCCGATGAGCCCGACCGGATTGCGCATCGCATGGCCGACAAGCCCCAGGCGCCGCCGCATGATCGCAGCCGCGCCGAAGAGCACGATCCCCACGCCCAGAACCGGGCCGAGCTGCCACAGGAGCGTGGCGAGTGTCTGGAAGAACGACAGGCTGCTCATTGCACTTTCACGCCAGCCGCAGGCGCGGGTTGAGTAGGGTATAGGCGATGTCGGATAGGAGCTGCGTGATCAGCACGATCACCGCCGCGACCATGGCGCAGCCCATCAGCAGTTCGATGTCGTTGTTGCCGGCCGCCTGCACGACCAGCCAGCCGAAGCCCTTGTAGTTGAAGATGATCTCGACGATCACCACGCCGTTCAGAAGCCAGGGGAACTGGAGCATTATGACTGTGACCGGAACGATCAGCGCATTGCGCAGCGCATGGCGCAGGACGATGCTGGACATCCCCAGCCCCTTGAGACGGGCCGTCCGGATGTATTGCGCGCGCATCACCTCGACCATGGAGGCGCGGGTGATGCTTGCGATGTAGCCCATCCCGTAAAGCCCGATGGCCAGCACCGGCAGGGTGAAGTTGCGCAGGTCGATCGCGGTCTCGGCGCTCGTGGCGGTGCCCAGGAGCAGCGTCGGCGTCTCGATGAGGCCCCAGTCCTTCAGGATCGGCGACAGACCCGAGGTGGCCGAGGCGAAGGCCACGACCAGGAGCACGGCCCAGACGTAATCCGGCGTCGCGGTCGAGCCGATGGAAAAGGTCGAGACGATGCTATCCGAGAGCGATCCCTCGCGGATCCCCGCGATCACGCCCAGCCCGATCCCGCCCAGCGTCAGGATCAGCATGGTGTAGAGCATGAGCCACCCCGTCGCGGCCAGCTTGGGCAGGATGACATCCGTCACCGGCATGTCGAAGACGGTGGAACTGCCCAGATGCCCTTGCAGCGCCCCGCAGAACCGCTCTCCCTCCGGGGCCGCGACGGCCATGCAGCGCCCCGGCAGGGTGGCCCCCGGCCCCGGCTGCGATGCGGGCAGCACGCCCAGCCATTCCCCGAACCGTGCGATCAGCGGCCGGTCGTAGCCGTTCTCGCCCAGCCAGAGCGCCACGTCCGAATCGGTCATCCGCACGCTGGCCTCGCTCTTGGCCATCTTGGTGAGGTTCGACGGCAGGTTGGTCAGCCAGAACACCATCGACGCCAGAAACAGCATCGTCAGCAGCAGGATCCCCAGACGCCGGAGCAGGAAGCCGATCATGCCCTGCACCCCGCCCGCAGGCAGACGGAAGGGGAAGGCCCCCCCCTTCCGAAGCCGCGCCGATGGGCGCGATCACGCATCCAGCCAGACCTGCGCGCAATCCACTACAAAGGTGGGATGCATCCCCAACCCCTGCACCGCCGGGGTGGCATGGCGCCCCATGCTGGACCAGAAAGGCTGGATCAGCACGCCGCTCTCCTGGAGCATCCGCTCGAGTTCGCCCATGATCTCGCGCCGCTTCTCGACATCGGCGGTTGCCAGTGCCCGGTCGAGGGCCGCGTCGAAATCGGGGTTGGCATGGCCCGTCTCGTTCCAGGCCACGCCCGAGCGATAGGCGAGATCGAGCACCTGCACCCCCAGCGGCCGCATCGACCAGGAGGTCGAGGCCAGCGGATATTTCGTCCAGTCGTTCCAGTAGCTCGACCCCGGAATGATCGTGCGCTTGATCTTCAGCCCCGCCTCGCGCATCTGGCCCGCAAAGGCATCGGCGGGCAGGCGCAGGTAATCGGCATCGACCGAGATCAGCTCGAACTCGGTCTCGGCATGGCCTGCCTCGGCCAGAAGGCGCTTCGCCTCCTCGATGTTCTGCTGCGGCTTTTCGGGCAGGTCGAAATATTCCGGGTGCAGCGGCGCCACATGGTGGTTTTCGGCCAGCGTCCCGCGCCCCGACAGCGCTATCTGGAGCATCTTCGGCGCGTCGATCGTCATCTGGAGGGCACGGCGCACGCGGATGTCGTCGTAGGGCGGCTGCTCCAGATTCATCCGCAGCATCTGCGTATTGGCCGAGGCGGTTTCGTGCAGCGTCAGGCCAAGCCCGCTCAGCACGTCGTAATACTCCGTCGCGGTGGCATAGTTGGCGTCGATCTCGCCGCCGCCAAAGGCCGCGGCCTCGGTCGCCGGATCGCCGCCGAGGTCGATGAACTCCACCCGGTCGACATGCGCCTCACCGCCCCACCAAGCCCCCGAGGTGCGGCGACGGTAGGTCGCGCGCTCGCCCACGGCATAGCTGTCCAGCTCGAAGGCGCCGGTGCCGACGAAGCCGCCCATGGCCACGTCCACCGTGCCGTCAAAGCCGCGATGCACGATCAGCGCCGGATAGTCGGCAAGGTTCGAGATGAAGGCGATGTCGGGCCGCGCCATCTGAACGGTCACCGTCATGTCGTCGGTCCGGGTGATCGCGCCCTCGCGCGCCTTGCCGGTGGCCGCGTCGATCAGCGCGGACATGCGGCCTGCCATCGAATTGCCGGCGATGGTGGTGTCGCACCAGCGGTTGAGGTTGAACACCACGTCATCGGCGGTGAAGGCATCGCCATTGGTCCAAGTCACTCCGGGACGCATGTGCAGGACATAGGTGGTGGCGTCGTCGTTCACCTCCCAGCGGTCGAGAAGCTGGGGCTCGAAGGTGAACGCCTGGGTATAGCGTACGAGGTTGTCGAGCATGGGCCGCGCGAGATTGCCCATCTCGGTCCAGTCCATCAGCATCGGGTCTTTCAGTTCCTTGACCGTCATCGCCATGCGCAGGGTGCCGCCACGCTTCGGCGTGGTCTGCGCATGGGCGGGTGCCGGCAGGCCGAGCATCCCGTAGGCCGCAGCAGTCGTGGCGCCAAAGGTCGTGGCAAGGGCAAGGAATTCGCGCCGGTTCACGGCATCGCCGTCCAGCAGGCGGCGGAAACGGGTCTGCAGCGGGCGGTCGGATTTCGGGGAGGTGGGTGCCATCGGAAGATCCTTCATTGGGGGAGGTCAAGGAAGGAATCCGACATGCAACCTGCACCGCCATCAGCCTGAGCTGCGGCGATTTTCGACCCGCTCCGGTCGCGACCTTCAAGGACTGTAGCAGGAAGACAGAAGCGATCGGTGCACAAGATGCCGGATCCTTGCAAACAAGGTGACGGCCATCTTAACCCTATCGCCAGTGGGTGAACGAATGCTGCGTGATGGGACGCCATCCTGTCAAGCATCCTGTCTCTCCGCCCGTTGCGATCGCTACCGTCTGCTCGGAAACCGGGCAGACGGTGCATTTTCCGCGCCTCACCCTTGACCCGTGACAGACAGCGTGCATCTTATGCGGTGACCTCTGGCACAGGACTTCCTCAGGGCCACGCAACATCAACCCTTCGGAAGGGCAAGGATGAAACGTGATCTTGTGCTGGTGCGCCATGGCGACGATCCGCCCGATGACCGGGTCGTGACATTTGCCGTGGAAAACGGTTTCAACCCCCTGATCCGCAAGCCGTTCAAGGGCGACGCCCTCGGCGACCCCTGGCCCGAACTTGCCGGAACGGTGCTCTACGGCGGACCGTTCAACGTCTTCGACGAGGCGCTTCACCCCTTCCTGAACGAGGAAGCGCGCTGGATCCGCGCCTGCATGGATCGCGGGCTGCCGGTTCTCGGGATCTGTCAAGGCGCACAGCAGATCGCGCGCCTTCTCGGGGCGCAGGTCGGACCGGTGCCGGAGGGTCTGCACGAATTCGGCTACTATCCGATCTCGCCCACCGAAGAGGGCCGCGATTTCCTGCCCGGCACGTTGCACATGGCGCAGGCGCATTTCCACACCTTCGCCATTCCCGCAGGTGCTGTGCATCTGGCGGCAAGCCCGCTCTATCCGAATCAGGCCTTCCGCATCGGAGACAATGTCTATGGCCTGCAATTCCACCCCGAGGTGACGATCGAAGGCTTCCGCCGCTGGCAGGACCGGCCCTGGGCCGCCTATGGCAAACCCGGCGCCCAGACGCGCGAGGAGCAGGACCGGCTGATGGCCGCGCATGACGCAGCACAAGCCGACTGGTTCTATGCCTTTCTCCGCAGGCTCTTCGGCACGGCCGTGCCCGAGGCGCAGGCATGAGGGTACTGGCCGAGCGCAACCCGCAGGCCTATGGCCTGCTGATCACCGGCCTCGGCGTGTTGGTCTTCGTGCCGGATGTGCTGGTGCTGCGGCTCGTCGGGGGCGATCTGATCGCGGTCGCGGTGTTTCGCGGCCTTCTTGCCGGGGCGATGTTGCTGGCCGGGCTCTGGCTGATCCGGGGGCGCTTTCCGTCCTTTGCGGTGGTGACAACCCTCCCCGGCGCAGTCACGGTGCTGATGCAGGGGCTGGGTCTTGTGGCCTTCTGCGCGGCCGTGCAGGGGACGAGTGCGGCCAATGCCCTGCTGATGACGGCAACCGCGCCATTCATTGCTGCCGTGCTCTCCTGGGTGGCTCTGGGCGAACGCATCGGGCGCGCCACCGGGGTGGCCATCGCACTTTCCTTTGCCGGCGTGCTGGTTGTCGCCGCCGGTGGCCTTGGCGGCGGGCGACTCCGGGGCGACCTGATGGCGCTGGCGAATGCGCTGACGCTGGCCTGCTTCTATGTCGCCCTGCGCAAGGCAGGCCGACAGGACATGTTCCCGGCCCTGATCGCGGGTTTCTTCCTCGGCGCGGCGCTGGCTCTGCCGCTGGCGGATTTCTCGCCGATGGAGGGGCGGCAGATCTTTTGGCTGATCGTGAGCGGGGCAGTGATCTTGCCGCTGGCGGTCGGCCTGCTGTCGCTTGGCCCGCGCTATCTGACCGCACCGGAGGTGTCGATGATGACGCTGCTGGAAATCATCCTCGGTCCGCTTCTGGTCTGGGCCGTGCTGGGCGAAAACCCCGGGCGGGCCAGTCTGATCGGCGGGGCGATGATCGTGGCGGCGGTCCTGGGCCATGCGCTCTGGGCCCTGCGCAGACCTGTTGCGGAGCTCGCCTGATGCGCCTTCTGGTGATCCATGCCCATCCGGTGCCCGAGAGCTTCAACAGCGCGCTCTGCCGCATCGTGGTGGAGACCGCGCGCGAGGCGGGCCACGAAGTCCGGCTGCTGGACCTTTACGCCGAGGGCTTCGACCCGGTGATGTCCGTTGACGAACGGCGCCGCTATCACGACGATGACCCGCCCGATCCGAAGGTCGCCGCCCACATCGCGCATCTGAAGTGGGCCGAGGGCCTGATCTTCGTCTATCCGACCTGGTGGTATTCGCAGCCTGCGATGCTCAAGGGCTGGATGGACCGGGTCTGGCGGCCCGGCGTCACCTTCACGGTGCCGACGCCGGACCAGCCGATGCGCCCGGCGCTCACGAATGTGTGCCTGATCGGGGTCATCACCACCCTGGGGTCGCCCCGTTGGTTCTGGACCTTTCTGATGGGCGCGCCGGGGCGCAAGATCCTCTTGCGCGGCTTGCGCTTCTGCACGGCTCGACGCACGCGGACCTTCTGGCTGGGCCTGCACGAGATGGACACCACGACCGACGCGCAGCGCCGGCGCTACATGGAACAGGTGCGGGCGCGGATCGCCCGCATCCCGGTCTAGGGGGGCACATGGGTCGCATTGCAGAATGGGGCGCACTGACCGCTCCCGAGATCGCCGCGCTGGACCGCACTCGCGCCATCGCCCTTCTGCCCATCGGTGCGGTGGAACAGCACGGGCCGCACCTCGGCACCGGCACCGATGCCGATCTGGCCGGGGCGGTGGTTGCCCGCGCCTTGGCGCTGATCGACCCCGATCTGACGGTGCTGGCGCTGCCCGGCCTGCCCTATGGCAAAAGCACCGAACACGAAGCGGTGCCCGGCACGCTTTCCCTGTCGGCGGCAACGCTGATGGCCGTGCTGGGCGATATCGGCGCCTCGCTGGCGCGGGCGGGGATCGGCAAGCTGATGTTCCTCAACGGCCATGGCGGCAATCGCGCGGTGCTCGAGATCGCCTGCCGCGACCTGCGCGCGCGGCACGGGTTGGTGACGGCCCATTGCATGTGGGACGCACTGGTTGACGCGGACGCCATCGTAGGCCCGGTCGAGGCCGCGCGGGGCCTGCACGCCGGCGATATTGAGACAAGCGCCATGCTGGCCGCCTGTCCTGGCCGGGTGCGCATGGATCATGCGCTCGACTTCGCCTCGGCACACGAAGGATGGGCCGCGGGCAACGGGCAGATCGGACTGGGGCGCCCGGTCGTTCCGGGCTGGCTGATCGGCGACCTGACGCGCACAGGCGCCGTGGGCAATGCCGCCGCGGCGACGGCGGGAAAGGGCGAGGCGCTGCTCGATGGCGCGGCGCGGGGCCTGGCCGAGGCGCTGGCCGAATTCGACCGCTTCGCGCATGAGGCGCAACCATGACCCCGCCCGACCATGTACTGGCGGATGTCCGGGTGCCCGTCAGCCTGCTGGCCGCGCCCGACCGTTTCGGCGGCCGACCCGAAGGCGGTTTCTACCGTGGCGATCTGTTGATCCGGCAGGGGCGCGCGGCGGGCATGGGTGACTGGCCCGACCTGCCGCGCATCGAAGGGCGCGGCCGCATTCTGTTGCCCGTGCTGACCGACCCGCATGTGCATCTGGACAAATGCCACAGCGCCCACCGCCTGCCGGGAATTGGCGGCGATCTGATGGCGGCCATCGCCGCGCAGGGCCGCGACAAGGCAAGGTGGACCGAGACCGACATCCGCGCGAGGGCCGAGCGGGGACTTGCCGAACTCTGCGCCGCCGGCGTGGCCCGTGTGCGCAGCCACATCGATTGGGGAACGGCGACAGACCCGGCCGCCGTGCCGATGGCCTGGACGGTCGCGAGGGATCTGTCACGCGACTGGTCGGACCGGATCGAGCTGCAACTTTCGGCGCTGATAGACCCCCCCGTACTGGCCGACCCCGACCTTGCCGGCCCCATCGCTGCCCGCATCGCACGGGACGGTGGGGTGCTGGGGTCGTTCGTGTCTCTGCAACCGGATCGTGCCGCCGCCATCGCCGCCGCCGTCGATCTCTCGGGCAGATACGGCCTGCCGCTCGATTTCCATGTCGATGAGGGACTGGACCCCGCGATGAACGGCCTCGCACTCATCGCGGAGGCCGTGCTCCGACGCGAGCATCAGGGGCCGGTCCTCTGCGGCCATGCGTCAAGCCTCGCCAATCTTTCCGGGGCCGACCTTGGCGCGACGCTGGAGAAGGTCGCTCAGGCGGGGCTTGCGGTCGTCAGCCTGCCCACGACGAACCTTTACCTGCAAAGTCGCCAAACAGGCGCCACGCCCGACCGGCGCGGGATCACCCGGCTGCACGAACTGGCCGCGGCGGGGGTCACGGTGGCACTGGGCTGCGACAACGTGCGCGACGCGTTCTTTCCGCTCGGCACGCATGACCCGCTGGCCATCCTGGGTCTGGCCGTGCCCGCGCTGCAGCTCGACCCGCCGTTCGAACGCTGGCTGCCCTTGGTCACTACCAACGCCGCCCGTGCCATGGGGGCCGCACCCGTCGCCATCGACCGGGCGGGCAGCGCCGACCTTTTCCTCACCGAAGCCACCGACATGGCCGATCTCCTCGCCGCGCCTGCCCGCGTCAGGCTTTCCACGCTCATCCCCGTCTGAAAGGGCCCGCCATGCCGCATCCCTCCTCGATCTCCGGCAAATCCGATCTCGACTGGTCCGCCATTGCCGCCGAACTGGCCCCGGTTGAGGTGATCGCCGAACCCATCCTCGTAAAGAAGCGCAGCCGCGATTTCTTCTGGTATTCGCCGATCCTCGACCGCCAGCTCAAATCGTGCTTCGGCGATCTGGTCGCCCGGCCCGCCACCCCGGCCGAGATGGCGCATTGCCTCTCGGTCGCCGCCCGCCACCGAGCGCCGGTGGTACTGCGCGGTGGCGGCACGGGCAATTACGGCCAGGCAGTGCCGGTCGATGGCGGGCTCATCATCGACACGACTGCAATGGGCCGGATCATCGAGATCGGCCCCGATTGGGTGCGGGTCGAGGCGGGCTGCAACATTCTGGCGCTGAACGAGGCGCTGAAGGCGCGGGGGCGCGAGCTGCCGATCTTTCCCTCGACTCAGGACATGGCGACCATCGGCGGTTTCATCTCGGGCGGATCGGCGGGGATCGGCACGGTGACGCACGGGATGCTGCGCGATCCGGGCAATATACTGGAAATCCGGGCGCTCAGCGCCGAGGAAACCCCGTTGGAACACGTTTTCACCGGGGCGGACGTCAACCTGATCCACCACGCCTGGGGTATCAACGCCGTCATCACCGAATTGACGCTGCGCAGCGTGCCCGCGCAGGACTGGATCGGGTGCATCGCCAGTTTCGCCACCTACCCCGACTGTCACCGCGCCGCGATCGCACTGGCTGCGTCAACCGAGATCGAACGCAAGCTGTGTTCCACGCTCGATGCCCGCATCGGGCGCTATTTCGACCGGCTGCGCGGCATCGTCCCCGAGGGGCGCGCGATGCTGGTGACGCTGATCCCGCGCGGCCAGATGCCCGCCTTCCGCGCGCTGCTGGCAGACCACGGCGGCAGTCTCGACCTCGAGATGGGCGAGGACGAACGTCAGGCCCGGAAACTGCCGCATGTGTTCGATTTCTCTTACAATCACACGACCTTGCAGGCGCTCAAGACCGACCGCAAGGTGACCTATCTTCAGGTGCTTTTCCCCGCCCCGGTGACGGTGGCGAAGGTCGAGGAGCTGCTCGCCGTCCTGGGCGATGATGTCTGGATGCACCACGAATTCGCGCGGCTGGACGGAAGGCTCGTGTCCTTCGACCTGCCGCTGGTGCAATACACGACCGACGAACGGCTTTACGAGATCATGGCGATCTACGAGGCGCACGGCTGCCCGGTCTCGGACCCGCACAAGAGCGTGCTCGAGGACGGCGGGATGAAGAAGGCCAACATGGCGCAATTGGCGCTGAAAAAGCGGATGGACCCCCACGGTCTGCTCAACAGCGCCAAGACCCGCAGCTGGCCCAGGGTGCGCGACCTCGCGCCCGAGGCCATCGCGGCGCTGGAGGGCTAGGGGCGATGCAGGCCGTCAACCCGCCCGCCCTGCGCCCGCCCTTCGCGCGCTATTCCCATGCCGTGCTGACCGGACCGGTGTCGCGGCTTCTGGCCATCTCCGGGCAACTGGGGGTGGCCCCCGACGACAGCGTGCCCGAAGGCGCCGCGGCGCAGGCGGCGCTGTGCCTGGCCAATATCGACCGTATCCTTGCCGCCGCCGCCATGACGCGCACCAACGTCTTGCGGCTGAATGCCTATGTGACCGACCGGGCCCATATGGCGGGCTACATGGCGGCGCGCGATGCCTGGGCGGCGGAGTTGAGCCTCCTACCTGCCTCGACCCTGATGATCGTGACGGGCTTTACCCGCCCCGAATTCGTGGTCGAGATCGAGGCGCTGGCGGCCGAGGCGTGATCCCTTAGCCGCGCAGCCTCTGCCCCTCTGGGTCGAAGGGCGGCGCGGCCAGCACCTGCGCGCGGTGCGGACGGCCGAGGATCATCACCTCAAGCTCGGCCCCCGCCGCGATGTCGGGACGCAGATAGGCCAGCGCCAGCGACTGGCCGACATGATAGCCATAGGCGCCCGACGACACCTTGCCCGCCGGCACGCCGGAAAGGTCGAAGATCGGTTCGTTGCCGGTGGCGTCCGCCGTGGTCGCGGCGACCTCCAGGCAGCGCAGGACCTCACGGGGCGGGCGCACCATGACCTCGGCGCAGGCATCGCGGTTGAGAAAGGGCTTGTCGAGCTTGACGAGGCCCGCCAGCCCCGTTTCCTGCGGCCAGTATTCGGGGCTGTAGTCGCGCCCCCAGCTGCCGTAGCCCTTTTCGACCCGCAGGCTCATCAGCGCGCGGCTGCCAACCGGGCCCGCGCCAACCGCCTTGCCCGCCTCCAGCAGGGCCGCATAAAGCCGCGCCTGATCAGCCTCGGCGCAGTGCAGCTCCCAGCCCAGATCGCCGGTGAAGCTGACGCGCAGCGCGATGCAGGGCACGCCCGCCACCTCGATTTGCGCAGAGCGCATGAAAGGGAAGGCTGCGTTCGAAAGGTCGGTATTGGTCAGCCTTTGCAGGAGGTCGCGCGTCATCGGCCCGGCGATGTTGAAGCCCGCCATCGCCTCGGTCACGCTGAGCCATGTGGTATCCGCGGGCAGAGGCACGGCATCGAAGAAGCGCTTGTGATAGCGTTCCGCCATGCCCGAGCCGACCATGAAATAATCGTCCGGGGCAAGGCAGGTGACGGTGAAATCCCCGGCAATGCCGCCGCGCCTGCCGATCAGCGGGGCCAGGCAGGACCGCCCCGGAACCGCCGGGATGCGGTTGGCCAGCAGCGCCTCGAGCCAGTCCTTCGCTCCCGGCCCTGCGACGCGGTAGCGGGCAAAGTTCGAGATGTCGATGATCCCCGCCCGGTCGCGCAACATGCGCGCCTCGCGCCCCACGGGGCCCCACCAGTTCTGCCGTTCGAAGCCGATGGTTTCCTCGGTCGGCTCGCCGGGGGCAGAGAACCACAAGGGGTGTTCCCAGCCGTAGTTGAGCCCGAACACCGCGCCCATGTCCTTCTGCCGCTCGTAGACCGGACGGGTCCGGACGGGGCGGCCGGCAGCGCGCTCTTCGTTCGGGAAATGGATCTTGAAGCGGTTGGCATATTGGTCGCGCACCCTTGCGCGGGTGAAATCGCGCCCCGCCCAGGCGCCGAAGCGCGCCAGATCCCAGCCGAACATGTCAAGCTTCGGCTCGCCCTCCACGATCCATTCGGCCGAGAGCAGCCCCAGCCCCCCCGATTGCGAAAAGCCGGGGATGATGCCGTTGCAGCAGAAATAATTGCGCAATTCGGGCACCGGGCCGAAGAGGGCGCTCGCATCGGGCGACCAGATCATCGGCCCGTTGATGACCCGCTTGATGCCCGCCGTCCCCACCACCGGCACCCGGTCGATGGCGCGTAGCATGTTGGGCTCGATCCGCTCCAGATCATCGGCGAAGAGCTCGTGGCCGAAGCCCTGCGGCGTGCCGTCCTCTGCCCAGAACTTCATGTCGCGCTCGTAGGCGCCGACCAGCAGGCCCCTGCCCTCTTGCCGCAGGTAATATTCGCCGTCGCGGTCCGCGACGGAAGGCAGGCGGCGGTCCATCGCGGCGATTTCGGGGATGGGCTCGGTGACGAAATACTGATGCTCGGTCGGCATCAGGGGCAGTTCGATCCCCGCCAGCGCCGCCACCTCGCGGGCCCAGAGGCCGGCGGCGTTCACCACCCATTCGGTGCGCACATCGCCCAGGGGCGTCTCGACGATCCACGATCCGTCGGACTGCGGCCGCGTCGCTGTCACCGGGCAGTTGCGGACGATCTGCGCGCCGCGTGCCCGCGCCCCGGCGGCATAGGCCATGGTCACGCCCGAAGGGTCCACATTGCCGCCTTGCGGTTCATACATGATGCAACGGATGCCGTCGAAGTTGACCAGCGGGTGCAGCCGTTCGGCCTCGTCCCGGCTGACCTCGTGGAAATCCATGCCGTAATAGCGCGCCTTGGCGGCCTGAAGGCGCAACTGATGCTCGCGCGCCTCGGTCTGCGCCAGATAGAGGCTGCCGGGCTGGAAGATGCCGCAGCCCTGGCCCGTCTCGGCCTCGAGTTCCTTGTAAAGCCCCATCGTGTAATGCTGGATGCGGCTGATGTTGGTGCTGTCGTGCAACCCGTGGATATTGGCCGCCGCGTGCCAGGTTGAGCCGGAGGTGAGTTCCGATCGCTCCAGCAGCACCACATTCGACCAGCCGAGCTTGGTCAGGTGGTAAAGGATCGAACAGCCCACCAACCCGCCGCCGATGACGACCGCCTGGGCATGGGACTTGGGTCTTGCGGTCTCAGGGTTCGTCATCGCCGATCTCTTCCTTGCGCCGTGCGACATAGGCCTCGAGTTCCTCGCGGATGGCCGGGTCCATGCGTGGCTCTTCGTAGTCCTTCAGTGCCTGCTGCCAGAGATCGGTCGCCCGCGCGGAGGCGTCCTTTGCCCCGGCGATCTGCCAGTTCTCATAACCCCGCCAGTCCGACAGCATCGGCTGGTAGAAGGCACGTTCGTAGCGCGCCATCGTATGGGCCGCGCCGAAGAAATGGCCTCCCGCGGGCACCTCGCGGATCGCATCGAAGCCCAGCTCCTCGGCATCCCATTTCACGGGCCGCAGGAATTCGATCATGTTCTGCAGGATCTCCACGTCGAGGATCAGCTTCTCGAAACTCGCCGTCAGCCCGCCTTCGAGCCAGCCCGCAGCATGGTAGATCAGGTTCGCCCCGCCCATCACCGCGCCCCAGGTGGCCATCGCGGTCTCGTAGGCCGCCTGCAGATCGACCGCGTTCGAGGCATTGGCGTTCGAGGTGCGATAGGGCAGGCCGTAGCGCCGGGCCAGCTGGCCTGCGATGACATTGGCCTTGGTGTTCTCGGGAGTGCCGAAGGCAGGCGCGCCCGAGCGCATGTCCACATTCGAGGTGAAGGCGCCATACATGACCGGCGCGCCGGGCCGGACAAGCTGGGCCAGCACCACGCCGAACAGTGCCTCGGCATTCTGCTGGGCCATGGCCGCAGGCAGGCTGACCGGCGTCATTGCGCCCATGAGCGTGAAGGGGGTGATGGTCACGGGCTGCCCGTGTTCGGCCATGGCGATCAGCCCGTCGCCCATCGCATCGTCCAGAAGTCGCGGGGAATTGACCGAGATGATGGTGATGACGCCGGGATCGCGGGCGATCTCCTCGATCCCGATGCCGCGGGCGATCGCCATCATGCGGATTCCGTCCATGGCCCGGCCGCGCCCGATCGCGGTACAGTGGAAGGACAGGTCCGAAAGTGTGAGGTTGGCGAGATAGGTATCGAGATGGCGGTTGTTCGCGGGCAGTTCCTGCGGCGCCGTCACCTGATTTCCGATCAGGTGAATGGCGTTGAAGTAATGCGCAAGGCGGATGAAATCCCGGTAATCCGACAGGTTGCCCGACCGACGGCCGCGCAAGGCATCGTGCACGTTGGGCGGGCCTGCCACCAGTCCGAACACCAGATGATCGCCGCCCAGATGCACACGCCTGTCCGGGTTGCGCGGGGTCAGGGTGAAGGCTTTCGGCACCGTGGCAAGCGCGGCCTCGACGATGCTCTCATCGATCCGCACCACGCCGTCGTCATCGACCCTTGCCCCGGCAGCGGCGAACAATGCACGCGCGTTCGCCCCCATCACCTTGATACCAAGTTCCTTGAGGATACGGATCGAGGTGGCGTGCAACTCATCCATCTGTTCGGGCGAAAGGATATCAAGAGGGCGATAGGGGTTGCGCACGGTCTCCCATGGCAGTTGAGGGATGGTTGTCCCCGCCTTTTCCCTGCGTCCCCGCCGCGTCTCGCGCATCCTGTCACCTCCGTCGGCATCTGCCGGTCCGGCGCAGTCTAGCGGCAGCGGCGCGCGCATTCACGCAAGGAAAACGGCGGGCTGAACCGCGTTTTCGTTATGGCAGCAAGATCGGCGGATAGATTGGCGCGAAGGCGCACGATGGGCTAGAACCCCAGCAGGAGTGCTGACATGACATCCCTTCCTCCGCTCAACTTCATCCGGTCCTTCGAGGCGGCGGCGCGCCACCAGAGCTTTACCCGAGCGGCCGCCGAATTGGCGCTGACGCAGGCGGCCGTCTCGGGTCATGTCCGCGCGCTCGAGGATTTCATCGGCCGTCCGCTGTTTTACCGCGCCCCGCGCAGCCTGGTCCTGACCGAGGTCGGGGCGGCCTGGCTTCCGGGGCTGCGACAGGCGCTTGCGCAGATCGAGGCGGCGACAGGTCAGGTGCTCAGCCGGTCGCACCGGCAGGAGGTGACGATCTCGTGCCCCGCGAGCCTTGCCACCAACTGGCTGCCTGCCCGCCTGCGCGCCTTCCGCGATCTGCACCCGGGCGTCGATGTGACGGTGCATGCGACGATCTGGGCCGAACCGGGCGAACAGATCGCCGACTTGCGCATCACCCCGCGCCAACTCGGCGAGCAGGTTCTGGGGGCGCCCTTGCAGCAGGAGCGGCTGGTCATGGTCTGCCCGCCTGAGTTCCTGTCTGGCCCAGATGCCATGAAGGCCCCCGCCGACGTGGCGCGCAAGGGGATGATTCACGTTCTCGGCCGCTCCGACCATTGGGAGGCCTTCGCCCGCCATCACGGGTTGACTGACCTGCCGCTTGCACGCGGCCCGAAGACCGACAGTTCCAATGTCGCGCTGGAAATGGCGGTTGCCGGCCTGGGCTGCGCGATCACGGTCGCTTCGCTGGCCGAAATCCACCTAAGCCGCGGCCTTCTGGTCGCCCCGTTCTCCGGCGGCATTCCGTCCAATTGGGTGTACGACCTGCATCCGGGCGACCGCAGTCCGACCCGCATCGCAGAGATATTGACGGACGTCCTGCTGAACACGGTCTGACTTTCGCCACGGCCGCGTAGATAGCTTCCGCCGTCAATCAGCGTCGATGCCGGCAACGACCGGCCAGATCGGCTGCGCCGAGTGTCCCGATGACGTCATGTCTTTGCAAACTGCCAATGCAGTGGCGTGGAATTGGGGCGGTAAGGACACCCTAATCGGCGATTGGGAGCGAGACTACACCTGACCTGCGGCGCTGGCGTGATCCTGCCAAACAGACGAACCCGGAGAAGGTCCGACGTCAGACCCATTCCCACCGCCATCATCCTTGTTGCGAACACGGACAGGCGCCCCGCGTGGCGCGGAAATAGCCGTGTTTTCAAAGGGATCTGCCTCCCCCATGCGAACCTCTGAGACTGCGCACGAGGTCCGTTTCGGGCTCTGAACGGCGCTCCGTCTCTGTTCGGGCGAACCTCGCCGAATTCGGTTCGGTCTGACTTTTCCTCGCCTTTCCAGTGGTTTGAGTTTCAACTCCGCCAAAACTTCGCCCCTCGTGTCCATCGCTTTCGAGGGGAACAGAACCGCAACACGCAAGAGGCGCAGCCGCTGGGTGCGCGGGCCGAACGGCGCGTAGCGATGGCAGTGATCTGCGTATGCAAGGGAGCTCTCAGCTGAGCGCAGCCCCGCAACGTTCGATTGTTCAAGTCGCTGACGCGGATAGGGGATGGCTCTGTTGCACAAATCGGCTGATGTCCGGAACTTCCCCATCCCCGGACAGACTTATCCCGCGACCTCTGTGACGGGCGTTCCGAGCGCGGTGAAGCGGTTCAGGACCGCGACCCGGACCTGGAACTCTGCGACCTGACGGTCGAAGTCTCTGGCGGATAGCCGCTGATCCAGCAGCTTGACGCAGTGCATCTTGGTTTCTGCACGACTCCGGCGGTGGTAGCCGCTCCATCGTCGCCAGATGGTTCGACCGACGCGTTTCGACGTCCGCAGGATTTCGTTGCGTGCGATGGCCCCGGGGGCGTCGGGCTTCCAGGGCTTGGCCCAGCTTCATCCGATCTGACTTGGTCTCGCAGTCCTGCAGGCTGTAGCCGCCGCTCTTGAACTTGCGCAGGAAGGTTCCGAGCAGCTTGGAAAAGTCATCGACCTGTTTCAGTTCGACGATCCGGTCATAGATGGTGTCGACCGGACGGGGGTTCAGGGTGACATGCGGCGCCAGCTTTTCGGCAAGGGCGATCAGCAGGCGGCCCTCCTGCCGTTCATAGCTGTAGGTCTCGATCAGGATCGTCTGATGCTCAGCGTGGACCTTTCGCTTCCAATCCATGCCCGCCAGGTATTCGTCACGATCCACGAAAGGCGCCGTGACCAGCCTTTCGCTGCCGTCCCGCGCCTTTTCGCGACGCACTCCGAAATGCTCGATGTAGATGCCGCTTTCGGTCAGGCGGAAATCGGGCTGGTAATCGCGCCTGCCGATCTCGGAAACCTTGTGTTCGTAGAGGGGCTCGTATTCGTAGTCGACGCCGTTTTCGTAAAGCCAGTTGGCGATCTGCAGCTCTTCGTAACTCTTGACCTTCTCGCCCTGCAGCGTCCGCAGGTCTTGGGCTTCCATGTGGGTGTAGAAGTCATGCTTGGTCTTGAAGTCCCATTCCGTCTTGGGCTCGACCAGGAAATGCGCGAAGAACTGGATGATCGCCTTCGACACCTCTGACAGGCGGTAGACCAGGTCCTTAAGGATCTGCTTGATCAGGTTGCTGAAGGCCATGTCGTCGGTGGCATGGTCGGCCAAAGCGGGCTTGGACCCTTCGACGATCCCGATGATGTCATAGGCAATCGCGTGGAAGGTCCGCGCGACGATGGGCACGCCAGATCGGGCCTCGACCCGTTCGGACATCTCCTCCGCCGCATTCTTCGCGAAGGCCAGAAGCAGGATTTCCTCCGGCTGACGAATGCCCGCCTTGACGAGGTAGGCCGCCTTGGCGGTGATCACGCTGGTCTTGCCGGATCCTGCCCCGGCAAGCACCAGCGTCGCATCTTCATCGACGACGACCGAAAGGCGCTGTTCCGGCGTCAGCGGCTTGCTCTCGATTGTGTCGAAGAACTCCTTCCAGCGGTCCAGTTCGGCGGTGACGAAGGTAACAACGGCATGAGACCGTGCGGTGCGCGGGTCGCCAGCGAACGTCCGGACGGGGGCTATGCGCGCGACGAACTCCGGGCCTATGGCCTCGGCGTTCAGCTTCGACAGCAGCGAAGTATCCAGCGAACGGGCTTCGTCCAGCAGGGGCGTAATCTGACACGCCGCCGGGTAACGGGACGGTGCCGCCAGTGACAGCACCCCCACGAGGATCCTGTCCAGTCGCGCCGCTTCCTTATCAAGGGCTGCGAGATTGAAACGCGTCCAGGCCTCCTTGACCTCTTCCGCGAACTCCGTGGCTGCGACGTTCCCCGCCCCATTCAGCGTGACATCGTCATGCTCCTGCGAGTTTATGGTCAGCGCAGTCCCGAGCATCCCCTTACTGAGAGCTGGCGCACTCGTCAGCGCCTGCAGTGACACGGTGGCAACCTGACCGCGTCGCGTGATCCTGATGTGATCTCCGTCCAGCACCATTGCACGGGCAGACCTCCCGAAGGGGTCAAGGAGGAAACCAACCAAAGGGCGTTGTTGCAGTCGAATCAATGAACTGGGCCTCGTCTTCGCGCCCTGTCAGCTTGTGCCCCAGCCGGGGTGGTCTGCAACCTTGATCGGTTGCCGCGCGCACTGCTTCCGGCCTTTGCGGAGAATAGGAATGCCAATCTCCGCATCCGATGCGGAGGTTCGCCATATGGTACGCCTTGCCTGCGTGTTCAATTTTGCTTATCTTGAATACGAGAAGACGGAGGCCACCATGTCCCAAACCACGACAATGACGGTACGGATCAGCGGCGCTCTGAGCGAGTTCGTGGCGTCAAACGTGGGCGAGAACGGATCCTACGAGAACATCAGCGAGTACGTCCGCGACCTGATCCGGCGGGACAAGGAGCGGGCGGAGCGGGAGGCGTTTGATCGTCTGAAGGCTGAGCTCACGCGCGCCTTCGCAGCCCCGGAGGAAAGCTATCGCCCTTTGACTGCCGCCGAGGTGATCGCTCGGAACCGGGGCTAACGACGTGGTCATTCGCGTCCAAGAGGCCGCATCGCTGCGGCTTGACGAGATCTACCGCTACACCCGCGACCGCTGGGGCATCGAGCAGGCGGATCGGTACATCACCGACCTCTTCGCGGCGTTCGACCAGATCGACAGTCATGGCGTCGCGTCGCGCCCCATCCCGGCCGAGTTCGGGGTCGAAGGCTTCTACTTCCGCCATGCGCAGCATTTCGTGTACTGGCGGCGTCTGTCGAACGGGGACGTCGGCATCGTGACGATCCTGCACGAGCGGATGCACCAGTTGGACCGGTTTCGGCAGGACCTTCCGAAGTGACCGATGCCTCTGGCGACGATTATCCGCACCGCTTTTCAGGGGGCCTCTGCGAACGTTGACCAGGTGTTGACAAGGATTTGGAATGACAAAAGCCCGACAGTTTACGTCGGGCCCTAAGCATCTGATATGTTTACGGATTTTGGTTGCGGGGGCAGGATTTGAACCTGCGGCCTTCAGGTTATGAGGGCTACCCAGGTGGTCGAAATACCTTTGTGATTTCCGTAGGTTAGGCGGATTTTGGACGCCAAACGTCGGCGTCGTGTCGCACGGAACAGCGGCAAACCGTTGGTAGGATTTGGGAATTAGACTTCGAGGGCAATTCGAACCGCATCTCTGGCCATGATGCCCAACTTGGATCGGTCGTGGCTGTTCTCACCCAGCCAGTTGGGGACCAACGCTCCTTGCGACGCGAAGTGCTCTACATGGACGAATGTCACCCGACCATCTGAATAGGCGACCTCATTGACGGTCCGCCAAGCGCCAGGCCGGGCCGCGGAGACCAGTCTGCGCGCTTCCCTCACATAGTTCATCTTGGTCCCAAGCCCGAACATGATCACCAGCTTGGTGCTATCTGGAAGGGTGGCGAGGAAGGCTGTGGCGCAGTTTCCGGCGACTTCCTGGCCAAATGGCGTGGCAACGAACTTGTCGAGCATTCCGCCACCGGAGCCCGACCATGCCCGCTTCTGGTCGTCATACCGCTCGACAGTGCATCGGACCAGCGATCCAAAATGAAACCTTCCACGCGGGTCTGCGATCAACCTGTCGACGGACCTACTGAGATTCCCGTCCGCAGGGCGATCCAGCACCCCGACGTGCGTGAGGATCTTCCCGACAGCGGTCCTTGAGCCCTTGTAGGCAATCTGGTCATGCGGGGTGGTAGCTAACGCTCCTGCTTGCGTCGGTCCCTTTGAAAAACCGAGAACCACGATCTCAGGTTCTTCATGTCCCCACGCCAGTGGGTTGGCTGTGATCCGCCATTTTCCGTCGTCCGATGTGCGCCGCGTCCTGTCAAACTCCACCCGCGCGCCATCACCAAAGCAACGCGTACAGTTCACCCGGCCATGCGACGGTAAGCAGCCCATTCAGATACTCCATACTTTACTTATGGTTATCCTAGCAGCTTCGCCTCAACCAAGGCCATCGCCTTCTGATGATCCGGGGAGGGGAACAGATGCCCATACCGTTCCATGGTCATCTGGATGGAGGAATGGCCCGCGAAGGTCATGATCTCCTTGATCGAGAAGCCCTGCTCGATCCACAGCGACACGGCGAAGTGGCGCAGGTCGTGCCAGCGCATCGTCACCTCGACCTTATCCTGCAGCTTGCGGAACCGGTCCTGCGTGCGGGTGTGCTGCAGGATCCCGCCCTGTGGCGCGGGGAACACCAGCCCGAGATCGCTCTTCGGACAGCGCAGTTTCCAGCGGCGCAGGGCGTTCAGCACCATCGGGCCTGCCGGGATGTCGCGGAACCCTGCCCGTGATTTCGGCTCGCCCATCTGGTTGTAGGCGTCGGCGCGCTGGCGGATGT
>NZ_JBKBLV010000048.1:0-21041 GCF_046295235.1 Tabrizicola flagellatus
AGCCCCGGAAAATGCTCGCCCTCGCCCACCACGATGCGGAACATGCGCTGGCCGAAATCCGACAGGTGGAAGGCCACGATCCGTTCCGCCGCGATGGTCAGCGCCACCTGCACCGGCACGTCGCCTTCGACCATCGCTTCGGCCTCGTCGGTCTGGCGGTGGCACTCGCAGCGCGCGACTTCCAGGAACAGGAGCTGCTTGTCGGGGAAATAGGCGTAGATCGTAGCCTTCGACACGCCCGCCTCGCGGGCGATGTCATCGACCGAGGCCCTCTCGAACCCGTCACGCAGGAAAACCTTGCGGGCGCCGTCAAGAACCTGGTCGAACTTCCGGCCACGCCGGACCCCGTGATCGGCAGCTACGTTCATCGGTCCCCCTGCAAGGGACCATAGTGCATCGCGGTCCGGCGCGGCAAGCCTCACTCGGCCGGCTGGCACGTCGTTCCGGCCTGAGGCGCCTCGCAGCCCTTGCTCGAGGGTGTGACCGTTTCGGTCGGGAAGCTCAGCGAAGGCAGCAGGATGGTCAGCGACTGCGCCGAGGCCGGGATGGCAAGCGACAGGGTGACGGCGAGGGCAAGCGCGAAGCGGTCCATTTCGATCTCCATTTTGAACTCTTCGGTTCAGATTCGTTTCTAAACTCTACAGTTCAGTCTGGCAAGACGATTCTGAACGACAGAGTTCAGATTATCGCGTTGCGCCCGCCGATGAGCCGGCTAGATTAGAATCGTTCCAGAATGGGTGCCTTGATGCTGTCCTCACTGACCTTCCGCCGCCGCTTCTCCGACCTCTCGGAACAGGAGGTGCTGGCGCTGGCGATCTCGTCCGAAGAGGACGACGCCCGCATCTACCGCAGCTTTGCGGAACGGCTGCGCGCCGATTACCCCGCCTCGGCGGCAGTGTTCGACGGTATGGCGCTTGAAGAGGACGGCCATCGCCAGCGCCTGATCGACCTGCACCGCGCGCGCTTCGGCGAGGTGATCCCGCTGATCCGGCGCGAACATGTCGCGGGCTTCTATGCCCGCCGCCCGGTCTGGTTGTCGCAGACCCTGTCGCTCGAGACGATGCGCGGCGAGGCGGCGGCGATGGAGAAAGTGGCGCAGGACTTCTACCTGCGCGCCGCCGCCCGCACCCAGGATGCGGCGACCCGCAAGCTTCTGGGCGATCTTGCAGCGGCCGAGGCGAGCCACGAGCGCCATGCAGAGGATCTGGAGGCGACCCATCTGCCGGACGACGCCCGCAGCGAGGAAGACCGGACCGCGAAGCGCCAGTTCATCCTGACCTGGGTGCAACCGGGGCTGGCGGGGTTGATGGACGGCTCGGTCTCGACGCTCGCGCCGATCTTCGCGACGGCCTTCGCCACGCAGAACACCTGGACGACCTTCCTCGTCGGGGCCGCGGCCTCGGTCGGGGCCGGGATCTCGATGGGCTTCACCGAAGCCGCACATGACGACGGCGTGCTGTCGGGCCGTGGCTCGCCGCTGAAACGGGGCCTCGCCTCGGGCGTGATGACCGCAGTCGGCGGTCTCGGCCATGCGCTGCCTTACCTGATCCCGGAGTTCTGGACCGCGACCACCATCGCCATGATCGTGGTCTTCGTCGAGCTCTGGGCGATCGCGTGGATCCAGAACCGCTACATGGAGACCCCGTTCCTCCGCGCGGCGCTGCAGGTGGTGCTGGGTGGCGCGCTGGTCTTTGCCGCCGGGGTGCTGATCGGGGGCGGGTGATGTATCGCAAGGGCGAAGTGACCTACCGCGCCCTGCCGCTGCCCGACCGGGTGCAGATGGACGAGGACCGGTCGCTCGCGGCCGCGACCGGGTTCCTCGCCTACATGCGCAAACGCCATTCGGTGCGCGATTTCTCGACCCGGCCGGTGCCCGAGGCGGTGATCGCCGCCTGTGTCGCGGCGGCCGGCACGGCGCCCTCGGGGGCGAACCACCAGCCCTGGCATTTCGTGGCGATCGGCGATCCGGCGATGAAGGCGCGGATCCGCGCGGGGGCCGAGGAAGAGGAGCGCGCCTTCTATTCCGGGGGCGCCGGGGACGAATGGCTTGCCGCGCTGGAGCCCATCGGGACCGGCGTGTCGAAACCGCATCTGACCGATGCGCCCTGGCTGATCGTGGTCTTTGCCCAACGCTACGGGCTGACCGAGGACGGGACGCGCTACAAGAACTATTATGTGCCGGAGAGCGTCGGTATCGCCACGGGCATCCTGATCACGGCGATCCATCACGCCGGGCTCGTCTGCCTTGAACACACGCCCAACCCGATGAAGTTCCTTGGTCCCCTGTGCGAAAGGCCCGAGCACGAGAAACCGGTGATGATACTTCCGGTCGGCTATCCGGCGGACAGCGCCACCGTGCCCGAGGTTGCCAAGCGGAAAAAGCCGCTGGACAGGATCATGAGCGTCTTTCGCCCCTGAACGCGGACCCCGTGCCCTCAGGCCAGGGCCGCGAACCGTCGCGGCACGACGACGACGGCCGGTTCTTCCGTCTCTTCCGGGCTGTCGGGCGCGGCATCCCCGGGCGGAGGGATCTCCATGGCGACCGCCTCGGCCATGGGAAGGCTGACGATGGCGGTGAACTCCTCGGGGTGCAGGTCCGGTGCGGGGCTGGGTTCCGGGATGGGCAACAGGCCGGGATCGGCCACGACCTTCGTCAACCCGCGCGGCCGGGCGACCGCGACGGACTCCTGCGGGCGGTGGCTTGCCCTGGGCCGTGCCGAGGCGTCATTCACCTTGATGACGGTAAAGCTGATGTTGTCCTGGTCGGGATCGTCCAGGCGGTGAATCTCTTCCAGCAGCCGCTCGGCGATCTCGGTCGATCGCGACTTGCGATACCGGTTCAGCACCTTCTCTATCTGGGCATTGCTCAGGAATTGCAGGCCGTCGGACGCGCAGATGACGATGTCGCCGGCCTTCAGTTCCAGGGGTTCGGACGGGCAGTCCACCTTCGAGATCGCCGAACCCATCAGCACCGACATCAGACAGTTGCGATCGGGATGGCAGGCTGCGATCCGGGCGTCCAGCAAACCGGCCTGCACCATGAAGTCGATTTGCGGGGCCATCGAGTGGTCCTCGTTCAGCTGGCTCAACCGGCCGTCCCGGAACAGGAACAACGGAGAATCGCCAATCGAGATCCACCACAACCGGTTCTCGACCAGGGCCGGCACCACCAGGGTCGCCCCCATGCCTTCGGTCTCGGGGTGGCTCTCGGCATGGTTGCGCAGGGTCTGGTTGGCAAACTCGGCCACGTTGCGCAGGATCTCGGGGGCCCGCCGCTCGAAGGCATCGACATCGGCGAAATGGAACTTCAGCTCGGAGTAGACCTCGGTCAGCACGATCTTGGACGCCACGTCCCCGGCCGCATGACCGCCCATGCCATCGGCGAGCACGACGAAACCAGCCTCGGCGCCAACCGGGAAATCGGCCGTGATCGCGTCCTCCTGGTAGTCGCGCGCGCCCTGGCTTATGCCCGAGGCGACGTCATAACGCGGTTCACGCGATCGCCATATCATGCGCGTCTCCCTCTTCCTGGTAGGTGGACCAGTTGAACTCGGGCGTGCAGAGGACCTTCAGAACCAGCGTCGTCTCGCCGATCTGAATCTCGTCGCCATCCTTGGCCGGTTCAGTCGAAAGGAGCGGGCGGCCGTTCAGCCGCACCAGGTTGGATTTGCCGCCATGGCCGATGTGGAATTCGTGCGTCTTGCCGTCATAGGCGATCGCGGCGTGGTTATGCCGCGAGATCGCCATGTCGCCATAGTCGAGCGAGACCGTCTGGTCCGCACCGCGACCGATCTGCGACACGCCCTCGGTCAGCGCGAAGGAGGCACCCTTGCCGGGGCCGTCCTTGATGACAAGCCAGCCGGCCGGGAACATCACATAGCCCTTGCCGGGTGCCGGTGTGGCGGCGCCGATCGGCACGCCTTCAGCGCCCTCGAACAGCGGTATCACCACTTCCGGCTGGGCCTCGAAACCAAGAACGCGGGTCTTGGTGCGGGTGGGCCGACGCGGCGGAGCCGCAGCGGCCTCGCGGGCGGCCGCCGGGGCTTCGTCCTCGATCTCCCAGATGTTGCGCGCGGGTGGGGCAACACCCTCCGGCAGCGGCGCCTTGGCCTTGACCACACGGACGGGCCGCGCGACCGTGACCTCGCCGGTGGGTTCCGCTTCGGGCGCAGCGGCCGGAGCCGGTGTAGGGGAGGCGGCGGCCAGTGCCTCGCGCAGGCGTTTCACTTCCAGCTCCGCCAGGGCTGCCATGACAGGATCCGGACCCGCTTCGACCGTGCCAGGCGCCGACCCCGTATCGTCCGTTTCACCGAAGATAGAGCGCAGGAACTTCACGATGGTTTCTCCCCGTCCAGATTGTCAATTGCCGCAGGGTCAACCTGCCACCCCAAGCCGGAATTCTGCATCCACTGTACTTGCACCACGCCGCACGACAAAACCATAAGTTGACACGCCCTGCTGGAATTCGCGCTGGAGAATGTCGCGAAGCGCGGTGGCGCTGCCCAGCATCTCGCCGGATGCCGAATAGATCAGCAGCACGTCGCCCGGTTCCAGGGTTGTCTCGGCGCCAGCCGGCACCTCGGCAACCACGGTCTGAGTGCCGGTCGCGGTATCGTCGGCCTCGAACGTCAGACCATTCGGAAGCCGCAGCATGTTCACCACCTGCAGGGTCTTGGCGGCAGGCGTCTCGGTGGTCGTGGCAACGGTCAGCGCCGCCGAGGGCTGAGCAACCGGCGCCTTGCCGGGCGACAGATGGCCGGTCAGTCCCAGAAGGCCGGCCACAAGTGCAACGGCCACAGCCGCCCCGGCCACCAGCCTGCCCGGTGCGGGCCAACGGGCGTCCAGGCCGCGGCTGCCGGCTTCGGCGGCGCGAGAAGCCGGTTCCGCGTCCGTGGTCGCTGGCTGCGCAATGCTGACTCCGGCGGTCGATGGCGCTGCCGGTTCCGGTCGGGGCGCAGCGATCTCGGCGGGGAATTGGGCGACATCGGGGCGCACGGGCGCCGGAGCTGCCGGCAACGCGACGGCAGAGGCGACCGGCATAGACACCGCGCCACCGCCAGGCAGACCCGCCATGGCGCGCCATTCCTCGACCGATTGCAGCCGGTCGCGGGGGAAGATCGCCATCGCCTTGTCGATCGCAGCCAGAAACGGGGTCGGATAGCCGCGGAACCTGCCTGCCAATGGCCGCAGGGGATCGCCCTCGCGCCCGGCCAGCGCGGCAAGCCGTTCCTGCGAGGTCTTGGGCGTTTCGCCCGAAATCAGGTGGTAGAAGCTGGCCGCTAGCGCGTAGAGATCGCTGCACGGGGCCTGCTTGCTGCCGACGACATAGAACTCCTGCGGCGAGTAGCCGTCCTTGACCACGCGCAGCCCGGAAACCGCCCGGCTTTTCCGGGTCACTTCCTTGCGCGAGGCGCCGAAGTCGATCAGCACCGGCTGGCCCTTGCGCGGGTCCAGAAGCATGTTGTCGGGCGAGATGTCTCGATGCAGAAGCCCCTGGGCGTGAACGTGGCCGATGGCGTCCAGCATGGTCGTCAGATGGGCGATGATCTCCTTCGGGCGCAGGGGCGGCGCGCTGCCCTCGACCGTCTGCAACAGGTCGTAGCCTTCGATGTAGTCCATCGCCATGTAGGCGGTTTCGTTGCACTCGAAAACCTGATGGACCTTGACGATGTTCGGGTGGTCCAGCTGCGACAGCGTCACGGCTTCCTGGACGAACTGCCGGACGGCGGCCCGGAAGTCGTCCTGCTGCGACCGGGACCGGGCGCCGACCGTCTGGCCGATGCGGCGGCAGAAGGCAGAAGGGAAACATTCCTTGATCACCACCGTCCGGTCGAGCGAATCGATGGCCAAGTATACGATCCCGAAGCCGCCGCTGTTGACGAAGGACTTTATGGTATACTGTCCGAACAGCAGTTTCGTGCCCGCGGGCAGCTCGTCCGAGCTGGGTCCGGCATCCTCGCGGTCGATCTTCAGTGCGGCAGCGGTCATTGCAATTCCCGGTTGACCGGACGGCGCCCTTCCCCCGAAAGGCGCGCGCGGCATCCTTCAGGATTAGCCAATGAGTTGGGCCAAAACGTGAAGGGATTTCGTTCGTTTTTCGCCACAATCGCACAACCTTGAGTGATGGGATTCGGCCGCAATCCCGCCGGGTGAAGCGACGGTACGGCTAGTGGTTGTGGGGATTTCCCAGCGAAACCCAATTTGTGTACTCCTCGGCAAAACAATCCGCGCCGGCCAGCGTGCCCCGGTTTTGCCACAGCGGGTTCTGGCGGGCCGGGGGCCTGCCCTTGGTGCCCATCTCCTTCGCCCGCGGGTCCGGCGACCGATTCCCGACCGGATGCCTTGCCCTTTCCGCCCGCGCGTGACACCTGTGCGGGCATGCTGGCGATCCTTCTGAAGACCCTGCCCTTCTTCGCCGTGATCGGCCTCGGTTACCTGGCCGGGCGCACACGCTTCTTCTCCGAGGAGGCGACGTCCTACCTCACCCGCTTCGTCTTCTACTTTGCCCTGTCGGCCATGCTGTTCGGCTTCGCCGCGAATCTCGACGTGGCGGCGATCTTCTCCTGGCCCTTCGTCTTCGCTTATCTCCTGGCGACCTCTGCCGTCTGGCTGATCGTCGCCGGCGTGGCCCTTGCGCGCCGAACCAGCCCCGAGGAAGCGGTGTTCGAGGCGCATACCGGGGTCATCGGCAATGTGGGCTTCCTGGGCATCCCGATGCTGGCGCTGCTCTTGGGGCCGCAGGCGGTGGGGCCGGTGCTGCTCGTGCTGGCGGTGGACCTGATCGTGTTCTCCTCGATCCTGACCATGGCGATCACCGGCCTGCGCGCCGGCCGGGTCAGCGCGCAGACTTTCGGCATCCTCGCCACTGGCCTGGCGAAGAACCCGATGATCGTCTCGGTCGTCCTCGGCATCGGCTGGGGCGCGACCGGCCTCGCGCTGCCCGGGCCGGTGAACGAGTTCCTGACACTCCTTGGCGCTGCCGCCACGCCCTGCGCGCTGTTCGCCATCGGCGCCTCGCTTGCGGGACGGTCGGCGGAACGGGTCGAGGTCGCGGCCTGGCTGTCCTTTGCCAAGCTTTTCCTGCATCCTGCCGCCGTGGCGGGGGCCTGCTGGCTTCTGGGCGTCACGGGCTATCAGGCCGGGGTGATGATCGCTGCGGCTGCCCTGCCGGTCGCGGGCAACGTGTTCATCCTGGCGCAGCACTACCGCGTTGCGCCGCAACGGGTTTCAACCGCGATCCTTCTGTCCACCGCCGCCTCGGTGCTGACGGTGACGGCGGTGATCGCGCTCCTCAGCCAGGGAGGCTACATATGAAGACCATCTCGGAAAACCGGGCCTTCGGCGGGGTTCAGGGCGTCTACAGCCACCCTTCGCTCGCCTGCGCCTGCGACATGACCTTCGGGCTGTTCCTGCCCGCCCAGGCCGAGGACGGGCCGGTGCCTCTGCTCTGGTTCCTCTCGGGCCTGACCTGCACGCACGAGAACGCGATGATAAAGGCCGGCGCGCAGCGCTGGGCGGCCGAGGCGGGCATCGCCATCTGCTTCCCCGACACTTCGCCCCGCGGCGCGGTCGTTGCCGACGACCCCGACTTCGCGCTGGGGCAGGGGGCGGGCTTCTACGTCAACGCGACCCAGGCCCCCTGGGCCCCGCATTTCAGGATGTGGGACTATGTGACCGAGGAACTGCCGCGCCTCTTGTTCAACGCCTTCCCGCTGGCCGAGGAGGCGCAGGCCATCACCGGCCATTCCATGGGCGGCCACGGCGCGCTGACCATCGCGATGAGCTTTCCGGGCCGCTTCAAATCGGTCTCGGCCTTCGCCCCGATCTGCAACCCGACGGCGAGCGATTGGGGTCGTCCGCAACTTTCCGCCTATCTCGGCCCGGACGAGTCGTCCTGGGCGGCGCATGATGCCACCCTGCTGATGCGGCGCCGGGGGTTCGATGGTCCGATTCTGGTGGACCAGGGGACCTCCGACCAGTTCCTCGACAAGCTCCGCCCCGAGGCGCTGGCCGAAGCTATGGCTGCGGTGCGCCAGGGGGGGACGTTCCGGATGCAGAAGGGCTATGACCACAGTTACTTCTTCGTATCGACCTTCATGGAGGACCATGTGTCCTTCCACGCCCAGGCTTTCCTGGCTTAGCGCGCTTGTCCTGTCGCTGTCGGTGGCGCTTGCCGCACCGGTCGCGGCCGGCCCTGCCGAGAGCGTGCTGTCGGCGGTGAACGCGGTCCGGGCCAAGGCCGGCTGCGCGCCATTGCGGGCAAATCCCAAGCTGATGGCGGCCGCCCGGTCACATGCCCGCGCCATGGCGGAACAGAACTTCTTCGGCCATGCCGGCAAGGACGGCAGCCGCTTTTCCAGCCGGATCAAGCGGCAGGGCTACGACTATCGTACGGCGGCCGAGAACATCGCGGCCGGGCAGAAATCGGCAACCGAGGTGGTGCGCAGCTGGCTGAACAGCGCCGGACACCGCCGCAACATGCTGAACTGCGCCATGCGGGAAACCGGGATCGCGCTGGTCTACCAGCCGGACGACCGCCCCATCCGCGGCAACCGGGCGCCCTTGCGCTATTACTGGGTCCAGGTCTTCGCCGCGCCCGGCTGAGCCGCCGTGCCTCCTGGACCGGCTTGTGCGGTGGCCGCGCTTGTGGTCAGGTGCGCGCAGCAGACGGACTGGGGAAATCGGATGAAGAATCTCGTTCTTGCCATCATGGTGGCGTCGCTGGCCATTCTGGGGTTTTACGCCTACCAGTCCAGCCAGAAGGTCGCCGCGCTTCAGGTCGAAGTTCAGGCGAAGGAGGCAGCCCTGGTTGCCAAGGAAGCCGAGAAGGCCGCGCTGGAAAAGCAGGTGACCGAGTTGCAGGCCCAGATGGACAAGCTGGGCGCGGAACTCGAAAGCGCCACTGCCGCGGCTGCGGCAGCGGCGGCGACCAGTCCCGCACCGGCGACCGGAGGCGCGGCCGAAGCCGGCACCGCCGCCCCAGCCCCCAACCCCTGAACCGCGCCTGCCCGCGTCATGCGATGTCGCGGGCGGGACAGACGGAACCGGGGACCGGGGCTTCTCTGCCGCAATGGCCCGTTCTCCCGCCCTGACCGGCATCCTTTTCGCCATCGGCGGCACGCTGATCTTCTCGGTCAACGATGTCTCGATCAAGTTCCTGTCGGGCGGCTATGCGCTGCACCAGGTGATCCTGATCCGCGCCATGGTCGCCATGGCCTTCATCCTGGCGATGATCCATTGGTCGGACCGGGGCTGGGCGCAGTTGCGCACGCAGCGCCCCGCGACACACCTGGCGCGCGTCGCCATCGTCATGCTGTCGAACGTGACCTACTTTACCGGCCTTGCCGTCATGGACCTGGCCGATGCGGTGGCGGTGGCCTATGTCAGCCCGATCATCATCACGCTCCTGTCGATCCTGTTCCTGGGCGAAAAGGTCGGCCCCCGGCGCTGGGCCGCGGTCATCGTCGGCATGCTGGGCGTGATCGTCATGCTGCGCCCCGGATCTGGCGTGACCCAGCCCGCCGCGCTTCTGGTCCTGATCTCGGCGGTCCTCTACGCCTCGGGCAACCTGCTGGCCCGACACATGGGCGGCACGGAAAGCGCGATGACCCTGTCCTTCTACGTCCAGATCGGCTTCATCTTCGTCAGCCTCGCGATGGGCGCCTTTGCCGGCGACGGCCACCTGGCCGCTGAGGACGGGATCTGGGCCTTCCTGTTCCGCCCCTGGATATGGCCGCCGGTCGAGGACTGGCCGATCTTCCTCGCCACCGGCCTGTCGGTCGGAATCGGCGGGATGATGGTGACGCAGGCCTACCGCACAACCGAGGCCGGGCTGATCGCGCCCTTCGAATATGTCGGCATGCCGCTGGCGATCTTCTGGGGGCTGGTGGTCTTCGGCACCTTCCCCGACGCGGTATCCTGGGTGGGGATTGCGCTCATCTGCGGCTCCGGCCTTTATGTGATCTGGCGGGAAACGGTGCGCAAACGGGAAAGCGATGCAGCCTGAGGCGGTGATCTTCGACATCGGCAACGTGCTGACCGGCTGGCAGCCCGAGGCCTTCTACGACCGGGTGATCGGACCCGACCGCCGCCGCGCGCTGTTCTCTGAGGTCGACCTGATCGGCATGAACGCGCTGATCGACGACGGCGGGCCCTTCCGCGAGACCATCTACGACTGGGCCGACCGCCACCCTGGCTGGGCGCCCGAGATCCGCCTGTGGCATGACCGCTGGATCGAGTTGGCAAGCCCCCGGATCGAAGGCTCCATCGCGCTTCTTCGTGCGCTGCGGGCGAAGGGGGTGCCGGTCTTCTGCCTGACCAACTTCGGCAGCCATTCCTATGAAGCCGCGCGTAGCCTCCTGGATTTCCTGAACGAGTTCGACCGGGAATATGTCTCGGGCCGCCTCAGGGTGTCGAAACCCGACCCCCGCATCTATCAGGCGGTGGAGGACGACTGTGGCCTTCCGCCCGACAGGCTGATCTTTACCGACGACAAGGCCGAGAACATCACCGCCGCCGCCCGCCGCGGCTGGCGCACCCATCAGTTCGAAAGCTGGCAGGGCTGGGCCGCGCGGCTGGTGGCCGAGGGGCTCTTGACGAAGGAGGAGGCAGGGCTGTGACCGAGATCGTTCCGAAAGAGGCCGAGGCGTACATGACCTGGCCGGGGCTGCTTCGGGCCTTCGAGGCCGGCCACCGCATGCCGAGGGCCGAGATAAGGGACATGTTTCTCTATCGCGGCGCGGATACGCTTCTGGACCGCGCGGCCTGGATCGACGGGCTGGGCGCGCTGGTCAAGGTGGCGACGATCTTTCCGGGCAACGCGGCCCGCAGCTTGCCCACCATCTTCGGGGCGGTGACGCTGTTCGACGACGTTACCGGCGATCTGTCCGCCATCGTCGATTTCCATCTGGTGACCAAGTGGAAGACGGCCGGGGACAGCCTTATGTCGGCCTCGCGGCTGGCGCGGAAGGACGCGCGGAACTTCCTGCTGGTCGGCGCCGGGGCGGTGGCGCGCAGCATGGTCGAGGCCTATTCCGCGATCTTCCCCGAGGCCCGCTTCACCGTCTGGAGCCGCAGCCGCGCCAGCGCCGAGGCGATGGGCCTGGCCGTGGCCGAGGATCTGGAGACGGCGGTGCGCAAGGCCGACGTGATCTGCACCGCCACCATGGCGACCGAGCCGCTGATCCGGGGCGACTGGCTGCAACCCGGCCAGCACCTCGACCTGATCGGCGCCTACAAGCCCGGCATGCGCGAGGTGGACGACCGCGCTATGCAGCGCGCGCGCCTGTTCGTGGACAGCCGCGCCACCACGATCCACCACATCGGCGAACTGATCGACCCCATCGCCTCGGGCGCGATCACCGAGGCCGATATCATCGCCGATTTCTACGACGACCCCACGCTGTTCGCGCGGCGATCCGATGACGAGATCACCATCGCCAAGAACGGCGGCGGCGCGCATCTGGACCTGATGACCGCCGACTACATCGCCCGAGCCTGGGCGGCGCGGCGCTGAGACGACTGCGAGACCCAAGAATTTTCGCCGAAAATTCTTGGGGGTCATCGCCGAGGAAATCCGGGAAACTGGTCGGAGCGAGAGGATTCGAACCTCCGACCCCCTGCTCCCGAAGCAGGTGCGCTACCAGACTGCGCTACGCTCCGACCGATGCGGGGGGGTTATCCCGTCCGCCGCGCTTTGGCAAGAGGCCTCACGCCTGATCGCCGCCCCTTTCCAGCCGCTTGAACCAGGTCGAGATCCGCGGCAGCGTCCCGATTTCCCAGCGCGAGCGGTTCTCCAGCACGGGGCGGTTCTGGCTGACCTCGGGCGTGCCCTCGCGCAGCACGATGTAGATGCCCGAGGCGATGATGACGGCCGAGCCGATGCCGGTGTAGAGATCGACGGTTTCGTTGAAGAAGAGCCAGCCGTAAAGCGCGGCCCAGATGATCTGGGAATACTGCATCGGGGCAACGATGACGGCGGCGGCCACGCGGTAGGCGGCGATCGACGCCAGCGCGCCCAGCGTGCCCAGAAGCGCCATCACCGCAGTCAGGCCCAGATCCTCTACCGGCATCGGGCGATAGACGAAGGGCATCAGCGCCCCGGTGGCGATGAAGGTCAGCACCATAGGGTAAAGCATCAGGACGACCGACCGTTCGTCGCGCCCGATCTTGCGCACGATGACCGAGGAGAGCGACCCCGTCGTTGCGGCCCCCAGCGCCGCGAGATGCCCCAGAGAGAACCCGTCGCCGCTGCCCGGCCGCAGCACGATGATGACGCCCAGAAGGCCCACGACGACCGCTATGCCCCGGCGCAGGCCCACCTTCTCGCCCAGCATGGGGATCGCCATCAGGGTGATGAGCAGGGGCATGGCGAAGAAGATCGCATAGCAGGTCGCCATCGGCAGGACCGAGAAGGCATAGAAGCCCATCGCCCCCGTCACCACCGCGCTGACGGTGCGGATCGCGGTCCACCACGGGTGCCGCGGGATCAGGGTGCCATCGCGCCGGTCACTCAGGAGAAGGATCGTGATGAGCGGAAAGCCCATCAACCCGGCGAAGAACATGGTCTGAAAGGAGGAGTAATGCCCGCCGAGATACTTCACCACGACATCATGGGTGGCATAGGCACCGAAAGCCGCCAGCGACAGGGCCGCACCCTTCAGATTTTCGGTCATTGCCGGAACTTCCGTTGCTGCCCGCCGGGCGGGACAGGTCGCACTCCGACACCTTGTCGCAGATAGCGGCGGCAGCCTCAAGCCCGCGCGACTTGCCATGGGGGCGGGCTTGGGTCACCTTCCCGGCATGACCGGGGGTATCCTTGGATTTCTGGGCGGTATCGGTCTCTTCCTGTTCGGGATGGAGACCATGACGGCGGCTCTGCGTTCCCTGGCGGGCGAGGGGCTGAGGCGCTGGCTTCTGCGCATGACGCGCACGCCCCTGCGGGGGGCGGTCAGCGGCGCGGCGATCACCGCGATGGTCCAGTCCTCGACGGCGGTGACCATCATGGCGATCGGTTTCGTCGGGGCCGGGCTGCTCAGTTTCGGCCAGTCGCTCGGGGTGCTCTTCGGCGCAAATGTCGGGACCACCGTGACCGGCTGGATCGTGGCCATGGTCGGCATCAAGCTGAAGCTCGGGACCCTGGCCCTGCCTTTGCTGTTCCTCGCCGCGCTGGGCGGCATCTTCGGCGAAGGGCGGCTGGCGCGCTGGTGCCGGATGCTGGCGGGGCTGTCGCTTCTGTTCATCGGGCTCGACCTGATGCAGTCATCGGTGGCGGGGATCGAGGGGCTGATCACTCCTGACCAGCTGCCGGGCGACGGCTGGACCGGGCGGTTGCTCATGGTCCTGCTCGGTCTCGGGCTGGCGGCGATCATGCACAGCTCCTCTGCCGGGGTGGCCATGGCGCTGGTCTTTCTTGGCTCGGGCACGATCAGTTTTCCGCAGGCCGCTGCGGCCGTGATCGGGCTGGACCTGGGCACGACGCTGACCGGGATCATGGCCTCGGCGGGTGGCGGGGTCGAGATGCGGCGGACGGCGCTTGCCAATCTCCTGTTCAACATCGGCACCGCCGTGATGGCCTTTCCGCTGCTCGACCTTGCGGTGCCTGTGCTGCATGCAACCTTCCTCGCGCAGGACGACCAGACCGCGCTTGTCCTGTTCCACACGCTGTTCAACCTGGTCGGTGCCCTGGTCTTCCTGCCGCTGACGGCGCGCTTTGCCAGGCTGGTGGAGCGCCTTGTGCCAGAGCGCCCGGTGACGCTTGCCGCCGCGCTCGAGCCCGGATTGCTGTCGGATCCGGGGACTGCGCTTGATGCGGCGGTCCGAACGGCCGACGCGATGGCCGTGGCGGCGGGCATTGCCCTTTCCGCCGCCCTTGCCCCGCGCGACCGCCGGGATCCGGGGCCTCTTGCGGCCTTGCCGGACCAGCTTGACCCGGCACTGCGGCGGCTGGAGACTTGGCTGTCCCGGCTGCATGTTCCGCCAGACCGGCCCGAAGAACTTGCGCGGATGTCGGCGCTGATGCACTTGACCGATCACCTTGCGCGACTGTCCGCGCGGGCGCGCGAGGCGGAGCGGATCGCGCATCTGGCCGACAGTCCGCGGCTTGCGCGGCCTGCGCGGGCAGTGGCGGCATCCTTGCGGAAACGACCGCGGCCCGACCAGGCGCGGCGGCTGGTGGAACGGGTGCAGGGCTTTGCCCGCCAGCACCGGCGCGGCGCGCTGTTGCGGGAACATGCGGGATTGATCGAGCTGTCCGACGTCTTCCGCGAGACCGATGCGCTGCGCTGGCTGGACCGGGTGGCAGACCATGCCGAACGAATCGCGCATTACCGGGCCTTGGCAATGGGGCCGTCCCGGTAACGCTCGTCGAGCACTTCGTGCACTCCTCGCCGGCAGGCCGCCGACGCGCGCACGAGATCCGTGAATGGGCGCAGCCGGGCCTAGAGGCTCGCGTCCAGCGCGGCGACGATGGCGTCGCCCATCTGGGCCGTCGAGACCGGCGTCCCGCCTTCGGGGCCCATCAGATCGGCGGTGCGGACACCGTCGGCCAGCACCTTCTCGACCGCCTTCTCGACGCGGGTCGCCTCTTCGCCGAGGTCGAAGGAATAGCGTAGCGCCATGGCGAAGCTCAGGATGCAGGCGATCGGGTTGGCCTTGCCCTGGCCCGCGATGTCGGGCGCGCTGCCATGCACGGGCTCATACAACGCCTTCGGACGCCCGTTCGCCATCGGCGCGCCCAGGCTGGCCGAGGGCAGCATCCCCAGCGACCCGGTCAGCATCGCGGCGCAGTCCGACAGCAGGTCGCCGAACAGGTTGTCGGTCACGATCACGTCGAACTGCTTGGGCCAGCGGACCAGCTGCATCGCGCCGTTGTCGGCATACATGTGCGACAGCTCCACATCCGGGTAGTCGCGGTCGTGCACCTCCTGCACCACCTCGCGCCATAGGATGCCGGATTCCATCACGTTGGCCTTCTCCATCGAGCAGACCTTGTTCCTGCGCTTCCGCGCAAGCTCGAAGGCGGACCGGGCCACCCGGGCGATCTCGCTTTCGGTGTAGCGCTGGGTGTTGATCCCCACCCGCTCGTTGCCTTCCTTGAAGATGCCGCGCGGCTCGCCGAAGTAGACCCCGCTGGTCAGTTCCCGCACGATGACGATGTCGAGACCCGCGACCACCTCGCGCTTGAGGCTGGAGAAATCGGCCAGCGCGTCGAAGCACTGGGCGGGGCGCAGGTTCGAGAACAGGTCCATCTCCTTGCGCAGGCGCAGCAGGCCGCGCTCGGGCTTCACCGAGAAGTCCAGCCTGTCATACTTCGGCCCGCCCACGGCGCCCAGAAGGACGGCGTCCACCTCCTGCGCCTTGGCCATCGTCGCGTCGGTCAGCGGCGTGCCGTGCGCATCATAGGCGCAGCCGCCGACCAGGTCCTCGGACACGTCGAACCGGATGCCGCGCTTGTCGCCCATCCAGCCGATGATCTTCTTCACCTCGGCCATGACTTCGGGGCCGATGCCGTCGCCGGCAAGGATCAGGAGGGACGGGTTCGCCATGGGATGCTCCGCTGGAATTGGTCGCCGTGGGCCTAGCCCTTCGGCCCGGAAGTTTCAAGCGGCGAAGGCCCCGGCCAGGGCGTCCCAGACCCGGCGCAGTCGCGGCGACTGGCGCAGGCGGGGCGCGGCGGTCAGCCAGACCGGTAGGACGGGCAGGTCGGGCAGGATGTCCAGCCGCTCCAGCCCCGGGTCGGCATCGCCGATCGCGCGCTGAAGGCCCCCCAGCCCGCAGCCCGCGCGCACCAGCTGCATGTAGGTCACCGGATCGTCGCAGCGCACCGGAAAGTCGCTGCGCGCCGCCTCGACCCCCATGCCGCGCAGAACGCGGATGATCTGGTCGCCCCGGTCCTGCCCGACGAAATCGTGGCGGGCCAGGTCTTCCGGCCCCCTCGGCCGGCCCCGGCGGTCCAGATAGCTGCACGCGGCGTAAAGCCCGAGTTTCAGGTCGGCGATGTGACGCGCCACCAGGTCGCCCTGCGTGGGCCGGTACATGCGCAGCGCGATGTCGGCCTCGCCGAACAAAAGGTTCTCGGTCGCGTCCGAGGGGACGAGGTCGATCTGGATGCCCGGCTCCTCGGCCCGCAGCCGCGCCAGCACCGGCGGCAAGAGCGCATAGGACACGACGCGGCTCGCGGTGATCCGCACCGTGCCGGCGATCCCCTCGGCACGGCCGCGCGCGGTCAACGCCAGTTCGGCGGCGGCGGCCTGCATGGCGCGGGCGGCGGGCATCAGGGCCTGGCCGGCCTCGGTCAGAGTCAGGCCCTGCGCGGTGCGGGCGAAAACGGCGACCTGAAGCGCCGCCTCGATGGCCTGAACATGGCGGCCGAGCGTCGGCTGGCTGATCCCGGTCGCCCGCGCGGCCGCCGACAGCGAGCCGGCCTCGGCCACGGCAAGGAAGGATCGGATCAGGGACCAGTCGGGCATGTCCATGCGATATTGAATAGCCTATGGTTGATTTCATGCAATTCCTTTTGGTCGTCGCTGCCGGCATATCCGCGCCAGACGGCGAAAGGAGATCAGCATGACACGGACGGCACTGGTTCTGGGCGCTTCGGGCGGGTTTGGCGGGCAGGTGGCGCTTGCGCTTCAGGGTGCGGGCTGGACGGTCCGCCGCTATGCCCGCGGCACCGACATGACCGCGGCGGCGCGGGGGGCCGACCTCATCGTCAACGGGCTGAACCCGCCCGCCTATCACGACTGGGACCGGCTGATCCCCGAGATCACCACCTCGGTCCTTGCGGCGGGGCGGGCCTCGGGGGCGACCCTGCTTGTCCCCGGCAATGTCTATCCCTACGGCATGGAGCCGGGCCCCTGGGGTCCCGACACCCCGCACCGCCCCGTCGCCCGCAAGGGCCGCATCCGCGCCGAGATGGAGGCGCGCTACCGGGCGGCGGCGGACCAGGGCCAGCGGACGATCCTGTTGCGCGGCGGGGATTTCCTGCTGCCGCAGGCGCCGCAGATGGTGATGAACCGGGTGATCCTGGGTGAGGTGGCGAAGGGCAGGGTCACGGCGCTGGGCGACCCGGACGCACTTCACGCCTATGCCTATCTGCCCGACATGGCCCGCGCCGCGGTGTCCCTGGTGGAGCTGGGTTCGGCGCTGCCCGCCTATGCCGATATCCCCTTCGCGGGCCACGCCTTTACCATTTCCGACCTTGCGGAGCGGATCACCCGCCTGTCGGGCCGCACCATGCGCGTCAGACGCTTCCCGCGCTGGGTCTTCACCCTGGCGAGTCCCGTCTGGGAACTGGCCCGCGAACTGCGCGAGATGCTCTACCTCTTCGACCACCCGCACGCGCTCGACCCCGCGCCCCTGCGCCGCTGGCTGCCCGACTGGCAGGATACCGCGCTGGACGAGGTGATCGCGCGCCACCTTCGCGCGCACGGGCTGATCTAGGGCAGGTCGATGTCCACCCAGACCGGAAAGTGGCGCGAGGCGGCCTGCAGGTCGGGCCACAAGGGATCGTCCGGCCCGGGCCAGAGCACCCCGGCCGCCGTCACCCGCAGGGCCGAAGCGGGCAGCACATAGTCCAGCCTCAGCCCGCCGAGGTCGGTGTAAAGCACCGTATCCAGCGCGGGATCGCCCGCCTGGCCCGGCTCGGCCCGCCCGTGCGTCCCGCGCGGCCCGGGGTCCCGCAGCGCCGGATGGGCCAGCAGCGACCCGATCCCCTCGCGCCGCCCGTCGCCATCGGCGGGGTCGAGGTTGCCGTCGCCCAACAGGACGAAGGGCGCATCCGGCGGGGGCATCGGCAACGCTCCGTCAAGGAACAGCCGCCAGAACGCCGCCTCGTCGTGATTGCGGCGGCCGTTGCGGTCCTCTGGCCCGTCGAAGACCGGCGGCGTCGCATGCCAGGCCAGCAGGTGCAGCGGCCCGGCGTCGGTGATGACCGGCACGTCCCAGAACCCGGTCGTGGCAAGGCGCTGCACGGCGGCCAGGTCGGGCGGGTCGTCGCTCAGCGACCCCGGCAGGTCGCGCCAGAGGAAGGCCGAGAAGTCCCGTGCGGCGTCGGCCTCCAGCGGCAGGCGCGACAGGATCGCCATCCCGCCCTGACCCGAGAAGAGACCGAAGCCCTGCGCATCGCGCGCGTTCCACGTCCGCCCGTCGCCGTCCACGTCGAAGCCGGTCTGCATCCCGGTGTTCGGGCGCAAGGCGAACCGGTGCGGGTAGGGCGCCCCCGCCTCTGCCAACCGCTCGGCCAGGAGCCGCAGGGCGATGCCGCCGCGGTCGTAGTCCACCGCCGTCAGGAGAACGACATCCGCCTCCAGCGCGACCAGCACCCGGACCGCAGCCGCGATCTGCGGGTCGTTGCCTTCGCTCAGATCCTGCACCAGCAGGCCCGGACCCTTCCGGTCAAGCGCGATGTTCCAGGTGGCGATACGCAGCGGCTCGGCCATCCCCGGGCCGCCCGCAAGGCCCAGTCCGGCCAGGATCGCGGCGCGCCTCAGCAGCCGGCTAGAGATCGTCGTCGTCCTCGTCGTCATCCTTGTTCAGCGCCGAGGGTTCGATCGAACCCAGGACGGCCAGCTTGGCTGCGCGCTTGATCCGGATCATGTCGGCGATCCGCGCCATGGCGACCGCGCGCATGATCAGCGCCGCCGGCATGTAGGCCCAGAGCGCCATGGTCCAGATCAGCGTCTGCGGCGAGGTCAGCGTCTCGGCAGGGATGCCCTTGGTCAGCACCGCGACCAGCGCGGGGATCACGAAGGGCAACAGGAACCCCACGGCAAGGTTCGCATGCGAATCGCGCACCAGCCGGTCCACGACATCGCCGCCCGCCGTCGGCTCGAAGGTCGGCAGGTTGACCCAGACGTTGAACGCGCTCTTCGTCGAGGGCCAGCCGGCCAGCTTCAGCACGATGACGAACAGCGCCAGCGAGAAGAGCGAGACGATATAGGCGGTGCCCGCCGCCACCTTGACCATCGCCACCTGCGTCGCGCTGGCGTCGTCGGCCAGCATGTAGCTGGCAAGGCGCACCGGCGAATAGGGAAAATCCAGCGCCGAGCCGATGATCAGACCGATGGCGTGGAACAGCCGGGTGACGGTTGTCGAGGCTTCCAGGTCGGCGACGATGGCCGAAAGGAAGACCACGACGGTCAGCATCATCAGATAGCGGATGCGGTTGTAGGGCGCGCCGTCACGGAACTCGATCAGGCTGGGATAGACGGCATTGTATTCGAAGAACACCAGCGCCCCGGCGAAGAGCGCGACCAGTGCGACGATCTGCTTGGTGTCGGTCCCGATGCCCGGCAGGATCACCGAGGGCATGACGATCAGGATCATCACCAGGAAGGCGCGGACCCCGGCAGCTGTGGCGCGCGACAGAAGCAGCCGCGCCCGGCTGTCCGGGCCTGCGACGCTGCCCAGCCGCACCCTGTTGCGCAATCCTTCGATCATTGCGGTTCCGCTTGCCACAATTCGGTCCAATTCTGCCCCGGTCTCTGCCGACTCGCTAAGATTGAGCCCCATCTAGCCCAAGCTTTGTGGCCATTTGAGGGTCAGTCCGTGTGCTTCTGCCGGAGTATTGCTGTTTTTCCGCACAATTCGGCGCGGACCCGGCACAGCCGCCGGGACTCAGCTTTCCCGGAAGGCGCGGACGAAATAATCGGTGAAAGGCTTCACCAGATAGGCCAGCGGGGTGCGCCGGCCGGTCTGGAGGAACACCTCGACCGGCATCCCGGGCAAGAGGACGCGGTCGCCAAGGCGGGCCAGCTCGCCTTCGTCCAGTTGCAGTTCGGCGGTGTAGTAGGTGGCCCCGGTCTGCGAATCGGTCAGCGCGTCGGCCGAAACCAGCGTGACCCGGCCCTTCAGATGCGGCGTGTCGCGCGCCGAGAAGGCGGGAAAGACCAGTTCGGCCGCCTGCCCCACGGCGACCTCGTCGATATGGATCGGCGCGATGCGGGCGGTAATCACGAGGGGGCGGTCCTGGGGGATGACGAACAGGACCGGATCGGCCGGGCGCAGGACGGCGCGCGGTGTCGTGACCTGCAGGCCGAGGACCACGCCCGAGACCGGTGCCCGGATCTCAAGCCGGGCGATGCGCTCGGCCAGTGCCCGGCGACGTTCGGCCAGTTCCAGGGTCGTGGGGCCGATCTGGCGCAATTCGGCGGTGGCTTCCTCGCGGCGGCGGGTGGTCAGGCTGGAAGTCTCGATCTCGATCTCGGTCACCTGGTCCTCGGTGCGCGCAAGCTCGGCGGCAAGTTCGCCCAGCTGGCCTTGCAGGCGCGCCTGTTCGCGTTGCAACGCCAGAACGGTGCCCGCCTGCGCCAGACCCCTGTCGAGCAGGCTCTGCTGCGAGGCAAGCTCCTGTTCGACAAGGTCAAGCTGGGTGGCCAGCGCCGCCCTTTGCGCCGAGATTCCGTCGGATTGTGCGCGGATCTGGTCGATGCGCCGGGACAGAAGGTCGCGCTGTTCGGCAAGCGTGGCCTTGCGGGCCTCGAACAGGCGTCTTTGCCCGTCAAGCTGGGCAGCGACTTCCGGTGAAGTGGCGGCGAGGGCCAGGATATCGTCGGGAAACTCCAGGGCGTCAGAGCCGTCGCGTTCCGCCGTCAGGCGGGCGGCGCGGCCGGCTAGCTCGGACAGCTGGCCCTCGACGATGGTCAGCTCCGACCGCAGCGCCGCCCCGTCAAGCCGCAGCAGCGGATCCCCCGCCGCCACCGTCGCGCCTTCCGATACCAGGATCTCCTCGACCACGCCGCCATCCGGGTGCTGGACGACCTGGCGGTCCTGTTCCACCTCGATCTGACCGGGGGCGACAATGGCACCGGCGATCCGGGTCGTCGTTGCCCAGACCCCGAAGCCCGCCACCAGCACCAGCGTTGCGGCCAGACCCAGGATCACCGGGCGGCGCATGGAGATCCGCGAACCGGTCATGCCGCCCTACCTTCTTCTTGCGTTTCGACGTCTGCCTTTGCGGATCGCTGCCACGGTGCGATCCTGTGTCTTGGCAGGGGACCGGGGATGGTTGTCATGCTGACTGCCCGCGATGGCTCGGGGTG
>NZ_JBKBLV010000049.1:0-20217 GCF_046295235.1 Tabrizicola flagellatus
TAATCAGGCGGGCGAGAAATGGGGGAGATGGTACGAAATACAGTGAAAACAGAAATTCGATCGGATTGGGCATCAAGTCGGTTCGCAATTGTAGGGTGCGCTGTAGCGCACCCTACGATAATGACGCTGGTGGAGCCTTCACTCCCCATAGGGCACCCAGACCGTCTTGACCTCGGTGGCCTGGGACAGGAACGTCCGGCCTTCGCCCTCGGGGCCCATCCAGTTGCGCGCGCGGCCGTGGTTGACCCAGGTGCGTTTCAGGTTGCCTGCCGCCTCGCGTTCGATGAGGGCGGAGAGGGGGTGGGAGGAGAAGCTCCAGACGGCGTCCACGTCCATGTGGCCGGAGAGCGCTTTGGCGAGGTCGGGGGCGGGGCCGGTGACGATGTTGACGACTCCGGGCGGCACGTCGGAGGTGTCGAGGACCTGGTAGAAGTCGGTGGCCGACAGCGGGTGCTGGCCGGGGACGAGGATCACCGAGTTGCCCATCGCGATGGCGGGGGCCATGACCGAGACGAGGCCGAGGAGGGGGCATTCGTCGGGGAGGAGGGCGCCGATGACGCCCACGGGTTCGTTCATGGCCAGCGCGATGCCGCGGATGGGGACGGATTTGGCGGCGCCGTCGTATTTGTCGGCCCAGGCGGCGTAGGTGAAGAGGCGCTGGATGCTCGCGTCAACTTCGGCTGCGCCGGGTTTGCCGGTGAGGTCTTGCAGGCGTTGGGCGAACTCGGAGTGCCTTGCGGAGAGGTTCTCGGCGATGAAGTAGAGAACCTGGGCGCGGTTGTAGGCCGTGGTTTTCGCCCAAGCCTTGGCGGAATGGGCGGCCTCGACCGCGTTGCGGATGTCCTTGCGGTTGCCGATGCCGACATGGCCGAGGAGTTTGCCTTTGGGGCCGTAGATGGGCTGGGAGTAGCCCGAGTCGGGGCGGGCCTGTTTGCCGCCGATATACAGCTTGGCGGTGCGGTCGAGGGCGTCGACCTGCGGCTCGGTGGGCGTCGGGATGGGTTGCGCGGGTTTGAGGGCCGCGGGTTTGGCGGCGGGTTTGAGGTAGGCCATCAGGCCCTCCCACCCGCCCTCACGCCCGAAGCCGGATTCGCGGACGCCCCCGAAGCCTGCGGCGGCGTCGAAGAGGTTGGTAGCGTTGATCCATACCACCCCGGCCTTGAGTTTGGGTGCCACGTCGAGGGCGAGGTTGACGTTCTCGGTCCAGACCGTCGCGGCGAGGCCGTAGCGGGTGTTGTTGGCGAGCTGGACGGCTTCCTCGGGCGTGCGGAAGGTCATCGAGACGAGGACGGGCCCGAAGATTTCTTCCTGCATCAGGGGCGAGGCGGTGCCGAGGCCGGTGATGAGGGTGGGGGAGTAGAAGCAGCCCTGCGCGGGCAGGGGGGTGGCGGCGACGTAGTGTTCGCCCTCGGGGTTGTCGCGCACGAGGCGGGTGATGGTGTCGAGCTGGACCGGATCGACCACCGCGCCGATGTCGATGCACTTGTCGAGGGGATCGCCGATGCGCAGCCCGTCCATCCGGCGCTTGAGCTTGTCGTGGAAGCGGGGGGCGACGCCTTCCTGGACGAGAAGGCGGGAGCCGGCGCAGCAGACCTGGCCCTGGTTGAACCAGATGGCGTCCACGAGGCCCTCGACGGCCGAGTCGAGGTCGGCGTCGTCGAAGACGATGTAGGGGGACTTGCCGCCGAGTTCGAGGGTGAGGGCCTTGCCGGTACCCGCGGTCGCCTCGCGGATGCGCTTGCCGACGGAGGTGGAGCCGGTGAAGGCGATCTTGTCCACCGGGGCGTCTACCAGCGCCGCGCCGGTGCTGCCGTCGCCGGTGACGATGTTGAGGACGCCCCTGGGCAGGCCCGCCTCGCGGGAGATCTCGGCGAAGAGGAGGGCGGTGAGGGGGGTGTATTCGGCGGGCTTGAGGACGATCGTGTTCCCGGCGGCCAGCGCGGGGGCGACCTTCCAGGCGAGCATGAGGAGCGGGAAGTTCCAGGGGATGACCGCGCCGCAGACGCCGAGGGGGCGCATGTCGGGGTGTTCGGAGGGGAGAAGCTGGGCGAGACCCGCGTGGTAGGAGAAATGGCGGGCAACGAGGGGGATGTCGATGTCGCGGGATTCGCGGATCGGCTTGCCGTTGTCGAGGGTTTCCAGCGTGGCGAAGAGGCGGGAGTGCTTTTGGACGAGGCGGGCGAGGGCGTAGAGGTATTCCGCGCGGCGGAAGGCGGGGAGGGCGGCCCATTTCGGCTGAGCGCGGCGGGCGGCGGCGACGGCTTTCGCCACGTCCTCGGCGGTGCCTTGGGTGACATGGGCCAAGGGATTGCCGGTGGCGGGATTCGCGGTGGTGAAGGTCTCGCCCGGTGCGGTGAATTGGCCGTCGATGTAGTGGCCGAAGCGGCCCTGATGGCGGGCGATCCAGGCCAACGCCTCGGCGGCGGATTCGGGGGCGGGGCCGTAGGCCATGCTGTCGAAGATTTCCTTGATGGTCATGGGATCAGTCCTTCGCCGCAGCACAGGTGGGGGCGGTTTTCAGATTGAGCGCATTGCGGCGCAAGCCTTTTGTCTCGCCTCTGCGCGCGAAGGGCGCGCAACCGGCTCGAGCGGAAGAGCCTCCGGCGGGAGTATTTGGAAAAGAGCAAATGCCGGGGTCGGGCATCGGATCAGCCCATCGCGTGGCGGTTGGCGGCGGAGTAGTGGCCGGTGAGGTGGTGTTCGAGCTGGCGCTCGATGTCGCCCAGAAGGCTGGATGCGCCGAAGCGGAAAAGGTCGGGCTGCAGCCAGGGATGGCCGAGTTCGTCCTTCATCAGCGTGAGATACACCAGCGCGTCCTTGGCCTTGGCGATCCCGCCCGCCGGCTTGTAGCCGACCTTGAAGCCGGTGCGCGCCTCGTAGTCGCGGATGGCGCGGATCATGGCGAGGCTGACGGGGAGGGTGGCGTTGACCGCCTCTTTCCCGGTCGAGGTCTTGATGAAATCGGCGCCCCCCATCATGCAGACCAGCGAGGCGCGGGCGACATTGCGAAGGGTGCCAAGCTCTCCGGTGGCTAGGATCGCCTTGACATGGGCATCGCCGCAGGCCTCGCGCATGTCGCGCATCTCGTCGTAGAGAGCCTGCCAGTTCTGGGTCAGGACGTGGCGGCGGGAGATGACGATGTCGATTTCCTTCGCGCCTGCACGGACGCTTTCGCCGATCTCGGCGATGCGGAGCCTGTAGGGCGACAGGCCCGCCGGAAAGCCGGTAGAGACGGCGGCGACGGGGATGGTGGTGCCTTCGAGCGCGCGGACGGCGGTTTCGACCATCTCGTGATAGACGCAGACCGCGCCGACCGTCAGGCCGGGCATGCCGAGTTTTTCCAGCATCCAGGGGGCGACCGGCTGGCGGGCCTTGGCGCAAAGGCGCAGGACGCGGCCGGCCGTATCGTCGCCAGACAGGGTGGTGAGGTCGATCAGGCTGATCGCCTTCAGAAGCCAGGCCGCCTGGTATTCCTTCTTCACCGACCGCCGGCCAGGCAGCGCGGCGGCGCGGCGTTCGATGGCCGAGGTGTTGGCCTGGACCGAGGCCACCCAGTCCAGATCAAGCGCCATGCCCGGATTGCGGGGATGGGTGACCTGGGGCAGGAGGCCGGTCGCCGTGGTGGAGAGGGTTGTCATCGTCTCTGGATCCATCGCACTGCCCGCGGTGCCCCCCCACCCCCTCCCTCCCCCACGGAGGGGGGAGGGAGGCGCGGGGCGGTGCACGCGGTCCTGTGCGGACGATGACATGCGAAGCCCTTGAGTGGCAAGGGCCGGGCTGGTCGATGTCTGACCGGATGGTCAAAATACTACGGGTCGGGCCGTTCATCGCCGAGGGTGGCCCAGGGCTGGCCGGTGCCGCTGTCGGGGATGTCGGGGTCTGCCTCACCGCGCAGGATCAGGGTCTTGGCGAGGAACAGGGCCGAGATCGGCGCGGTCAGCAGGAGGAACAGGGTGATGAGCCATTCCTGGATGCTGATCGTGCCGCCCTGCGGCAGGTCGCCGATCGAGGAGGCAAGGAGCGCCGCGCCCACGCCGATCGTCGTGGCCTTGGTCGGCGCATGCAAGCGCTGCATCGGGCGGGGCAGGCGGATCAGGCCCCAGGAGCCGACCAGCGCGAAGAAGCCGCCGCCGACGAGGCCCGCTGCGATGACCAGCTCGATGGCGGTTTGCAGGACAGGTGTCATTCGATGATGCTCCCCCGCAGGAGGAACTTGCAGTAGGCGACGGTTCCGAGGAAGCCGGTCAGCGACAGAAGGACCGAGACCTCGACGTAAAGCCCGGTCCCGGCGTGGATGCCGTAGAGGACCACGAGGGCGAGGGCGTTGATCGCCATGGTGTCCAGCGTCACGATCCGGTCGGTCAGCGTCGGCGCAGTGAACAGCCGCCAGATGTTCAGCACGAAGGCGAGCGCGATGCAGGCGAACATGAAGGTCAGGGCGTAACCGAGGATCATTCGAAAATCCTTTTCAGGCGGGCCTCGTAGCGGGACTTGATCTGGTCGCGGACGGCGTCGGGGTCGGGGGCGTGCAGCGCGTGGACCAGAAGCGCGCGGCCGCAGGCCGACATGTCCGAGGACAGCGTGCCGGGGGTCATGGTGATGGTGCCGGCCAGAAGGCTGACCGCCTCGGGCGAGGTCAGGTCCAGCGGCACGGTCAGCCAGCGCGACTGCACCTTGTCGCGCGGGATGAACAGGATGACATAGGCGACCTGGAAGTTTGCAACGATGATGTCCCAGAAGACCAGCGCGGTATAGCTGAGCAGCCGCAGGGGATGGCGCACCCGCGCACGGTCAGGCCACCAGGCCGAGGTCACGAGCGGGAGGATGGTCGCCAGGATGATCGCCATCACCAGGCTGCCAAGCTTCCACTGGTTGACCAGCATGAACCACAGCACGACCAGCGTCAGCGACAGGTAGGGATGCGGGAACAGTCGTTTCAGCATGGGTCAGCCTCCCTCGCCCAGCCGCGCGGCGGCGATGTAGTCCTGTGGCGCGTAGAGGCTGTCGGTGGTGGCCGCCATCCAGCCGTTGAGCGGCCCGGCCAGGACGGTCAGCGCGACGAGGCCGGCGATGAGGCCGAAGGTGGCGGTGAAGGCCAGACCCTCGGGCGGGGTCTCGTCGGGTTGCGCCTCCATCGCAGAGGGCTTCCAGAACAGGGTGGACCCGGCGCGGGCATAGCCGAGGATCATCAGGAAGGAGGAGACGAGGATCACGCTCCAGACCAGCGGCGCCTGGTCGCGGAAGGCGTCGAGGATCAGAAGCTTGCCGACGAAACCCGACAAGGGCGGCATCCCGGCCATGGCGATGGCGGTGGCCATGTAGAGCGCCGAGATCAACCCCGACTGGGCGATGGGCGGCGCGGTCTCGGTCAGCCGGGCATGGGCGCGGCGGCGGGTGACGAGGTCGGCCACGAGGAACATCGCGGCGGTCGCGAGCGTCGAGTGCAGGATGTAGTAGAGCGCGGCACTTGTGGTTGCCGGTGTGAAGGCGCCGATGGCGGTGAAGGCGGTGCCCATCGAGGCGATGCCGCCGAAGGCCACGAGGCGCGGCAGGGTCGAGGCGCCGAGGACCCCGATGGCTCCGACCACGAGGGTCACGAGGCCTGCGGGCAGGATCAGGGCGTGCAGGAGTGTGCCGGTCGCAGGCAGGTCGGGCGGAAAGACCATGGCGCCGAAGCGCAGCGTGGCATAGGCGCCGACCTTGGTCATCACCGCGAACATGGCGGCGACGACCCCGGGCGCGTTGGCATAGGTGCCGGGCAGCCAGAATTGCAGCGGCACCAGCGCGCCCTTGATCGCGAAGACGAGGATCAGGAGGACCGCCGTCACCCGCAGGAGGGCCGCGTCGCCCTCGGGCAGGTCGGGGAGCTTCTGCGCGAGGTCGGCGATGTTCAGCGTGCCGGTGACGTTGTAGGTCAGCGCCAGCGCGAAGAGGAAGAGCGAGGAGCCGATCAGGTTGAAGGCCACGTATTGCAGCCCCGCCCGGGTGCGTTCGGACCCGCCGCCGTGGATCATCAGGCCGTAGGAGGCGATGAGCAGGATCTCGAAGAACACGAAGAGGTTGAAGGCGTCGCCGGTCAGGAAGGCCCCGCCGATGCCCATCAGCAGGAACTGGAGAAGCGGATGGAAATGCGCCCCCTTCGCGTCCCAGCCCGAGCCGATGGCATAAAGCACCACCGCCAGCGCCAGCGCGGCGAGCAGCATGACCATCATCGCCGACAGGCGGTCGAGCACCAGCACGATGCCGAAGGGCGCCGGCCAGTCGCCGAGGAAATAGACCTGCGGCCCGTGGGTCGAGGCCGACCACAGAAGCGCCAGCGCGATGGCGTTCAGAAGCACAATCGAGGTCACCCCCGCGACGCGCTTGAGCAGGAGGTCGTTGCGCATGGCGGTGACCATGAGCCCGGCCATGAAGGCCGGCAGCACGACCGGCGCGATGATCCAGTGGCCCATCATGCCCGGCCCTCCCCGGCTGCGTCGTCGTCGGCGGCTCCGGCCTCCGGACCGCCGTCGTCCTGGTCGCGGTCCGACATGTTCACCCGGTCATGGCCGGATTCGAGGAAGCCGCCGATGGCCATGATCATGATCACGGCCGTCATCCCGAAGGAGATGACGATGGCCGTCAGCACCAGCGCTTGGGGCAGGGGGTCGGTGTAGGTCTCGCCCGTGCCGATGATCGGCGCCCGGTTCTGCACGAGCCGCCCGGAAGAGAAGAGGAAGACGTTCACCGCATAGCTGAGCATGGTCAGCCCCAGGATCACCGGGAAGGTGCGCAGGCGCAGGGTCAGATACAGGCCCACGGCGGTCATGACCCCGATGGCGATGGCGACGAGGGCTTCCATCAGCGGCTCTCCTGCGGGGCTTCGGTGTCATAGGCGCGGGTGTTGGCGACCTCGCCCGTGCGCTGCGCCAGCCGCGACAGCGAGGCGAGCGCCAGAAGCACCGCGCCGAGCACGCAGAGGAACACGCCAAGGTCGAAGATCGCGGCGGTGGCCAGTTCGAATTCCTCCAGCGGCCAGAGATGGACGTATTCGTAGCCCGAAGTCAGGAAGGGCAGCCCGAAGGCCCAGGCCCCCGCGCCCGAGAGCGTGGCGATCAGCACGCCCCAGCCGATCAGCACATGGTGGTCGTAGCGCTGGCGGGCATGGCTCCAGACATAGCCCGAGGCCATGTACTGCATCAGGTAGGCGATGGCGAAGACGAGGCCCGCGACGAAGCCGCCGCCGGGCATGTTGTGGCCGCGCAGGTAGATGTAGACGCCGACCATCATCGCCATGGGCAACAGGAGCCGGGTCGAGACGACCAGCATCATCGGGTGGCGGTCGCCGGCCTCGCGCTCGGGGCGCGTCCCGGCAAGGCGCCGGGTGACGGCGGGGCTGCGCATCAGGTTTTCCGACAGCGCGTAGATCGCCAGCGCGGCGATGCCGAGCACGATGATCTCGCCGAAGGTATCGTAGCCGCGGAAGTCCACGAGGATGGTGTTGACCACGTTCGTCCCACCCGCGCCCGGTTTCGACTGGGCGAGGTGGAAATGCGAGATCGGCTTGAAGGCGGCGTTCCGCGTCATCATCTCCCACGCGAGCCAGCCGATGCCGATGCCGGCGATGCCCGCCACGCCCGCGTCGAACAGGCGGCGGGGGGCGGGGCTTTCCTCGGGCGTGGTCTTGGGCAGGAAGTTCAGTGCCAGCAGCATGAGGAGGATCGTCACCACCTCGACCGAAAGCTGGGTCAGCGCGAGGTCGGGGGCGGACATCAGGACGAAGAAGGGCACCAGCAGCAGGCCCACGACGCCGACGAAGATCAGCGCCACCACGCGGACCCGGTGCAGGAAGGGCACCGAGACCGCGGCGGCCATGGTGACGGCCCAGATCACCGCGACCACCGGCTCGACCGGCATCAGCGCGCGGGAGCCGGGCGCGTGGCTGCCGCCCGAGAAGGCCCAGAGCGCCGCCGCAGCGATGGCTAGGACCGCAACCGCAATGGCGCGGGAGAGCGAACTGTTGTGGATCGCATAGGTCAGGCTGCGGGCCAGTGCCGCAAGCGGTTCGATGATGCCGTCGAAGATGCGCTTGGCCTCGGGGCGCGGGGTGCCGTCCCACATCGCGCGCAAGGGGGCCCAGGCGCCGAGCATCATCAGGCCGCCGCCGACCGCCGCGATCGACATCCAGAGCGCGGCGGGTTCCAGCCCGTGCCAGTGGGAAATCTTCACCGCGACGGGGGCGCCGGTGACGGCCCCCGCGGCCACGTCCACCAGCCAGGCGGCCGAGGCCATCGGGAAGAGGCCGATGACGACGACCAGCAGCACCAGGAAGGCCGGCGCGCCCCAGAGGCCGGGGCCCGGATCATGCGGCGCATGGGGATAGTCGTCGCGCACCGGGCCGAGGAAGCCGTGCGCAAGGAAGCGGAAGGAATAGGCGACCGAGAACATTGCCCCGATCGTGGCCAGGACCCCCATCGCCCAGGGGGTGATCCAGGTGGTATGGGCGGCCTCTTCCAGCATCAGCTCCTTCGACAGGAACCCGTTCAAGGGCGGGATGCCGGCCATGGAAAGGCTGGCCAGGAGCGCGACGGTGAAGGTGATCGGCATGAGGGTGCGCAGGCCGCCGAGGCGGCGCAGGTCGCGGGTATGCGCCTCGTGGTCCACGATGCCCGCGGTCATGAAGAGCGCGGCCTTGAAGGTGGCGTGGTTGATGATGTGGAAGACGGCGACGGTCGCGGCGGCTTTGGTGCCGAAGCCGAGGAGCATGGTGATCAGGCCGAGGTGGCTGACGGTCGAGAAGGCCAGAAGCGCCTTCAGGTCGTCCTTGAAGAAGGCGATCTTTGCGGCCATGACCATGGTCACAAGGCCCGCGGTCGAGACGATCCAGAACCATTCCGGCGTGCCGGCCAGCACCGGCCACATCCGCGCCATCAGGAACAGCCCTGCCTTCACCATGGTGGCCGAGTGCAGGTAGGCCGAGACCGGGGTCGGCGCGGCCATGGCATGCGGCAGCCAGAAGTGGAAGGGGAACTGCGCCGACTTGGTGAAGGCGCCGAGCAGGATCAGGATCAGTGCGGGCAGATACCAGTCCGAGGCCTGGATCACGTCCTTGTGCTGGAGGATCACCGTCAGGTCGTAGCTGCCCGCGATGTTGCCGAGGATCAGCATGCCGGCGATCATGGCGAGCCCCCCGCCGCCGGTGACGGCCAGCGCCATCCGCGCGCCCTGCCGGCCCTCGGGCAGGTGCCTCCAGTAGCCGATGAGGAGGAAGGAGGAGAGCGAGGTCAGCTCCCAGAACACCAGCAGGAGCAGGATGTTGTCGGACAGGACGATCCCCACCATCGCGCCCTGGAACAGCATGAGGTAGCTGTAGAACTGCCCCATCGGGTCGGATTTCGCGAGGTAGAAGCGAGCATAGAGGATGATGAGAAGCCCGATGCCGAGGATCAGCCCGGCGAAGAGGAGGCCCAGCCCGTCGAGGAAGAAGGTGGCGTTGAGGCCGAGCGCGGGCAGCCAGTCGATGCGGGTCTGCACGATTTCGCCCCGCAGGACGGCGGGGGCCTGCAGCGCGAGGAGCGCGAGGGCCAGGAGCGTGACCGATCCGGTGGCGGTGGCGCAGGCGGTGCGGCCGGCGCGGATCATCAGTCCGGGCAGGAGCGCGCCGAGGAAGGGCAGCGCCGCTATCAGGGCTAGGGTCATTCGGGCAGCGTCCTCGTCGTGGCGGCGGGCTTGTCGTTCTTGATCGCGTCGCGGCGGGTTTCGGGCGATTTTGGGCCTTGCGTCAAGGGTTTCAAGCCCCCTGCGACAGGATTGCCGGGTTTTTTGCAAGCGGGGGCCGGCCGAGGGGGGTGCAAGGCGGATCAGGAAAGGCGCCAGTGGCGCGTTTCCCCGCCGCAGCGGAGCCCCCCTCGGTCGGGCTGCCGCGGCGCCGGACCGGACGGCGGCGCGGAATGGATAGTGCGGCCGCTCCGCGGGGAGTATTTGGGTAAAGGGCAAGGGGCAGGCGATCCTTGCTTGCCCTTTCCGGAAATACTCCCGCCGGAGGCAGCACGGCTGCGACCGCGATGCCCCGGCAGGAGAGGGACGGGCCTCAGACCGTTTCGGTCACGCCTTCGGGCAGCTTGGCGCCGGTCATGAAGGCCACGGCATCCGACATCGAATAGTCCTGCGGCCGGATCACGCAGAGCCTGCGGCCGAGGCGGTGGATGTGGATGCGGTCGGCGATCTCGAACACATGCGGCATGTTGTGGCTGATCAGGATGATCGGGATGCCGCGGTTCTTCACGTCGCGGATCAGCTCCAGCACCCGGCGGCTTTCCTTCACACCGAGCGCGGCGGTGGGTTCGTCGAGGATCACCACCTTGGACCCGAAGGCCGCGGCGCGCGCCACCGCCACCCCCTGGCGCTGGCCGCCCGAGAGCGTCTCCACCGCCTGGTTGATGTTCTGGATCGTCATCAGCCCGAGTTCGTTCAGCTTTTCCCGCGCGAACTTCTCCATCTTCGGGCGGTCGAGCTTGCGGAACAGGCTGCCCATGATCCCCGGCGCGCGCAACTCGCGCCCCATGAACATGTTGTCGGCGATGGACAGCGCGGGGGACATGGCGAGGGTCTGGTAGACCGTCTCGATGCCGGCCGCGCGCGCCTCGATGGGCGTCTTGAAGCTGACCTCGCGGCCCTCGAGCCAGATCTGCCCCTCGTCAGGCACCACGGCGCCGGAGATCGCCTTGATCAGCGTCGATTTCCCCGCGCCGTTGTCGCCGATCACGGCGAGGATCTCGCCGGGATAGAGCTCGAAGTCGCAGTCGTTCAGCGCGGTGACCTTGCCGAAACGCTTGGTCAGGCCGCGTGCCTTGAGTATCGGTTCCATCAGCCAGCCACCTTTCTGATCCACTGGTCCACGGTCACGGCGAAGATGATGAGCACGCCGATGAGGAAGAAGGTCCATTGCGGGTCGGTGCCAACCAGGCGCAGGCCCATCTCGAAGACGCCGACAATCAGCGCCCCGAAGAACATGCCGACGATCGAGCCGCGCCCGCCGAACAGCGAGATGCCCCCGATCACCACGGCGGTGATCGACTGGATGTTGCCGAGCTGTCCGGTCGAGGCGGTGGGCGAGACCGAGCCGAAGCGGCCGATCATCACCCAGCCCGCGATGGCGCAGAACAGGCCCGCCAGCGCATAGACCTGGATCAGCACCTTCTTCGTGGGCACCCCCGCCAGTTCCGCCGCCGCCGGATCGTCCCCGGTGGCATAGACGTGCCGTCCCCAGGCGGTATGGCGCAGGACATAGGCCATGATCGCCACCAGCGCGATCATCAGGAACACGGCGTAGAGCACCTTTACCCCGCCGGGCTGGATCGAATAGCCCCAGAATTGCAACGCCGGTGCCACCTCGGCGATGTCGGCCGAGCGGATCGTCTCGTTGCGGGAATAGATGAAGTTCGAGGCCAGGAGGATCTGCCAGGTCCCAAGCGTCACGATGAAGGGCGGCAGTTTCAGCCGGGCGATGAGAAAGCCGTTCAGCGCCCCCATGGCGGTGCCGAGCGCAAGGCCGATGGCGATGGCGGCGGGTGCGGGGATGCCGTAGCGGAAGGTCATCTGGCCCATGAGGACCGAGGAGAAGACGGCGATGGCGCCAACCGAAAGGTCGATGCCTGCGGTCAGGATCACGATGGTCTGGGCGCAGCCGAGGATGCCGACGATGGCGATCTGTTGCAGGATCGTGGACAGTGTGGCCGCCTTGAAGAAATTGTCGGCCAGAAGCCCGAAGACGATGACCGACACGACCAGCACGATCATCGGCACGGCCGAGGGCGTCTGGTGCAGCCAGTGCTGCAGCTTCTTCAGCGCATTCTGTTCTTCGTGAAACTCGGCAACGGTTTCCGCGGCCCCCTTCAGGCCCGCCTCGTAGGCGCCGGAGACCGACTTCGCGTCATTGGACATGGTTCCCTCCCCTGGGCGCGGCTGCATCGGCCGGCCGGTTATGCGAAGGGCGGCGCGAGGGCCGCCCTTGCATGTCAGCATGGGGTCAAGCGGTGCCGCAAATCAACTGCGGCCTTCGCGTTGACGGTCGGGGATCAGCCCCAGCAGAGCTCCATCCCCTTGGCGGTGTCGATCGACTCCACCCCCTCGACCGGCTTGTCGGTGACCAGGGCCACGCCGGTGTCGAAGAAGGCCTTGCCTTCGGTCGGCGCCGGCTTGGTGCCGTCGGCGGCGAACTTGGCGATGGCTTCGATCCCGAGCGAGGCCATCAGCAGCGGATACTGCTGCGAGGTGGCGCCGATCACGCCGTCCTTCACGTCCTGCACGCCGGGGCAGCCGCCATCGACCGAGACGATCAGCACGCCTTCCTTGCCGGCGGCCTTCAGCGCCTCGTAGGCGCCGGCGGCCGAGGGTTCGTTGATGGTGTAGACCACGTTGATGTCGGGATCCTTGGCGAGGAGGGCTTCCATCGCCTTCAGGCCGCCTTCCTCGTTGCCGGCGGTGACTTCGTTGCCAACGATGCGCGGGTCGGTCTCGTCGCCCCACTTGTTGATGTCCACGGTGTCGATGCCGAAGCCGGTCAGGAAGCCCTGGTCGCGCAGCACGTCCACCGAGGGCTGCGAGATGGCGAGGTCGAGCATCGCGATCTTGGCGTTCGCCGCCGCGTCACCGAGCGTGGCCTTGGCCCACTGGCCGATCAGGAGGCCGGCCTGGAAGTTGTCGGTGGCAAAGGTCGCGTCGGCCGCGTCGATCGGATCGAGCGGGGTGTCGAGCGCGATCACGAGGACGCCGGCGTCGCGGGCGGCCTTGACCGAGTCGACGATGGCCTTGGTGTCCGAGGCGGTGATCAGGATCCCCTTGGCGCCGTCGGCCACGCAGGCCTCGATGGCGGCAACCTGGGATTCATGGTCGCCGTCGATCTTGCCGGCATAGGACTTCAGCGTCACGCCCAGCTCGGCCGCCTTGGCCTCGGCGCCTTCCTTCATCTTCACGAAGAAGGGGTTGGTGTCGGTCTTGGTGATCAGGCAGGCCGAGACGCCTTCGGCCGAGGCGAAGCCTGCCGACAGCGCAAGCGCGCCCGCGCCCAGAAGGGCTTTGGTGATGACTTTCATGGTCTTCCTCCCAAGGTGGGGGCCTTCGGGCCCCCGTTACGAAATTCGTGCGCCGAACCCGGAGGCCCTGCGCCAAGGCCAAGAAAAGCCGATTCCCTCCCTTGCGTCAAGATAAATAAATCACTGTGATTTATTATTGACAGGATGCCGTTCCGACCGCAGTCTGCGAGGCAGGGACCGGACCGCCTTTGTCCGGACCGCCACACCCGGGAGGAGGGGGAGGCCATGCTGATCGGTATTCCGCCCCTGTTGGGGCCGGACTTCCTGGCGACGCTGCGCGCCATGGGGCATGGAGACGAGATTGCCATCGTGGACGGCAACTATCCAGCCGCCGAGCATGCGCGTCGGCTGGTCCGTGCCGACGGCCACGGGGTGCTGGCGGTGGTCGAGGCGGTGCTGACGGTGATGCCGGTGGACCGGGCGGTCCCGGCGGCGCTGTTCCGGGCCAGCCTGAACAACGATCCGGCGCAGGCGGGTGAAATTCATCGGCAGATCGACGCCCTGTTCGCGCGGATGGCCCCCGGCATGGCAGTGGTGCCGCTGGCGGGAGAGGCGCTTTACCCGCGCATCCGCGCCGCGCATGCGGTGGTGGCGACCAGCGAGAAGGCGCTGTTTGCCAATGTCATCCTGCGCAAGGGCGTGATCGGGCTTGCGGGTTGAGGGGGCGGGACGGATGCCGGAAACCTCCCTCGACCGCGGCCTCGCCGATGCCGACGCCCCGCGGGGGACGAACCAATCCGGCATGCGCGACCACAACGAGCGGCTGGTGCTGTCGCTGGTGCGCCGTCACGTCGCGCTGGCCAAGTCCGACATCGCGCGGATGACGGGGCTTTCGGCACAGACGGTCAGCGTCATCATGCGGGGGCTGGAAGAGGAGGGGCTGCTGGAACGCGGCGAGCCGGTGCGGGGGCGGGTCGGCCAGCCCTCGATCCCGATGTCGCTGGCGGCGGAGGGGGCGTTCTTTTTCGGGCTGAAGCTGGGGCGGCGGTCGGCGGACCTGGTGCTGACCGACTTCCGCGGCCGGATGCGGGCCGCGCGGCGGAAGGTCTATCGCTATCCCACGCCGGATGCGGTGGTGGGGTTCGTCAGGGAGGCAGTCCCGGCGCTGGCGGGGGAACTCCCGGCGGCGCTGCGCGGGAGGATCATGGGGATGGGCGTGGCGATGCCCTTCCAGCTGTGGAACTGGGTCTCGGTCCTGGGGGTGCCGCAGGCCGAGATGGACGCCTGGCGGTCGCGCGACCTGGGGGCGGAGCTGGGGGCGATCACCGGGCTGCCGGTCTATGTCCAGAACGACGCGACCTCGGCCTGCGGGGCGGAACTGATCTTCGGGACGGGGGAGCGGCCGAAGGATTTCCTCTACTTCTACTTCGGGACCTTCATCGGAGGTGGCCTCGTGATGAACGGCCAGCTCTACCTGGGGCGGACGGGGAACGCGGCGGCGGTGGGGTCGATCCAGGTGCCCGCGCCGGGCGGGGGCACGCGGCGGCTGATCGACTTGGCCTCGATGTCGGTGCTGGCCGAGGCGATGGAGGCAGCGGGGGAGCCGTCGGATCATCTGTGGTCGCAACATGACCGTTGGGAGGTTTCGGACCGGGTGCTGGAGCCCTGGCTGGACCAGGCGGCGGGGGCGCTGGCCCATGCCACGCTGGCGGCGGCGGCTCTTCTGGAGATCGAGGCGGTCTTGATCGACGGGTGGATGCCGGTCGCGGTGCGGGGGGAGATGGTGCGGCGGACGAGGGCGGCTTTGCTGGGCCTCGACCTCGCCGGGATCGAGCCGCCGGTGATCCGGGAGGGGACGGTGGGGGCGGATGCCCGGGCCCTGGGGGCCGCGGCGATCCCCTTGTCGCAGCGGTATCTGATCGACCAGAACGTGGGCCAGCGGGAGGGGTAGTGTCCACGGTGGACATTTTCTGATTCCGGTTTGGAATCAGCGGGATGGGCGTGGGCGTTTACCGGGTGTTAACCTGCTTTCGGCGGCCCCCCCACCCCATCCCTCCCCCACGGAGGGGGGAGGGAGGCGCCTTGGGCTGGGGTTCGGTCCCGGGGGGCGTGACGGCTGCGCCTTGGGCTGGCGGCCGGGGGGGCACACCCCCGCGCAGCATTGGTTGCTTGAACCGATGGCGCAACCAAGGCGGCACCCGTGGGATATTTTTGGACAGATGAAGGGGATTGTCGGTCCTGCCCTGGAGCAGGAGGCAAGCCGGCCTTCCTGCTGTTCCTTCTGTCGGGGAATGCCCGGCGGATCGGCGAGACGGGTGGCAAGAGCGGCGGTGCGCTGAAGCGCACCCTACGCTGGCGCGGCGTCGGTCGCTTTGGATCCCCGCGTGCGCGGGGATGACAGGTGGGGCGGGGATGACTGGCGGACTGTGGGTCAGCCTTTGGCCAAATCCTCGAAGAGCCGCGCCACGCCTTCCGCCCCCGGGTCGTTGTGGCCCTTGAGCTTGTCGGCGGCGAGGTAGCTGGCGCGACCTGCCTTGGCGCGGGTCATCTGGGCGGTGGCGTTGGCGCCCTCGCGGGCGGCTTTGGCGGCTTGCGCCACTCCCTGCGGGAGGGCGGCGAGGGCAGGGGCCAGGGCATCGATCATGGTGCGGTGGCCGGGGGCGGCTCCGCCGACTTGCATCACGCGGTCGAGGCCGGCGGTGAGGGCGCCGATCCAGGTTTTGCCGGAGGCGGAGGCGTCGCCGGCGGCGGCGAAGAAGATGGCGAGGAGGACGCCCGAGGAGCCGCCCATGGTCTGCGAAAGCTCCATGCCGATGGCGCGGTAAAGCTGCGTCGGGTCGGCGAGGGGCAGGCGGTCGAGGGCGGCGAGGAGCGCCTTGGCGGCCCCGGCGAGGGTGGAGCCGGTGTCGCCGTCGCCCGACTTGGCGTCGAGCTGGTTCAGGTCGGATTCGACGGCGATCAGGGCCTTGCAGCACCGCTCGATCAGGGCGCGGCGGGCGGGGTGGGCGCTTGGCACCGGCTGGATCGGCGCAAGGCCGTCAGGGAGCGGTTTGACGACGACCTGCCCGAACGGGGAGAGGCCGGGCCAAGCATGGGGGGCCACAGGGGCGGCGAGGGAGGTCACCTGCGCGTGGTCGACGGGCAGGAGCGAGACCGAGAAGCCGTGCATGTCGAGCGAGGTCATCAGGGGGGCGGGGCCGATCATCCACTTGACCTTGGCGCCCAGGGGAGAGCGGGCAAGTTCCTCTGACAGGACGGACATTTCCAGCGGCGTGGTGGAGCCGAGGTTGTTGAGAAGCGCGACGTGGTCGCCGGGGCCGGTGTGGGGTAGGAGTTTCTCGGCCACCATCTGCATGGCAGAGCGGGCGCCGGAGAAATCGACCTGTTCGATCCCGGCCTCGCCGTGGATGCCGAGACCAAGCTCGGCCTTGCCGGCGCCGATCCGGTCCTCTTTCGGCGAGCCGGGGACGGTGCAGGTGTCGAGCGACATGCCGATGGAGATGGCGCCCCTGATGACGCCTTGCGCGGCGGCGGTGATGGTGTCGAGGTCGGCGCCGGATTCGGCCATGGCACCGGCGATCTTGTGGACGAAAAGGGTGCCCGCGACCCCGCGCGCCTGCGGCAGGTCGGGCAGCGCCACGTCGTCATCGACGATGACCATGGAGACTTTCAGGCCGAAGGCGCGGGCGCGTTCCGCCGCGAGGCCGAAGTTCAGCCGGTCGCCGGTGTAGTTCTTGACGATGAGGAGGCAGCCGGCCTTGCCGGTGACGGCGAGGATGCCGGCGAGGACGGCATCCACCGAAGGCGAGGCGAAGACATCGCCGCAGACGGCCGCCGTCAGCATGCCCTGGCCGACGAAACCGGCGTGCGAGGGTTCGTGGCCAGAGCCGCCACCCGAGACCAGCGCCACCTTGGAGCGGTCCCAGTCGGTGCGGATCACGACGCGGATATGCGGATATCCGTCCAGCCGGGCAAGCTTTCCGCCCGAGGTCCTGAGGAAGCCGTCGATCGCTTCGGTGACGAGGCTTTCGCGGGAGTTCATGAACTGTTTCATGGGCTTGGCCTTTCAGATACGGTTGCCGGCGGCGTCGAACCAGAGGGGATTGTGCGGGCGGATCCTGACGGTCTCCCCCGGTTGGAGAGGCGTGTGCGGGTCCGTGAGCGTGATCAGCGCATGCGGCCCGAAGGTCAGGTGCAGGCGGGTCTGATCGCCCAGATGCTCGATGCGGGAGATCGCGGCCTCGACGCCGTCCCCGATATGGATGTGTTCCGGGCGCAGACCGATCTGCGCGGCGTTCGGGGGCGGGGCGCCGAAGGCGTCGGCGGGCAGGAGGTTGATGTGCGGCTGGCCGAGGCGCGAGGCGACGTAGGCCGAGACGGGAGTCTCGTATATCTCGCGCGGGGTGCCGAACTGGACGAGGCAACCATGGTCGAGCACGCCGACATGGGTGGCCATGGTCATCGCCTCGATCTGGTCGTGGGTGACATAGAGGAAGGTGGCGCCCATGTCGGCGTGGATGCGCTTCAGCTCGATCCGCAGGTCGGCGCGGAGTTTCGCGTCGAGCGAGGAGAGCGGTTCGTCCATCAGGTAGATGCGGGGATTGCGGACAAGCGCCCGACCGATCGAGACGCGCTGCATCTCGCCGCCCGACAGCGCCGTGGCCTTGTTGTCGAGCTTGTGCGGGATGCGCAGGACCTCGGCCACCTCCTGCACCCGGCGGGCGATCTGGTCCTCGGGCATCGCGATCATCGGGGACCGCAGCGGGAAGGCGAGGTTGTCGCGGACGCTGAGGTGGGGATAGAGCGAGTATTGCTGGAACACCATCGCCACGTCGCGCTGGGCGGGGGTGTCGCGGAGCACCGACTGGCCGGAGATACGGACGTCGCCCGCGTCGGGCCGGTCGAGGCCGGCGATCAGGCGCAGGGTGGTGGTCTTGCCGGCTCCGGTCGGGCCGAGCAGCACGACGAAGGCGCCGTCGGGGATGGTCATGGAGACATCCTTCAACGCCCGGGTCGCGCCGTAGGACTTGGACAGGTTCGAGAGCGTGACCTCAGCCATGGTCGACCCCGGCATTTGCGGCGGTGCGGAAGGCGCGGCCGGTGGTGGCGTCAAAGAGCGACAGGCGCGCGGCGTTCAGCGCAAGGCCCGTCAGGTCGCCGGGTCGCGCGGGCAGGGTGGAGGGCGTGCGGGCCCTGATCGTCCCATGCGGGGTGGAGAGGGTCACGATCTGGGTCGTGCCGAGATATTCCACCGCCTCGATCCGGGCCCGCAGCGGGGCAGTGTCGGAGAGCGCGACATGTTCGGGACGAACGCCGAGCACGAGGCTGCCGCTGGCGGCCTCCCGGAGTTCGGGAAGGGCGATGGGCGTGTCGCCGAGGGTCACGGTCGCGGCCCCGGCGGGGGCGCTGCCCTCGAACCGGAGGAAGTTCATCGCGGGACTGCCGATGAAATCGGCGACGAACAGGGTGGCGGGGTGGTCGTAGATGTCCTGCGGGGTGCCGAACTGTTCGACGACGCCGTGATTCATCACCACGATCTTGTCGCCCATCTGCATGGCTTCCAGCTGGTCGTGGGTGACATAGACGGTGGTGGCGTGCATGCGGTCGTGCAGGGCGCGGAGTTCCTCGGCCATGATCTCGCGGAACTCGGCGTCGAGCGCGCCGAGCGGTTCGTCCATCATGAAGGCCTTGGGGCTGCGCACGATGGCGCGGCCGAGGGCGACGCGCTGGCGGTCGCCGCCGGAGAGGCCGCCGACGCCCTTGTCGAGGAGGTGGTCGATGCGCAGGATGCGTGCGACCTCGGCCACCTTCCTTTGCACCTCGGCCCGCGGGACGCCTTGCGACACAAGCGGATAGGCGATGTTCTTGCGCACGTTCATGTGCGGGTAGAGCGCGAACATCTGGAAGACCATGGCGATGTCGCGCTGGCTGGCAGGCTTCTGGCTCACGTCCTCGCCGTCGATCAGAATTTCGCCGGAGGTCGGCAGTTCGAGGCCCGCGATCATGCGCAGCGTTGTGGTCTTGCCGCAGCCCGAGGGGCCGAGCAGCATGAAGAACTCGCCGTCCCGGATGGTGAAGGTCGAACCCTGCACGGCGGTGAAGGCGCCGAATTCCTTGCGGAGGTTGCGGATGACGATCTCGGCCAAGGCTTACTCCGGGAAATGGCTGGTGATGATGAACATCACCGTGCCGACAAGGGTCACGAGGAAGGACCAGGTGTAGGCCCAGAGGAAGAAGGGCTGCATCAGCATCACCACCCCCAGTGCGATGAGGATCGTGGCCAGCATCTCCCAGGGGCCGCGGCGCAGGCGGAAAAGGCCGGTGAGGAAGGCGGTCATTTGCGGACGGCTCCGAAGGTGATCCCGCGCAAGAGATGCTTGCGCAAAAGGATGGTGAAGATCATCACCGGGAGGAGGAAGAGCGTGGCGCCAGCCGCCACGGCGGGCCAGTCCTGGCCGCCGACGCCGATGATCGTGGGGATGAAGGGCGGCGCGGTCTGGGCCTTGCCCGAGGTCAGGAGCACGGCGAAGGCATATTCGTTCCAGGCGAAGATCAGGCAGAAGATCGCGGTGGAGGCGATGCCTGTCGCGGCCTGCGGCAGGACGACCTTCCGGAAGGCCTGGAAGCGGGTGTAGCCGTCGATCAGCGCGGCTTCTTCGTATTCGCGCGGGATCTCGTCGATGAAGCCTTTCAGGAGCCAGACGGCCAGGGAGATGTTCACGGCCGTGTAGAGGAGGATCATGCCCAGATGCGTGTCGGACAGGCCAAGCTCGCGGTACATCAGGTAGATCGGGATCGCGACGGCGATGGGGGGCATCATCCTTGTGGAGAGGATGAAGAAGAGAAGGTCGTCCTTGAGCGGCACCCTGAAGCGGCTGAAGGCATAGGCGGCCAGCGTGCCGAGGAAGATCGACAGGAAGGTCGAACCGAAGCCGATGATGACCGAGTTCATGAACCTTTCGCCGAAACGCGACTGCCCGGCGATCACCATGCCCTGGTCGCGGACGATCTGGTCATACCAGGTCTCGGGCGGGGGCAGCGCGGCAAAATCCTCGGCGGCGATGCGGGTGCGGGTGGTGAAAAGGTTGACGTAGCCTTCGAGCGAGGGTTCGAAGACAACCTTCGGCGGGTAGGAGATGCTGTCCGGCCCGGTCTTGAAGCTGGTGGAAATGATCCAGACCAGCGGCAGGAGCGTGATGATCGT
>NZ_JBKBLV010000050.1:0-20104 GCF_046295235.1 Tabrizicola flagellatus
CCGCTTGCGCCGGCCGCGCCCCGCGCCGATAGTCCGGCGCATGGACTGGCGCGACGAGGGCGTGATCCTGGCCATGCGCCCGCATGGCGAGACCGCCGCGATCATCGAGGTGCTGACGGCCGGGCATGGCCGGCATGCGGGCGTGGTGCGCGGTGGCGCCTCGCGCCGGATGGCGCCCGTGTTGCAGCCGGGCACGGGCGTGCGGCTGGACTGGCGGGCGCGGCTGGACGAGCATCTGGGGGTCTTCACGGTCGAGCCGGTGCAGAGCCGGGCGCATCTTCTGGAAGACCGGCTGGCGCTTGCGGGGCTCTTGTCGGCCTGCGCCCTGCTGCGCGCCGCCCTGCCGGAACGCGAGCCGCATCCCGGGCTCTGGTCCGAAACGCTGACCCTTCTCGACGCGCTGGGGGCCGAGGGCTGGACCGCCATCTATCTGCGCTGGGAACTGCGGCTGCTGGAAGAGCTGGGCTTCGGCCTTGACCTGACCGCCTGTGCGGTGACGGGCGCGCGGGAAGGGCTGGCCTACGTCAGCCCCAGGACCGGGCGGGCGGTGACCCGCGCGGCCGCGGGGGACTGGGCCGACCGGCTGTTGCCCCTGCCGCCGACGCTGGCCGGGACCGGGCCGATGGACGCCGGGGACCTTGCGCAGGGGCTGCGGTTGACCGGCCATTTCCTTGACCGCGGGCTGCGACCGATCCTCCAGGACCGACCGCTTCCCGAGGCGCGGTCGCGGCTGGTGGACCTGATCGCCCGACAGGCCTGAACCGACCGGACATGTCGCCTTTGTGACAGACGGAACCCGGACCCGCCCGTCCAAGTGGCGCCATGGCCTACCGTTACATTCCGCTGGCGCTGCGCCACAGCCCGACCCCGAGGATCGAGCATTTCGCGCTGCTGTCGGGCCTCGATGCCTCGATCCGCGGCATGCTGATCTCGACCATGCCGCTGGTGGTCTATGACGCGCTGGGCGATGCGCAGGCGACCTCGGTGGTGTTCTTCGTCGCGGGGATCGTGGCGCTGGTCTGGGGGCTGATGGTGCCCTGGGCCACGCGCTGGATCCCGAGGCGCTGGGCCTATACCGGGGGGGGCTGCCTGTATCTGGTGGGAAACACGCTGGGGGCCATCGGCACGGTCTGGTCGGTGCCGCTGGCGCTGATCTGCAACGCGATGGCGACGGTCACGATCTTCGTCTGCCTGAACGCCTATGTGCTGGACTATGTGGACCGCGAAAACCTAGGTCGCAGCCAGTCCACCCAGATGGTCTATGCCGCCGCCCCCTGGGCCATCGGGCCGATGACGGGGGTCTGGCTGTATCATCACGTCCATGCGCTGCCCTTCCTGGCCTCTGGAGCCTTTGCGGCCATCCTCCTCGTCACCTTCTGGGTGCTGCGGCTGGGCAACGGCAAGCAGATCGCGCGGGCGAAGCGGCCGGCGGTGAACCCCCTGGGCTATCTCGGCCGGTTCTTCAGCCAGCCGCGGCTGATCGCGGGCTGGATGTTCGCGGTGATGCGCAGCTGCGGCTGGTGGGTCTATGTCGTCTATCTGCCGATCTTCTGTATCGAGGCGGGCCTGGGCGACAAGGTGGGGGGCATCGCGCTGTCGATCACCAACGCAACCCTGTTCGCGGCCCCCGCGCTGAACCGGCTGGCGCGCCGGCTGTCGGTGCGCCGGTCCGTCCGGCTGGCCTTCGGCGCCTGCGGGACGCTGTTCCTGGCAGCGGGGCTGCTGGCCTTCCTGCCCTGGCTGACGGTCGCGCTGGTCATGTCGGCCTCGATCTTCCTCGTCACGCTGGACGTGGTCGGGGGCCTGCCCTTCCTGATGTCGGTCAAGCCATCCGAGCGCACCGAGATGTCGGCGGTCTATTCCAGCTTCCGCGACGTGTCCTCGATCCTGACGCCGGGCCTCGCCTGGCTGGTGCTGTGGGTCGCGCCCCTGCCGGGGATCTTCGTCGCCGCCGGGCTGGGACTTCTGGCCTCCTGGGCGGTGGCGGGGCAGCTGCATCCCCGGCTGGGGGTGGCGCGGCCCTCGCGCGGGGGGGCGTGAAGCGCATCCTGCGGAACCTGGCAGTCACGTCGCGCGGCGCGTCGGGCGAGCAGGAGACGCCGTGGAGCGCCGAGCGGCAGTCAGGACCAGACCTTGCCGTGCCTGACCAGCCAATCGGCCGCCGCAAGCAGCGCCGCCTTGGGCGCGATGAACTCCATCTCCATCTCCCCGACCGCGCGGACGTTCGACACCCGCTCCAGATGGCCGAGCTTGGGCAGGATCGAGCGGATGTCGGGATCGAACAGCGCCAGGATCCGAAACACGGCCTTCGGCGCCTCGCGGGCAGGAATGCGGCGTGTCGGGTAGGCGGCCTTGAGCGTGCGGCCCATGTCCACGAACGCCATCGAGCCGGACGCCGCAAGATAGCGCCGCCCCTCGGTCTCGGGGCGTTGCAGCGCGCGCAGGTGCATCTCTGCCACGTCGCGGACATCGACGACGGGCAGGCCCATGGGCGGCAGCATCGGATCCTTGCCCTTCAGGAACCGTTCGATCAGGGCCAGGGACGAGCCGTAGTTTTCGTCCAGCGGCGGCCCGAGGACGAGGCCGGGGTTGATCGTGGTCAGGCGCAGACCGCGGGCCTTGGCGATCTCCCAGGCGGCCCGTTCCGCAAGCGTCTTGGACTTGGCATAGGGTGTGGTCGTGGGCAGGTGCACATCGCACCAGTCGGCCTCGTCCTGAAGCGTATCGGGCTTGGCTTCGTTCAGGACCGCGACGGTCGATGAGGTCAGCACCACCCGCGTCACCCCGGCGGCCGCTGCCGCCTTCAGGACGCGCTCGGTGCCCTCGACCGCCGGGCGGATCACCGTGGCGGGATCCTTCGGCTGGGCGATGGGGAAGGGCGATGCGGTGTGGACCAGGGCCGTCACGCCCTGCATGGCCTCGGCCCAGCCGGTATCGTCTTCAAGATCGGCCTGGACGAAGCCAAGCGTGCCGGCCGTTTCGGTGAGATAGGGGGCAAGCGCAGCCCGGACCTCGTCGGCGCGGTCCATGCGGCGCAGCGTTCCCCGGACCGCGTAGCCGGCGTTCAGGAGCTTCAGCGCGACCTGCTTGGCGATGAAGCCGGAGCTTCCCGTCAGAAGAACGGTCCCTGCCATCCGGTCGCCCTTGTCTTTACACTGTCAACCTGCACCCGATATGGGTCAGTCTGACAAGCCGACAAGTCGGTGGCAACAGGCTACTCGAGAAGGCGACGTGCGATCACCTGCGCCTGGATCTCGGCGGCGCCCTCGAAGATGTTCAGGATGCGGGCATCGCACAGGATCCGACTGATCCGGTATTCCAGCGCGAACCCGTTGCCGCCGTGGATCTGGAGCGCGTTGTCGGCGCTGGCCCAGGCCACGCGGGCGCCGAGAAGCTTGGCCATCCCGGCTTCGAGGTCGCAGCGCTTGTCGTGGTCCTTCTGCCAGGCCGAGAAATAGGTCAGCTGACGTGCGATCATGATCTCGACCGCCATCATGGCCAGTTTCGACTCGATGCGCGGGAACTCGATCAGGCTCTTGCCGAACTGCTTGCGGTCCTCGGCATACTGCATCCCCGTCTCCAGCGCCGATTGCGCGACGCCGATTGCCCGCGCGCCGGTCTGGATGCGGGCGGACTCGAAGGTCTGCATCAACTGCTTGAAGCCCTGGCCTTCGACCTGGCCCAGAAGGTTCTCGCCCTTCACCCGGAAGTCGTCGAAGTTGACGGTATATTCCTTCATGCCACGATAGCCGAGCACCTCGATCTCGCCGCCCGACAGGCCGGGATCGACAAATGGCGTCTCGTCGGTGCCGGGAGTCTTTTCGGCGAGGAACAGCGACAGGCCGCGGTAATCGGTGGTGCCCTCGACCGACCGCGCGAGGACGGTCATGACATGGGTCCGGGCCGCGTGGGTAATCCAGGTCTTGTTGCCGGTGATGATCCAGTCGTCCCCCGCCTTCCGCGCCCGGGTGCGCAAGCTGCCAAGGTCCGAGCCGGTGTTCGGTTCGGTAAAGACCGCCGTGGGCAGGATTTCCCCGGAGGCCAGGCCGGGAAGCCATTTCGCCTTCTGCTCCTCGGTGCCGCCGCAAAGGATCAGTTCGGCGGCGATTTCGGACCGGGTGCCGAGGGAGCCGACGCCGATATAGCCGCGGCTGAGTTCTTCGGAGACGACGACCATCGAGGCTTTCGACAACCCGAAGCCGCCGTAAGCCTCGGGAATGGTCAGACCGAAGACGCCCATCCCGGCCAGTTCCTCGATCACCTCCATCGGGATCAGCTCGTCCTTCAGGTGCCAGTCATGGGCACGGGGGATGATCTTTTCGTCGGCATAACGGCGGAACTGGTCGCGGATCATCTCCAGTTCCTCGTCCAGCCCGGTGGCCCCGAAGGTCGCCCGCCCATGGTTGTCGCGCATCAGGGCCACGAGGGCGTGGCGGGCCGCCGGCGTATTGCCCTGAGCCATCAGTCTGGCTGCGGCGGGGCCGGGGCTCCAGGTCATCCCGAGGTCGGAGAGGCGGGCGAATTCGGTCTGGCTCATCGGGATGCCGCCCGAAATCTGGCTCAGGTATTCCCCGAAGCCGATTTGCAGGATCAGGCTCTCCATCTCGCCCAGTTTCCCGGCCTCCGACAGCCGGTCGGCCCAGGCGTCGATCTGGCGCAGGGCCTCGACACAGGTTGCCAGCCAGGCGAGCGCGTGGGCCTGGTATTGCCGGGCTTCGAGCGCCTGGTTCGACACCTTGCCCCCGGCAGAGACCTGCGCCTTCAGCCCCTCGCGGGCGGCCGCCAGCAGCGCCTCGATCTCGGGCAGGGCGGCCTTGGTCAGCGTCTTCAGGTCGGAAAGGATCGGGCTCTGGGTCATCGGCTGTCCATCGGGCATGGGTCGGCTCCAGCGAGATTCTGCACCTGCGAAGGGGTAGCGCCTTCGCAACGGCAGCGCAACAAGATTTCAATCATGCTTCCAGCAAGGATCGAAAATGTCGCAGACGTTTTCAGGAGATCGCGCCGCAGGCTTGCGCAATCCCGGGGAGGGCAGCAGCTGGGACGACCTCGAATTCAACGCTATAGAGGCGCTTTTCCCAGGCCCAGGCTTCAAAGCGCCAGATGCCGGGGAGAAGTTCGTCCTCGCGGTCAAAACGGAAGAAGCCGAACTGGTCGCCCATGTCGGTAAAGCTTGACTGCCAGGTTTCGGGGGTGGTGGCACCGGGACGGTAAACGCGCATTTCGCCCGACAGGGACAGGCCCGGGGTCAGTCGCGACTTGACTCCGAAGGCGATGCCGATCCGTGCGGGGACGACGCGGACGTCGGGCCAGTGGAAGTCGATTTCACCATCAGGGACGTGAATCCAGCCCGACAGCGTGCCGGGGGCTGGTCGCTGATCCATGGCTTGCAAGGCGCAGAAGACGCCCGCTTGCAGGCTGGCGACCTCGGGTCCGGTCTGGGGTGCGGCGGGCTCGGCGCCAAGTGGCGCGGAGAGGGTAAGGAAGAGTGTCAGCGCAAATGGTCTCATTCGGGACTCCCGGGCCTTTCCCCCGCCGCCCGACTGCGCCACAAGGGGCCGGAAAGGGCAAGTCATGTTCGATCTGGTCTCTGGCGGCCTGTCGGGTCAGGCCTTCGCGGCGGCGCTGGCGGTGACGCTGTTCGCGGGCTTCGTCAAGGGCGCGGTGGGCTTTGCCATGCCGATGATCCTGGTTTCGGCCTTTGCGGTCTTCCTGCCGCAGGACCTGGCCCTGGCCGGTCTGATCCTGCCGACGCTGGTAACGAACCTCAGCCAGGCGTTCCGGCAGGGCGCGGGTCCGGCGGTGGACACGGCGTGGGCCTACCGGCGCTTCCTTGTGGCGACGGTGGGATGCATCGCCGTCTCGGCGCCCTTTGCCGATGTGATCCCGAGGGCAGTCTATCTCCTGATGCTGGGCATCCCGATTTCCGTCTTCGCCGCGCTGCAACTCGCGGGACGGAGCCTTGCGATCCCGCTGCGGAACCGTGGTGGGGCAGAGTGGGCTCTTGGGGTAGTCGGCGGGCTGTACGGCGGAGTATCGGGCATCTGGGGCCCGCCGCTATTGGTACTGCTCTTGTCCACCGGGGCGGACAAGCTGACGATGATCCGCGCGCAAGGCGTGGTGTTCCTGATCGGGGCGGTGGCGCTGCTGGTATCGCACCTCGGGACCGGGTTGGCCAACGGGGCCAGCCTGGGCTTCTCGGCGGCGCTGGCGGTTCCGGCGCTGGTGGGGCTTTACGCGGGCTATCGGGTGCAGGACCGGCTGGACCAGGCGCGGTTCCGGCGCATGACGCAGGCTCTGCTGGTTGTCACTGGGCTGAACATGGTCAGGCTGGCGCTGATGTGACCGCTCGTCGATGACTTCGTCACTCCTCGCTGGCGGCCAGCGAAGAGGAGACGAAGTCGAACGATGAGCGTTGGTCAGCCGATGGCGGCGGCCTTCACGTCGGCGTCGATGAAGGGCACATACTGGGCGAAGTTCTTCTGGAACATGGCCACCAGCTTTGCCGCCTGTGCGTCGTACTCATTCGCACTGGTCCAGGTTTCGCGCGGGTTCAAGAGGCCCTCGGCCACACCGGGGACCGAGACCGGCACGTCGAAGCCGAAGTTCGGATCGCGGCGGAATTCGCCCTTGGCCAGCGAGCCGTCCAGTGCGGCGGCCAAAAGCGCGCGGGTGGCCCGGATCGGCATCCGCCGCCCCGTGCCGTAGGCGCCGCCGGTCCAGCCGGTGTTCACCAGCCAGCACGAGGCGCCGTGCTTGGCGATCTTCTGTTGCAGGAGCTTGCCGTACACCTCGGGCCGACGCGGCATGAAGGGCGCGCCGAAGCAGGTAGAGAAGGTGGGCTGCGGCTCGGTGATGCCACGTTCGGTTCCGGCGGCCTTGGAGGTGAAGCCGGAGAGGAAGTGATACATCGCCTGCGCGGGCGACAGCCGCGCGATGGGGGGCAACACGCCGAAGGCATCGCAGGTCAGCATCACCACATGGCGCGGATGGCCGCCAAGCCCGGTGGCGCTGGCGTTCGAAATCGCCTCGAGCGGGTAGGCGCAGCGGGTGTTTTCCGTCAGGCTGCGGTTGGAAAAGTCCAATTCCAGCGTTTCGGGGTCATAGACCATGTTTTCCACCACGGTGCCGAAGCGGTGGGTGGTGGCGTAGATCTCGGGCTCGGCCTCGGGCGACAGGTCGATGGTCTTGGCGTAGCAGCCGCCCTCGAAGTTGAAGATGCCGCGGTCCGACCAGCCGTGTTCGTCGTCGCCGATCAGCGTGCGGTCGGGGCTGGCGGAGAGCGTGGTCTTGCCGGTGCCGGACAGGCCGAAGAACACCGCCGCATCGACCGGATTGCCGATGGCGTGGTTGGCGCTGCAATGCATCGGCATCACGCCCTTTTCCGGCAACAGGTAGTTGAGGACGGTGAAGACCGCCTTCTTGTTCTCGCCCGCGTAGGCAGTGTTGGCGATCAGCACGGTCTTTTCGTCGAAGTTCAGGACGATGGCGGTTTCCGTCCGCGTGCCATGCCTGGCCGGATCGGCCTTGAAGCTGGGCAGGTTGATGACCGTCCATGCCGGGGTGAAACCGTCCAGTTCCTCGCGCGCAGGGCGGCGCAGCAGGTGGCGGATGAAAAGGCCGTGCCAGGCAAGCTCGGTCACGACGCGCACGTCGAGCCGATGGATCGGATCGGCCCCGGCGTAGAGGTCCTGCACGAAGACCTCGCGTCCCTGCATGTGCGCCAGCATGTCGGCCTTGAGTCGGGCATAGGCCTCTGGCGCCATGGCGGCGTTGTTGTCCCACCAGATCGTTTCTTCCGTGGTCGCGGTGCGGACGACGAACTTGTCCTTGGGCGAGCGCCCGGTGAACTGGCCGGTGGAGCAGAGGAAGGCCCCGCCGCGACCGAGGCGGCCCTCGCCCCGGACGACTGCGGCCTCGACCAGCCCTGACTCGGCATAGTTGTAGTGGGCTACCGCCACACCCGTAATGCCTTGCGTCTCGAGCGTCTGGTTGGGGTTCACGCGTCCCTGGGTCATCCTGCAAGCTCCCGTTGCCGCAAGCCGCTTGCGGCTGTTCAGATGGGTCGGCATCCGGGCCAATGAATGCCGTGACAAACCCTTGTGGGGGTCGGCCATGAAGGGCCTATAGCATGAGATTTTTGCACGGGAACAGCGTGTTTTCAAACAGTTAGCGCAATCATTCCGGCGTTAGCGCCACCATGCGCAGGTAAAGGCCGATAGCGGGGAGGATTGTTGTAGGCATGGGCGAAATTGCCACCACCCCCGCCATTGTTTGGGGGTGATTCGGATTTCTGTTGATTATCGCTGCCTCAGCCCCGAAAATGCTTGCAAAATAACGACAAGGCAGCTGCAGCAGTATTAGGGAGGCACGAAGATGTCCCGCATCGCGCTGGTCGACGATGACCGGAATATCCTGACCTCGGTCGCCATGACCCTGGAAGCCGAAGGGTTCGAGGTCGAGACCTACAACGACGGCCAGTCCGCATTCGAGGCGTTCAGCCGCCGGATGCCCGACATGGCGGTCCTCGACATCAAGATGCCGCGCATGGACGGGATGGACCTGTTGCAGCGCATGCGGCAGAAGACCTCGATCCCGGTTATCTTCCTGACCTCGAAGGATGACGAGATCGACGAGGTCTTGGGCCTGCGGATGGGCGCGGACGACTATGTGAAGAAGCCCTTCAGCCAGCGCCTGCTGGTCGAACGCATCCGCGCGCTGCTGCGCCGGCAGGAGGCGATCAACACCGGCGAGGCCGCGGCCACCGAAGAGACCCGGATGATGGAGCGGGGCGCTCTGCGCATGGACCCGCTGCGCCATTCGGTGACCTGGAAGGGCAAGGAGGTTGCGCTTACCGTGACCGAGTTCCTGCTGTTGCAGGCGCTGGCGCAGCGGCCCGGCTTCGTGAAATCGCGCGACCAGCTGATGGACGTGGCCTATGACGACCAGGTCTATGTCGACGATCGCACCATCGACAGCCACATCAAGCGGCTGCGCAAGAAGATGCGGTCGGTCGACGACACATTTTCGGCCATCGAAACGCTGTACGGTATCGGCTATCGCTACAACGAAGAGTGATGGCCACCCGTAATGTCCTCGACGCCGCGGATTGCTCCCAACGACCTTAGACCCAAACGGTCGGGCGACGTTCTTCTGGGCGAGGACTGGGTTTCGCCCGATGCCACCGTCGAGCGGCTTAAGGAAGGCCGCAGCGGTCGCAGCATCGTTGGGCTGAACCGCTCGCCCCTGGCGCGTAAGATCATCGTCTTCAATCTCACGGCGCTGGTCCTGCTGGCCGTGGGCGTCCTCTTCATGAACCCGTTCCGCGACAGCCTGGCCCTGCAACGCCAGCTGGGCATGGTGCGGCAGGCCGAACTGATCGCCTCGGTCTACGAGGCGCACCTGCGGACCGGCAATACCGGGTTCGACTTCCGCGTGCCCTTGCAGGACATCGAGCTTGACCCGGTGCTGGAGGTTTTCGTCTTCGATCCGACCGGCCGGCTTCTGGCCTCGCGCGTCGGGCAGGGGACCGGGACGCTGGTGCCGAATCCGGGCCAACCCACCTTCCTGACCGACTTCCTGGAAAGCGTCTGGGATGTCGTCACCGTGCTGTTCCGGCAGGGCCGGCAACCCGTGACCGAGACGATCGACCCGGCCGACAATGCGCGCGCGGCGTTCGAGGGGGCACGCGGCGGCGAGGTGGTCACCCGCGTGACCCGGAACGGCGAAGGCAGCATGTATTTCACCGTCGCCACGCCGATATCGGTTGCAGGCGACCTGGTGGGTGTGGTCGCCATAACCTCGAACAGCGAGGAGATCGACCGCCTGGTGCGCTACGAGCGCGAGCAGGTGCTGCAGATGTTCCTCCTTGCCGTGGTGCTGTCGATCAGCCTCAGCCTGATGCTGGCCTCGACCATCTCGAACCCCTTATCCGACCTGGCCGCCGCCGCCGAGGTGGGCCGCGACCGCGACTCGCGCCGGGTGGCGCCCAGCCGCGTCCGTATCCCCGACCTGGCCGCCCGGCCCGACGAGATCGGGCGGCTGTCGGTCGCCATGCGCGGCATGGTGGCCGCGCTCTATGACCGGATCGACGCCAACGAGCAGTTCGCGGCCGATGTGGCGCACGAGATCAAGAACCCGCTGGCCTCGCTGCGGTCGGCCGTGGGCTCCTTGCGCTTCGTCAAGAAGGACGAACACCGCGACAAGCTTCTTGACGTGATCGAACACGACGTGCGGCGTCTCGACCGGCTGGTCAGCGACATCTCGAACGCCTCGCGGCTGGATTCGGAACTGGTCAAGGAGGAGGAAGAGGAGTTCAACCTGCTCAAGACCCTCTCGAACCTTTGCCAGTATCTGTCGCAGCAGGCGGGCGAGAAGGGGGTCGATTTCATCATCGACCTGCCGCCCGAGCCGATCAGCATCCACGGGCTCGAGGCGCGGCTGGCGCAGGTCTTCGTGAACCTCATCACCAACGCGATTTCGTTCTGCGAGGACGGAGACGCGGTGCGCGTCTGGGCACGGCGGCGCGAGAACCGGGTGCTGGTCGTGGTCGAGGATACCGGCCCCGGCATCCCGGAACAGGCCCTGACCAAGGTGTTCAAGCGCTTCTATTCCGAACGGCCCCAGTCCGAGTTCGGCAAGCATTCCGGCCTGGGCCTGGCCATCTCCAAGCAGATCGTCGAGGCGCATGGCGGGGTGATCTGGGCCGAGAACATCCGCCCCACTGCCGCCGACCCGACCTCTGACCCGCTGGGCGCGCGCTTCGTCGTCGGCCTGCCGGTGTGAGCGGACCCGGCGACACCCTGCATGCCACCTGCGTGGCGGTGGGACAGAAGGGGTTGCTGATCCTCGGACCGTCCGGGTCGGGAAAGTCGGCGCTGGCCTTGCGGCTGATCGCGCTCGGGGCTCTCCTGGTGTCGGACGACCGGACCCGGGTCGAGGCGCGCGACGGCCGGCTCTGGGCAAGCTGTCCGAACCCCGATCTGGCAGGGCTGATCGAGGCGCGCGGGGTCGGCGTTCTGCGCGCGCCCGCGCAGGGCGAGACCGCCCTGGACCTGGCGGTGGACCTGGGCCAGGACGAACCCGACCGCCTGCCCGCGCGCCGCAGCCTCACGACACTGGGACATGCGCTTCCCCTTGTGCTGCATGCGCGAAATGACCATTTTCCCGACGCGCTGATGCTCTATCTTCGCCATGGACGTGAGGCATGACCGCCCAGGAATCCCGCATGACGTCAGACCCTGCGATGGATCATCACCTTGTCTTCGTTACCGGCCCCTCGGGCGCCGGGCGGACCACGGCGATCCGGGTGCTTGAGGATCTGGGTTACGAGGGGATCGACAACATTCCCCTGTCGCTGGTTCCGCGTCTGGTCGAGGGCGCGCCCCTGGGCCGGCCGATCGCGCTGGGCCTCGATGTGCGCAACCGCGACTTCAACACGACCTCGCTGATCGAACTGATCGACCGGCTGACCCGCGACCCGAGGGTCGAGCTGGAGGTGCTGTATCTCGACTGCGCGCCGGGCGTGCTGATCCAGCGGTTCTCCGAAACCCGGCGCCGCCATCCGCTGGCGCCCGACGAGACCCCGGCGCAGGGGGTGGAACGCGAGATCGACCTTCTGGCGCCGATCCGGGTCAGGGCCGACCACCTGATCGACACCACGGACCTCACCCAGCACGACCTGAAGGCCGAGATCGCCCGCCGGTTCGACGTGGGTGCGACGGGGCGGCTTTCGGTCTCGGTCCAGTCCTTCAGCTACAAGCGCGGCGTGCCGCGCGGGATGGACATGATCTTCGACTGCCGCTTCCTGGCCAATCCGCACTGGCAACCTGCCCTGCGCCCGCTCGACGGCCGTGATTCGGCGGTCGAATCCTTCGTGCGCGCCGATCCGCGTTTCGCGGAGTTCTTCCAGAGGGTGAAGGACCTGTTGCTGTTTCTCCTTCCGGCCCATCTGGACGAGGGCAAGGCGCATCTGGCGATCGGCTTCGGCTGCACCGGAGGGCAACACAGGTCCGTTGCCATGGCCGAAATGGTCGGTTCCGCGCTTGCAGAGGCGGGCTGGCCGGTGTCAAAACGGCACCGGGAACTGGAACGCAAGGCTGCGGCGATGCAGCCGGACGCAATGAAGGTGGCGGGCGCTTGATCGGAATCGTGATCGTGGCTCATGGCGGTCTGGCGCGCGAATATCTTTCGGCGGTGGAGCATGTCGTGGGCCGGCAGGACGGCGTCCGCGCCATTTCGATCGAGGATGACCATGACCGCAGCGCCAAGCAGGCGGAAATCTGCGCAGCCGCCGACGATGTCGACAAGGGTCAGGGCGTGGTTCTGGTGACCGACATGTTCGGCGGCTCGCCCTCAAACCTGTCGCTGCCCGCCTGTGCGGCCTCGGGGCGCAGGATCCTCTATGGCGCAAATCTGCCGATGCTGATCAAGCTGGCCAAGTCGCGCGACCTGCCGGTGCCCGAGGCCGTGGCCGCCGCCCTGGACGCGGGACGCAAGTATATCAACAGCCTCGACCTTGGCGGCGGGGCCTGAGGGACCAGGATGACCAGTCGAACCCTGCGCATCGTCAACGAAAAGGGCCTGCACGCCCGCGCCTCTGCCAAGTTCGTCGAAGTGGTCGAGGCGCATGACGCTCGCGCCACGGTCGCCAAGGACGGGATGGAGGTCTCGGGCGATTCGATCATGGGCCTTCTGATGCTGGGCGCCTCGCGGGGAACCTTGATCGACGTGACGTGCCAAGGCGAAGAAGCGGAGAAACTCGCCGATGCACTGGAGGCCCTTGTTGCGGCGCGCTTCGGAGAGGATTATTGAGGCGGATGCCCTGACTCGTTCCGGGCAGTTCCGGGGAACGCCGCTTCGTGACCGAACATAGCCACATCGCCGTCGAGGCGCCGCCCCCAGCCGTGTCCCCTTCGGCCCGGCAATATGACATGCGCCGGCTGTCCTATGCAGGGACTTTCAAGAACCCTTTCAAGGCCGGCACGATCCGCGCGATCGAATGGCTGACAGCCAAGGTCCAGCTTCTGCGCCTCATCCGCAGCTTCGAGAAATCCGGTGCACCGTTCGGCGCGCCATTCTGGCCCAAGGCGATCCGCCACATGGGCATCCGGATCGAGACCCCGCCTGAGGAAATCGCCCTGATCCCGGCGACCGGGCCGCTGGTCGTGGTGTCGAACCACCCCTCGGGCCTGGTGGACGGCATGGTCCTGGCCGAGATGGTCAATCGCGTCCGATCCGACTTCAAGATCCTGACCCGCAGCCTGCTGACCGGGATCCCTGAGGTCGAGGAGTTCATGATCCCCGTCCCCTTCCCGCACGAGGACAATGCCCGCGAACTTGGCCTTCAGATGCGGGACGAGACGATCAAGCACCTGAAGGCAGGCGGGGTCATCATCCTGTTCCCGGCGGGCAAGGTGGCGATGTCCGAAGGCTGGTGGGGTCCGGCGGTGGAAGGAGAATGGAACGTCTTCACCCACAAGATCGTCAAGTCCACTGGGGCGACGATCCTGCCGATCTACTTCCCCGGCCAGAACAGCCGCGCCTTCCAGATCGCCAACCAGCTGTCGGACACGCTGCGGCAGGGGCTATTGCTGTATGAGATCAAGCGGTGCCTCTTCAAGCCGACCCGCCCGGTGATCGGGGCGCCGATCCCGGCGGAGGAGCTGAAGAAGTGGGAGGGGAACCCGCGGGGGTTCCTGGCCTGGCTGCGCGAGCATACGCTGGGGTTGAAGGACCGGGCGTAGGGGGGGTGCAAACCCCGCACTCAACGTCCCATCCGTTCAGTTACGACAGTTCAAGTATTGTCCGCAGCGGCTCGCGGCATTCTGGGCAGCTTAGCAGCTTGAATGTTGAGAGATGCGGAATCTCAACAATGACGGCTCCATCTGGCGCACGGTAGCGGCGGAGCGAGGTGTCACCCCATCCCGATGCTATTGTCAGCTCGGCCTTGCCGCCGAGAAGGTCATTTGCGACGATGGCGGCTTCGGAACAGCAGGCGATTACTGTCTTCGGCCTTCTGAGTGAAAATGCCTGCCGCCAAAACTCTCTTCCTAAGGCTAAGGCCGCGTTCCGTTGGCCCGACGGTAGAGTCTTCCAGCGATTGCTACGGAAAGGTGCGACGGTCCCTGTAAGTATGTCCCGGGGCTTGAGTTTGATGAGTTCTGAAAGGGCGAGAAACTGTGCAGTTATTGGCGAGGCAGTAGTCGTTCGCTCGACTTCATACGAGTTGCCCCGTTCATCCGTAAGCGTGTCGAGTACCGCGCCGTGTGGTGGGCGACCGGGGTTCAGAGACAAGAATACGGTGTCTGATCGGCCAAGAGTTTCCCAAGGGACATAGAGGATCTTGTAGCCTTCGCTGAAGCCTAGTCGAGACGCCGCAGCGGCTATCCTTGAATTCCAAGTATCGTAGCTTTCCATTCTCTTGCTCCAGGCAAGGTTCAGCACCTACCGCGTCGGAACCGGCACCTCGCCCCGATAATCATAGAACCCCCGCTGCGTCTTCCGGCCCAGCCAGCCGGCCTCGACATACTTCGTCAGCAGGGGGCAGGGGCGATACTTGGTATCCGCCAGCCCCTCGTGCAGCACGTTCATGATCGACAGGCAGGTGTCCAGGCCGATGAAATCCGCCAGTTCCAGCGGCCCCATCGGGTGATTGGCGCCCAGCTTGAGAGACTGGTCGATCGACTGCACCGACCCCACGCCTTCGTACAGCGTGTAGACCGCCTCGTTGATCATCGGCATCAGGATGCGATTGACGATGAAGGCCGGGAAGTCCTCGGAACTCGAGGCGGTCTTGCCGAGCTTCTTCACCACCTCGTGCAGCGTCTCCCAGGTCTCCTGGTCGGTGGCGATCCCCCGGATCAGCTCCACCAGCTGCATCACCGGCACGGGGTTCATGAAGTGGAAGCCCATGAACTTTTCCGGCCGGTCGGTGCGGCTGGCCAGCCGCGTGATTGAAATGGACGAGGTGTTCGAGGTCAGGATCGTCGTGGGCTTCAGATGCGGCACCAGGTCCTCGAAGATCGCCTGTTTCACCGTCTCGCGTTCCGTCGCGGCCTCGATGATCAGGTCGCACTGGCCGAGGTCGGCCAGCTTCAGCGTGGTCTTGATCCGCTCCAGCGCGGCGCGCTTGTCGGCCGGCAGCACCTTGCCGCGCGCGACCTGGCGTTCGATGTTCTTCTCGATGGTGGCGAGCGCCTTGGTCAGGCTGTCCTCCGACACATCGTTCAGAAGCACGTCGTAGCCCGCAAGCGCGAAGACATGGGCGATCCCGTTGCCCATCTGCCCGGCGCCCACGACGCCCACCCGCTTGATCTCCATCGCCGCAACCTCCGTCTGACGTCCCGGTTATGCCCGCCCCGTCCGGCCCGCGCAAGCCGGGGGAAAATGCACCGGCTTTTACGCAATCGCCCGATTTTAGCCATTCGGCAACCAGCCTCCGCCACAGTTCCTTCCGGGTGACTGCAAACTGGTGGTGTGATGCTGCATCTCGATGCGGGCGCGGGGGCGCTCGACTATTCTCCGTGCCGCTATGGTGCCTCGCGGGCGTTGTTCCGGGGACCGGCACGCGATCTGACCCGGCCCTATGTGGCCGTGCTGGGCGGATCGGAAAGCTTCGGCAAATATGTCGCCCAGCCCTGGCCGGCACTGGTCGAGGCCGGGCTGGGGCAGACGGTCGTCAACCTGGCGGCGCAGAACGCGGGCCCCGACTTCTACCTGTCGGACCCCGCCGCGCTTGAGGTGGCTGCGCGCGCCCGGGTCGCGGTTGTCCAGGTGACGGGGGCCGAGGCGCTGTCGAACCCCTTCTACACCGTCCATGCCCGGCGCAACGACCGGTTCCTGGCCCCGACGTCCGCCCTGCGCGCCCTGTTCCCCGAGGTGGACCTTGCCGAGATCCATTTCACCCGCCATCTCCTGTCGGTCCTGCACCGCGCCGACCCTGTGCGCTGTTCCGTGGTGATCGAGGCGCTGCGCCGGACCTGGGTCGACCGGATGCGCCTGCTGCTGGCCCGGTTGCCCGAGCGGCGACTCCTGCTCTGGCTGACCGAACTCGCGCTGCCGTCCCGCGCCGTCTGGCCAGACCGGGCCCCCGTTTCGATCGACCGGGCTATGGTCGAGGCGCTGGCCGGCGAGGTGTCGGGGATCGTCGACCTTGTCCCCAGCCCACAGGCGCGCACGATGGCCCGGCTGGACATGATCTACCCCGAGACCGAGGCCGCCCAGGCCGCCTGCCTCCCGGGCGCGGCAGTCCATGCCGAGGTGGCGGCGCGGCTGGTGCCACGGGTCGCGGAACTGATGTAGAAAGGGCCGCCCGGGCGGGCGGCCCTTCTCCGGGCGAGCCAGGTCGCACGGCGTCAGAGCTTTTCGATCATCTCCGGCACGGCGGTGAACAGGTCGGCGACCAGGCCATAGTCGGCGACCTGGAAGATCGGCGCCTCTTCGTCCTTGTTGATCGCGACGATGACCTTGGAATCCTTCATCCCCGCCAGGTGCTGGATCGCCCCCGAGATGCCGACGGCCACATAGAGGTCCGGCGCCACGACCTTGCCGGTCTGCCCGACCTGCCAGTCGTTCGGCGCATAGCCGCTGTCAACGGCTGCGCGCGAGGCGCCGACCGCGGCGTTCAGCTTGTCGGCCAGCTTCTCGATCAGGTCGAAGCTTTCCTTCGACCCCACGCCGCGCCCGCCCGAGACGACGATCCCGGCCGAGGTCAGCTCGGGCCGGTCGGAGGAGGCCACCTTGTCCTCGACCCAGGCCGAGAGGCTGCCGTCCACGCTGGCCGAGACCTTCTCGACCGGCGCCGACCCGCCCTTGCCCGCCGCGTCGAAGGTCGCGGTGCGGATGGTCATGACCTTCTTCCCGTCCGAGGTCTTGACCGTCTGGATCGCGTTGCCGGCATAGATCGGCCGGTCGAAGGTCGATCCGTCATGCACGGCCAGGACTTCCGAGATGACCATGACATCCAGCAGCGCGGCCACGCGCGGCAGGACCGATTTCGACAGGGCACCCGAGGCGGCGACGATATGCTCGTAGTCGCCCGCAAGCGACACGATCAGCGCGGCGGTCGGCTCCGACAGGCCATGCGCATAGGCCCCGTCCTCGGCCAGGAGCACCTTGGCCACGCCGTCCAGCGTCGCGGCCTCTGCCGCGGCAGCGGCGGCATCCGGCCCGGCGACCAGAACCGCCACCGGCCCCAGCGATTTCACCGCGGTCAGCGCCTTGGCGACCTGGTCGGTCGCGAGTTTGCCGTCGATCACATCGGCAAGAAGAAGAACGGCCATCTCAGATCACCCCCGCTTCGTCCTTGAGTTTCGCGATCAGCTCGTCCACCGAGCCGACCTTCACGCCCGCCTTGCGACCCGCCGGTTCCACGGTCTTGACCACCGACAGCCGCGGCGAGACATCCACGCCGTAATCGGCCGGCGTCTTCGTGGCCAGCGGCTTGGCCTTGGCCTTCATGATGTTCGGCAGCGAGGCATAGCGCGGCTCGTTCAGGCGCAGATCGACGGTGATGATCGTCGGCATCTTCACCGTGATGGTCTGCAAACCGCCGTCCACTTCCCGGGTGACCTTGGCGCTGTCGCCCTCGATGGCGATCTCGCTGGCGAAGGTCGCCTGGCTCCAGCCCAGCAGCGCGGCCAGCATCTGACCGGTGGCGTTCATGTCGTTGTCGATGGCCTGCTTGCCGCAAAGCACCAGACCCGGCGCCTCTTCCTTCACCACGCCGGCGAGAAGCTTGGCCACGGCCAGCGGCTCGATGTCGGTATGCACATCCGTGGCCGCCTCGATCAGGATCGCCCGGTCGGCGCCCATCGCCAGCGCGTTGCGCAGGGTTTCCTGCGCCTGCTTGACGCCGATCGAGACGACGACGACCTCGGTCGCCACGCCCTTCTCCTTCAGGCGGATCGCCTCTTCCACCGCGATCTCGTCGAAGGGGTTCATGCTCATCTTGACGTTGGCGAGGTCAACCCCCGAGCCGTCCGCCTTGACCCGCACCTTGACGTTGTAGTCGATCACCCGCTTGACCGGGACCAATACCTTCATGGCCGCACTCCCTATCCGATGCGCGCCCCGAGGGCGCACAAGCCGCTGCCCGCCTGTTACCGGAAGGACGGGCTTCGCAACAGAGCAAATGCGACAGGTTGGCGCGACGCGACGCCGCGTTTTGATCGTCCGGGGCGATCAGCGCCGCGCCGACCGCCAAAGTTCCTCGCCGAAGAATTCTGGCCCGCGCCCGGCGGATCAGCGGGTCAGGCCCGGCACCCAGAGCACATCGGCCTTGCCATCGTCATTGGCGATGCGCCCGGCGACGAAGAACCAGTCCGACAGGCGGTTGAGATAGCGCACCGCTTCGGGGTTCACATCCTCCATCGTGGCGAGTTCGACCACCAGGCGCTCGGCCCGGCGGCAGACGGTGCGGCAGAGGTGCAGCTGCGCCGCCAGCACCGATCCGCCCGGCAGGATGAAACTGCGCAAGGGCGTCAGGCGGTCGTTCATCGCGTCGATCTCGCGTTCCAGCCGCGTGACCTGCCGCTCGATCATCCGCAGGGGCGTGTAGGACAGGGTCGCGTCCAGATGCCGGTCGGGCGTGCAGAGATCGGCGCCAAGGTCGAAAAGATCGTTCGAGATCCGCGTCAGCGCCTCGGCCATCTCGCCGCTGGCATGCAGCCGCGCGAGGCCCACCGTGGCATTGGTCTCGTCCACCGTGCCATAGGCCGAGACGCGCAAGGAATGCTTGGCGACCCTTGCGCCGTTGCCCAAGGCGGTTTCCCCGGCATCGCCGGTCTTGGTGTAGATCTTCGACAGGACGACCATGCTCAGGCCCTCGCGCGGAGCCAGGCGAAGGCGACGATGGCCACCACCGCCACGAACTGCACCCCCAGCCGCCAGCGCATGATGCGGTTGGCATTGCGCTTGTTGAACTCGCCGCCCCGGGCGAAGGTGCCGATCCCGAGCAACAGGATGCCAAGCACCACGAAACAGGCCACGGCGGCGAAGATGAACAGTGGATCGGACAGCATGGGCGCACTCCCTTTTGCGGTGATCTAGGCCAGCGAGACCCAAAAGCGAAGCCGAAAATTCCGCCGTCGCCCGGCCCAAGATTTTTCGGCGAAAAATCTTGGGCTTCCCCGCCCCGCTAGTCGGCGTAGCCGGGATCCTCGGCGTCGAGGATCGCCCCCAGTTCGCGCAGATGCGCCGCGGCGAAGCCCGGATAGTCCTCCCATTCCCGGGCAGTCTTCTCGGCGATCTCCTCGGGCAGGATGCGCAAGGCGCGTCCCGTCTGCAGCGCGCGGATATAGGTCTCGGCCGCACGCTCGAAATAGTAGAGCCGGTTGAAGGTCTCGGCCACGGTCCGCCCGATCACCAGGACGCCGTGGTTGCCCATCACCATGGCGGTGATCTTCGGGTCGGCCAGAAGCCGCGCGCAGCGTTCACCTTCGGCTTCAAAGGCCATGCCGCCGTAATGGTCGTCCACCACATGCCGGTTGTGGAACATCGCGGTGTTCTGGTCGATCGCCGGCAAGCGCGAATCGGCGAGGCTGGCCAGGACCGTGGCATGGACGGAATGGACATGCATCACGCAGACCGCGTGGGGGCAGGCACGGTGGATCGCGCCGTGCAGGCCCCATGCGGTCGGGTCGGGGGCGTCAGGGCGACGCATGGTCGCGGGGTCGTTCGCGTCGATCTCGACCAGGGACGAGGCGGTGATCCGGCTGAAATGCCGCCCGTTCGGGTTTATCAGGAACCGCGTGCCTTCCGGGTTCACCGCCAGCGAGAAATGATTGGCCACCGCCTCGTGCAGGTTCAGCCGCACAGCCCAGCGGAACGCGGCCGCCAGGTCCTGCCGCAGGTCGATATGTGTCAGGTTGATGTGACGGTTCATGACGTCCCCTCGCCGCGAATCGGCCTTTCAGCAGACAAAGGGCTGCTTTTAGCCGCGAAATAGGTTAACAGACTGGGTGTCCGAGTCACAGCCACTGGACGGACCCGGCGTTCAACCCTGAAGTGCGGGCAACCGCCCGGCGGGGCAACTCTGGCTTGAATGTGGCAGGGTAACGATGATTTTCCTGCAAGTTTCCTTTATTCGGGCGAAAGCTCTCCGCAT
>NZ_JBKBLV010000051.1:0-19959 GCF_046295235.1 Tabrizicola flagellatus
GTCAACTTCATCGCGCATGGCGTGGCGAAGGACCCGTCCTACGGCGAAGCGCGGCCCGTCCAGGGCGCCGAGGAACAGCACGAGACGCCCAAGGCCGAGGCCGGCGAGGCGAAGGAATCCGCCCTTTCCAAATACTGCGTCGATCTGAACGTGAAGGCGCGCAAGGGCGACGTCGACCCGCTGATCGGCCGCGAGGCCGAGGTGGAACGCTGCATCCAGGTCCTCTGCCGCCGCCGCAAGAACAACCCGCTTCTGGTGGGCGATCCCGGCGTCGGCAAGACCGCCATCGCCGAGGGGCTGGCCCGCAAGATCGTCAACGGCGAGACGCCTGAGGTCCTCTCCAGGGCCACGATCTTCTCTCTCGACATGGGCGCGCTTCTGGCCGGCACCCGCTATCGCGGCGATTTCGAGGAACGGCTGAAGGCCGTGGTCAAGGAACTGGAAGACCACCCCGACGCCATCCTCTTCATCGACGAGATCCACACCGTGATCGGCGCCGGGGCGACCTCTGGCGGGGCGATGGATGCCTCGAACCTGCTCAAGCCCGCGCTGCAGGGCGGCAAGCTGCGCTGCATGGGCTCGACCACCTACAAGGAGTTCCGCCAGCACTTCGAAAAGGACCGCGCGCTGTCGCGGCGCTTCCAGAAGATCGACGTGAACGAGCCTTCGGTGCCGGATGCGATCAAGATCCTGATGGGTCTGAAACCGCATTTCGAGGAACACCACGACCTGAAATACACCAACGACGCGATCAAGTCGGCGGTGGAACTGGCCGCGCGCTACATCCATGACCGCAAGCTGCCGGACTCGGCGATCGACGTGATCGACGAGGCCGGGGCGGCACAGCACCTGGTGGCCGAATCCAAGCGGCGCAAGACCCTGGGGATCAAGGAGATCGAGGCCGTGGTGGCCAAGATCGCCCGCATCCCGCCCAAGACCGTGTCCAAGGACGATGCCGAAACGCTCCGCGATCTGGAAAAGACGCTGAAGCGGGTGGTGTTCGGCCAGGACAAGGCGGTCGAGGCGCTGTGTTCGGCGATCAAGCTGGCCCGTGCCGGCCTGCGGGAACCGGAAAAGCCCATCGGCAACTACCTCTTCGCCGGGCCGACCGGCGTCGGCAAGACCGAGGTCGCCAAGCAGCTGGCCTCGTCGCTGGGGGTCGAACTGATCCGCTTCGACATGTCGGAATACATGGAGAAGCACGCGGTTTCCCGCCTGATCGGCGCGCCTCCGGGCTATGTCGGCTTCGACCAGGGCGGCATGCTGACCGATGCGGTGGACCAGCATCCGCACTGCGTCCTGCTTCTGGACGAGATGGAGAAAGCCCACCCGGATGTGTACAACATCCTTCTGCAGGTGATGGACCACGGCAAGCTGACCGACCACAACGGCCGGACGGTGGATTTCCGCAACGTGATCCTGATCATGACGTCGAACGCCGGTGCCTCTGACATGGCAAAGGCCGCCATCGGCTTTGGCCGCGACCGCCGGACGGGTGAGGATACGGCGGCGATCGAGCGCACCTTCACGCCCGAATTCCGCAATCGCCTGGATGCGGTGATCAACTTCGCCCCGCTGGGCAAGGAGATCATCATGCAGGTGGTCGAGAAGTTCGTGCTCCAGCTCGAGGCGCAGCTGATGGATCGCGGCGTCCACATCGAACTGACGCCCGAAGCCGCCGCCTGGCTGGGCGACAAGGGCTACGACGACAAGATGGGCGCGCGGCCGCTGGCCCGGGTGATCCAGGAGCACATCAAGAAGCCTCTGGCCGAGGAGCTTCTGTTCGGCAAGCTGGTCAAGGGCGGCGTGGTCCGGGTGAAGGTCAAGGACGACGCCATCGTTCTGGACATCGAGGAACCGCAGAAGCCGCGCCTCACCGGCCAGAAGCCGCCGCTGCTGACCGCCGAATAGGCGCCTGACAGACCGGAACCCCCGCCCTGAACCGGCGGGGGTTCTGCCTTGGCCGCTCGTCGATGACTGCGTCACGCCTCGCTTCCCGCGACGAGAAGCCGAAGGCGCACGAGGAGCCGTTCCGCGGCGGTTAAGATTTCCTGAACGCCCGCAGGCAACCCCTTGATTTCACGTCGTCCGGCAGGACCGTCCCGCGTGGACAGCCTCAGACCACTGCCGCCCGGTAAAGATGCCAGGTCGCATGCCCCAGCACCGGCAGCACCACCACCAGACCCAGAAGCAGCGGCAGGATCCCCAGCACCAGCCCGCCCGCGACGATGAGACCCCAGGTTGCCATCACGCCCGGGTTCTCGCGCGCGACCTGGACCGAGGTCATCACCGCGACCGGCAGGGTCACGTCGCGGTCGAGCAGAAGCGGAAACGAGATCGCGCTGACCACCAGCACCGCCGCCGCCAGCACCGCCCCCACCGCCGTCCCGACCACCGTCATCACCCAGCCCGCGGGCGTGGTCAGCGCCGCGGTGATCAGCGCCATCAGGCTGGCCGGCCGGTCCGGCCCCAGGGTGGCCGCATGGATTGCGTCGGCCACGAGTAGCCAGACCATGAACAGCAAAGCGTTGAACAGGCTCAGCATCAGGATCCTCGGAAAGCGGGGATTGCGCAGCACCTCGAACATCGCACCCCAGCTGACCTCGCGCCCCGCCTCGCGCCGGCGGCTGAGTTCGTAAAGCCCCAGCGCCGCCACCGGCCCGACGAGGGCAAAGCCGGACAGGACCGGAAACAGGAGGTGGGTCAGGTTCCCCTGGCTCGCCAGCGCCAGCAGGACCGCCCCCATCGCGGGATAGAGCATGCAGGCGAACAGCACGTCCGACCGCATCGCCGCCAGATCGTCCCAGCCCTTGCGCAGCGCCTCGCGGAGGTCGCCCGGCACCAGCACCCGGGTCTCGGGCCGGACATCGGGATCGGCGGCGGAATGGGCCGCGACCTCGGTCGCATAGCCGGCGGCCGAGCCCAGCGCGCCAAGGGTCCAGGACAGAGGGTTTCCGATCGTCTTCGGCATCAGGGGTCCTCCCGCAGAGGGGGCGCCCCGGCTGGTCATGCCCGGGGACGCCCCAGTGGCAACGACGGCAAGCACGAAAGTTTCTTGCACCCAGACTACCACGGATTTCCCGCGCCCGCAGTCACGGAATGGTGCGCCTCAGCGTTCGGTCAGCTTCAGCTCGATCCGCCGGTTCTGCGCCCGCGCCTCGGGGCTGTCGCCCTGGGCCACCGGCCGGTATTCGCCAAAGCCGGTCGCCGCCATCCGCTCCGGCGGAAAGCCCAGTTCGTCCTGCATGTAGCGCACCACCGAAAGGGCGCGGGCCTGGCTCAGCGCCCAGTTGTCGCGGAAGGCGCCGGCCCCGGACAGCGGCACGTTGTCGGTATGGCCATCCACCCTGATGATCCAGTCGATATCCGCAGGGATCCGGGGGCGGATCTCGTTCAGGATCTGCACCACCCCGGCGATCTGCGCCCGCCCTTCGGGCGCAAGATCGGCCGAGCCGGGGCTGAACAGCACCTCCGATGAAAAGACGAAACGGTCGCCCACCACACGGACGCCTTCGCGGCCCTGCAAGAGTTCGGACAGCTGGCCGAAGAATTCCGACCGGAACCGCGCAAGGTCCTGGTTCTCGGCCGCCAGCCGCGCGGCCTCGGCGGCCTCCAGTTCCGCCCGGCGGCGCTGTTCGGCCGCGACCTGGGCCAGGGCGGCGTTCAGGTCCTTTCCAAGGCTCTCCAGCTGCACCTTCGCCGCCTCGTCGCGCGCCTTGGACTCGTCCAGCACGGCTTGCAGGCTGCCAAGCTGGCTGCGCAGCGCCGCGACCTGCTGGTTCAGAAGCTCGACCTCGCGCGCGGCATCCAGCGCCTTCTTCTGCTCGGCCAGAAGCGCGGTCTGCGCCGCCGCCAGCGCCGCGTCCTTCTCGGTGTCGCCCTTGGCGGCCTCGCTGCGCGCGGCGGCCAGAAGGGTCAGCGTCTCTTCGGCGCGCTTGCGTTCCTCTTCCAGCGCCAGCGTCATGGCGGTCAGTTCCGTGTCGGCATTGGCCAGTTTCTCGCGCAGCGCCTGCAAGGCCGCCGCATCGGCCAGCCGCGCGGCCTCGGCCTCGGTCACCTTCGCCTCGGCCGCCTTCAGCGCCGTGCCGTCCGCTTCGGCCTTCGCCTTCGCCTCGGCCAAGAGCGCCTCCAGCGCCTCGCGGCGCGCGGCGGCAAGGCGGGCGGCCTCGGCATTGGCGTCCACCTCCTCGCGCGCCTTGGCCAGGGCAAGCGTCATCGCCTCGGCCTCGCTTACCAGCTTGTCCCGCGCCGCCTGAAGGTCGGCGACCGAGGCGGTCAGCCGCTCGGCCTCGCCCCGGGCGCGGTCGCGTTCGACCATAAGTGCTGCCACCTGGGCCTCGAAATCGGTGATCCGCGACCGGGCGAGGTCCAGTTCGCCCTGCCGGGTGGTCAGGTCGGCCGTCAGCCGGTCGATCAGCGCCGCCTGCCGGTCGCCCTCGGCCCGGGCCGCGGCCAGACCCGCCTGCAATTCGGCGACACGGGCCTCGAGGCCGGTCGCCTTGGCCTGCTCCAGCCCCAGCGCGCTGGCCAGTTGCGCAACCTGCGCCGTCAAGGCGTCCAGCTCGCTGTCCTGGGTGGTGATCGTGTCGCGCAGGACCGACTGCATCACGGTGAAGATGGTCAGGACGAACATCAGCACCATCAGCAGCGTCGTCACCGCATCGACGAAGCCCGGCCAGATCAGGCTGCTGTCGCGGCGGCGGGTGCGGGCGACCATGTCAGGCGCGCCCGGCGCTGCGGCCCAGCTGCCGGATCGCGGTGGTCAGCTGGGCAATGTCGGTGCGAAGGTCCGACAGGGTTTCCTGCCTGCCGGCCGACATTTCTTCCAGGATGCGCAGCAGCTGCACGTCGATCGACCGCAGGCGCATCCGGCTTTCCGGGTCGCCGCCGGTGCCCCCCTCGCCCTCCTGCAACGCGGCCAGAAGCTTCTCCTGCCCCTCGGCGATGCGGCGCAAGAGGGCAGACTGTCCCTTTTCCGCGTCGATCCGCTCGGTCAGCGCCGTCATCGCCGTGACCAGTTCGGCGATCTTCGCCTCGGAGTGGAAGCGGTTCGCCTCGGTCTGGGCCTGCAACGCCTGCAACTCTTCCAGCTGTTGCGCCATGTGATCGACCAGAAGGCCCAGCGCGTTCTGGTCCGCGCCCTCGCCGTCGCCAGCATAGCCGAGCCGGGTGATCGAGGAGAGCCATTCCTCCAGCTCGCGGATGAAGCGGTTCTGGCCGTGGCCGGCGAACAGTTCCAGCAGGCCCAGCACCAGCGATCCCGCAAGCCCCAGAAGCGACGAGGAAAACGCCGTCCCCATCCCGCCCAGCTGGCTTTCGAGGCCCGTCATCAGCTTGCCGAAGACATCCATGCCGCTTTCGCCTTCCTGCGGGGCCAGCGAGCGGATGGTCTCCACCACCGCGGGAACGGTGGTCGCAAGGCCCCAGAACGTGCCGAGAAGGCCGAGGAAGACCAGAAGATTGATGAGATAGCGGGTGATGTCGCGCGCCTCGTCGATGCGCTGGACGACCGAATCCTGGATCGACCGCGACGAGGTGGCCGAGATCGTCATCCGGGCGGAGCGCGAGCGCAGGAGCGCGGCCAAGGGCGCCAGCAGGCGCGGCGGGGCCGCGTCCTCGGTGCCGGGCGTGCCGCGCACGAAGTTCTCGATCCAGTAGACCGACTGCGCGAGGATCCAGACCTGCCAGAAACAGGACAGGACGCCGAACAGGAAGACCAGCGCGATGACGCTGTTCAGGACGGCGTTCGTCTGCAGGATGCCGATGATCTGGGCATGGATCAGCCAGGCCCCGGCCCCGACCAGGGCGCAGACCAGAAGCATGGCCGTGATCGCGCGGATCGGTTGCGAGAAGGTCGTCTCGACCTCTGCCCCTCGGTGGTCTGTCTGGGACATGTGTCCTCTGGTTGCCCTGTGCTTCCCTGCCTGGCGCCAAGACTAGCAGGATGACGGCAACAGCCAAGCAAAAGGTCAACTCAGATCGCGCACCCGTGCGGCGAGCCATTCCAGGTCGGGGTCGGCGATGCCGAGGTCTGCCAGATGCGCGGCGGTGGACCAGAGATAGTCGCGGTTCGCCCCCCGCCCGCCCGTGGCGCGGGCGATGATGCCCGCCTGTTCCTCCAGCGGCAGGCCGCCGCAATACTGGGCGTGGTCGGGGTCGATGACATAGGTCAGCGCGTCCAGTGTGCCGTCCGCCGTCTCGACCCGCAGCACCTCTTCCAGATAGGCCGAGGAGACAAGTTCCCGCTCGCGCAGCGCCGCCAGGGTCGCGGCCTCTTCCCCCGGCGCCACCCGGAAGGCGAGGCCCGCGCAGCTTGCGCCCTCGGCCCGGTCCAGGGCCAGAACGAGGCCCGGGCGTTCGGGCGTGCCGCGATGGTGGATTGAGCGCATGCAGAAGCTGCGGTGCCAGCCGTCCAGTCGCGCAAGCCGCCGTTCGGCGACCGGAAAGCCCGGATCCCAGATCAGCGATCCGTAGCCGAAGACCCAGAGAGGTGCGTGCATGGCTGGCCCTGTTGCGTAAGGCCCTGTAAACACCGGGGCACGGGCAATGAAAAGGGCCGGTCGATGCGCAAGCTCATGTTCTTCCTCCTGCTGCTGACCGGCCTCTGGTCGGGCTACTGGTTCGTGGGCTCCGGCGCGATCCGTCAGGGGGTCGAGGCCGGCTTCGCCGATGCCGCCCGGCAGGGGCTGGTGGCCGAGAACACGGGCCTGACGGTCGCCGGCTTCCCGAACCGCTTCGACCTGACGGTCCAGGGTCTGCGGCTGGGCGATCCCGCGACCGGCGTCTTCTGGCAGGCGCCCTTCGCCCAGGTCTTCGCGATGACCTGGAAACCCTGGCACATCATCGCCGCCCTGCCGCCCGAGCAGGTGGTGACGCTGCCCGGTCAGGCGGTGACCGTCACCTCGTCCGACCTGAAGGCGAGCCTCCGAGCCAAGCCCGCGATGGACCTGCCGCTGGCCGAGGTGCGGCTGGCGGGGGCCTCGCTGGGCCTGGCCTCCGACCGTGGCTGGACGCTCGCGCTCGGCGAATTCACCCTCGGCCTGCGCGCCGATCCGGCGCTGGGACCGGCGGGCTATGAACTCGGCTTCGACCTCGCGCCGCTGACCCCCGATCCGGCCATCCCCGCGGCGGTGCGGGCCGTGGCCATCCCCGACCTGCCGCCGGCGGACCTGCCCGACGTGGTGGAAAGCCTCTGGGGCAGCCTTTACCTGACTTTCACCGCCCCCCTCGACCGGCACGCGGGCGACACGCGCCCGATCCTGACCCGGATCGAGGTCAACCAGCTGAACCTGGCCTGGGGCGACCTGTCTGCCAGCGCCAGGGGCACGGTCGAGGCCGACGACCAGGGTTTCGCTGCCGGCCGGGTGACGGTCGAGGTCACGAACTGGAACCGCCTCCCCGCGATCCTGGTCGCCGCCAGCGTGGTGAAGCCCGAGCTTGCCCCGACCGTCGCGCGCGGCATGCAGGCGCTGGCCGCGCAGACGCCGGACACCTCGGTCCTGTCCCTGACTCTGGTGATGGAGAACGGGCGGATGAGCTTCGGCCCCTTCCCGCTCGGTCCCGCGCCGCGGATGCTGCCGCCCACGGGCTGAACCCGGCGGGCCTGGCTCAGCGGCAATAGGCTCCGCCCTTGCGGGCCGAGGTGTCGAAGTGGAAATGGTCCTCGTGATACCCGTCCGAACCGGGGCCGAGCGTCGTCTTGAAATAGCCGCAGCCAGCCTTGTAGATCCTGCGCAGCAGCTTGTTGTAGTCTCCCGCGACCGACAGCACCTTGCCGTTCGACAGCACGAAGGCCGAGATGTCGATGGCCCTTCCCTTGCCGTGCTCGCTGATCTTGGCACCCTTGATGTTGTTCCGACCGCGGCAGGCGTAATGAGCCGCGATCTGCAACTGCACCAGCCGACCCTCGAAGGCAGGCTGCGCCACATCCTCCACCCAGGAATTCAGCGCCCGGACGATCGAACAATCCACTGTCGCGGCCTGGCTCAGCCGGACTCCCGCGACCGAGGTGACGCGGACCGGGTTCTCCACCCCGCAGCCGCTCACCTTGGAACTGATCCGTGCGATCTCCTCGCCCTTGATCGCAGCCACTCCGCAGACCGAACCGGCCATCGAGGCCTTCTCACGCCGCTTCTTCCGCTCTTCCTTGCGGGTGGGCGGCGGAATCGCGCCAAGGTCGATCTCGGGTTCGGGCCTCCGGCCGGACAGGTCCAGCCCCGGGGCCTTGTCCGCCGCCTTGAGCCCGGCCAGCCGCGATTCCAGCGCCCGCGGCCGCGGCTGCGGCCGGAGGGACCGTGCCTCGGCCATGGCCTCGGGGGCAGCGGCGGCGGCAACGGGTTCGACCTTCGCCGTCGCGGCGGCAGCCGCCGCCAGCCCGGAAGGACGCGGCAGGGGCCGGATCAGGGTGACTGGCGCGGCGGGCGGTTCGGCTTGCGGCTGGGCGACTTCCGGGGCTGCGGCCGCCGTCGCGGGGGCAGGGGCGGGCGCCGGAGCGACCAGCGTCGCCACGAGACGCGGATTGGCTGGCGGCCGGGGCGTGCTGTCGATCGCCTCGGCCTCCGCCGCCTGGGCCAGGCAGAGACACAGGGCCAGCCAGATCCGCCGCACCGGCCTCAGCCCTCTTTCGCCGGCGGCGCCGACCGGCCGAAATCCGGCGCGGCGGTGTCCTGCCCGGCCTCGATGATCCCGCGGCGGATGGCGCGGGTGCGGGTGAAATAGGCGTGCAGATGCTCGCCGTCGCCCATGCGGATCGCGCGTTGCAGCACGAAAAGCTCCTCGGCAAAGCGGCCGAGGATGTCCAGCACCGCATCCTTGTTGGTCAGGAACACGTCGCGCCACATCACCGGGTCCGAGGCCGCGATGCGTGTGAAATCGCGGAAGCCCGAGGCGGAATACTTGATGACTTCCTGCTGCGAGACCCGCCGCATGTGGTCGGCCACGCCCACCATGGTGTAGGCGATCGCGTGCGGCACATGGCTGACCACCGCCAGCACCAGATCGTGATGCGCGACATCCATGTCCTCTACATTGGCCCCCATCGCCTCCAGCAGCGACCGCAGCCGGGCCAGGGCCTCGGGATCGGTCCCGGCCGACGGTGTCAGCAGCCACCAGCGGTTCCGGAACAGCGTGGCAAAGCCTGACCGGGGCCCGGAATATTCAGTCCCGGCCAAGGGATGACCGGGAATGAAATGCACGCCCGCCGGCATGTGCGGAGCCACCGCATCGACCACCGCCCGCTTGACCGACCCGACATCCGTCACCGTGGCCCCCGGTTTCAGATGCGGTCCGATCTCGGCGGCGATCTCGCCCATCACGCCCACCGGCACCGCCAGCACCACCAGATCGGCGTCCCGCACCGCTTCGGCCGCGCTCTCGCAGACCCGGTCGCAGAACAGCTCCCTCGCCACCGCCCGGGTCTCGGCCGAGCGGGCATGGCCCACGATCTCGCCCGCCAGCCCGCCGGCGCGCATCGCATGCGCCATGGACGACGCGATCAGGCCCAGCCCGATCAGGGCAACGCGGGGATAGATCATTTCACCCCCTTGAACTGGCCGACCGCATGGGCGACCTGGCGGCAGCTCGCCTCGTCGCCGATGGTGATGCGCAGGCAGTGCGGCAGCTTGTAGCCCGCGACGCGACGCACGATCAGGCCCTGCTTCTGCAGGAAGGCATCGCAGGCTTCGGCCTCTTCCTGGCTGGCGAAACGGGCCAGGATGAAATTGGCCATCGAGGTGTCCGAGGGCACGCCGATCTCGGCCAGGGCATTCGCCAGCCAGTTGCGCATCCGCGTATTCTCGGCCCGGCAGCGGTCGACATGCTCCTGATCCCGGACCGCTGCCTCGGCCGCCTCGAGCTGCGTCGTCGAAAGGTTGAACGGCCCCCGGATCCGGTTCAGCACGTCGATGACATGCCGCGGCCCGTAACCCCAGCCGATCCGCAGCCCGCCCAGGCCATAGATCTTCGAGAAGGTGCGCGTCATCACCACGTTGTCGCGCGCATCGACCAGCGCGGCGCCCCCGTCGTAGCCCTCGACATATTCCGCATAGGCCCCGTCCAGCACCAGAAGCGCCTGCGGCGGCAGGTTCTCGGCCAGCCGGGCGATCTCGGCGCCCGAGACCATGGTGCCGGTCGGATTGTTCGGGTTGGCCAGGAACACGAGCTTCGTGCGCCGGTTGCAGGCGGCGAGGATCGCATCCACATCCGCCGTACGCTCGCGCTCCGGCACCTCGACGGGGGTCGCGCCCACGGCAAGGGTAGAGATGCGGTACATCAGGAAGCCGTGTTCGGTGAAAACGACCTCGTCGCGCGGCCCGGCATAGGCCTGGCAGAGGAAGGTGATGATCTCGTCCGACCCCGCGCCACAGATGATCCGGGCGGGGTCGAGGCCATGGACCTCGGCGATCGCGGCGCGCAGGTTCGCATGGTCGGTGACCGGATAGCGGTGCAGGCTGTGCGCGGTGCGCAAGAAGGCTTCCTTCACCTTGTCCGAGGGGCCGAACGGGTTCTCGTTCGACGACAGCTTCACCACATTGGTCACGCCGGCCACATGCGCCTTGCCGCCCTCGTAAAGGGCGATGTCAAGGATGCCTGGCTGCGGCTTGATCTGGTCGTTCATCCTGTCCCCCGGGGCGCGATGCGCCCCGTTTACCCGCCCTCCGCGCGCAAGGCCAGAACCTTTCGCCTTGACAGGCGGGTGCCGGAAGGTGCGCCTGCGGCGCAAGTCTTTCCTCTCGTCGTCGGCCTTCGCCTCCTCCTCGGTGTGCCGCCGGCGGGAGTATTTGGCTAAAGGGCAAATCCACTTGCCCTTTCCCAAATACTCCGGGGAGCGCGAGGGGCAGCGCCCCTCGTCCGCCGAGGAGGAGGCGCAGGCCGACGACGAGACAAGAGACTTGCGCCGCAGGCGCTCCGCCAGGCTGGCCGGTCAGACCGCGAGGAAGTTGGTGAACTGCCAGGGATCCTCGTCGTCGCGGTCCTCGGCAAAGCGGTTGATCCGGTGCTGGATCGGGGTCCAGTCGGTGTAATGGCACTCGACGGACCCGAGATAGGGACGCTGGACTTCCAGACAGCGGACATGGTCCATCTCGTCGGCTTCGACGATGCCAGCGTTCGGGTTCTCCGCCGCCCAGACCATCGCCGCCAGCACCGCGCTCGTCACCTGCATGCCGGTCGCGTTCTGGTAGGGCGCAAGGCGCCGCGCCTCGTCGCAGGACAGCCGCGAGCCATACCACATCGCGCCCTTCGAATGGCCGTAGAGCAGCACGCCCAGGTCGTCCCCGCCCGAGACGATCTCGTCCACGGTCAGGATGTGCTGCGCCTCGGCAAGCTTCCCTGCGCCGTTGATCTCGTGCAGCGACAGGATCGCGTCGTTGCAGGGGTGATAGGCGTAGTGGCAGGTCGGGCGATAGACGGCGCGGCCGTCCTCCCACACCGTGTAGTAGTCCGGGATCGACAGCGCCTCGTTGTGGGTGATGACATAGCCGAACTGCGGGCCTGTGCCCGGGCACCAGCTCCGCACCCGGGTATCCGCGCCGGGGCGGTCGATCCAGATCGCGTAGCCCGGACCATGGTCGAAGCGGTGGCCGTTCGGCGGCAGCTTCTTCTCATGCGTGCCCCAGCCCAGTTCCGCCGGCTGGTAGCCCTCGGACAGAAGCCCGTCCACCGACCAGGTGTTGACGAAGACGCCCGGCGGCTTGGGCCGCGCCGAGACCTGCGTGTCGCGTTCGGCGATATGGATGCCCTTGACGCCCAGGTCGCGCATCAGCGCCGCCCAGTCCTCGCGGCCTTTCGGATCGGCCTCGACGCCGGTATCACTGGCAAGGCGCAACAGCGCCTCTTTCAGAAGCCAGCTGACCATCCCCGGGTTTGCCCCGCAGCAGGACACCGCCGTCGGCCCGCCGGGATAGGACTTGCCGAGTTCGCGCACCTTCTCGCGCAGGGGATAGTTGGTGCGGTCGGCATTCGGCAGGGTCGAGCCGAAGTAGAAGCCCGGCCAGGGTTCGATCACCGTGTCGATGTACTGGACCCCCAGCTCCTGGGCCAGCTTCATCACCTCGATCGAATCCACGTCCACCGACAGGTTGACGATCATGCCGCGCCCTTCCGGGAACAGGCTGCGCAGGACATCGGCGAAGTTGTCGGGCGACAGGGCCACCTGAAGGTGACGGATGCCGTGGTCGCGCAGGATGTGCGCGAAGTCGGCCGAGGGCTCGATCACGGTGAACCGGCTGCGATCGAAGCCGATGTGGCGTTCGATCAGCGGCAGCGTGCCGCGCCCGATCGAGCCGAAGCCGATCATCACCAGGGCGCCGTCGATGGTGGCGTGCTTGGTCGTGGTGGTCATGGTCCTTGGGTCCCCCCGGTCAAAGAAGGGCGCGAAAGGCGCCGGAACGAGAAAGGCCGCGCCGGGCGGCGCGGCCTTGGGTCACGATCCCCGACGGGATCAGTTCTTCGCGTAGTATTCGACGACCAGGTTCGGTTCCATCTGCACCGGATAAGGCACGTCGCCCAGGCCGGGGGTCCGCACGAACTTGGCGGTCAGCTTGTTGTTGTCCACTTCCAGATAGTCGGGCACATCGCGCTCGGTCAGGGCGATGGCCTCGGCGATGGCGGCCATCTGCTTCGACTTCTGACGCACCTCGATCACGTCGCCTTCCGACACGCGGTACGAGGCGATGTTCACCCGCTTGCCGTTCACCAGCACATGGCCGTGGTTCACGAACTGGCGGGCGGCGAAGATGGTCGGGACGAACTTGGCGCGGTAGACCACCGCGTCCAGGCGACGCTCCAGGAGGCCGATCAGCATCTCGCCGGTGTCGCCGCGCACGCGCTCGGCCTCGGCATAGATCTTGCGGAACTGCTTTTCGGTCAGGTCGCCGTAATAGCCCTTGAGCTTCTGCTTGGCGCGCAGCTGCGTGCCGAAGTCCGAAAGCTTGTTCTTGCGGCGCTGGCCGTGCTGGCCGGGGCCATATTCGCGCTTGTTCACCGGGGATTTCGGACGGCCCCAGATGTTCTCGCCCATCCGGCGGTCGATCTTGTACTTGGCAGAGGTGCGTTTCGTCACCGCTGATCTCCTTCGTTTGTGAAGGGCGTTGTCCTTTCCGGGTTGCCCCGGCGACAGGTCATTCCTTGCGGAAGCCGCCAACACCAATGAAAAGCCCCGGACTCGCGTCCAGGACCGGGGGGCTTATACAGGCGCGGACGGGGGAGTCAACAGGCCCTTCTCAGCCGATCCTGCCACGCACCCCGCCGGTCTGGCCGCGGTCCAGAAGCAGATGGTCCAGCAGGACGCAGGCCATCATCGCCTCGCCCACCGGCACGGCGCGGATGCCGACGCAGGGGTCGTGGCGGCCCTTGGTGACGAGCTCCGTCTCCTGCCCGCCTTGCGTGACCGTCCGGCGCGGGGTCAGGATCGAGGAGGTCGGCTTGACCGCGAACCGGCAGACGACCGGCTGTCCGGTGGAAATGCCGCCCAGGATCCCGCCCGCATGGTTCGACAGGAACTCGGGCCCCTCTGGTCCCATACGGATCTCGTCGGCGTTATCCACCCCGGTCAGGGCGGCCGCCGCCATGCCCTCGCCGATCTCCACCCCCTTGACCGCGTTGATCGACATCATCGCCGCTGCCAGATCACTGTCGAGCTTGCCGTAAAGCGGCGCGCCAAGGCCCGGCGGCACGCCTTCGGCCACCACCTCGATCACCGCGCCGACCGAGTTGTGCGACAGGCGCAGCGCATCCAGGTACTCCGCCCATTCGACGGCGGCCTGCGCGTCCGGCACCCAGAACGGGTTGCGATCGATCTCGGCGGCGTCGAACCGGCTGCGGTCGATGGTCTTCGTGCCCATCTGCACCATGTAGCCGGTGATCCTCAGCCCCGGCACCAGCACAGCCAGAGCGGCGCGCGCCACTCCCCCCGCTGCGACCCGCGACGCTGTTTCCCGCGCCGAGGACCGCCCGCCGCCGCGATAGTCGCGGATTCCGTATTTCTGGTGATAGGTGATGTCGGCATGACCGGGGCGGAAGCTCTGCGCGATCTCGCCATAGTCCTTCGACCGCTGGTCGGTGTTCTTGATCAGCAGCTGGATCGGGGTGCCGGTCGTCCGGCCCTCGAACACGCCCGACAGGATGCGCACCTCGTCGGGCTCCTTGCGCTGGGTGGTGAACTTCGAGGTGCCGGGCTTCCTGCGGTCCAGCCAGGGCTGGATGTCGGCCTCGCTTAGCGTCACGCCGGGCGGGCAGCCGTCCACCGTGCAGCCGATGGCCGGCCCGTGGCTTTCGCCCCAGGTGGTGACGCGGAACAGGTGACCGAAGGTGTTGAGGCTCATCGCGGGCTCCGAACTCTTGTGGCGGACATAAGCGATGATCCCGCGCCGGGAAACCGGATTCTCGCAGCGGCCACGCGCCTTGCGCTTGGCAAAGCCGCCAGTCTAACGTGCCGGGCAGCAGCGGTAGGGGACTGACGACGCGATGCAGATCTGGGGTCATTGCCGGTTTTCCTACTTCGGCCGCAGCGACACCGGGCGCGAGATCGACACGCTGGAGACAGCCTTCGCCAAGCTCTGGCACCCGGTGCGGATGGCGGTGCGGTTCCACCTGTTCGAGACGCTGCTCTTGCCCGCGATCCGGGCGCAGACCGACCCCGGCTTCGTGTTCCAGATCGTCACCTCGACCCGGATGCCCGACCTGTTCCAGGACCGGCTGGACCGCGTCACCGCCGACATTCCCCAGCTGCGCATCCTGCGGACCGAGGAAACCGACCTGAACCGCGCCCTGAATCCCACGATGCTCGAGGCCGGCGCCGACGGGACCGGGGCCGCGGCGCATTTTCGCGTCGATGACGACGACGCCGTCTCGGTCGATTACGTCGCCCGCCTGCGCCAGGCGGCCCGGCGGGTAGATCCCGGCGGGATGATAACCTTCCCGACCGGCGTCATCGGCTTTCTGCACGAAGGCGCAGCCCGCCATGCGCCGTTCCAGAAGCATTCCATCGCTATCGGCCTTGCACTGGTCGAGCCCCCCGGCGGGCGCAACCCCTTCCGCATCCAGCACGTCGTGCATGCCTCGCGCGTGCCCAGCTATTGCGACCCGACCTTCCCCGCCTATCACTACACTCTGCACAGCGCGAACAACACCGCGGGTTACGGCCGGATCTTCCATCTCGACACCGGCGAGCACCGCCGCATCCAGCGCCTGATGCAGCAGCACCCTGAATTCGCCGAAGGCGCGCTGACCACCCCCGCCGCCGAGGCCGCCCTGGCCGCGGTCTTTCCCCACACCACGGGCGAGGCGCTGCGTGCCGCGATCCTGCGCGCGGGCGATCCGGTGGGCCTGGCCGAGGAGATGGGCTTTCCCGCCGAACCCTTCGCCTCGCCGCTCACGCCCGGATAACGAAAAGTTCAGCCCGGGGGTTGAAATGACGCGCGTCATGCCCAAGTAACCCGTTCGCGGGCCGGGCCCCTCTGACGACGATCCTGTCGTGATGTCGGACCGCATCGAGAAACGTGCTCGATGTCAGCCCGGGACTTCCGCTCCTGCCAAGGTTGACCTCCCGACGCACCGCAAGAGAGGCTCAACGGGGATGGAATTCCTTTTCCTGACATTTCTGGCCAAGCCGGTCTGGCTCTGGCTTCTGTTCCTGACCATCGTCATCACGCTGATGGTCTTCGACCTGGGCGTGCTGCACCGGGACAATCACGAACTGGGGGTGGCCGAAAGCCTGAAGCTTTCGGCCTTCTACATCTTCATCGCCATCCTGTTCGGCGGTTACATCTGGTGGGCCTGGTCGAACGGCACGCTTGTCACCAGCGACGGCACCAATCCGGTCGCGGCCTACTTCCAGGGCTACATCATCGAGAAGGTGCTCTCGATCGACAACGTCTTCGTCATCTCGCTGATCTTCGGCTATTTCGCGATCCCGCGGAAATACCAGTATCGCGCGCTGGTCTGGGGCATCATCGGCGTCATCATCCTGCGCGGCATCATGATCGCCATCGGAGCCGAGCTGATCTCGGCCTACAGCTGGGTGACGCTGGTCTTTGCCGCCTTCCTGGCCTTTACCGGCATCAAGATGCTGGTCGTGCCGGAAGGCGACATGGACGTGTCGAAGAATCCGGTGGTGACCTTCGTCTCGCGGCACATGAACGTGACAAAGGAACTGCACGGGCAGAAGTTCTTCGTCCGCCAGCCGAACCCGGAAACGGGCAAGCTGATGCTCTACGCCACGCCGCTTCTGGTGGCGCTGATCGTCATCAACGTGGCCGACCTGATCTTCGCGGTGGATTCGGTCCCGGCGATCTTCCTGATCACCACCGACACCTTCATCGTCTACACTGCGAACATCATGGCGATCCTCGGCCTGCGGGCGCTCTATTTCGCGCTGGCCGCGCTGGTGCACCGCTTCCACTATCTGAAGTACGCGCTGGCCGTGGTGCTGATCTTCATCGGGCTGAAGGGCTTCTACAGCTATTTCTTCGGCAAGTTCGACCCGTACCTGTCGCTGGCGATCACCGTGGGCATCATCGCCGCCGGGATCTTCTACTCGCTGTGGAAGACCCGGGACGGCGGCGATGGCCATGACTCGGGCCAGGACCGGGCCGAGGTCAAGCCGGCGGAATAGTCCCGCCCTGACGGATCTGCACCCAGACATCGTGATCGCCGGGCACCCCGGCGATCCGCAACACCGATAGTCCCAGGGTCACGTCCACCGCCCCGTCATGCCGCCGCGCGACCTGCGGCGGCTTCGGCCAGGCGGTCAGGTCATAGACCTGCTCGGCCTGCCACTGGCTGACATGGGTCACCCCGCCATAGGCCGGCATCAGGACCACCGCCCCCGGCCCCGGATCGACAAGGGTGATCCCGGTGCCCGCGTGCAGCGTGTCGTTGCCGCCCCCCAGCCGCACCCGGTTCCGCCCCGGCCCGGTATGCACCACGCTCGATCCGTCGCCGTCGATGATCTCGTCATTGCCGTGGCCGCCGAAGATCCGGTTCCGCGCCGCCGTGCCGATGATCGTGTCGTCGCCGGTGCCGCCGTCCAGCACATCGCGCCCCGCCCCGCCGATCAGCCGGTCGTTCCCCGCCCCGCCATAGAAGAAATGCCGCGAACTTTCGCTGGCCGAGATCGCGCGCAGCACGTCGTCGCCCTCGCCGCCGTGGAAGGTCGCCCCGCCGTATTTCGGGCCGATCATCACGTCGTTCCCGCGCGAGCCGCGGACATCGACCATCACCCGTTCCGTCGTCTCGAAGGTGATCGGGCTGTCGGGATGCGCCACGATCCGCAAGACGCGCGGCGATTTCTTCGCGGCCTCCGCATCCTCGTGCCGGGCCAGCACCGTGGCGATGCGGATGTTCTCGACATTCATCGGGCAGTGCAGGACATAGCCGTCCGGGCCGCCCAGATACCACAAGGTGTCGTTGCCGCCGTCCTTCGTCTCGCGGATCTTCTCGGCCTCGGCGCCATAGACCCAGTAGTTGTCGTTGCCGCGCCGCCCCTCCAGCACGACCGAGCCATCCACCGCCATCATCGCGTTGACGCCATCCGCCGGGTTCTCGAACCCGCGCAGGTCCAGCCCCAGCTCCAGCGCGCCCTTCACCAGTTCCGCGCGCAGAAAGTCCATCGGCGCGGTGGCGACCAGGTTCTCTGTCTCGCCCGGATCGGTGACCACGTCATAGACATGCTCTTCTCCGTTCGGATAGCGGAAATAGCGCAGGTGCCGGTAGCCCTCGACCGAGGGGCGCACGGACAGCGTGCCGAAGACCGAGGTGATCGGCGATTTCGACGTGTCGAAGGTTCCGAAACTCGGGTCGATCAGCGGCAGAAGGCTTTGCCCCGACACCCAGTCCGGGCGCGGTGGCAGGCCGGCAAGTTGCATGATGGTCCTGGGGAAGTTGTGCAGGCTGACGGGCAGGTCAATGACCCGGCCCTCCGCCATCCGGGGCGACCAGATGCCCAGCGGCACATGGGCGGCGCTGTCCCACTGGCTCATCTTGTGAAAACTGTCGTGATTGCCCAGGTTGAAGCCGTTGTCCGACAGGAAGATCACTGTGGTCCGCTCGCCAAGGGGCGAGGCCTCCAGCGCATCGAGGAACCGGCCGATCTCGTGATCGACATGGCTGATCGCGGCGAAATAGGCGCGCACCACCTGGCGCCAGCCGTCATCACCGCCCTTCTCCGGCGTCCAGTTGCCGTTGGCGATATAGGCCGCCTCATAGACGGCAAAGCCGGGCGGGGGGCCGTAGTAATCCTCGGGCGCGGCGATGTCGGGCCAGCGGATGTCGGCCGGGTCATAGAGCTGATAGAAGCGGTCGGGGCATTCCAGGTTGTAATGCGGATGCTTGAAGCCCAGCTGGATCAGGTGCCGCCGTGCCGGGTCGGCCCGGCCCAGGAAGTCGATCGCGTTCTGCGCCACCGTGTAGTCGTAGAACAGCTGGTCCTGCGATCCGTCGTCGTCGGGATGGTTGATCCCCGCGATCCCCGGCCCCCGGTCGAGGTAGAGCTTGACCTTCGTCCGTCCGCCGCTGTCGTAGGCCGCCACGTCCTCGTGGAACAGCACCCGGCGATAGCGTTCGGGCATCGGCTTGTAGGTCGCATCCACCTTGCCGGTGGTGAAGGTATAGAACCCCGCCCGGCGCAGGTCATAGGCCCAGGCCTTTTCCGGCGGCAGTACCTGCCGCCAGAAGCGGTTGAGGTCCACCAGCCCCGTGCGGAAAGGCGACAGGCCCGTCGCCAGCTCCGCCCGGCAGGGGGCGCAGAGCGGGATCGTCGCATAGGCATTGTCGAACCGTACGCCCCGGTTCAGCAGCCGGTCGAGGTTCGGGGTCTGGATGCGCAGCCCGAAGGTCGTTCGCCAGGTGAAGACATCGATCATGTCATCCACCCAGATGACACAGATGTTGTCTCCCCGGATGCTGTCCGCGTCGAAGGCCATCAGCCGGTCAGCCTCAGCCGCGCGGGCAGGGCCCAGCGCCGGACGGGACCCGCGCCGCCCTCGCCGCGCAGCGCGCCCCGGTTCGCGGGGCCCGGTCCCGCCCAGGGCGCGGCGGCATGGGCATAGGTGACGAAGACCTCGCCCTCGGGCCGGGCCGAACAGGTCAGCAGCACCGCCCTGGAATCGGCGGGGTCGATGGCGGCTCCGGTCAGCACGGCGCCGTTCGTCACGCCGTCCAGCGCGAAGCCGGCCAGCGGTCCCGCGGCGAAGGGGTCGTCCGGGTCGATGACCAGCGGCTCCTGCGCCTCGCAGACCAGGCGGATCGCCGCGCCGGTCCATTCCGCCAGCTGGATCGTCGGGCAGAGCCACTTGCCCCCGCCGTGGACCGCCAGAAGCGCCTCGGCCATGACCAGGGCCTTGTCGGCGCGGCCGGCCTCGGTCAGCCGCCCGGTGTCGTCCATCGCGAAGGCATAGGAGGGTGCGGCGATGACCAGCCGGTGATCGGCGTGGTTCCAGGACAGCTCCCACTGGCCCTCCAGCCCCGGCCCCCGGGTGATGTCCTGCGTGCCGCAGTCGAAGGCGGTCAGGAACACCGGCCGGGCAAGGCCGGCCTTCGCCATGCCGCGGGTGATGCGCTCCATCAGCGCGATCATGCCGTCGCGATAGGCCACCGGATCGCCGGTCAGATCCTCGAGCGTATAGTCCAGCACCACGGCCAGCACCTGGGCCCCCGTGCCCAACCGCGCTGCGGCCGCGACCAGGTTGCCAAAGGCGCGGTCGAGGTTCGCCACCGCCAGTCCGCCGCCCAGATCATGCGCCGAGGCCGCCATGTCGGTTTCCGTCCGCACCATGAGCAGCGGCAGCGCGCGGCAGTCGGCCCGGCGGCGGGCCAGGATCTCGTCGGCGATCAGCGCCTCGACCGTCAGCTCGCGCAAGGGCTCCAGCGCGTCGGTGGCCGCCGCCTCGCCCTCGCCACCCATGCCCACTGCACCGATGTCGTCGGCCGGGGCCAGCACATGCCAGCGGAACCGCGCCGGGC
>NZ_JBKBLV010000052.1:0-19375 GCF_046295235.1 Tabrizicola flagellatus
CAACCTGAAGTTCGAGGTCGAGCTGATCGCCCCGATCGCGATGGAAGAGAAGCTGCGCTTCGCCATCCGCGAAGGCGGCCGCACCGTCGGCGCCGGCGTCGTCTCGAAAATCATCGCCTGATTACAGCGTAGGGTGCGCTACAGCGCACCGTCCTCTGGACAGGGCCGTCCTTCGGGGCGGCCCTTTTTCCTTGGGCCGCAAGCTTGATTTGACGATTCGCGCGACACGTCCCACACTGACCCTCTGACCACATGGGAGGGGCCAGCGATGTGTCAGATGTTCGCCGGGCAGGACCCGGCCCGCTATGAATATGTCACCCGCCGCCTGCGGCTTAACGGGCAATCCACCAGCATCCGGCTGGAACGCGCCTTCTGGGGCATCGTCGACCAGATGGCGGCGAAGGATGGATCCTCGACGCCGGCCTTCCTGTCCAAGCTGCATTCCGAAGTGCTGGAACAGCATGGCGAAGCGACGAACTTCACCTCTCTGCTGCGCTGCGCCTGCATGATCCACCTGGGCGAGCTGGATCAGGTCCCGCAAGGCCGGTTCGCGGCCGAGTAGAAAAACCGCCTGTAGTATTCCCGTACTACCCGCCTCCGAAATTGGTCCGTTAATCTTACCAGATAGACGGAACTGCCGGGGGACCTGATGGCCAAGCTGATTCATTCGATGGTGCGCGTGCTGGACGAGGCGCGCTCGGTCGCGTTCTACGACACGGCCTTCGGGCTGAAGGTCGCGGACCGGCTGGATTTCGACGGCTTCACGCTGATCTACCTGTCGAACGCCGACCAGAGCTTCGAGCTGGAACTGACGGTCAACAAGGGCCGCACCGAGGCCTACAACCTGGGCGACGGCTACGGCCATCTCGCGGTCAGCGTGCCGGATGTCGAGGCCGAGCACGCCCGCCTGACCGCCGCCGGTCTTGCCCCCCGCAAGGTCGTCGACTTCCGCAACGGCGACACGCCGGTCGCCAAGTTCTTCTTCATCGCCGACCCCGATGGCTACCAGATCGAGGTCATCCAGCGGGGCGGCCGCTTCCTCTAGAGGAGGAGGGGAGGCGGCCAGTGCCCGGCCAGACAACAGGGAGGAAACCATGACGAAACATGACCTTAGGGGGCTGACCCGGCGTCAGCTCCTGTCTCGCGGCCTGTCCGCAGGTGCGCTTGCGGTGGTGGGGACCGGCTTCATCGCCGCGCCCGACGCCGCCTGGGCGGTCGAGGTGACGACGATCACGCCCGAGCAGATGGCCACGCTTTTGCAGATGGCGCGCGACATCTACCCGCATGACCAGGTGGCGGACCGTTTCTACGTGGTGGCCGTCAAGGGCTATGACAGCGCCGAGCAGAAGGACTTCGTGGCCGAGGGCGTAGCGGCGCTGGACGCCGCCGCCAAGGCCGCCGGCTTCGACAGCTATGTCGCGGCAGGCTGGGAGGAGGACCGTGTGAAGCTTCTTCAGTCCATCGAGACCACGCCCTTCTTCCAGACGATCCGGGCTGGGCTGGTGACCGGGCTATACAACCAGAAAGAGGTCTGGCCGATCTTCGGCTACCAGGGGGAAAGCTTCTCCCAGGGTGGCTACATCGAGCGCGGCTTCAACGACATCGACTGGCTGTAAGGGAGGGCCGCTGAGATGGCTGCGAAATTCGACCTGAACGACGACTCGGTGGTCGTCATCATCGGCACCGGCGCGGGCGGCGGGGTCTTGGCGAACGAACTGGCGCAGAAGGGCGTCAAGGTCGTCGCGCTGGAGGCCGGCGGGCGCTATCTGCCCGAGGACTACATCAACGACGAATGGGAGTCGTTCGGCCAGCTGGCCTGGCTCGACGCCCGGACGACCAGCGGCTCCTGGCGCGTCCACAAGGACTTCGCGACGCTGCCGGCCTGGATCGTGAAGGCCGTGGGCGGCACCACGACGCACTGGGCCGGCGCCTCGATCCGGTTCCAGGAGCACGAGTGGAAGGCGCTGACCACCTATGGCACGGTCGAGGGGGCGAACCTGCTGGACTGGCCGATCGACGCGGCCGAGATGGCGCCCTGGTACGAGAAGGCCGAGGACAAGCTGGGCGTGACGCGCACCGGCAACCGTCCGGGCCTGCCGGGGAACAACAACTACCTGGTCTTCGAGAAGGGCGCGAAGGCCCTGGGCTACAAGGAGGTCCACACCGGCCGCATGGCGATCCAGTCCTCGGACGCGACGGGCAACCGGATCTCCTGCCAGCAGACGGGCTTCTGCTTTCAGGGCTGCAAATGGGGGGCCAAGTGGTCAGCCGCCTATACCGACATCCCCGAGGGCGAGGCGACGGGCAACCTGGAAGTGCGCGAGCGCAGCCATGTCGCGCGCATCCTGCACAACGAGGCGGGGAAGGTCACCGGAGTCGAGTATTTCGACAAGGACGGCAACCTGCAGATGCAGAAGGCGCGGATCGTCTGCGTCGCCGGCAACTCGTTCGAAAGCCCGCGGCTCCTGCTGAACTCGGCCTCCAGCATGTTCCCGGACGGGCTGGCGAATTCTTCCGGCATGGTAGGCAAGAACTACATGCGCCACACCACCGGGTCGGTCTATGCGATCTTCGACAAGCCGGTGCGCATGTGGCGCGGCACGACCATGGCGGGGATCGTGCAGGACGAGGCGCGGCACGACCCGTCGCGCGGCTTTGTCGGGGGCTATGAACTCGAGACGCTGTCGCTGGGTCTCCCGTTCATGGCCGCCTTCCTCAACCCCGGCGGCTGGGGCCGCGGATTCACCACGGCGCTTGACCATTACGAGAACATGGCCGGCATGTGGATCGTGGGCGAGGATATGCCGCAGCTGACGAACGGGGTCACGCTGTCGGACGTGAAGGACCAGCACGGGCTGCCGGTCGCCAACGTCAACTTCGACGACCATCCGAACGACATCGCGATGCGCAACCACGCCTACAAGCAGGGCATGGCGATCTACGAGGCGGTGGGGGCCACCCGCGCCTTCCCGACGCCGCCCTATCCATCCACCCACAACCTCGGCACCAACCGGATGTCGGAAAAGGCCAAGGACGGCGTGGTGAACAAGTGGGGCCAGACCCACGACATCGCGAACCTCTTCGTCTCGGACGGCTCGCAGTTCACCACCGGCGCAGCGGAAAACCCGACGCTGACCATCGTCGCGCTGGCGATCCGCCAGGCCGACCACATCGCCCGCGAGATGAGCGCCGGCAACATCTGACACTGGTCTTGGGCCGGGGACACCCTCGGCCCGGGGAAATTGGGCGGGCCCGTGCCCCAGGCGGCGCCCGCCTATTTCCGTCTCGCAGCATGCTTCATCTGCCAGCCAAGCCGCACGCCGGGATTGGCCTTGACCTGTTCAAGCATGGCCTTGAACCGGCCCCGCGGCACCATTCCATCGTGCCAGGCCGCCGCATCGCGCACCCTTTGCATCAGCTTGCCGTCGGTCAGCTGCCCGACCCGCGCGGATGCCAGCGCCGCGGACGTCACCGCACCCACCGACAGGAACACAAGGCCCACCCGCGGCACATGGGCAAGGGGCACAAAGCAGTCGCGCAGGGCCACCATCTGCGCTGGAAGCCAAGGCTGCACGGCCATGAGGTAATCCTGCTGCACCAGGATCGACCGGCCGGGGACCAGCGCGGGAAAGAACTCGGCCGCGATATGGTCGGCAATCGCCGCGCCCTTGGCCGCGTCGACCGAGAGGATCTCGATCGGCCCGCCGGTCCAGCGCTTTTCGGCGATATCGCCTATGTGCAGCGTAACATGCCCCTCCCAGGGGGCGAGATGGCGCCGGACCACGGGCAGGAGGTCGGCATCGTCGGTCTCGGGAAGGGGTTCGTCGGGCATGAACCTTGACCAGAAGGCCCGGGAGGATCGGAACCGGTCGTAGCTGTGGACGTGAAATTGCCGGCCCGACAACGCCAGCCCGGACAGCAGGCGCGCGGCCGAGCCCCCGGCATAGGCGCCAAGATCCACCGTCGCGCCCTCGCCCTGCACCCGTCTCCCCAGCCAGTGGTAGAGCAGCCGCTCTTCGGGGGTCAGCATGGTGGGCACCTCTGCCGCCGGGCCAAGATCGGCCGGAGACAGGGCCCGCCAGGGCCGCGCCGCGAACTCTGCCTCGATGTCGGCCACGGACGGCATGTGGTCCTCCCGGCTGCAGGTTATGCAAGCCGGGGTCCATGTTCCAGACCACTCCGCGCACGACTTCGCCGCCGCGTTGCAGGATCTGCCTTCGCAATCGGGCGGGGCCGTGCTATGCTGAAGCGGTGCAACAGGAGGCTGCGATGGACCTGACAGGCTGAACCGTTCCCCGAACCGTTCCCGAAAGGTCCTGACATGCCTCTTGATCCGACACTTCGGCACCCTGTGGTGCTGCCTGACGGCCCAACGCCGCCGAACATGGTCCATTTGAACCAGGTTATCGACCATCCGAACATCCGCATCGGCGATTTCACCTACGCCAATGATTTCGATCCGCCCGCCGACTGGGCGGCCCGGCTTGCGCCTTATCTCTATCCCGGCGCACCGGAACGGCTGGAGATCGGCCGGTTCTGCCAGATCGCACATGGTGCGCGCTTCATCACCGCTTCGGCGAACCATGCGATGGACGGGCTGACCACCTTCCCCTTCCCGGTCTTCGATCCCGCCGACATCACTGACTACCGTGACAGCTTCACCGGCCTGCCCGATACGGTCATCGGACACGATGTCTGGATCGGGCACGGCGTGCTGGTGCTGCCGGGCGTCCGGGTGGGCAGCGGCGCGATACTGGGCGCCGGTGCGGTCGTCGCCCGCGACGTGGATCCCTACACGATCGTCGCCGGAAACCCCGCGCGACCGGTCCGCCCGCGCTTTGCACCCGCGACGGTGGCGCTGCTGCTCGACGTTGCCTGGTGGGACTGGCCGCTCGATCGGATCCGGGCGGCCGTGCCCGCGCTTCTGGCCGGCGACCTGGCGGCCCTGCGTGCGTTGGGGCCGTCCGGGTGAGGCGGCGGGGAAACGGCCGGAGCGCGGCGAGAGAATCCCTTGACCTCCCGCGTCGCCTGCCGTAACCCAGCCTCCGCGTAGGGGTATAGCTCAGCTGGTAGAGCGACGGTCTCCAAAACCGTAGGTCGCGGGTTCGAGCCCTGCTGCCCCTGCCATCCCTCCCATCACATGACGCGGCCCGGACCAGCGTGGGGAAGCCCGGACGGGTCCAGCGCTCTCGGTTGGCATCGGACCTGACCAGACAGGACATGGCGACAACCCATGCCTGCGTCCGGCTGGTGGAAGCCTTTGCAGATCGCGTCGTCAGCCATCGGAACCGGGCAGGCAGAACGGCACCGCACCCTTCGGAACCCAAGGACGCGGGGCGCCAGCCGCGCGGATCGGGTGCCCGGCTGACCGCGATACGGTGGGCATCCATCATCCACCCGCCCGGCCTGGTGCGTCGCCAGGGGCTTCCAGTCCCACTGGGGTTCACTCCGAGGGGGGCGTCCCGGTCACGCTTGAAATCCGGCGCCATAGGTCGTATCTGCGCTGCGACCCAACCTTGGAATCCTCATGTCGACCACGAACCCCCTTCAGTTCCTCCAGCAGGTGCGCGCCGAAGTCGCCAAGGTGGTCTGGCCCACCCGGCGCGAAGTGCTCCTTACGACGCTGATGGTTTTCATCCTTTCGGCGCTGGCGGCGACCTTCTTCAGTCTGGTCGATCTGGCGATCCGGACCGCGCTTCACTACATCATCGGCGCCTGACCCCGGATTCCCCTTGAAAAGACGGCGGGCAGGGGATAAACCCCGCCGCAACCAAAGGGACACCGGCGCGCATCGATTCGGGGTGCGCGCTGTTTTTTGTTCCGGGACACGATGAAGATGGGCCGAATGGCCCGGGCAGCAAGGAAGCAGGCACGATGGCGAAACGCTGGTATTCGGTGAGCGTTCTCTCGAACTTCGAGAAGAAGGTGGCCGAGCAGATCAAGACCGCCGTCGCCGAGGCCGGCCTGCAGGACGAGATCGACGAGGTCCTGGTGCCGACCGAAGAGGTGATCGAGGTCCGTCGCGGCAAGAAGGTCACGTCCGAACGCCGCTTCATGCCGGGCTATGTGCTGGTGCACATGGAAATGTCGAACCGCGGCTATCACCTGATCTCGTCGATCAACCGCGTCACCGGCTTCCTTGGCCCCCAGGGCAAGCCGATGCCGATGCGCGACAGCGAGGTCAACGCGATCCTGAACCGGGTCGAGGAAGGCCAGGAGGCGCCGCGCAACCTGATCCGTTTCGACATCGGCGAGACGGTGCAGGTGACGGACGGCCCGTTCGAGGGCTTCTCGGGCATGGTCGAGGACGTGGACGAGGCGCACAGCCGCCTGAAGGTCACCGTGTCGATCTTCGGTCGGGCGACGCCCGTTGAACTGGAATTCACCCAGGTCTCGAAAGGGGCCTGAGTGTATCGCGTGGGAGGCGAGCGTGCCGGGTTTGATCCGGCATGACGGACCGGACCACTAAACCGCATCTTTGGATGCAGTGACAAAGGAGAAGGCCAGATGGCCAAGAAGATTATCGGCAGCCTCAAGCTGCAAGTGAAGGCCCAGCAGGCCAACCCGTCGCCGCCGGTCGGCCCCGCGCTGGGTCAGCGCGGGCTGAACATCATGGCCTTCGTGAAGGAATTCAACGCGAAGACCGCCGACATCCCGCCGGGCACGCCCACGCCGGTCATCATCACCTACTACCAGGACAAGTCGTTCAGCCTCGAGTTGAAGACCCCGCCGGCCTCGTTCCTGATCAAGCAGGCTGCAGGTCTGCCCCCGGTCGGCAAGCGCTCGCGCTCGAAGGGCGCGACGAAGCCGGGTCGTGAGACCGCCGGCACGATCACCGCGGCCCAGCTGCGCAAGATCGCCGAGACCAAGATGAAGGACCTGAACGCGAACTCGATCGAGGCCGCGATGCAGATCATCCTTGGCTCGGCCAAGTCCTGCGGCATCGAAGTGAAGGGCTGAGAACCATGGCAAAAGTTGCAAAACGTATCGCCAAGGCGAACGAGCTTTTCGCTGGCAAGGCGAACCTGTCGGTCGAGGAGGCCGTCAAGCTGGTCAAGCAGGCCGCTTCGGCCAAGTTCGACGAGACCGTCGAGATCGCGATGAACCTGGGCGTCGATCCGCGTCACGCCGACCAGATGGTCCGTGGTGTGGTGGCCCTGCCGAACGGCACCGGCAAGACCGTCCGCGTCGCCGTCTTCGCGCGCGGCGCCAAGGCCGATGAGGCCAAGGCCGCGGGTGCCGACATCGTGGGCGCAGAAGACCTGATGGAGACGATCCAGCAGGGCAAGATCGAGTTCGACCGCTGCATCGCGACCCCGGACATGATGCCGCTCGTCGGTCGCCTCGGCAAGATTCTCGGCCCGCGCAACCTGATGCCGAACCCGAAGGTCGGCACCGTGACGATGGACGTGAAGTCCGCCGTCGAGGGCGCGAAGGGCGGCGAGGTCCAGTTCAAGGTCGAGAAGGCCGGCGTGATCCACGCTGGCGTCGGCAAGGTCTCGTTCGACGAGGCGAAGCTGGCCCAGAACATCCGCGCCTTCGTGGACGCGGTGTCGAAGGCCAAGCCGGCCGGCGCCAAGGGAACCTACCTGAAGAAGGTCTCGGTGTCCTCGACCATGGGCCCGGGGGTGTCGGTGGACATCGCCTCGGCGACCCAGGCGTAACGAAATCCCGACCCGCGAGGGAAGGGGCCTACCCGGGCGGAAACGCCCGGTTCTGTCCGAGACGGTGGGTGGTGCGCAAACACCATAAATCCTGCCTGAGATGGGGAACGAGATTGAAGGCGCCTTCGGGCGGTCTTGGCTCGGGAACCGTTGCGGACCCGACGTCCCGGACGTGATCCGGGACAAACATGAGCCGGGGGGAAACCCCCAACCTTGGAGTGAAACTGTGGATAGAGCCCAGAAAGAGAAAGTGGTCGAGGAACTCGGCCAGATCTTCGAAAGCTCTGGCGTTGTGGTGGTTGCCCACTACACCGGGATGACGGTTGCACAGATGCAGGACCTGCGCGCGAAGCTTCGCGAAGTGGGCGGGTCCGTTCGCGTTGCCAAGAACACGCTCGCCAAGATCGCCCTTGAAGGGAAGCCCGCTGCAAAGATGGGTGACCTGCTCACGGGCATGACCGTGCTGTCCTTCTCGGAAGACCCCGTGGCTGCGGCCAAGGTCTGCGAGGCCTACGCCAAGACGAACGACAAGTTCGTCATCATCGGCGGGGCCATGGGCGAAACGGTTCTGGACCAGGCCGGTGTCAAGGCCGTGGCCGCCATGCCGTCGCGTGAAGAGCTTATCGCTCAGATCGTGTCGTGCATCGGTGCGCCCGCGTCGAACATCGCCGGGGCCATTGGCGCGCCTGCTTCGAACATCGCAAGCATCCTGTCGACCATCGAGGAGAAGGCTGCCGCCTAGTCGGGGCCTGATCCTTTCATCCCGGTTGTGGTTGACCCCGCACCGTTGGAACCCATCTCAACATACGGAACGTGAAAAATGGCTGATCTGAACAAACTCGCCGAAGAGATCGTCGGTCTGACCCTCCTGCAGGCGCAGGAACTGAAGACCATCCTGAAGGACAAGTACGGCATCGAGCCGGCCGCCGGTGGCGCCGTCATGATGGCTGCTGCTCCGGGCGCTGGCGGTGCTGCCGCTGCCGCCGAAGAAGAGAAGACCGAGTTCGACGTCGTCCTGACCGACGCCGGCGCGAACAAGATCAACGTGATCAAGGTCGTCCGCGAACTGACGGGCCTGGGCCTCAAGGAAGCCAAGGACCTGACCGAAGCCGGCGGCAAGATCAAGGAAGGCGTCTCGAAAGCCGACGCCGAGGCGATGAAGAAGAAGTTCGAGGAAGCTGGCGCCAAGGCCGAGCTGAAGTAATCGGACATCGGGGGCAACCCCGGCAAACAGCAGGGCTGGGGTCGAGGAATTCGGTCCCAGCCGTGCGCGTCTTGAAAGGGGCCTTCGGGCGAAGACCTCTTTCCAGACGCGGCGGGTTCGGGAGCCACCCTTCGGGACGGGCGGCACGAATTGAACCCATCGGTCTCTTCGCAAGCGGCGCGCGCCCGTGGCCCGACGGGTTGTGCGCCAGCGAAACACGGAAAGGTGACCAGACACATGGCGCAAGCTTATGTTGGCCAGAAACGCATCCGCCGGCATTACGGGAAGATCCGCGAAGTGCTGGAGATGCCGAACCTGATCGAGGTTCAGAAATCATCCTACGACCTCTTCCTGCGGTCCGGTGATGGCGACAAGCCTATGGACGGCGAAGGGCTGCAAGGCACCTTCCAGTCGGTCTTCCCGATCAAGGACTTCAACGAGACTGCGGTCCTCGAATTCGTCAAGTACGAGCTGGAAAAGCCCAAGTACGACGTGGACGAATGCCAGAGCCGCGACATGACCTATGCCGCGCCGCTCAAGGTGACGCTGCGCCTGATCGTGTTCGACGTCGACGAGACCACCGGGGCCAAGTCGGTGAAGGACATCAAGGAACAGGATGTCTACATGGGCGACATGCCCCTGATGACCTCGAACGGGACGTTCATCGTGAACGGGACCGAGCGGGTGATCGTCAGCCAGATGCACCGGTCCCCCGGCGTGTTCTTCGACCATGACAAGGGCAAGACCCATTCCTCGGGCAAGCTTCTCTTCGCCTGCCGCATCATCCCGTATCGCGGCTCGTGGCTGGACTTCGAGTTCGACGCCAAGGACATCGTCTTCGCTCGTATCGACCGCCGCCGGAAACTGCCGGTGACGACGCTGCTCTATGCCCTCGGCATGGACCAGGAAGGCATCATGGATGCCTATTACGACTCGGTGAACTTCCGGTATGTGAAGAACAAGGGCTGGGTCACGAAGTTCTTCCCGCAGCGCGTCTCGGGCACCCGTCCGACCTATGACCTGGTCGATGCGGCCACGGGCGAGGTGATCCTGAAGGCGGGCGACAAGGCCACGCCGCGGATGGTGAAGAAGTGGAAGGACGAGGGCGTCGTCACCGAGCTTCTGGTGCCCTTCGACCACATCCTCGGCCGCTATGTCGCCAAGGACATCATCAACGAGGAAACCGGCGAGATCTGGGTCGAGGCCGGCGACGAGCTGACCTGGGAACTGGACCGCGACGGCGAGGTGAAGGGCGGCACGGTCAAGCTTCTGCTCGACCAGGGCATCACCGACATCCCGGTGCTCGACATCGACAACGTCAACGTCGGCCCCTACATCCGCAACACCATGGCGGCAGACAAGAACATGGGCCGCGACACCGCGCTCATGGACATCTACCGCGTCATGCGTCCGGGCGAGCCGCCGACCGTCGAAGCGGCCAGCGCGCTGTTCGACACGCTGTTCTTCGACAAGGAACGCTATGACCTCTCGGCCGTGGGCCGGGTCAAGATGAACATGCGGCTCGACCTCGACAAGCCGGACACCCAGCGCACGCTCGACCGGGAGGACATCATCGCCTGTGTCAAGGCGCTCTGCGAGCTGCGCGACGGCAAGGGCGAGATCGACGACATCGACCACCTTGGCAACCGCCGGGTGCGCTCGGTCGGCGAGCTGATGGAGAACCAGTATCGCGTCGGCCTTCTGCGGATGGAGCGCGCGATCAAGGAACGCATGTCCTCGGTCGAAATCGACACGATCATGCCGCAGGACCTGATCAATGCGAAACCGGCGGCGGCCGCTGTCCGTGAATTCTTCGGCAGCAGCCAGCTGTCGCAGTTCATGGACCAGACCAACCCGCTGTCGGAAGTCACCCACAAGCGCCGTCTCTCGGCCCTCGGGCCGGGCGGTCTGACGCGTGAGCGTGCGGGCTTCGAAGTCCGCGACGTTCACCCGACCCATTACGGACGGATGTGCCCGATCGAGACGCCGGAAGGCCAGAACATCGGCCTCATCAACTCGCTGGCCACCTTCGCCCGGGTGAACAAGTACGGCTTCATCGAGACCCCCTACCGCAAGGTGATCGACGGCAAGGTGACCGACGAGGTCGTCTACATGTCGGCCACCGAGGAAATGCGCCACACCGTCGCCCAGGCGAACGCGGCGCAGGACGCCGAGGGGCGCTTTACCGACGACCTGATCTCCAGCCGGAAGGCCGGGGAATTCATGCTGAACCCGCCGGACGCGATCGACCTGATCGACGTGTCGCCGAAGCAGCTGGTGTCGGTCGCGGCCTCGCTGATCCCGTTCCTCGAAAACGACGACGCCAACCGCGCTCTGATGGGCTCGAACATGCAGCGTCAGGCCGTGCCGCTCTTGCAATCCGATGCCCCCTTCGTCGGCACCGGGATCGAGGCGGTCGTCGCGCGTGACTCCGGCGCCGCCATCATGGCCCGCCGCGCCGGCGTGATCGACCAGGTCGATGCGACCCGTATCGTCGTGCGCGCCACGGAAATGCTGGAACCGGGCGAACCCGGCGTCGACATCTACCGTCTGCGCAAGTTCAAGCGGTCGAACCAGTCCTCCTGCATCAACCAGCGCCCGCTGGTGAAGGTGGGTGACACCGTGAAGCGCGGCGAGGTCATTGCCGACGGCCCCTGCACCGACATGGGCGAACTGGCCCTCGGCCGGAACGTCGTCGTCGCCTTCATGCCGTGGAACGGCTACAACTACGAAGACTCGATCCTGATCTCGGAACGCATCCTGCGCGACGACGTCTTCACCTCGATCCACATCGAGGAATACGAAGTCGCCGCCCGGGATACGAAACTGGGGCCGGAGGAAATCACCCGCGACATTCCGAACGTGGGCGAAGAGGCGCTGCGCAACCTCGACGAGGCGGGCATCGTCTACATCGGGGCCGAAGTGCAGCCGGGCGACATCCTTGTCGGCAAGATCACCCCCAAGGGCGAAAGCCCGATGACGCCGGAGGAAAAGCTTCTCCGCGCGATCTTCGGCGAAAAGGCCTCGGACGTCCGCGACACCTCGCTGCGGCTGCCCCCGGGCGCCTACGGCACGATCGTCGAGGTGCGCGTGTTCAACCGCCACGGCGTGGACAAGGACGAACGCGCCCTTCAGATTGAGCGTGAGGAAGTCGAACGCCTCGCCCGCGACCGCGACGACGAGTTGGCGATCCTGGAACGCAACATCTACGCGCGTCTGAAGTCGCTGATCCTGGGCAAGACCGCCGTGAAGGGGCCGAAGGGCATCAAGGCGGGTTCGACCATCGACGAAGAACTGCTGTCCACTCTGAGCCGCGGCCAGTGGTGGCAGCTGGCCCTGGGCGAAGAAAGCGACGCCAAGGAAGTAGAGGCGCTGCACGACCAGTTCGAGGCGCAGAAGCGCGCGCTCGACCACCGTTTCGACGACAAGGTCGAAAAGGTGCGCCGTGGCGACGACCTGCCTCCGGGCGTGATGAAGATGGTCAAGGTCTTCGTCGCGGTGAAGCGCAAGCTGCAGCCGGGCGACAAGATGGCCGGCCGTCACGGCAACAAGGGCGTCATCTCGAAGGTCGTGCCGATGGAGGACATGCCGTTTCTCGCGGATGGCACCCCGGTCGATCTGGTGCTGAACCCGCTTGGCGTGCCGAGCCGGATGAACGTGGGCCAGATCCTCGAAACCCACATGGGCTGGGCCGCGCGCGGCTTGGGTCTGAAGATCGACGAGGCGCTTAAAGAATACCGCCGGTCCGGGGACATGACCCCGGTGCGGGAAGCCATGCGCCTTGCCTATGGCGACGAGACCTATGAAGAGGCTTTCGCGGGCCGGGACGAGGATGAATTCCTCGAACTCGCCCAGAACGTCTCGAAAGGGGTGCCGATCGCCACGCCGGTCTTCGATGGCGCCAAGGAAGCCGACGTGAACGACGCGCTGCGCCGTGCGGGCTTTGACACCTCGGGCCAGTCCGTGGTGTTCGACGGCCGCACCGGCGAGCAGTTCCAGCGCAAGGTGACGGTGGGCGTGAAGTACATGCTCAAGCTGCACCACCTGGTCGACGACAAGCTGCACGCCCGGTCCACCGGCCCGTACTCGCTCGTCACTCAGCAACCGCTGGGCGGCAAGGCGCAGTTCGGCGGCCAGCGTCTCGGCGAGATGGAGGTCTGGGCGCTCGAAGCCTACGGCGCCGCCTACACCCTGCAGGAAATGCTGACGGTGAAGTCGGACGATGTGGCAGGCCGGACCAAGGTCTACGAGTCGATCGTCAAGGGCGAGGACAACTTCGAGGCCGGTGTGCCGGAATCGTTCAACGTCCTCGTCAAGGAAGTGCGGGGCCTCGGCCTCAACATGGAACTCCTGGATGCGGAGGAGGAGTGACCGGAATTTTCGAAAATTCCGGGCCGGTTTCTTCGAAGAAACCGGCTCCTCTGACCGCAACCCTCTGATTGGGAAGATGAAATGAACCAGGAACTCTCGACCAACCCCTTCAACCCGGTTGCTCCGGTCAAGACCTTCGACGAGATCAAGATCAGCTTGGCATCGCCCGAGCGGATCCTGAGCTGGTCCTATGGCGAGATCAAGAAGCCGGAAACCATCAACTACCGGACCTTCAAGCCCGAGCGTGACGGCCTGTTCTGCGCCCGCATCTTCGGGCCGATCAAGGACTACGAATGCCTCTGCGGCAAGTACAAGCGCATGAAATATCGCGGCGTCGTCTGCGAGAAATGCGGCGTTGAAGTCACGCTCCAGAAGGTGCGGCGTGAGCGGATGGGCCATATCGAACTGGCCGCCCCCGTCGCGCATATCTGGTTCCTGAAGTCGCTGCCGTCCCGGATCGGTCTCATGCTCGACATGACGCTGCGGGATCTGGAACGCATCCTGTACTTCGAGAACTACGTCGTCATCGAGCCGGGGCTGACCGACCTGACCTATGGCCAGCTGATGACCGAAGAGGAATACCTCGACGCGCAGGACCAGTACGGCGCCGACGCCTTCACCGCGAACATCGGGGCGGAAGCGATCCGCGAGATGCTGGCGGCCATTGATCTGGACGCGACGGCCGAGCAGCTGCGCGAGGAACTGAAGGAAGCCACCGGCGAGTTGAAGCCGAAGAAGATCATCAAGCGGTTGAAGATCGTCGAGTCGTTCCTGGAATCCGGCAACCGCCCGGAATGGATGATCCTGACCGTCCTGCCGGTGATCCCGCCGGAACTGCGCCCGCTCGTGCCCCTGGACGGCGGTCGTTTCGCCACGTCGGACCTCAACGACCTCTACCGTCGCGTCATCAACCGCAACAACCGCCTGAAGCGCCTGATCGAGCTTCGCGCGCCGGACATCATCGTCCGCAACGAAAAGCGGATGCTGCAGGAAGCCGTCGATGCGCTGTTCGACAACGGCCGTCGCGGCCGCGTCATCACGGGCACCAACAAGCGCCCGCTGAAGTCGCTGTCGGACATGCTGAAGGGCAAGCAGGGCCGGTTCCGCCAGAACCTGCTGGGCAAGCGCGTCGACTTCTCGGGCCGTTCGGTCATCGTGACCGGCCCGGAACTGAAGCTGCACCAGTGCGGCCTGCCGAAGAAGATGGCCTTGGAACTCTTCAAGCCCTTCATCTACTCGCGGCTGGAGGCCAAGGGCCTGTCCTCGACAGTGAAGCAGGCCAAGAAGCTGGTCGAGAAGGAGCGGCCGGAGGTCTGGGACATCCTGGATGAGGTCATCCGCGAACATCCGGTTCTCCTGAACCGCGCGCCGACGCTGCACCGTCTGGGCATCCAGGCCTTCGAGCCGATCCTGATCGAAGGCAAGGCGATCCAGCTGCACCCGCTGGTCTGCTCGGCGTTCAACGCCGACTTCGACGGCGACCAGATGGCCGTGCACGTTCCGCTGAGCCTCGAGGCCCAGCTGGAAGCGCGCGTTCTGATGATGTCCACGAACAACGTGCTGTCGCCCGCGAACGGCAGCCCGATCATCGTGCCGTCGCAGGACATGGTCCTCGGCCTCTACTACGTCACGATGGAGCGCAAGGGCATGAAGGGCGAGGGCATGGCCTTCGCCGACATCGACGAGGTCGAGCATGCCCTCGCCGCCGGCGAAGTGCACCTGCACGCGAAGATCAAGGCGCGGCTGCGCCAGGTGGACGAGACCGGCAACATCGTCTGGAAGCGCTTCGACACCACCCCGGGCCGTCTGCGGCTGGGCAACCTTCTGCCGCTGAACGCGAAGGCGCCGTTCGACCTGGTCAACCGGCTGCTGCGCAAGAAGGACGTCCAGACCGTCATCGACACCGTCTATCGCTACTGCGGCCAGAAGGAATCGGTGATCTTCTGCGACCAGATCATGTCGCTCGGCTTCCGCGAAGCCTTCCGCGCCGGCATTTCCTTCGGCAAGGACGACATGGTGATCCCCGACAACAAGTGGGAGATCGTGAACGAGGTCAAGGAACAGGTCGCCGGCTTCGAGCAGCAGTACCTCGACGGCCTGATCACCCAGGGCGAGAAGTACAACAAGGTCGTCGACGCCTGGACCAAGTGCAACGACAAGGTGACCGAGGCCATGATGGCCACGATATCCGCGCCGCGCACCGACGAGACCGGCGCCGAGAAGGAGCCGAACTCGGTCTACATGATGGCCCACTCCGGCGCCCGGGGTTCGGTCATCCAGATGAAGCAGCTCGGCGGGATGCGCGGCCTGATGGCCAAGCCGTCGGGCGAGATCATCGAGACGCCGATCATCTCGAACTTCAAGGAAGGTCTGACCGTTCTTGAATACTTCAACTCGACCCACGGCGCCCGGAAGGGCCTGTCCGACACTGCGCTCAAGACCGCGAACTCGGGCTACCTGACCCGCCGTCTGGTGGATGTGGCACAGGACTGCATCATCCGCGTGCATGACTGCGGCACCGAACAGTCGATCACGGCCTCGGCCGCGGTCAATGACGGCGAGGTCATCGTGCCGATGGGCGAACGGGTCCTGGGTCGCGTCGCGGCCGAGGACGTGGTCGCCCCCGGTTCGGACGAGGTGATCGTGGCCAAGGGCGAGCTGATCGACGAACGCAAGGCCGACGCCATCTCGGCGGCCGGTCTGGCCTCGATCCGCATCCGCAGCCCGCTGACCTGCGAGGCCGAAGAAGGCGTCTGCGCGCTCTGCTACGGGCGCGACCTCGCGCGCGGCACGCTGGTCAACATCGGCGAGGCGGTCGGCATCATCGCCGCCCAGTCGATCGGCGAACCCGGCACCCAGCTGACCATGCGGACCTTCCACATCGGCGGCGTGGCCCAGGGTGGCCAGCAGTCGTTCCTGGAAGCGTCGCAGGAAGGCAAGATCGAGTTCCGCAACGCCAATCTTCTGAAGAACGCCGCGGGCGAGCAGATCGTGGTGGGCCGCAACATGTCCATCGCCATCATCGACGAGGCGGGCCAGGAACGCGCGGCGCACAAGCTGACCTACGGCGCCAAGCTGCACGTCAAGGAAGGCGAGGCGGTCAAGCGCGGCACCAAGCTCTTCGAATGGGACCCCTTCACCCTGCCGATCATCGCCGAAAAGGCGGGGGTCGCGCGGTTCAAGGACCTGGTCGCGGGGATCTCGGTGCGCGAGGAAACCGACGATGCCACGGGCATGACCCAGAAGATCGTCTCGGACTGGCGGTCGGTGCCGAAGGGCGGCGATCTCAAGCCCGAGATCATCGTGATGGATCCGGCGACCGGCGAGCCTGTGCGCAACGAAGCGGGCAACCCGATCACCTATGCCATGTCTGTGGACGCGATCCTGTCGGTCGAGGACGGCCAGGAACTGCGGCCCGGCGACGTGGTGGCGCGGATTCCACGCGAAGGCGCCAAGACCAAGGACATCACCGGGGGTCTTCCCCGCGTGGCGGAACTGTTCGAAGCCCGTCGTCCGAAGGACCACGCCATCATCGCCGAATGCGATGGCTATGTGCGGTTCGGCAAGGACTACAAGTCCAAGCGCCGCATCACCATCGAGCCGGTCGATGAAACGCTGCAGCCGATGGAGTACATGATCCCGAAGGGCAAGCACATTCCAGTCCAGGAAGGCGACTTCGTCCAGAAGGGCGACTACATCATGGATGGCAACCCGGCTCCGCACGACATCCTGCGGATCATGGGGATCGAGGCGCTTGCCAACTACATGATCGACGAGGTGCAGGACGTCTATCGCCTGCAGGGCGTGAAGATCAACGACAAGCACATCGAGGTCATCGTTCGCCAGATGCTGCAGAAGTTCGAGATCCTCGACGGTGGCGACACCACGCTTCTGAAGGGCGAACAGGTCGAGAAGATCGAGCTGGACGAAGAGAACGCCAAGGCGGTGGCCCGGGGCGGGCGCGAAGCCAAGGCCGAGCCGGTCCTCCTCGGGATCACCAAGGCGTCCTTGCAGACCCGGTCCTTCATCTCGGCGGCCTCGTTCCAGGAAACGACGCGCGTCCTCACCGAGGCTTCGGTGCAGGGCAAGCGCGACAAGCTCCTGGGGCTCAAGGAAAACGTCATCGTCGGCCGGCTGATCCCGGCCGGCACCGGTGGCGCCACGAGCCGTGTCAAGAAGATCGCCGCCGAGCGCGACCACACCGTGATCGAGGCGCGCCGGTCCGAAGCGGAAGCGGCCGCGGCGCTTGCCGCGCCCATGGACGTGATGGAGCCCGAGGTCGGAAGCGACTTCGGTTCGGGCCTCGTCGACACGATCGAAAGCCGCGATTGAGACGCGCGGCCTTCGGGCAGAAATGGCCCCCGCCGGTCGAAGGACCGGCGGGGGTCTTGCATTTCCGACCGGGGGGCCGCGCGCGGGGGCATCGAGCCCCCCCTCGCGGCGCTGCCGCGGCCTGGTGTCCGGGGGGCAATCCTAGGGTGGCAGCCGGGGATGCCTCCGGCGGGAGTATTTGTGCAAAGGGCAAATGCAGCTTGCGCTTTTCGAAAATACTCTCCGGGTAGCCGATCGATGCCGCCATCGGTTCGAGGAACCGATCGGCTCGCGGGCTAAGCGCCCCAGGCCGGGCTGGGCGATTTGCACCGTCCGGTCATTGGGACGACGCCCGGTGGGCCAAGGACCACGGTCCTGCCGGGGGGGAGGCTTCCCCTTTCCGATCGGGCTTGATACCCAGTCCCTGACAGGGAAGGACCCCGAAGTGCCGATTTCCGACAACCTGCGTGGCATCCTCCTGATGTGCGCCTCAATGGCCGCATTCACGATCAACGACACCTTCATGAAGTCGGTGACGCAGACCCAGCCACTGTTTCAGACCATTGGCCTGCGGGGACTGATCGCGGTGGCGGGACTCACGATCCTCTGCCTCGCGACCGGAGCCTTCCGGTTCCGTCCGAACCGGCGCGACGCGGGCCTGATCCTCTTGCGCTCGCTGGCCGACGTGGCCGCCACCGTCTTCTTCCTCGAGGCCCTCCTGCGGATGCCGCTGGCCAACCTCTCGGCGCTTCTCCAGGCGCTGCCCCTCCTGATCACCCTCGGCGCGGCCCTCGTCTACGGCGACAAGATCGGCTGGCGGCGGATGACCGCGATCCTCGTGGGCCTCGCCGGCGTTCTCATCATCATCCGCCCGGGGACCGAGGGCTTCGACCGCTGGTCGCTCCTCGGCCTTGCTTCGGTGGCCTGCGTCGTGGTGCGCGACCTGTCGGTGCGGCCCCTGCAAGGCCACATTCCCTCGACCCTGGTGGCCCTGGGCGCGGCGGTCGCGGTAACGCTGATGGGCTGGACCGGCACCGCCTTCCAGGGCTGGCAAAGGCCCGACGCCTGGGAGGCCGCCCGCGTCCTGGGCGCCGGTCTTTTCCTCATCGTCGGCTACCTGACCTCGGTCAGCGCCATGCGCCACGGCGACATCGGGCTGGTTGCCCCCTTCCGCTACACCTCGCTCCTCTGGGCCATTGCGCTGGGCTTCCTTGTCTTCGGCAACCTGCCCGACTTCTGGACGCTGGTCGGGGCGGCCATCGTCGTCGGCGCGGGTCTCTTCACCCTCTGGCGAGAACGCCAGCTTCGCCGCCAGAAGGCCTGACCGGCGGGGCACGGGGCGTCCATTGACACCCCAGCCGATTCCCCCTATACGCCCGCCAACCCGATGGGCGAGGTCTGCCTCTGTCCAAGGGCTCAGAGCGCTTGAAGTGGTCATGATCCGGGCCGCAATGCCCCGATCCTCTGGAATTCCACCGCGTCATCCCCGTTGGGGATGGGTGCGGTGTTCGTGTTTTGCGATTCGCGCAGGGCACGGTCGAGAAGCGGCGTCGGGGTGGCACCCGGCGAGTATCGAAACGAGGAACGTGAATGCCGACGATTCAACAGCTGATCCGGAAGCCCCGGGAAGCAGCGCCGCGGAAGTCCAAGTCGCAGCACCTGGAAGCCTGCCCGCAAAAGCGTGGGGTCTGCACCCGCGTCTATACCACCACCCCGAAGAAGCCGAACTCGGCCATGCGGAAAGTCGCCAAGGTGCGCCTGACCAACGGTTTCGAGGTCATCTCCTACATCCCCGGCGAAAAGCACAACCTTCAGGAACACTCCG
>NZ_JBKBLV010000053.1:0-17741 GCF_046295235.1 Tabrizicola flagellatus
GGTGCGACGCGCCGAAGGACCATGGCCCGCCGAAGACCCTCTGCAATCGTTGGAAGCGGTGGGGGTGAGCGGCTGCGCGCCATTGGTTCCAGCGCAGCCGCGAACGGGGGTCTTCGCCCGGATGATGGAGGGGCTGGCCTCCGAAGGCGGCGAGGAGAAGGTCGTCATGATCGACGCGACCGACCTCGAGGCGCACCGCACGGCGTCGAGCCTGCGGGCGAAAAAGGGGGGCCCGACGATCAACGCGGGCGTCTGATCGGGCGGACCAAGGGCGGGCTGAACACCAAGCTGCATGCTGTCACGGACGCCAAGGGACGGCCCCTGAAGTTCTTCATGACGGCGGGCCAAGTCAGCGACTACACCGGCGCCGCCGCCCTGCTGGGCAGCCTGCCCGGCGCCGAATGGCTGATTGCCGACCGGGGCTGCGATGCCGACTGGTTCAGGGAAGCGTTGAAGGACAAGGGGATAAAGCCCTGCATCCCAGGCCGGAAGTCGCTGGGCAAGGCCGTCCGCACCGACAAGCGCCGCTACAAACGGCGCAACCGGATCGAGATCATGTTCGGGCGCCTCAAGGACTGGCGCAGCGTCGCAACGCGCTGGGACAGATGCCCGAAGGTCTTCCTCTCCGCCGTCGCTCTCGCCGCAACCGTCATGTTCTGGCTATGACACCAGAACGAGTCCTGACCCAAGGGTGACAGGCGGCGATACCTTGATCGCCATGCCCGGACGCAAGACCATCAAGCGGTGACGTTGCACAAATCGGCAGGCGCGATGACCGAAGGCAAATGGACCGTCTACGTCGATGACAACTTCCATTACATGGATGAAGAGGAGCGGTATTGCCTCGGCAACTTCGACAGCCTCGATGCGGCCGTGGCCGCTTGCCGGAAGATCGTGGATGACTTCCTGCAGGACAATCCCGCCAAGACGGCCGACGAACTCTATGACCAGTTCACCTCATTTGGCAAAGACCCGTGGATCAAGGGTCCATCCCCCGCGCCTGACACCCCGCCGTTTTCGGCGTGGGACTTCGCCCGGAAGCGCTGCAATGAACTGCGACCGTAGGCCCTGGTCCGGGCAGGGACCGGATTCCCGATTTATCCCAACGGTTTGCGGCTTCTCCGTGCGACACGACGCCGACGTTCGGCGTCCGAGATCTTCCTAACCTGCGGAAATCACGAAGGTATTCCGAACTCGGGGGTAGCCCTCATAACCTGAAGGCCGCAGGTTCAAATCCTGCCCCCGCAACCAAAAAACTACGCGCTATCAAAGACTTCAAAGCCGAGCATAACGCTCGGCTTTCGTAGTTCCAAATTCTTGTCAACACCTGGTCAACGTTTGCCGAGCCCCCCATCGACGGGCCCCGCGCGTCCCTCGCTCCCGCCGTTGAAACCGTCGCCGCCTTCCAGTATATGACTCAGCCATACCCTCGGAGGCGCGGATGACTGTAAAGACTACCCTCAGCTTCACCGACCGCCATCACCGGTTCCTTTCGGAGAAGGTGGGGCAGGGCGTGTTCGCGACGCAGAGTGCCGCCGTCGCAGCCGCGCTGGAACAGATGATGCAGGACGAGGAGGAGCGCGGGATCGCCCTGTCGGCGCTCGCGCAGGAAATCCGTGCGCGCATGGAAACACCGCGCGAGGCGTTCATCGAGCAGGACGACGCCTTCGCGGCCGCCCGGGCCACCATTGGCGCTGCGCGTGGAGCGTGACCTGGCGCATCCGCTTCCATCCGCGCGTCGCGCGTGACCTCGCCTCCATCGTGCAGTGGATCCTCGACTATGCCGGGCCGGATGTCGCCGCGCGGAAACTGGCCGAGATCGAGGCGACCATCGCCACACTGAAGGATACGCCGCACAAGGGCAGCCTCCGCGATGACATCGCCCCCGGCCTGCGTGCGATTCCGGCCGGGCGGAAAGCCGTCATCGCCTTCGTGGTGGATGACGCCGCCGCCGAAGTCTTGATCTATGCGGTCACCTATGGCGGCGCGGACTGGGCACAGCGCAGCATGCGGCGCCGGAAGGAAAGGAGATAGTGCCATGGGTCATGGCCAGAGACAATTGGCGCAGCTTTCCGAACGCCTGCTCGCCCTGCCGCCCGAAAACGACGGCATGCTGCTGAGCGAGTTCGACGGCTTCGTCGCGGGCATCCTCGTGTGCTCCGAGATGATTCTGCCCAGTGAATGGCTGCCGCTGGTCTGGGGTGACGACATCGCCCCGCATTTTGCCGACATGGATCAGGCGACCGCGACGCTGGAGGCCGTGATGGCGCATTACAACCGCGTGGCGCGCGGTCTGGCGAAAACCCCGACCGAATATGAAGCCGTCTATGACAAGGATCCTTTGACCGGCGATCTGATGTGGGAGCCCTGGATCACCGGCTTTGAGCGCGCGATGCAGTTGCGCCCGGAAGCCTGGGAGGCAAGCGTCGAGAGCAGCGACGAGGAGATCGCGTCCAGCATTCCCCTGCTTCTGGCCCTGCACGACATTGCCGCAGGCGGGTCCGAACTGGGCGCGGACGCCATCCGGGAACTGGATGCGATGGCCCCGGACATGATCCCCGATCTGGTCGCGAACCTGAATGCCTGGGGGAAGGCTCAAGGCAGGGTGCCGGGACAGGCCCATCTGCCCGGGGCGCCTGTTCCGCGTGCAAAGGTCGGCCGCAACGATCCCTGTCCATGCGGCTCGGGGCGCAAGTTCAAGAAGTGCTGCGGCGCCGAAGCGATCCATTGATCCCCTCGCTTCAGAAATCCGTCTCGAGGTAGAGCCCGGCGCAGTCGTAAGCGACGGCGGCGGCCGTCGCGCCGGTGTTCATGAAGAGCCGGGGCGACAGGAACTGCGTTGCGGCGGGCAGGTCGGCGGTGATCTCCTGCTCGAAGATCGCGCCGGAGACCTCATCGACGACACGCACCCAGACGGACGATCCATTCGGCGGGGCGGCGATGAACAGGGTCAGCACGCCGCCAGTGGCGATGGTGAAACTCGTCCCCATGTCGGTCAGGGTCGGCGCTCCGGTGCCGTCATTCGCGACCAATTGCCAGCGGGTGTGGGCACCACGCTGGAAGCCGATGCCGATGCAGTTCACGACGGCCGAGAGGGGCAGCGTGGTGGCGAGCGCGGCGGTGGAACCGTAGAGGCCGAAGAACGCCATCCCGGTCGCCAGCAGGGTCGTCACCGAAATCCGCGTGACGAAGCTCCACCCGCCGAGGCCCGCCGCGTTGCCGCGCCAGCAGGCCCAGCCTGCGGAGCGCTGGTCGGCGACCGAGTCCGCCACGGCCGCCGAGGTCAGACGCCAGCGGCGCATCGAGGCTGCAAGGTTCGTGGCGGCCAGCGTCGGGTGCGAGACCGTGCCGACCGAAGTGATGGGCAGACCTTCGGAGGTGATCGTCGTGCCGGTCGAGGGCGACCAGTTGGCGATGCGGTTCACCCCGAAGTGCGGCTGCAAAGGAAAATCCCGTCCCGAAGGGCGCATGACGTCGATCCACGGCGCGCCCGCCCGGTTGCGGGAATACACGGCCGCCTTGCCGGTGGGCGGTGGGGTCGGTGCGGCGGCAAGACCCGGCAGGATTGCTGGCTGTGGCAGTTCCACCTGACCGCTGGTGCGGTCGATGCGGATCGCGTCGTAGAAGGCTGATCCGTCCGGGCTGACCTTGAAGCTGAAATCGTCGTTGCCGAGGAGGCCGATCAGCGCCCGGGCGGAGAAGCCGGTCTTGAACGCGAAGGCCGCGTCGTTCGCCGGGGTCGCCTTGTTCACGGTCGCCTCTATCCCGGCGCCCGCGTTGTTCAGCAGCACGGCCGGTGTGTTCACCGACAGCCGGTTGTAGCTGTCCGCCGTGGCCCCGCCGAGGCCCAAGAGCTGTGCTGTCAGGTTGGCCTGGGGCATGCCGACCTGCGTGACGGCATTGGCGAAGGTGACGGTCGGCGTGTTGATGACGGTCGTGCCGCCCGAACCACCCGTGGCCGAGCCGATGTTGATGACCGTTGTCGACCCGGACGCGCCGCCGGTGCCGAGGTTCACGGTCTTGGTCACGCCCGTGGTCGTGGCGCCGGTGCCCATCCCGTAGGTGGCGGTCGTCGTCGCCGTGCCGATCAAGGCGCTGGCGGCCGATATGGTGACCGTGCCCGAGGCGGTCAACGTGCCGGAGAAGGTCTTGTTGCCGGTGAAGGTCTGGGTGCCCGCAAGGATCGCCAGTTCCGACGAGGTGTTCGGCAGGGTGAAGCTGCGCGTCGTCCCGGCGCTGGTCCCCGCCAGCGAGAAAGTCGCCTTCTTGGTCGGATCGGCATCGTTCGCCAGGCTGAAGACCGCGTCCGAGACGTCGCGCGGCTCGCCCACGACCTCCCAGGCGATGCCGGTCCAGACGAGGAACAGGCCTTCGGCAGCGACCCAGACCAGCCAACCGGTGCGCGGGACGAGGCGGATCCACGCGCCATCGATCCAGAAGGCGATGTTCAGGTCCCAACCCGCCCAGAGGCCGGTTGCGCCGGAAGCCACCAGATGGCGGTTACCTTCGGCCGGGCTGGCCGGGGGGCGCGGTACGTGTGCGGTCCAAGACCGAAAGCTGCACCATGGCATCGAGCAGGCGCAGCGCCTCGTTATGCGTGACATGCTTCTGCGCTTGGGCGGCCAGAAGATAGGGCAGGCCGAGATGGGTCGTGGTGTCGGACATCGGAAATCCCGTCAGAACTGGAGGGTCACGGTCGCGGGCGTGCCGCGGCCGAGGCGGTTCGAGAGCTGGAAGATGCGGATCGCCAGCGCCTGACCTGGCCCGAGTGGCGCGCCCCAATCGGCGGTCTGCTGGGCAGCGGTGTAGAGGGCGGACGTGGTGGTGCTGGTCATCGTGCGCTTGACGACAGCCCCGTCGAGGAGCTGGACGTCGTAGCTCTCGAAGTCCTCGCCCAGCGGGACCTCGACCTGCTCCCAGGCATCCGCGACCAGTGCACGGGACCGGCGCGTCCAGCGGATGGTGAGATCGCCCGGGCTGCGCGCCGTCCGCTATGGCTGTTCGACATGCACCGGCGCGAAGGGTACGAGGCCGCGCCCGTTCGGGGTAAAGCCCAGCGCGGCATAGCTTGCGTCGCTGACGGCGCGGGCGGCCGGGCCGACGCGCCAGCTCCACGGCAAGCCAAGGTCTGCCTCGGCGATGGGCAGCGAGGCCAGTGTCGTGTCCAGCACAACGACCCGCGCCCCGGCCGGAGCGGGGTTGCCCATCGCGTGCACCGTCCCGCGCTGGCCGCGCAAGAGCCGGGTCAGTCGGTAGCGGCCAGCGGCGATCAGTTCGGCTTGCCCAGCCTGGACGATCTCCCAGACCCCGGCTGCCGTCTCGACCGCCAGCGCATTGGCCCCGCCAAACAACGCGACGTCGGTCACGCTTTCCAGCGTTCCGGCTACAAGATCAACCACGAGCGCGTTGCCGAGGTCGAAGCGCGAGGTCGGCCCCGGAAAGAAGTCGAAGGCGAGCGTGCCGATCCGCGCCCGACTGCTAAAGGTCGTCAAGAGGTTGAACCCGTCCGTCGAGGCGCTGCGGAACACCGCGATCTCGCCCGGCCAGGGGCTGGCATGGGCGGCGATCAGGGGGCGATGTGCGGGCTGGTCCTCGCTGATCTGCGGCAGGTCCAGCATCACCACTTCCGGCGTGCCGAAGATGACGGGGCTGGAAATGCTCGCGGGCCGGGGATCCCCCGGCGGCAGGTCATAGGCGGCACGGTCCTGACGCACCGCTTCGATGCCGCGCGCCTCGGCGTCGGCGACGGAGACCAGGCGGAATTCCACCTCCCGGCCGTCATGGGAGAGCCGGATCACGTCCGCCGGATCGAGGGCGAGCCGCGAGGGCGGAAGCCGGAAGGTCGCGCTTTCCCGTCCGATCCAGGCCTCCATCAGCGCACGGCGGCAGCGGCGCTCGGCCTCCTCGGGCGGGATCGCCATCGGGAAAGACTCGGAGGCGATGCGCGTCGTGTCGACGGTGATGCGGCGGGCTTCGACGAGGACCGCGTCATAATCCTCATCCGCCCGCGCGACCTGCCATTTCAGCGCCTGGGGCAGTTCGGTCTCCTGGCCGCGGGTCAGTTCGAAGGCCTCGCCCTCGCGGCTGGCAATCAGATCGTCGATGGCCAGTGTCGCGACCGAGGCACGGCCGCGCATGACGAAGCGGATCATGCCTTCGGTCTCGATTGCATCGAACCCGAAATGTCGGGCCAGCGTGGAAATCGATGCGCGCGGGCTTTCCAGCGCGCCGATCACATAGCCCTCGACCGCGCCCCAGAGGCCGGAGACGTCGATCAACGCCTCGTCGAGCCCGGCGTGCAGGCAGAGGTGGCGAACGAGGGCCGCCAGCGACACCGCGCCCAGCCGTCCGGTCAGCCAATGGCCCAGCCGCCAGTTCGGCCCATCGGTCCAGACATCGGTCAGTTCAGGAAAGAACGGATAGGGCCGCGCGTCCCAGGTCCAGGCAGCGCATTCAGGGACGTGGACCATCCTGCCGCCATAGACAGATGAGGTCGGGTTGTTCGTGCCCTGACCCCACCAGAGGTAACTGGCCTCGAGATAGGCGCGTTGGATCGCGTCATCGCGCCAGCCGCGGGAGAAGTACGGGGTGAAGCTCTCGGACGACTTCGGGTCGAAGAAGACGTTCGGCTGGTTCGTGCCTCGGTCGATGGCGGGGCACCCCAGTTCGGTGAACCAGATCGGCTTCGATTGCGGCACCCACGACGTGGGCGTACCGCTTTCCACCCCACCGGGCCGGTTGAAATGCGGGTTCGACCACCAGGCGCGCAGATCCTTGTAACGGAAGACCCACGGCTTGCCTGCGCTCCCGTCGGTGATGGGCGTCCTTATCTGGGCCGACCGGTCGGCCGCCGAGGCGTAGAACCAGTCGAAACCTTCTCCGCCCGCGATGTTCGCTTTCAGATAGCCCCGGTCATGAATCGCGGGCCAACCCTGCAGGGCATCGGCGTGATCGAAGCCATCCCGCCAGTCTGAAAGCGGCATGTAGTTGTCGATGCCGATGAAATCGATGTTAGCGTCCGACCACAGCGGGTCGAGGTGGAAATAGACGTCCCCGGTGCCGTCACCGGGCTGGTGACCGAAATACTCTGACCAGTCCGAGGCGTAACCCACCTTGGTGCCCGGCCCGAGGATGGTCTTCACATCGGCCGCCAGCGCCTTGAAGGCCGTGACGGCCGGATAGGCGCTAGGGTCAGGACCCATTGATTTTGTGGGCTCGGCCTGATTCAAGCTCCGAAAGGAGACTGGATCATGAGCAACCTTTTCTGGCTGACCGAGGCGCAGATGGCGCGGCTTCAGCCCTTCTTTCCCAAAAGCCACGGAAAGCCGCGGGTCGATGACCGGCGGGTGTTGAGCGGGATAATCTTCATCAATCGCAATGGCTTGCGGTGGTGTGATGCGCCCAAGGAATATGGCCCGCCGAAGACCCTCTACAACCGCTGGAAGCGGTGGAGGTGAGCGGCTGCGCGCCACTGGTTCCAGCGCAGCCGCGAACGGGGGTCTTTGCCCGGATCATGGATGGGCTGGCTGCCGAGGCCGCTGTGCCGAAGACGGTGATGATCGACGTGAGGGGGCATGCGCCATTGGTTCGAGCGTGCCCCCGCAAGTATCTCAAGGCGCACCGCACGGCGACCAGCCTGCGGTCGAAAAAGGGGGGCCAGGCGACCAGAGGGGCCGTCTGATCGGTCGGACGAAGGGCGGCATGAACACCAAGCTGCACGCCGTCACCGACGCTGATGGTCGCCCGATCCGGTTCTTCATGACGGCAGGCCAAGCAAGTGATTACACCGGCGCGGCGGCGCTGTTGAGCAGCTTGCCAAAGGCAGAATGGCTGTTGGCTGACCGGGGCTATGACGCTGACTGGTTCAGAGATGCGTTGAAAGACAAGGGGATAAAGCCCGTTCAGGGCTGATTTGATCCACTGGATCAAATCTTGTAGCCCTTCACCCCAGGCAGGAAGTCGCGCGGCAAACCCATCAAGCACGACAAGCGACGCTACAAACGGCGCAACCGGATCGAGATCATGTTCGGTCGGCTGAAGGACTGGCGCAGGGTTGCCACCCGCTATGACCGGTGCCCAAAGGTCTTCCTCTCAGCCGTCGCACTCGCCGCAACCGTCATGTTCTGGCTATGAATGGAGAACGAGTCCTGACCCTAGCGTGCGTTGCCTTCCACCCACCCCGCCACGATCCGCCCCGGCACGCCGTCGATTGCCCGTTCGGCATCCCGCGCGAGGTCCAGCCGCTTGCGCAGTTTGACCTGCGGCACGAGGAGGAAGATCGGCACGGTGGTCAGCCCGGGACCGGTCTTCGCGCGGGATGCTACCGCGCGTCCCTTGCTGTTCAGTCGCACCTCGGCCACCAGCAGGCTCGGCCCGCGACGGCGATAGATGAACCTCAGCCGCAGGCCTGTGCGGCGTTCCCATTCGCCGGGGGTGGTCGAGGTACTGCCTCGACGCAAGCCGCTGGTGGACTTGCCTGCGGCCGGGGTGGGGATCGCCAGCCAGAACCCGTTGCGCGACCGGATCAGTGGCCCGGTGTCATGCGCACCGACGATCACCGGGGCGTTGGACCAGACCAGCGCGGCGGCGTTCAGGCTTTCGCCGCCCTTGGGATAGGTGGCCAGCCGGATCGAGTTGCCAAGCCGGGTGCCCAGCCCCGCGCCGGTGATCTGGCCGCGCCAGGCGGATTTGAGGCCCGCGCCCGCCTCGCGCATGGCCGTGGTGACGGCCTTTTCACCGGCAGCGATTTCCGCCTGCATCAGGGCGGCAAGGTCGGGGCTGATTTCCAGCTTCAGCTTCATGCTGGCCTCAGATCGAGCGTCCAGATCAACCGTTCCCTGTCGCGCAGCGGTTCCCCCTGGATCACATGACTGTCCGCGCCGATGACGATCACGTCGCCCGGCCGTGGGGCGGGCAGGTCGGCGACGCGCACATCCACCACCGTCGTGTCGCTGACGAACCGCCCCGCGCCGAAGTCGGTGACGCGGTCGGGGGCACGGCGGATGATGCGGATCGGGCGTTCCTCGGATGTCGTGGCCGAGATCCAGAGGGCCGGGGCCGCCATGGAGGCATGGGTAAAGATGCGGTCCATGGCGGCGGCAAAGACGGACACGGGTTGCGTCCGTCAGTTCGACGTGTGCAGGCGGATCGCCAGCCGGGGCCGCTTGTTGACCGGCAGGATTGACGTCTCCGTCATCACGTCGATCCAGCGGCCCTTTTCGTCGAGGTGCTGGCGGGCGTAGAACTTGTAGGCCTCTTCCGTCTTCGGATGCGCGATCAGCTTGTCGAAGAATTCCCGGCTGACGAGGGCGTGCACGCTGGTCATCGCCTCGCCCAACAGGTTGTCCTCGATGGCGCGCAGCACCTCGCGGACCTTGCCCTGCACGTTGGTGCCCGCGGTGCCCAGCACGAAGTCGACGGAGATTTGCGCGAGGCCGAATTCGGTGAAGTAGTTGTAGAGGGTGGTGCCCGCCCCGTCCTTCACGACGCCGCGGAGCGCGTTCATCCCCATGTATTCGCGGGTCTGGGCATGCTTGCGCCGCATCAGCAGGAGCTTGCGGTTCATCACCTCGACGAGGGGATCGGCCGCATCGAAGGCGCCCAGCGCGGGGGCGCCCTGGATATCGGCGGGCAGGATCACGTCGTCATGCGGGATCCACGGCAGGGCGAAGGACCGCATCGAGCGGCCTTCCCGGGTGCCGACGGTGGCGGGGCCGCCGAGGGGGACAGAGGGCAGGAGGCTGAGGACGCCCTCGTATTGCTCGATGATGACCGAGCGCTGGCTGACCCCTTCGAAGCGGAAGAGGCCGATCTGGGCGAGGCGGGTGTAGAGGTTGGGCAGGATATTGATAGCCTGCGTCATCTCGGCCAGCGAGTAACCGCCAGCGTCAAAGGGATTGCGGACGAGGGTCATGGGATGCTCCGGGGGATGAAGGAAGGGGCGACGGCGGATGGGCAGCGTCAGACGCCGTCGCGGGCGATGATGCCTGCGGCGGCCAGCTGGCCGATCTTGGTGGTGATCTTCGCCGCGTCATCGACGGTGGCGTCGTAGGCGAGGCCTGCGCGCGAGACGATGGCCGGGCCGCGGGCGACGACGATTCCGGTGGCATCGGCCAGCGTGGCATCGACGGCATAGAGCAGCACGGCCGAGGCGGTCTGCGCGCCATCGGTGCCGCCGCTGGTGGCCAGCTTGTACTTGCCGCTGGCGGTGATGCGGCCGAGGACGGCGCCGACGGGATAGGGCATGCCCGCGAGCAGCGTCACGACCTCGCGGGTGTAGTTCGGGTTGACCTCATATTTGAGGACATCGCTCATGCTGGGCGGTTCCGTCAGGACGGGCATGATTAAGTCTCCAGGATGGTGGGGGATGGGATGCGCCGGGTTCAGCGCGAGGCGGCGGCCGACTTCTTCGCAGCCGCGACGATGGGGCTTTCCTTCGCCCCGGGTGCCGGGGCGGTGGCGATGATGCCCGCGGCATCGCTGCGGGCGGCGAGGTCGGCCAGGACCTTGGCGCGCAGCGCCTCGGGCTTCACGCCCTTCGCGACGGCATCCGCGGCATCGATCTGGACCCCGAGGCGCGCGGCCTGCGCGCAGACCTGCGCGACCTCGGCCGCCTCGGCGCGGATCGCCTCGGGCGACATCGCGGCTGCCGTGGTTTGCGGCGGCGCGCTTGCCGTGGGCGCGGCTGGTTCCGGCGGGTTGTTGGCAGCAGGCTGCGCATGGTCTTCGGGGGCGGTGGTCATCATCGGGCTTTTTCCTCTGGGGGTGGATGTGCCGCGGGGTGCGGCGGCGAAAGCGCGGAAGGCGGTGACGGGATCGGCCACTTCATCGGCAAGACCTGCAAAGACGGCCGCCTCGCCGCGGAACACGGCGGCCTCGGTGCCCAGCGCCTGGCGTGTGTCGAGGCGCCGCCCGCGCCCTTCGGCGACGGTCTCGGCAAAGAGCTGACGCAGATCCTCAAGCTCGCCCGCGATCCGGTCGCGGACAGCTTCGGGAAGCGGCTGGTAAGGGTTCGCATCGACCTTGCGCGCGCCTGCATGGATCAGCGTCACGGCGATTCCCTTCTGGTCGAGCGCCCCGCTCATGTCGCTGTGCATGGCCACGACACCGATGCTGCCTACAGAGCCGGTCCGGGGCAGGACGATCCGGTCGGCCTGGGAGGCAAGCGCATAGGCGGCCGACAGGGCGTGGTCGGCGACGAAGGCCTGCACGGGTTTGATCTGTCGCGCTGCGCGGATGCGGTCGGCGAGGTCAAAGGCCCCGGCGACCTCGCCACCGAAGCTGTCGATATCGAGCGCAATGCCGCGGATCGCAGGATCGGCAAGCGCCGCCTGCAGCTGGGCGGCGATCCCCTCGTAGGAGGTCAGGCCGGAGGATTGTCCGATCCACGCGCCGCGATGCACCAGCGTGCCTGCGATTTCGATGACCGCGATCCCGTCGACGACGGCGAAGGGCTGGCCGCCGTTCCGAGCCTGGCGGCAGGTCAGGTCGTCGCCAAAGAGCGACGCCCGGGCTGGCAGAGTGGCCGCATCCCGATCTTCGGCCGCGATCTCCGGCCCTTCGAAAGTGATCTCCCGACCGGTGATCCGCGGGCCAAGCCCCGTCAGGAAGACCAGCGCCTTGGCAGGATCGACCATCAGGGGCGTGTTGAACACGCGCTGGGCGATCTGGGTGTGGTGCAGGGGCATGCCAGTGCGATCCGGGTTCATTGCGTCGAAGGTCTGCTTCGGCTAAGGTAAGGCGCTCATGCGAAACGTAAGGAATCTGCCATGCGGGAATCGACCGTCACCTCCAAGGGTCAGACGACGCTGCCACGCGACGTGCGGGCGGCGCTGGGTCTCAACCCCGGCGACCGGGTGCGCTACGTGATCCTCGATGGTGAGGTTCGGCTCCTGAAGGCGCGGCCGGTGAGCGACCTTGCCGGGCTCTTGCGGCGGCCGGGCGCGAAGCCGGTCACCCTCGACGCGATGGATGAGGCGATTGCCGCGGGTGCGGCGGACGAGGGCCGCGACGCGTGATTGCCATCGACACCAATGTCCTTGTCCGGTTCCTGACGCAGGACGACCCGGAGCAGGGCGCCATCGCCCGTCGCTTCCTTGCCGGGCTGACCGTCGATCACCCGGGATTCGTCGCCCGCGAGGTGCTTGTCGAACTCGTCTGGGTGCTGGAGCGGGCCTATGGCTGCAGCCGGGCCGAGATCGCGTCTGCGCTGGAGGGGGTGCTGGCTGCGGCCGAACTGGAGGTCGAGGCCAGCGACGATGTCGGCACGGTGCTGCAAGCCTACCGCGATCAGGGCTTCGGGTTCGCCGATCTGATGATTGCCGCCGCTGGCCGACAGGTCGGGGCGGAGAGCCTGGTGACCTTCGACCGCAAGGCGGCCAGGCTCCCAGGCGTGGAGCTTCTCGAGGGTTGATCGAGGAGGAGCGGTCATTCTCTCCCCTTCGCGGGCCGAGGATCCCGGTCCTCGCCTTTGTCTTCCTGATCGTCGCTATCCTGCCGATCCTGCCGCCGGTCCTCGGCATCATCCGGCCCCACACCGCCACCCGCCGCCTGTGCGGGTGACCCCGGCCGCCGGAAGTCGAGACCCAGCTCGGCCTCGCGTTTCCGTTCGGCGGCGATTTCCCGGTCGACCTGTTCGGCGTCGTATCCCCGCTCGGCGATGGCCTGCGTGCGGGATTTCAGGCCCGCCTCGATCTGCAGAATCTCAGCCGAGGCATCCTTGGCCGGGTCGATCCAGTCCCACTTTGTCGGAAGCCAGTCGCAGGCGAGGTATTCCCGCCGGTCGGTGGCATAGCCCGGCAGCTCAATGGCCCCGGCCAGAACGGCCATGTCCATCCAGCGCGTCCAGACCGCGCGGCAAAGCTGGTAGACCATCACCGAATGCTGGAAGGCCGAGATGCGGCGGCGGAAGTCGACGAGCGCGATGCGGGTGTTCGAGAAGTTGCCCTTTGCGGTGTCGCCGGTCAGATAGCCATAGGGCACTCCCAGCGCCGCGCCGATCTGCAGGAGCGTGCGGTACTGGAACGGCTCGTAGGTGCTGCCCGAATCCGGGGTAGATGGCGTGGTGACATCCTCGCCCGGGTCCAACCTCACCACCTGGCCGGGCTCGACCTCGAGGTCGTCCTCGGCCGGATCGAGGGCGGTTTCCGGGGCGGGGGAGGTGATGAACATGGCGAACATCGCCGCCGTCTTCTTCCGCTCCAGCTCCGCATCGTCGTAGAGGTCGAGCGTGAAGAGCTTCACCACCGCCGCGGCAAAGCGCGACACGCCCCGCAGCTGGCCCGCCTCGACGGGGTCGAGGATGTGGATGACCTCCGAGGCCGGAACCCGGACGGTTTCGCCTGCGAGGCCAGGATCGGTCATGTCGCCCGGGTGGCGGCGCAGGAAGTGATAGGCCACGCGCCGTCCAATCCCGTCGAACTCAATGCCCTGCCGGATCGATCCCGCCCCGGGCAGGATGCGCGTCATGTCCGGGGGCAGCATCTCCGAGGGGAGCATCTGCAGCTGCATCGGCACCGTCAGCCCATCCTCAGGCCGCCGTGTGCGGATGCGCAGGAAGACCTCGCCTGCCAGAAACACCTCGCGCGCCGCCCGGCGCTGCAGGCCGAAGAAGTCGGTCAGCCCCTCGGCATCAGCCTCGTCGGTCCAGGCAAGCCAGAGCTTCTGCAATTCCTCCTTCTTTGCGGCATCGGCGATCTTCGAGGACGGCTTGATGCCGTCGCCGACGACATGGTTCGCGAAGGCATCGACGGCATTCGCGGCATAACCGTTGTTGCGCACGAGCCAGCGCGCCCGGGCGGTGATGGTCTCGCCCGAGGCCGCGATCAGCGTGTTCACATGCGCCCGGGTGGCGCGGAACCCGCGCATGCGGCGGTGGGACTGCGCCGCGTCGAACCCACCGATGATGGATCCAAGCCGCGCGCGGAAGGCATCGAACACCATGGTCACAAGCCCTTGGTTGCCACGGTGCCCCAGCGGCGGCGACGTGGGGTGGCCGAGGCGGTGGCAACGCGGGCTTCCAGATCGCGAATGGCCGCAGCCAGTTCGGCGTCGGAGCCATAGGTCACGGTCTTGCCGTCATAGCTGACGCTGCGCAGCCCCGCGAAGCGGGCTTCCTGCAATGCCGTGAGCAGGGCCTGCATGCGTTCCAGGTCCATCAATCCCTCATGAAGTTCGGGGTGTAGGCCCGCCGTTTCCGGCGCGGCGTGGTCAGGGTTCCGGCCTTGGGCTGGGCTGGGTCGTTTGTGGTTTCGGCCGCCACGGCCGCGGGCATGCGCGTTTCCACACCCGCTTGCGCTTCCAGCCGCCGCCAGGTGGCCTCATCCCACCGGTCGGCACCAATGATCCATGCCGCAGCGCGGGCATAGACCCGGCAGTCCAGCGCCTCGTTCCGTTCGCGCATTTTCTGCCATTCCTGATGGGCATAGCCGCGCTTGTTGCGGATCGTGACCAGCTGTTCCGCCACCAGCTGCTTCAGCCATTCGGTGTCGGCCCAGCCGGGCAGGTGGATCGTGCCGCGAGCGTCGAGCACTCCGGTGGCGCGGTCTTCGTCCGAGGGGCGTTCGATCCGCAGGAAGCGGTAGGTCTCCGCCTTGAACGTTGCCGTGGCCACCGACCAGAGCCGCGCGCCGCGCCGCAGGCGTTTGCCGCCGATGGTGGCGTCGACGAAGGTTGGGCCAGACACAGGTGCCGCCCGGTTGAACCCTTCGAGGCCTTTCAGTGGCGCGACCTGCTCGAAGCCGACCTTGCGCGACCACGCATAGACGGCTGCGGCCTCGTAGCCGGTGTCGATGCCAAGCCGCGCCACGGGCATGTGCGCGCCGTTGGCATGCTGCCAGCTCTTCCCCAACAGCGCTGTCAGCTTGTCCCAGGCCGCCGGATCGTCAGGCCCGCCCGGGATGACGATGTGATCGACGAGCCAGGACTCGAGGCCTCGGCCCCAGGCCCAGATATCGACCTCGATCCGGTCCCTCTGGACGTCAGCGCCCGCGGTCAGGAACAGCCCCGCCATGGGCACGGTGCCCGACTTCCACGCCTCCCGCCGATCCGCCAGCCGTTGCCATTCCGGCGCGTCGCCCGACTCGACCCAAGTCTCGCCCAGCAGCGTGTTGCGCGCCGCGCGCAGTGTCTCGTCCGACCCTTGGGCCGCCAGCCATTCCCGCGCGACGTCGGACCAGCTTTTCCAGCCCAAGGGCGAATAGAGCGCCGAGAGGTGAAAGCCGATGGCCTTCGGATCCTTGGAAACCGCTGTTGCCCGCCATTCCCCTTTGGCCAGCATCTCGGTCTTGTGGTGCTCGGCGATGGGGCGTTCGCACCCCTCGCAGTGATAGGCGGCGGTTTCGGGCTTCCCCTTCGCCCAGTGCAGCCGGTCGAACTGCAACCATTGCATCGCCCCGCAATGCGGGCAGGGCACGAAGTAGCGCCGCTGATCCGATGCCTCGAATTCCCGCTCTATCCGGCTCAGCCCCCGGATCGTCGGGGTCGAGACCATGAACACCTTGCGCCGGTGCGAGAAGGTGGTCGTCCGCGCCTCGGCCAGCGTGACCGGGTCGCCTTCCTCGTCGGCCGAGGCCGGATAGGCATCGACCTCGTCGAGGAAGACATACCGCGCGGGCATCGACCGCAGGCCGGTCGCCGAGTTGGCCCCGGTCAGGACCAGGATGCCGCCGGGGAATTCCTTAGACAGCATCGAATTTCCGGCATCGCGCGACCGGGCCGGGTTCACCCGTTCGCGCAGCGCCGGGCTGTCCGCGATCAACGGGTCCAAGCGGCCCCGCGAGGTGCGCTTCGCCAGTTCCAGGCTCGGCAGCACCGCCAGCATCGGCCCTGGCGCGTGATGGATGACAAAGCCGATCCAGTTGTTGCCTGCTTCCGTCGCGCCGACCTGCGCGGCCTTCATGAAGGTGATGCGCTGGGCCGGATGACCGGGCGACAGCGCATCCATGATCTCGCGCAGATAGGGCGCGCGGGCGGTGCGATAGCGCCCCGGCTCCGCCGCCCCGCGCGACGACAGCCAGCGATGTTGATCCGCCCATTCCGACACCGTCAGATTCGGGTCGGGGCGCAGCCCCTGCCGCCAGACCCGGAGCAGGTCTTCGGCGCCGTCGAAGCCGAGGTCGAGACCCTCGGTCAGGTCGTTGTCGTCATCCTCATCATGCAAGCGAGACCCGGAGGTCGGCGAGCGCGTCGAGCTGTTCGCGGACATGGGCTTCCAGCACCCTCTGCATGATCGCGGTCTCGATCGTCACCGATGCCCCGGATTGCCGTTCCACCTCCGCCATGATCTGCGCCGCCATCAACGCGGCCACCCGTCCGGGCCAGGTCACCCAGACATCGCGTTCCTGCCGCGCCAGGCGGAACACCAGCGTTTCCGCCCGCGCGCGGTCGACCAGCGTGCCCTTCTTCTTCTGCACGGCCAGCTGGCGTTCCTGCGCCGCGTAGACCGTGAGCGCTGTGCGGGCCTTGATGTAGGACGTCGTCTCGCCTGGGCTGCTGGACAGCCCGTCACCGCCCAAGGACCGGCGCTGCTGGTCCGGGTCCGTCATCTCCGCCCGCCGCACATCCGAGGCCGAGGCGTTGATCGACCCGTCGTCGAAAACCACCAGCCGCCCGTTCTTCCGCGCCTTCTGCACCCCGCCGCGGGAGAGCCCCGAATGGGCTGCGTACTCACGTTCGCTCATGCCTTTCATGGCGCAGATAGTCCGATCAAGCTTATGATATCGCTTGGGTTTCAGTTGATTAGAGGGCGCGACAGAGCGAGTCTGATCGCAAGGAGACGATGCAACTCACCGAAGGACGCCCTTCCATGACCACCCGCCGCGCCGCCCAGAACGACAAGGCCCTCGACGCCTTCATCGCCGCCAAGGCCGAGATCGACACCATGCTGGATCGCCTTAAGGCCCTGAGCGACGACCATTTCGAGACCCACCCCGACGAAATCAACTGGGGCCATGTCGGGACGCTGAAGTACTACGCGGGTCTGCTGCGCCAGATCGCCGACAGCGCCTTCAAGGAAGGCCAACACGCCGCCTGACGCGCCCACCCCGCGCGACGGCCGCCCCGTCCGATGCGGGGGTGAGCCCGGACCGTGGCCCCAGTGGGGCCGCGTAAGCCGGGCGAACGCCCGTAGAAGGCGCGCACTGCGCGCGCCCAAGCGCCCGGAGGCCCCGATGACCACCCCGTCCGACACCCAGTCCCTGATCCTGTCCCGCGCCGCGACCCGGCCCGGCAACCTCGCCCTGCCGCTGCCCGAGGGGCTGGTCGGCGCTGCCGCCAAGATGGTGGTCGGCAAGATGATCGCCCGCGGCTGGCTCGAGGAGGTCGAGGCCTCCTCAAGCCGCGGCGAGCCGATGTGGCGCAAGACGGGCGACGGCCACGGCACCACGCTGATCGCCACCGAGGCCGGGCTGGAGGCCATCGGGATCGAGCCGGTGGTGGCCAGCGCCGTTGCCAGCGCGCGGAAGGCGAGGCCAAAGCCGGAATTGACGCAGACGCCAGACGAAACCGACACCGCGAAACCCGTCGCGATCCGCGCTGGCACCAAGCAGGCGCAGATCATCGCCATGCTCCAGCGCCCTGAGGGCGCGACCGTCGCCGAGATAGTCGAGGCCACCGGATGGCTGGGTAATCCTCCCCGTTTTAACGGGGCGCGACCGTAGAACTTACGCGGCCATTTTCAGCTTCATGGCGGGTGTGACGCCGCCGATGCCCATGTTGGGGCGTTCGTTGTTATAGGTCCACAG
>NZ_JBKBLV010000054.1:0-15994 GCF_046295235.1 Tabrizicola flagellatus
CGGGGTCGAAGCCGGCCTATCTGTTCGAGAGCCGCGACAGGGGCGCGACCTGGGCCCGGCTGGAGGCGCTGACGGATCAGCCGGGGGCGGACCAGTGGATGCCGGGGGCGGCGGGGCTGACCATGCACACGATCCTTTCCGATCAGAAGGGCGGGATCTGGGTGGGCATCTCGGCCGCGGGGGTGTTCGAGAGCCGGGACGGGGGCCAGTCCTGGGCGATGCGGAACCGGCGGGGGAACCGGGCGGGGCCGGCGGGGGCCTTGCCGCGTGACTGGGGCGACGGGGTCGAGTTCCGGCGCGAGGACGAGATCTTTTCCTGCGTCCACAACCTCGCCTTCGGGGCGGCCGAGGGGCTGATCTACATGCAGAACCACCAGGGGGTCTATCGGTCCCGCGACGGCGGGCAGGTGTGGGAGGAGGTGACCGAGGGGCTGCCCTCGACCTTCGGGTTTCCGGTGGCCGCGCATCCGGCGAAGCCGGGGACCTTCTGGGTCTTCCCGCTGAATGGCGACAGCCAGGGCCGGTATCCGGTTGGGGCGAAGGCGCTGGTCTGGAAGACCGAGGACGGCGGCGAGACCTGGGCCGGCAAGGGGCAGGGGCTGCCCGAGCGGGACTGCTTCTTCACCGTCCTGCGGCAGGGGATGGCCTCGACGGAGGGAGGGGTGGCCTTCGGGACGAACTCGGGGTCGGTTTACCTGTCACGCGATGAGGGGGAAAGCTGGGACGAGGTGGCGCGGCATCTCCCGACGGTCCTGTCGGTGGAATTCATGGCCTGATCGGGGCGGTGCGATCGACCGGAACGACTGGTCCCGGGTGTCAGGCCTTCTGCGAAGCCTCATCCGTGAAGGTGGCGGCCGGGTTTCCCGGGACGGGCTCGGCTGTCGCAGGTGCGGCGGCCTTCGGGCGCTTCAGCACCCGCCACGCATCGCGGAACGGCAGGAAATAAAGCCGCAGACAACTGTTCAGCTCGCCGCCGCGATCCTTCTCGGTAACGCCGAACTTCACGTCGCGATTGTCCTCGGGCATCACATAGGTGCCGAACAGCACGTCCCAGAACGGCAGGATGAAGGCGAAGTTCTTGTCCAGATGGTCCGGGTGGCAGCTGTGGTGGACCTGGTGATGCGCGGGCGAGGGGAAGACCATCGACCAGCGACCCGGCCAGCGCAGCCAGACGTGCGAATGGCGCAGGTTGTAGCCCATGAAGTTGAACAGGAACATGAACACCGGCGCACCGAGGAGCCAGATCATGTCGGGCACATAGCCCAGCCATTTCGCAGTCAGCGCGACCAGCAGCCCGTAGGTGATGCCGATGGTCAGCGAATAGGCGAAGTTGTCGATCGGATGTTCCCGGAAATTCGAGATCGGATGCATCACCTCGGCGCTGTGGTGGACCTTGTGGAACTGCCACAGGACCGGGATCTTGTGCTGGAGATAGTGCATGTAGAAGGCCGTGAAGTCGGCCACGACGAGGCCGACGATCATGAAGGCCATGGTGATGCCGAAGCCTTCCCAGCCGGTCAGCGTCCGGACCTGCGACGAGGCGGAAACCGCGTCGAGGCCAACGATCATGGCCACGACGGAACCGGCCGCCATCGAGCCGATGAAGGTGGCCACGAAGAAGCCCGTGATGTGGTGAAAGAAGTAGTAGCGCAGGTCCAGCCAGGCGGAAGGATGGCTCCAGATCCGCTTGGGAAACAGGAAGCTGCGGAAGCTTTCCGCCTCGTCCGAGCCCGCCTTGCGCAGCCTGCGGTAGACCACATATGCGAAGGCCAGGCTTGAGAGGACGTAGACATAGTAGATCCGGCTGTCCACAAAAAGCGGCGAGAAGATCGTGTGCCGCAAGTTTACCAGGAAGCTGATGACATAGCTGGGAAGGATGTCCTCGACAGCGTAGCCGGAAAGGATGTCTGTATCCATCTTGCGGGGGTGTCCCTCTTGAACGACAGATCGAGGTTACGATTGTGCAGTGTTCTGGACAAGCGGGGATGCTGCGGCGGGGGCTGACAGGCAACGGAAAAGCGCCCCGCAGGGACCCGAAGGCAACACATTGCTGCCGCCTGGGCGGAACGGCGACGGCGGATCCACCCCTGTCGGCGGCAGGGTGGTTCGACATCGCGGACCACGGCTGCCAACCGGACTGCGGCGTGCCGCGACCGATCGAGGCCGTCTGCGCGCGCAAACCTGCCGGGTCGGCCTCCAAAGTGCCGGTCCGCACCGGACCGGCAAGCGCCCCCCTCCGGCCGCGCAGGCCTGCCGAGGAGCGCCAGCGCGCGCTCAACCGTCGAAGTTCACCGTCTCCATGATCTTCAGGGCCGCCGCGCGGGCCTTGGCGATCTCGGCCAAGGGCGTCGGGTCCGCGGTGAATTCGCCCCACGAGGCGACCACCGCCGACCGCGCCACGCCGGGTTTCACCGGGTATTCGTTGTTGGTTTCGGCATAGATCCGCTGCGCCTCGTCGCCCGAGAGCCATTCCATGAATTTCAGCGCGTTCTCCTTGTTCGGCGCCGATTTCGTCATCGCGACGCCCGAGATGTTCAGGTGCGCCCCGCCGTTCTCGAAGGTCGGGAAGGTGACGTTCACCGCCTCGGCCGCCGCGCGCTGTTCGGGGTCGGCGAGCATCTGGCCGATGTAGTAGGTATTGCCGATGGCGATGTCGCATTCGCCGGCTGCAATGGCCTTGACCTGGTCGCGGTCGCCGCCATCAGGCTTGCGGGCGAGGTTGGCCTTCAGCCCCTCGGCCCATTTCGTCGCCGCCTCCTCGCCGTGATGGACGATGTAGGCGCCCAGCAGCGCGATGTTGTAGTCGTTCAGGCCCGAGCGCGAGCAGATCCGGCCCTTCCATTTCTCGGAGGCGAGGTCCTCGTAGGTGGTGATCTCGGCCGGGTCCACGCGGTCCTTCGCGGCATAGACGATGCGGGCACGGGCGGTCAGGCCGAACCAGTGATCGTTCGGATCGCGCAGGGCTTCGGGGATGTTGGCCTCCAGCACCTCGGACTGCACCGGCTGGGTCACGCCGGCCTCGACGATCTGGATCAGGCGGGCGATGTCCACCGTCAGCACGAGGTCGGCGGGCGAGCGGTCGCCCTCGGCCTGGAGCCGCTCGGCCATGCCCTTGTCCACGAAGGCCACGTTGACCGCGATCCCGGTCTCGGCGGTGAAGGCATCCACGAGCGGCTGGATCAGTTCCGGCTGGCGATGGGAATAGACGTTGACCTCTTGTGCCAGAAGGGGGGTGGAGCAGGCCAGAAGCGCAAGGGTGGAAAGGCGGAACATGGTTGAGTCCTTTTGTCGGTTTATGGCGGCGGTTAAATCCGACTCTTTTACTTGGGTCAAGAGGCTGAGTGATTTTGTCGGCATTTCTCGGCGCAGTCAGGTGCCGCGCCGCGCCTTGTCCTCGGCCTTGGCCCGGTTCCACAGCGCGTCCATCTCGGCCAGATCGCTGTCGGAGGGGCTGCGGCCGGTTTCGGCCAGCCAGTCCTCGATCCGGGCGAAGCGGCGGGTGAACTTGGAGTTGGCGGCGCGGAGCGCGGCCTCGGGGTCCACCTTCAGGTGACGCGCGAGGTTGGCCATGACGAAGAGCAGATCGCCGATTTCCTCGGTCAGGGCGTCGTGGGAAAGGGTGTCGCGGGCCTCGACCACCTCGCGGGCCTCCTCGACCAGCTTGTCCAGCACCTCGGCGGTCGAGGGCCAGTCGAAGCCGACACGGGCGGCGCGGTTCTGGAGTTTCAACGCGCGGGTGAGCGCGGGGAGCGCGGCGGCGATGCCGTCCAGCGTGCGGGCCTGCCCCCGTTCGCGGGCCTTCTGCGCCTCCCAGTCGCGGGTCTGCTGTTCGGCGGTCTTGTCGCGGCTTTCGGTTCCGAAGACATGCGGGTGGCGGGCGATCATCTTGTCCGAGATCGCGGCCACCACGTCAGCGAAGGTGAAGTGCCCGGCCTCGGCGGCCATCTGCGCGTGATAGACCACCTGGAACAGGAGGTCGCCCAGTTCGCCGCGCAGCTCGTCCCAGGCCTGGCGCTCGATGGCATCGGCGACCTCGTGGGCCTCTTCCAGCGTGTAGGGGGCGATGGTGGCGAAGGTCTGTTCGATGTCCCAGGGGCAGCCCGTGGCGGGGTCACGCAGGCGGGCCATGATGGCGAGGAGGCGGTCGATGCCGGAAGGGGGAAGGGTGTCGGTGGTCACGAAATGCCTGCGCCCGGAACGATGTCCGGGCGCAGTCTAGGGATTTCGCAGGCGGAGTCACGCCCGGATAGACGGAGGATCGGGATCAGAAGGACAGGCCGACACGAAGGGACAGAGTATTCAGCTTGGCATCGCCCGTGACGGTCGGATCGTCGTTCGCCGCGCCCGAGCCATCTCGGGACAGATACTCGAGCCCGAGGACGAATCTGGATCCCAGAGCCAGTTCGGCGCCGAGGCCATAGGCCATGCCGTCCAGTTTGAACTCGCGGGTCGGAGGCTCGACATACTGAAACTGCGAGTATCCGAGGACACCGTAGAAAAGTGCACGGTTCGCCGCGAAGCCGACACGGGCCTTCAGGTCCAGGGCGCGATCGATCTCGTCATCTCCACCAAAGCCGGGAACAAAGGTGTCGGAGACCTTGCCATACGCAAGCTCACCGCCATAGACGAGTGAACCGCGCTGGAACAGATAGCCGCCGTAAATACCGGCAGTGTTCCCGTTCTCGAAGTCGAAGAAGCCCGACGTGTTGAAGGTGATGTCGGCGGAAGTGCGACCATAGCTCAATCCGGCATATGGGCCGGACCAGTCATGCGTGGCCGCTGGCGCGGGTGCCGCGGCGGGCATCGGATCCGCGGCCACAATGGTAGGGCCACCGGCGAAGATCGGCGTTCCGAGGGTCGCGATGGTTGCTGCCAGCGCAAGCTTCTTCGTTGTCTGCTCTCCTCGCTGATGAATTGATGATTCAGCATACCATCGCTTTCGCATGTCGATGATGGAAACCGGATCGCCCGATTCGCCCGTCGCTGACATGTTGCTGCTTTGCAACAGGGGGCGCCCCGGGCGGCGTGGGCGCCAAATGGGGCGCCAGGGTAGGGCTGTCCATATCCATCCGATCCCATGTGTCGCGGGAAGGTGCATTGCGGTCCGGCCGGTTTTCGGATTTGATCAAAGATCGCCGCAGACCCCGAAGGATCCGACATCATGCCCGTTCTGAACCGCATTGCCGCTTATGCCGAGGACATGAAGGCGTGGCGCCGCCATCTGCACCAGCACCCCGAACTGGGGTTCGAGTGTCATGCGACCGCCGCCTGGATCGCAGAGCGGCTGCGCGAGATCGGGGTGGACGAGATCCACGAGGGGATCGCCCAGACGGGGATCGTGGCACTGATCCGGGGCAGGGCGCCCGGGCCGGTGATCGGGCTGCGGGCCGACATGGACGCGCTGCCGATCGAGGAACTCACCGGAGCGCCCTACGCGAGCGTCGAGAAGGGCAAGATGCATGCCTGCGGCCATGACGGGCATGTGACGATGCTCTTGGGCGCGGCGAAGTATCTGGCCGAGACGCGGAACTTCGCCGGGACCGTGGCGCTGATCTTCCAGCCGGCGGAAGAGGACGGCGGCGGCGGGCAGGTCATGGTGCAGGAGGGCATCATGGACCGGTTCGGGATCGGGCAGGTCTATGGCATCCACAACGCGCCGAACATTCCCTTCGGCCATTTCCAGACCACGCCCGGCCCCCTGATGGCCAGCGTCGATACGGCCGTGGTCAAGGTCACGGGGCGGGGCGGGCATGGCGCCACGCCGCACGAATGCGTCGATCCGGTGGTGGCCATCGTCGGCATGGTGCAGGCGGTGCAGACGATCATTCCGCGCAACGTCTATGCGCTGGACGAGGCGGTGATCTCGGTCACGATGATCCACACCGGCTCGGCCTCGAACATCATCCCCGAGGACGGCATGTTCGCCGCCACGATCCGCTGCTTCAAGCCGGACGTGCGGGCGCTGCTGAAGAAGCGGTTCTTCGAGATCGTCGAGGGCCATGCGGCCGCCTATGGGGTGACGGCCCAGATCGACTATGACTGGGGCTATCCGGCCACGATCAACCACGAGGCCGAGGCGGATTTCGCCGCCGAGGTGGCGCGCGAGGTCTCGGGCGCGGATGCGGTCGATGCGCGGGCGGGGCGCGAGATGGGGTCCGAGGATTTCAGCTACATGCTGGAGGCGCGGCCGGGGGCCTATCTGTTCCTCGGCACCGGCCCGGGGGCGGGGCTGCACCATCCGGCCTATGACTTCAACGATGAGGCGGCGCCCATCGGGGCGAGCTTCTTCGCCCGGCTGGTCGAACGGGCTCAGCCTCTAGGCTGAGGCCGGAGCGCCGGGATCAGGCCGAATCCTACCTGTCCCGCAAGGCCGAGGAGCCCGGCCGGGGTGGCCATCGCGGCAAGGAAGCTGGCGGCGGACTGGCCGAAGGCCAGCGCGGTTGCCAGTTCCAGGGCCATCAGCACCAGGAAGGCCAGCGCGCCCATGGCGAGCCTGCTGCTCAGGTCCTGCGGCCAGCGGCTCAGGACGGCTCCGGCGACCAGCCAGGAGAGGGCGAGGACGACCGGCACCTCCAGCGCGACGGCGGCCAGCGGGCCGATGCGCGGCTCGACCAGCGTCACGCGCAACGCGCCAAGGCAGAAGGCCAGCGGGAAGACCGGCAGCACATAGGTCAGAGCGGGCTTGACGAAAGGGCTCATCCCGGCGCCTTCTGGGGACATTCGCAGGGGCCGCAGCCGGCCCGCAAGTCACAGGAAGGAAGATTGCCGTGAAGCTGTCCAGCCTTTTCGCCGCGTGCGTGCTTTCCGCCGCGACCCTAGCAGCCCCGGCCCGGGCCGAGGACTATCTCGGCTTCCAGTCGCCGACGGGTAACATCCAGTGCGGGCTTTATCGCTGGTCGGGCGGCGCCTCGGTGCGCTGCGACCTGACACAATTGACCCCTAGCTACACGCGGGCCCCGGCGGATTGCGAGTTCGACTGGGGTTCTTCCTTCGCAGTGGACGATCGCGGCAAGGGTTATCTGGCCTGCGTCTCGGACGCGGTGGGCGACCCTTCGAACGGAGTGCTTCCCTATGGCGAGGCGGTCAGCCTCGGCGGGATCTCGTGCGTCTCGGCGCGGACCGGAATGACCTGCACCAATGCCGAAGGGCACGGGTTCACCATCTCGAAGGCGAAACAGAAGGTGTTCTGATCGTCTGAGGCTCTGCGCTCCGGCAGAGGGATGCCTCCGCCAGCCTTTCCGGGGTAATTCGCGAAAGGCAGGTGCGCGAATCGCCGGGCCGCGGGTCCAGCGCCCGGCCGATGGTCCTAATGGGGCCAGATCAACCTTTAGACACCATATGTTGCCCCACCCCAACCTTTGGGTCGGCGCGGGGACTGGCCGGATTTTGATCAAAGTGCTAGGCTCGGGCTGTTATCCATTCGTATCATTCACTGGAAAGGATCCCCGACATGACCGCCCACCTGGCCCTGGCACGGCCCACCCCGCACGATCTCTGGGAAATGGACCGGGCCCACGTTCTGCATCCCTGGACGAATTTCGGACCGTTCGAGCGAGAGGGCTCGCTGGTCATCACGCGGGGCGAGGGCTGTTACCTGTGGGATGCGGACGGGCGGCGCTATCTGGACGCGGTGGGGGGGCTGTGGTGCACCAACATCGGGCTGGGGCGGAAGGAAATGGCGCAGGCCATCGCCGAGCAGGCCGAGCGGCTGGCCTTCACCAATACCTTCGTCGATGTGACGAACGACCCTTCGGCCCGGCTGGCGGCGAAGCTGGCCGAGCTGGCACCGGGGGATCTGAACCGGGTGATGTTCACCACGGGCGGCTCGACCGCGGTCGATACGGCGGTGCGGGCGGTGGCCTATTACCAGACCTGCATGGGGCGCCCCGGCAAGACCGACATCGTCGCGCGGGACTACAGCTATCACGGCTCCACCTACCTCGCGCAGTCGGTGGGCAAGCGGCCGGGCGACCGGGTGCCGGAATTCCGCTACAAGGAGGACGGGATCCATCACCTTTCGGTCCCGAACCCCTACCGCCGGCCCGAGGGCATGACAGAGGCGGAGTTCTGCGACTGGCTGGTGGCCGAGTTCGAGGCGCTGATCGACCGGGTCGGGGCTGACCGGATCGGCGGCTTCATCGCCGAACCGATCCAGGCCTCGGGTGGCGTGATCGTGCCGCCCGACGGGTATCTCAAGCGGATGTGGGACATCTGCCGGCGTCACGACATCCTGTTCATCGCCGACGAGGTGGTTACCTCCTTCGGGCGGCTTGGCCATTGGTTCGCGTCGTGGGAGGTCTTCGGCGTGCAGCCCGACATGATCTGCACGGCCAAGGGGCTGACCTCGGGCTATGTGCCCCTGGGCGCGCTGATTGTCAGCGACCGGATGTGGGACGCCATGGCGGCGGACGGCAGCCGCTGGTTCACAGCGGGGTTCACCTATTCCGGCCATCCGGTGTCCTGCGCCGCCGGGCTGAAGAACATCGAGATCATGGAACGCGAGGGCCTGATGGCGCAGGCGGACAAGGTGGGCCGCTATTTCGAGGCGCGGATGGCGGCGCTGGCCGACCTGCCGCTGATCGGCGACGTGCGCGGGCGGCGGCTGATGCTGTGCGTGGAAAGCGTGGCCGACAAGGCGACCAAGGCGGTGCTGCCCGAGGCGGCGAACGAGTCGAAGCGCATCTCGAACGCGGCCGAGGCGATGGGCCTTCTGGTGCGACCGATGGGGCATCTGAACGTGATGTCACCGCCCCTCGTCATCTCCGAGACCCAGATCGACTTCGTCGCCGAGACGCTGGAACGCGCCATCCGCCAGGTCACGGACGAACTGGTGCGCGAGGGCTTCCGGCTGGGCTGAGCGCGCCGGAGTTTTCCAAAACTCCGGACCGGAGCCTTTGAAGGCTCCGGTGCGATTTCTTCGAAGAAATCGCCGGACCGCCCGGTCGAGGTGCTTGACTTGACGGCAGGGCAGGGGTTTCCTGCCCTTACCGGATCCGCGCGTCTCCGCTGAACGACTGCGCTGCAAGACCCGAGACGATCACCATGGCCCTGGAAGACGCCAAGACGCAGGTCGATACTGCGTTCACCCGCCCCACGCAGCGGGGTTATGCCTTTGAAAACGCCTTCGGCGGCGCGACTTCCTTCCTGCGCCGGACCTACACGAAGGACCTGACCGGGGTGGACCTCGCCATCACCGGCGTGCCCTTCGACCAGGCGGTCAGCCACCGTTCCGGCACCCGCTTCGGCCCCCGCGCGATCCGCGAGGCATCCTGCCTGATGCCCTACGACCCGCCGCCCGGCTGGGGGACGAACCCCCTGGAAGAGATGGCCATCATCGACTACGGCGATGTGGCCTTCGACTATGCCAATGTGCCGGAGTTTCCCGAAACGCTGACCAACCACATCCGCACCATCCTGAAGGCCGGGGCGGGGACGGTCACGCTGGGGGGCGACCATTACATCACCTGGCCGATCCTGAAGGCCTATGCGGAAAGGTTCGGCCCCCTCGGCGTGATCCACTTCGACGCCCATTCCGACCTCTGGCCCGACGACAATCCGACGCGGATCGACCATGGCACCATGCTTTACAAGGCGGTGAAGGCGGGCGCGGTGGACCCGGAACGTTCGGTCCAGGTCGGGATCCGCACGACGACCGAGGACTACCTGGGCGTCAACGTCATCACCGCGCGCGAGGCGCACGAATGGGGGGTGGAGCGGGTGGTCGCCACGGTGAAGGACATCGTGGGGGACAAGCCCACCTACCTGACCTTCGACATCGACGCGCTGGATCCGGCCTTCGCGCCGGGCACCGGGACGCCGGTCTGGGGCGGGCTGGCCAGTTGGCAGACGGCGGCGATGCTGCGCGACCTGGCCGGGATCAACCTGGTCGGCGGCGACGTGGTCGAGGTCTCGCCACCCTTCGACACGACCGGCGCGACGGCGATCGCGGGGGCGCATGTGGCCTACGAGCTGATCTGCCTCTACCACTGGGCAAGGACTCAGAGGTAGGCGATGCGGATGACCGGCTGGATTGTTCTTCTCGCCCTGGCAGCCCTGGTTGCGGGGGCGGCCTGGGTCCGTCTTGCGCCCGTCGATCCTGCCCGCTGGCATGCGGACCTGGGGGCGCCGGGCTTTTCGCCGGACGGGGGGGTGTTTGTCTGTCTGGCGCCGGACCAACAGGCGGGCGATCCGGCCGGGACGCTGGCGCGGCTGGAAGTCATCGCGCGCGCCACGCCGCGGACGGAACAGATTGCCGGATCGGTGGGCGAAGGCCATGTCACCTGGATGACGCGGTCGCGGCTTGTCGGTTTTCCCGATTTCACCACTGCGCAGATCCTGCCCGACCGGGGCCTCTGCCTCTTTGCCCGCCAGCGATTCGGATCCTATGACTGGGGGGTGAACGCGAAGCGGCTGGAAGACTGGCAGGCGGCGCTGCTGGCCGCCGAAGGCTCGGGCTGAGCTTGCAGAGGCGGCGCGGCCATGCCAAGGGAGTCCGGCGCGGGGCTGCCCTGCTGCCGTGTCCCGGTCCTTTCGACAGGTTGCGATGACAAGCTGGCAATGCGTTCTGATCGCCTGGGGTGACCGCTACCCGGTGGCCGAGATCAACCGTCTGGTCGCCTCGATCCGCGCCCAGTCGCAGGGGCCGGCGCGGTTCGTCCTCTTGTCGGACCGCCCACGCGAAGGGCTGGACCCCGGCGTGGAGCTGCGCCCGATCCCCGACTGGTTCCTCGCGCCCGAGTTCCGTGGCTCTGGCTGCCAGGCGAAGCTGTGCCTGTTCGAGCCGGGCGTGGTGCCCGACGACCTGCCGGCAATCTATCTCGATCTCGACACGATGGTGCTGGGAGACCTCTCGCGGCTGCTGGACGTGATGGAGACACCGCAGACGGTGGCCATGCTGCAAAGCGCGATCCTGCCTTTCGGGGCCTTTGCCCGCTGGCTCTACCGCGTGACCGGGCAGCGGCGCTATGCCCGGGGCAATTCCTCGATCGTCGTCTATCATCCGGCGCACACGGGTTTTATCGCCGCGCGGTTCCGCGAACTTTCCAGCCGGCCCGATGCACGCAGCTTCAAACCGCTGCGGGCCGACGAACGCTTCATCTCCTGGGTGGCGCAGCCGGTGATGCGGGCGGTGCCCCAGCGACTGGTGGTGAAGTTTCCCACCGAATACATGCAGCCCTGGCGCTGGCTGGTGCATCTGCGCGCAAGTCTGCCCTGGATCCGCCGCCGCCGCGCGGGGCTGATCGCGGTGACCTTTCCGGGGGTCCGGCTGAAGGGCGAAGATCTGGCGGCGCTGCCCGAAGGCGCCATGGTCGCCGACCGCAAGGGGCGGCGGCTGTTCTGGACCGACCGCGCGCTTGGCGGGCTGCGGCGCCGGATCATCGAGCATTACGGCCGCGCTCCGGGCTGACCACCGCCCGCCACCCCTTGACCGCCCCGGGCTTCCGCGCCAAACCGCGCGCATGGTTCCCTTGGACAAACTCGCCCAGATCGTCGAGCGTTTCGAGTTTCTCGAAGCGCAGCTGAACGCGGGCGCCCCTCCGGCCGAGATCGCCCGGATCAGCCGCGAATACACCGATCTGAAACCGGTGGTCGCCGACATCCGCGCCTATCGTCAGGCGCTGGACGATCTGGCCGAGGCCGAGGCGATGCTGGCCGACCCCGAGATGAAGGCGCTGGCCGAGGAGGAGCTCCCCCGACTCAAGGCGCGCATCCCCGAGATGGAGCAGGCGCTGCGGCTGGCGCTGCTGCCGAAGGATGCGGCCGATGCCCGACCGGCGATCATAGAGATCCGCCCCGGCACCGGCGGCGAGGAGGCGGCGCTGTTCGCGGCCGACCTTGCGCGGATGTATCAGCGCTATGCCGAACGCATGGGCTGGCGCTGGGAGGTGCTGGAGGAACAGGCCAGCGACCTCGGCGGGCTGAAGGAACTGGTGGCGCTGGTCTCGGGCGAGGGGGTCTTTGCCCGGCTGAAATATGAATCCGGAGTCCACCGCGTGCAGCGCGTCCCGGAAACCGAGGCCGGCGGGCGCATCCACACCTCGGCCGCGACCGTCGCCGTCCTGCCCGAAGCGGAAGAGGTGGACATCGACATCCCCGCCAGCGACATCCGCATCGACACGATGCGGTCTTCGGGCGCGGGCGGGCAGCATGTGAACACCACCGACTCGGCGGTGCGGATCACCCATATCCCGACCGGGATCGTCGTGACCTCGTCGGAAAAGTCGCAGCACCGTAACCGCGAGATCGCGATGCAGGTTCTGCGCTCGCGGCTTTATGAGGCGGAACGCGAACGGCTGCGTGCCGAACGCTCGGCCGACCGGAAGGCCCAGGTGGGCTCGGGCGACCGCAGCGAACGGATCCGCACCTACAACTTCCCGCAAGGCCGGATGACCGACCACCGGATCAACCTGACGCTCTACGCCCTGCCGCAGATCATGGCGGGCGACCTGACCGAGGTGATCGACGCGCTGGTGGCCCATGACCAGGCCGAACGTCTGGCGGAGATGGAGGCGTGACAGGCGCCGAGGCGCTGCGGCTGGCGGTGCCGCGGCTGGCGGCGGCGGGGATTGACGGGGCCGCCCGCGATGCGCGGCTCCTACTTGCCCATGCGCTGGGGATCGCCCCCGACCGGCTGACGCTGCACCTTCCCGAGGAGATGACCGCGCCGCAGGCGAGGGCATACGAGGCGGCGATCGTCGCGCGGATCTCGCGCCAGCCGGTGGCGCAGATCACCGGCACCCGGCTTTTCTGGGGGCTGCCGTTCAAGGTGACACGCGACACGCTGGACCCGCGCCCCGAGACCGAGACCCTGGTCGCCGAGGCCTTGTCGAGGCCCTTCGCGAAGGTTCTCGATCTTGGCACCGGGACGGGCTGCATCCTCTTGTCCTGCCTGAGGGGGATGCCCGTGGCACGGGGGCTTGGTGTCGATATTTCCCAGGCCGCTCTTGGGGTTGCCAGACAGAATTCACGCAACCTAGGGCTGGCCGACCGCGCCCGGTTCGAGGTCTCGAACTGGTTTTCGGGCGTGTCGGGTGCCTTTGACCTGATCGTGTCGAACCCGCCCTACATCGCGGCCGATGAAATGCCGTCCCTGGCCCCGGAGGTGCGCGACTGGGAGCCGGCGGCGGCCCTCACGCCGGGCGGCGACGGGCTGGGGGCCTACCGCGCCATCGCGCGCGGGGCGGAGGCGCGGCTGATGCCGGGGGGGCGGATTCTGGTCGAGATCGGGCCGACCCAGGGGCAGGCGGTGGCAGCGCTGTTCGCGGCTGCGGGGCTAGAGGACATCCGGATCCTGCCCGACCTGGACGGTCGTGACCGGGTGGTCGCGGCGACGGCAGGCGGCGCGGCGGACAGGTGCGGTTGCGCCTGATCCAGCCACAAAACGAAGCTGTCGCACAATTTGCGCTTGTCAGCCGCCGGGACCTGTGATTACTGGATGCCAGCTTCGGGCGGGTTCATACCTGCCCCCAGCACAATGCCGGCCTTGCTGACTTCATTCAGGCTGCCCGTGGCGGGCGGCGGTCGCGGGCCAAAGCCATCAAAAGGACAAGATGCGCTCCTCCAAGAAACGCTCGCGTTCCAACCAGAACCGCCCGCGCAGCCTCGGCAACATCGTCAATCGCGTCTTCGACAGCTCGGGTCCCGAGGGCAAGGTCCGCGGCACACCGCAGCAGATCATCGAGAAATACCAGATGCTGGCCCGCGACGCGCAGTTGTCGAATGACCGGGTGGCGGCCGAGAACTTCCTGCAGCACGCCGAGCACTACACCCGGATGCTGGCCGAAGCGATGAAGGAAATGGCCGCCGAACAGGAGGCGCGCCAGCAGCAGTATCAGCAGAACGGCGGACAGCAGAACGGGAACGGGGGCGGCCATCAGAACCAGCCGCGCGGCGACCGTCCCGAGCGCCAGGATCGCAATGATCGACCCGACCGGGGCGAACGGCGCGACTTCAACCGCGACTACCGGGCCGAGCGCGACCTCGGTTCCGAGGAGCAGCCGGTGATCGCCGAGGTGATCGACCTCGGCACGGCCGACGAGACCGGGCTGATCGAGACACCGGAATCCGCCGCGGACCTGCGCGGTGCGGCCGAGCCTGCCGTTGCCGAGACAAGGGCCCCGGAGACAAGGGCCCCGGAGGACCGTCCCGCGCGGCGGCCGCGCGGCCCGCGCAAGCCCAGAGGCGAGAGCAAGCCTGACGGCGAGCCGCCGCAGGAAGCCGCGGAATAGACCGGAACCGAAGGCCGCCCGCGAGGCGGCCTTTTCCTTTGCGCCTACGGCAGGGTCAGCGCCAGTTCGGTCCGCTCGCCCGCCTTGACCGCAAGGGGCGTTTCTGCCCGCTTGTCGCCCTTGCTGATGACCACCAGGTAGTCCCCCGCCGGCAGGGTGGTCTGGAAGGCCGGGCCGTAGCCATAGGTCAGCGAGGCGCGGTTGCCGTTGATGTCGGCCTTGCCCGCGAGGACCTCGATGAACTCGTCGCCCGGTGAGGTGAAGGCCGCGACGCCCGCGTTCAGCGGCACGATGATGTCGGTCCGCTCGCCAACCTTGACCGAGAACGGCACCTCGGCCTCGGCCGCGCCCAGCCGCACCGCGGCGACGTAATCGCCGGCCGGCAGGTCGAAGGTCAGCCCCGCGCCATAGCCGTAGCCCATGGACTTGCGGCTGCCGTCGATCGCCTTCTTAGCCTCGAGGATCTCGACGAAATGATCGCCGCCCTCGACCTTCATCCCCTCGGCATAGGTCGCCTCCACGGCGGCGAGACCGACGCCGATCACCAGGTCGAGGTCGGTGGTCTTGCCTGCTTCGATCACCACCGACTGGCTGATCTCGGCCGGGCCGAGCCGGGCGTTCAGCCCGTATTCTCCGGCCGGAAAGACGCGGAAGGCGCGCTGGTAGCCGTAGTCGGACACATCCTCCGGCCCCCGGATTTCCCAGTAGGTGTCCGGGTCGGGGTCGGCACCCGGCGCGGGGCGCAGGGTCAGGTTCAGGATGCCCGCGTCCAACACCGCGACGGGTTGCGACAGGTCGCTGGCCGGGCCGATCTCCACCTCCTGTGTCACGACGACCTCGTGCAGCGTCGTGCGCATCTGATAGCGCCCGGCAGGCAGGGCACCCTTCGAGCGGCCATAGATCGTTGCCGCCGCTTCGGTCGCCACGGTCCCGTCGGGCGCGATGGCGAAGAAGTCGAAAAAGGCATCGCTTGCGAGCTTTTCGTCAGGTTCGGGGCCGCCCTCGACGAGATGGAGCACCGGATCGACGTTCTCGGCCAGGGCGGCTGGCGGCGGGGGCGGTTCCGGCGCGGGCTGCGGCTCGGGTTCGGCGACCGCGACCGTGGTCTTCAGCGCCTCGACCAGGCTGCCGGCATCCCTGGCCTCGATGTAGCGCCCGCCGGTGTTCTCCGCCAGGCAGGCGACGGTCGCGCCTTCCTCGGCGGTCAGGCCGAAGCCCACAACATGGGCAGTGAAATCGACGCCCGAGGCTTCGAGTTCCGCCCCCAGAGCGCAGGGGTCGGCCTCGCAGGTCTCGATCCCGTCGGTAATCAGGATGACGGTCGCCTTCGCCTCGGTCGAGCGCAACTCGGCCGCGGCGCGGCGGACGGATTCGGTAAGCGGGGTCTTGCCAAGGAATTTCATGGCATTGGCGGCATCGGCGATCGCCTGCGCGGTGCCTGGGCCGGGGGGGACGATCAGTTCGATGTCCTCGCAGGAGCCTTTCTCGCGGTGGCCATAGGCCATCAGGCCAAGCTCCGCCTCGGGCGGCATCTCGGACAGGACCGCCCCCAGCGCCTCGCGCGCGATTTCCAGCTTGGGCCGGCCGTCGATCTGGCCCCACATGGAGCCCGAGGCGTCCAGCACGATGATCGAGCGGTCCTGGGCCAGGGCGGGGGTGGCGAGGAAGGGGGCGGCAAGGGCCAGCAGTCGGACCAGGCGGGCAAGGGGCATGAATGGGCTCCGGCAGGTGATGAAATCGGCGGAAGCCTAGGTCAGCGGACCGCC
>NZ_JBKBLV010000055.1:0-15414 GCF_046295235.1 Tabrizicola flagellatus
TTTCGGCGCGAAGGGTTTATGATAGCGGTAACACGAACAGGTGCCGCATGACCCAAGCTCCGATCCTGACCCTGACGCTGAACCCCGCGCTCGACATGGCGACCGAGGTGCACGAGCTGATCCCCGGCCACAAGCTGCGCTGCACCGAGCCCCTGCTCGATCCCGGCGGCGGCGGCCTGAACGTCAGCCGCGCGATCAAGGCGCTGGGGGGCGACAGCCTGGCGCTCGTCGCCATCGGCGGGCTGACCGGCGACCGGCTGGCCGGGCTGATCCGGGCGGAAGGCGTGACCTTTCTGTCCATCCTCGGCCCAGGAGAGACGCGCCAGTCGCTGACGGTGAACGAGGTCACCACCGGCAAGCAGTACCGCTTCATGCTGCCTGGCCCCGTCTGGGGCGAGGCGGAACGCGCCCGCGTGTTCACTCTTCTGCGCGCCACAGCGCGGCCGGGCGGGATCTCGGTGATCTCGGGCAGCCAGCCGCCGGGCGTGCCGGTGGATTTCCCGGCCCAACTGGCCGCCTCGATGCCGGAGTCGCGCGTGGTGCTAGACACCTCCGGCGCGACCCTGAACGAGGCAGTGCGCCATCCGATCCCCGACCTCGAAGTCCTGCGCATGGATGGCCCCGAGGGCGAGGAGCTTGCCGGCCATCCGCTGCCAACTGTGGCCGACACGGCCGAATTCGCGCAGTCGCTGGTGCGCAAGGGCGTGGCGAAGACCGTGATCGTGGCGCGCGGAGCCGAGGGCAACGTTCTGGCCGACGCCGGGCAACGGCTCTTTGCCAGGGCCGCGAAGGTGCGGGTCAAGTCCACCGTCGGCGCCGGCGACAGTTTCGTCGCGGCCTTCGTCCTGGCCCTTGCCCGCGGCCAGTCAAACGCCGAGGCGCTGGCCATGGGATCGGCCGCGGCCTCGGCCGCTGTCACCACCGACGCGACTCAGCTCTGCAGGCCCGAGGACGTGATGCGCCTCCTGCCGGAATGCGTGGTCAGCGCCGCCTGACGGCCTGACCGGGCAAGCGCCCTTCCCTTGCCCGGCGCCCGCGGCTAAGTCTGACCCATGCGGCAGACCCTGACCGAAATCTACGAGACCCGCGTCGCGGCCGGCACGCTGCGGGAAGATCCCGTCCAGCGCGCCGTCCTCGACCGGCTCGAAAGCCTGCGCGGCTGGCTGGAAGCCAATGCCACCCGCAGGGTGGGCCTCTTCGCTGGCCTCTTCGCCAAGCCGATCCAGCCGCCGAAGGGCCTCTACATCTGGGGCGGGGTCGGGCGCGGCAAGTCGATGCTGATGGACCTCTTCACCGAGGCGACCGCCATCGCCCAGAAGCGCCGCGTGCATTTCCACGCCTTCATGCAAGAGGTCCACAAGGGCATGCACGCGGCCCGGCAGCGCGGGGTCGAGGATGCGCTGGCCCCGGTGGCCGAGGACCTGACCCGCGATGTGCGGTTGCTGGCCTTCGACGAGATGCAGATCTCGGACATCACCGATGCGATGATCGTCGGCCGCCTGTTCGAAAAGCTCTTCGCCGCCGGAGTCGTGATCGTCACCACCTCGAACCTGCCGCCCGGAGAGCTTTACAAGGACGGTCTCAGCCGGGCGCTGTTCCTGCCCTTCATCGCCATGATCGAGGACCGGCTCGAGGTGGTGGAAATGGCCAGCCCCACCGATTACCGGCTGGAGCGGCTGGCCGGCGCCGAGGTCTATTTCCACCCCGCCCACAGCGCCGGACCCCGGATCGCCGCGATCTGGGCCGACCTCACCGGCGGCGCCCCGGACGCGCCCCTGGTGCTCGAGGTGAACAGCCGCCAGGTCGTTGTCCCGCATTTCGTGAACGGGGTCGGACGGGCCAGTTTCTGGGACCTCTGCGCCAAGCCGCTGGGACCGGCAGATTACCTCGCCATCGCCCGCGCGGTGCGGGTGCTGATCGTGGAAGACATCCCGCAGCTGTCCTCGGCCAACTACAACGAGGCGAAACGCTTCGTGGTGCTGATCGACTCGCTCTACGAGGCGAAGGTGCGCCTCATCGTCTCGGCCGCCGATGTGCCGGAACGGCTCTATCTCGAAGGCGACGGCTCGTTCGAATTCCAGCGCACCGCCAGCCGGCTGCACGAGATGCAGGCGGCCGACTGGGGCCGCTAGGTCCAGGCCTGCCACAAGAGCCGCAAGGCCATCGCGGTAGAGGTGACGACCAGCAGCGGCTTGATCAGCCGCGCCCCGACCCGCATCGCCAGCCGCGCGCCCAGGGTCGCCCCCGCGACCTGCGCCGCCGCCATCGCCAGCCCCACCGCCCACCAGGTCGCGCCCGAGAAGACGAAGACCGCAAGGCTGCCAAGGTTCGAGGCGAAGTTCAGCATCTTGGTATGCGCCGTCGCCTTCAGCACGCCGAAGCCGGCCAACAGGACGAACCCCATCATGAAGAATGACCCGGTGCCGGGGCCAAAGAACCCGTCATAGGCGGCGATCAGCGGCACTGCCGTCACCGCAAAGACCGCAGGCCTGATCCGTTCCGCCCGCGACTCGTCCGACAGCCCCGGCTTCAGCGCGAAGAAGGCCGCGACCCCGATCAGGACGACCGGCATGACCAGGCGGAGCACCTCGGCCGGGATCATGTGCGCCACCAGTGCACCGACCGCTCCCGCCACTGCACTGATCACCGCCATCCAGAGCTGCCCCTGCGGCCTGACATGCCCCGCCCGGGCATAGGCAACGGTGGCCGTCGCCGCCCCGAAGGTGCCCTGCAGCTTGTTCGTCGCCAGCGCCTCGACCGGCGAGGCCCCGGCCAGCAGCAGCGCCGGCACCGAGATCAGCCCGCCCCCGCCCGCGATGCTGTCCACGAAGCCGGCGAAGAAGGCGGCAAGGATCAGAAGCAGGGCAAGATGCGTGGCGATCTCGAACATGACCCCGGCTTCTGGCCTGTTCCCGAACCGGGGGCAAGGGGCAGCCGGTGGCCACGATCGAGGCCGGGTGCGAGGGGACAGGTCGCTGCCTCCGGCGGGAGTATTTGGGAAAAGGGCAAATGCATCTTGCCCCTTTCCAGATACTCTCGGGGGTCCGGGGGTGAAACCCCCGGGCGCTGGGTCCGGGCGCAGGGCTCAGACCGGCGCGAACTCCTCGCGGCCATAGCCTTGCAGGTAGAGCAGCGCCGTCAGATCGCCGTGGTTCACCCGGACCTCGCATTCGGCCTGCACCCGGGGCTTGGCGTGCAGCGCGACACCCGTCCCGGCGGCCAGCAGCATCGGCAGGTCGTTCGCCCCGTCGCCCACCGCAAGCGCCCCGGCGGGGGTGATCCCCAGCCGCGCGGTGATCTCGGTCAGGGCCTGCAACTTGGCCTCCTTGCCCAGGATCGGCTCGGCCACCGTCCCGGCCAGCCTGCCTTCGGCGACATGCAGGCTGTTGGCCCGGTTCTCGTCGAACCCCAGCATCTCCGCCACGGCCGCAGTGAAGGCGGTGAACCCGCCCGAGACCAGCGCCGCATAGGCGCCATGCGCCTTCATGGTCGCCACCAACACCCTGCCCCCCGGCATCAGCGTGATCCGGTCGCGCAGGACCTGTCCGATCACCGCCTCGGGCAGGCCTTTCAGCAGGCCCACACGTTCGCGCAGTGCGCCCTCGAAATCCAGTTCCCCGTTCATCGCCCGGGCCGTGATCCCGGCCACATGCGCGCCGACCCCGGCTTCGTCGGCCAGCTCGTCGATGCATTCCTGCCGGATCATCGTGGAATCCATGTCGGCGATCAGCAGGCGCTTCCTGCGCCCCTCGGCAGGCTGCACCACCATGTCCACCCGCAGCGCCTGAAGGTCCTCCCAGACCTGCCAGCGATTCTCGGGCACCCGGTCCAGCTCGAACTCTGCCGCCACCCCGGGGTCGAGCCAGTGCGCCTGACCGCCGCCCCAGGCGTTGCGAAGGCTTTCCACAGTCACCCGCTCCAGCACCGGGGTCTCGGGGTTGGTCAGAAGCGTGACGACGAACATGAGGGCAGGTTTCCGATAGTGAACAGGCGTGTCGCTTTTTCGCGACCAAGCGTCGGACTAACGCGATTTTGTCCCTTGCGCCAGAGCCGCCGGGCCATTACCCACGGCGGCGGGACACCCTTCCCCAACGAAGGGCTTTTAGCTGGAAGGCTACCATGACTGACCTGACCCCGCCGGCCAAGCGCCCGGCCAACCCGCGCTTCTCCTCCGGCCCCTGCGCCAAGATCCCCGGATATTCCCTCGACATGCTGGCCGACGCGCCCCTCGGGCGGTCGCACCGCGCCGCCGTCGGCAAGGCCAAGCTGAAAGAGGCGATCGACCTGACGCGCGAAATCCTCGGCGTCCCCGCCGACTACCGCATCGGCATCGTGCCGGCTTCGGACACCGGGGCCGTGGAAATGGCAATGTGGTCGCTTCTGGGCGCCCGGCCCGTTGAAATGCTCGCCTGGGAAAGCTTCGGCGAGGGCTGGGTGACCGATGTGGTCAAGCAGCTGAAACTCGACGCCACGGTCCGCAAGGCGCCCTACGGCCAGATCGTGGACTTCACGCAGGTCGATTTCGACAAGGACGTGGTCTTCACCTGGAACGGCACGACCAGCGGCGTGCGCCTGCCGAACGGCGACGCGATTCCCGCCACCCGCGCGGGCCTGACGATCTGCGACGCGACCAGCGCGGCCTTTGCGATGGATCTGCCCTGGTCGAAGCTCGACGTCACCACCTTCTCCTGGCAGAAGGTCCTCGGCGGCGAGGGCGCGCATGGTGTCCTTATCCTTTCCCCCCGTGCCGTCGAGCGGCTGGAGAGCTACACCCCCGCCTGGCCGCTGCCCAAGATTTTCCGCCTGACCGCCAAGGGCAAGCTGATCGAAGGCATCTTCCAGGGCGAGACGATCAACACGCCGTCCATGCTGGCCAACGAGGATTACCTCGTCGCGCTTAAATGGGCGAAGTCGATCGGCGGCCTTCAGGGTCTGATCGCGCGCGCCGAGGCGAACGCCAAGGTCGTCTGGGACTTCTGCGCCCAGAACCCCTGGATCGCGAACCTGGCCGAAGACCCGGCGACCGCATCGACCACCTCGGTCTGCCTCAAGTTCACCGATCCCCGCATCACCGATGGCGAGGCCTTCGCCAAGGCCGTCGCCAAACGGATCGAGAAGGCCGGCGCGGGCTTCGACCTCGGCGCCTACCGCGACGCGCCCCCGGGCCTGCGGATCTGGTGCGGATCGACGGTCGAGACGGCGGATGTCCAGGCGCTGATGCCCTGGATCGCCCACGCCTTCGAGGCCGAGATCGCCGCGCTGGCGCAGGCCGCTTGAGTCCCCGCCCCGGACCTGATCCGGGGCCTCCCTTCATCACACGAGGTCCCGGGTCAGGCCCGGGACGCGATGTCCCCGAACACACAGGTTCCGAACATGCCCAAAGTCCTCGTTTCCGACGAACTTTCCGAAACCGCCGTCCAGATCTTCCGCGACCGGGGGGTCGAGGTGGACTACATGCCGAAACTCGGCAAGGACAAGGAAAAGCTGGCCGAGATCATCGGCAACTACGACGGTCTCGCCATCCGCTCGGCCACCAAGGTTACCGAGAAGCTTCTGGAACGCGCCACCAACCTCAAGGTCGTCGGCCGTGCCGGGATCGGGGTGGACAACGTGGACATCCCGGCGGCGTCCAGGAAGGGCGTCATCGTGATGAACACGCCCTTCGGCAACTCGATCACCACGGCGGAACATGCCATCGCCATGATGTTCGCCATTGCCCGGCAAATCCCCGAAGCCAACGCCTCTACCCACGCCGGAAAGTGGGAAAAGTCCAGGTTCATGGGGGTGGAGCTGTTCAACAAGACCCTCGGCGTGATCGGGGCAGGCAACATCGGCGGCATCGTCTGCGACCGCGCGGTGGGCCTGCACATGAAGGTCATCGCCTACGATCCCTTCCTGTCCGAGGATCGCGCGAAACAGCTGGGCGTCCACAAGGTCGAGCTGGACGAGCTTCTGGCCCGCGCGGATTTCATCACGCTCCACGTCCCCCTCACCGACAAGACCCGCAACATCCTGTCGCGCGAGAACCTCGCCAAGACGAAGAAGGGCGTCCGCATCATCAACTGCGCGCGCGGCGGGCTGATCGACGAGGCGGCGCTGCTCGACGCGCTGAACTCCGGCCATGTCGCCGGGGCCGCGCTCGATGTGTTCGAAGTGGAACCCGCCACCGAGAACCCGCTCTTCAACCACCCCAACGTCGTCTGCACCCCGCACCTCGGCGCCTCGACCACCGAGGCGCAGGAGAACGTGGCGCTGCAGGTGGCCGAGCAGATGTCGGACTACCTGCTGACCGGCGCCGTGCAGAACGCGCTCAACATGCCGAACGTCACCGCCGAGGAGGCCGCCGTGATGGGCCCCTGGATCAAGCTGGCCGGGCATCTGGGCAGCTTCATCGGACAGATGACCGACGAGCCGATCAAGGCCATCAACATCCTCTACGACGGCTCGGTGGCCGAGATGAACCTCGCCGCGCTGAACCAGGCGGTGATCGCCGGCGTGTTGAAGGCGCAGAACCCCGACGTGAACCTGGTCTCGGCCCCCGTTGTGGCCAAGGAGAAGGGCATCCAGGTCTCGACCACCCGGCAGGAAAAGACCGGGGTGTTCGACGCCTACATCAAGGTCACGATGGTCACGGACAAGCGCGAACGCTCGGTCGCGGGAACCTGCTTCAGCGATGGCAAGCCGCGCTTCATCCAGATCAAGGGCATCAACATCGACGCCGAGATCGGGGCCCACATGCTTTACACCACGAACGAGGACGTGCCGGGCATCATCGGGCTTCTGGGGATGACCATGGGCAAGAACAACGTCAACATCGCGAACTTCACCCTGGGCCGGTCGGGCGTGGGCCAGGACGCCATCGCCATCCTCTACCTCGACCAGCCGATCGACCCCAAGGTGATCGAGACGCTGGAAGGCACCGGCATGTTCAGCCAGGTCAAGGCGCTGCAGTTCGACGTCTCTTGACCTGCCTTGCAGCTTGCCCTTTTCCCAAATACTCCACGGGGGTCCGGGGGTGTGAAACCCCCGGCTTCCTCCGGTCGGACCTGACAGATGCACATCTACGCCATCGGCGACATTCACGGGCAGCTCGACCTCCTGCGGGCCGCGCATGACCTGATCGCCGATGACATGGCGCTCCACGGTTCCGGGCAGGTCGTCCATGTCGGCGATCTTGTGGATCGCGGCCCGGACAGCCGGGGCGTCCTCGATTTCCTGATCGCAGGTATCGCCGAAGGCCGCGACTGGGTGGTGCTGAAAGGCAACCACGACCGTATGTTCACCCGCTTCCTGCGCAACCCGTGGGAACCCGAGCCCGGGCTGCGGGCGGAACTTTCCTGGCTGCATCCCCGCCTCGGCGGGTCCGACACGCTGCGGTCCTATGGTGTGGCGAACGCCGGGGACCGGCCGATCGACAAGGTCCATGCCGAGGCGCTGGCCGCCGTGCCGAAGGCCCATGTCCAATTCCTGACCACCCGCCCGACCCTGCACCGCGCGGGCGAGGCCGCCTTTGTCCACGCCGGCATCCGCCCCGGCGTGCCGCTGGAAGACCAGAGCGAAACCGACCTCGTCTGGATCCGCGAACCCTTCCTCAGCGAAGGCACCAGCTTCGGCCCGCTGATCGTGCACGGCCATACCGCCATCGAGGCCGCGACCCATTACGGCAACCGGCTGAACCTCGACAGCGGCGCGGCCTATGGCGGGCCGCTCTCGGCCGTTGTGATCGAGGGGCGCGAGGCCGCCCTCCTCTCCCCACAGGGCCGCCGCACGTTGCCCGTCAGTCGGCGCTGACCACCCGCGAAGAGCAAGCGGCAGCGCGCGATGAGCCGTCTCAGGGGTGTTCGCGCCGGATGAGCCGCTTGACCGACCGGCCGCCAAGATAGCCGAAGACCGCGACAGCCAGCCCCGCGACCTCGGCGATCGCCGGGCCCTCGGGGATCCCGCGCACGGCCAGGGCCACGCCCATCAGGGACAGCCCGCCCAGGCTGGCCCAGAGCCAGAACCACAGCTCGCCCCGCGTCGGGCCGAAACGCCAGGGGTTCTTCTCGTCCATCGCCTCGCCTCCTGCACGGCCGCCACAGCGGGCCGGATTTCGTCAGGGTAATGCACACCGCACTTTACCGGAACCGGGCGCCATGCTTGCCTGCCGGCCATGACCGACACCACCGCCCGCGACCGCCTCACCCCGATCCTGATCACCCTCGGGATCATCCTGCTTACGGCCGCCTCGCTTCTGTGGATCGGTCGCGAGCCGATCTGCAAATGCGGCTATGTCAAGCTCTGGCACGGCGAGGTCGTCAGCGCCGAGAACTCGCAGCACCTTTCGGACTGGTACACGCCCAGCCACATCATCCACGGCTTCCTGTTCTATGGCGCGCTCTGGCTGGTCGCCCGGCGGCTTTCCTTCGGCTGGCGGCTGGCCCTTGCCACGCTGATCGAATGCGGCTGGGAAATCATCGAGAACTCGGATGCGGTGATCGAACGCTACCGGACCGTCACCATCTCGCTGGACTATTACGGGGATTCGGTGATCAACACGATGTCCGACGTCGCGGCGATGATCCTGGGCTTTTGGCTGGCCAGCCGGCTGCCGGTCTGGGCCACCGTGGCCCTCATCATCCTGTTCGAGGTGGCGACGGCCCTGATCATCCGCGACGGCCTGGCGCTGAACGTGCTGATGCTGCTTTACCCGGTGGACTGGATCGCCGACTGGCAGGCGGCGCGCCCGGTCTAAGAATTTTCGTCGAAAATTCTTAGACCCGCATCCGGCGCAGCGACAGCACCGCAGCCAGGCTCAGCCCCAGCAGGATCCCGGCCACCAGCACGAAGAATCCCCGCTCGCCCAGGGCGGCGCTGACCGGCGCCAGGATCAGCGGCGTGGTGATCGCCCCCACCAGCCCCGCGGCGACAATGGTCGGCGGCACCCGGATGTCCTCGCCCATCTTGCCGCTGGCGGTGACGTAGTAGCCCGGAAAGAACACCCCGGCCGAGGCGCCCATCGCCACGAAGAACACCGCAGGCGACAGGACCACCGCCCCGATGGCGAACAGCGCGGCCGAGCCGATGGCGGCGGTGTAAAGCACGAAGGGCTCTACCCGGTGGGCGATGAAGATAAGCCCCACCCGCGCCAGCAGGAACACGACGAAGAAGGCGCTGAGAAGCTGCGAGGCCCGCACCTCCTCCACCCCCGCCCGGATCAGCGCCGAGGGGCCAAGGCCGGCAAGGCTCGCCTCCATCCCGATGGCCAGCGCGCCGAAGGCCAGGATGCCCCAGTGCGGACGGAAGGCCCGCACCTCGCCCGCCGGCGCCGCCGCCACCCGACCGGCCGGGCCGGCCAGCGCGAAGATCGCCAGAAGCGCCAGCGCCACCGCGCCGAAGGTCCAGGCCGGGTCGCTGCCCAGCCAGACGAAGACCAGCGGCGCGGCAATGGCGCCGACCCCGAAGGTCGCGTTCAGCAGGCTCAGCATCGACGGCCCCTTGGCTCCGAAGGCCCGCATCACGCGCGGGTTGAACACCGCCGTCGCCATGCCGTAGCCCACACCGAAGAGCGCGCCGCCGGCCAGCGTCAGCCACCAGCCCGGGCCCGCCGCCATCACCGCCGTCCCGGCCGCCATCGCCGCCAGGGCGTGCCTCGGCCCGATCCGGGCGCCCAGCACATACATGATGCCGACGCCCAGGAAGCAGCCGACCCACAGAAGCGCCACGAACAGCCCCGCCTCGCCCTCGGTCAGGGACAACTCGCGCACATAGACCGGCAGCACCGGCCCGAACAGCGCCTGCCCCGCCCCCATCAGGATGAAGGTCGTCACCCCGGCGAACAGAAGCCCGGCATGGGCGCGGATCAGGTCGTTCAAGATCGGTCTCCGGTTGACCCGCCCCGTCTCCCCCGGCTGTTAGCGCATGTCAATGGCCGCCGTGACGCGACGTTTCCTCACCCTTCGCACCGTCCCTGGTGCATGCTGCGACAAACACCGGAGGCCCCCATGACCGAGATCCACATCCTTTCCGCCGCCCGCACCGCCATCGGCGGTTTCGGCGGCGCGCTGTCCGCCCTGCCGCCGATCGACATCGCCACCCATGCCGCGAAGGCGGCGCTCGCCCGCGCGGGGGTTGAAGGCGGGCAGATCGGCCAGGTCGTCATGGGCCATGTCATCAACACCGAACCGCGCGACATGTATCTTTCCCGCGTCATGGCGATGAACGCCGGCATCCCCGAGACGACGCCGGCGATGAACGTCAACCGGCTCTGCGGTTCGGGCGCGCAGGCCGTGGTCTCGGCGGTGCAGGCGCTGATGCTGGGCGATGCCGAACTGGCGCTCGCGGGCGGGGCGGAATGCATGAGCCGCTCGCCCTACATCCTGCCCGCCGCCCGCTTCGGGCAGAAGATGGGCGATACCCGCGCGCTGGACATGATGACCGGGGCGCTGACCTGCCCCTTCGGCACCGGGCACATGGGAGTGACGGCAGAGAATGTCGCCGCGCTGCACGGTATCAGCCGCAAGGATCAGGACGCCTTCGCGCTGGAAAGCCAGACCCGCGCCGCCCGCGCCATCGCCGAAGGCCGATTCCGCGATCAGATCGTGCCCGTCGAGATCGCCGGCCGGAAGGGCCCGGTGACCTTCGACACCGACGAACACCCCAAGGCCACGAGCGCCGAGGCGCTGGCGGGTCTGCGCCCCGTGTTCCAGAAGGACGGCACGGTGACCGCCGGCAATGCCTCGGGCATCAACGACGGCGCCGCCGCGCTGGTCCTGTCGCGATCCGACAAGGGCAGCCGGGCGCGGATCATGGGCTATGCTCTGGCCGGGGTGGACCCGAAGGTCATGGGTCTCGGCCCGATCCCGGCGGTGCAGGCGCTCTGCGCGAAGCTCGGGGTCAGGCCGCAGTCCTTCGACGTGGTGGAATCGAACGAGGCCTTCGCGGCCCAGGCGCTGGCCGTGTCCCGCGCGCTGGACCTCGACCCCGCGCGGGTGAACCCCAACGGCGGGGCGATCGCGCTCGGTCATCCGGTGGGGGCGACCGGGGCGATCCTGGTCGTGAAGGCGCTGCACGAGCTGGAACGGACCGGCGGGCGCACCGCCCTTGTCACCATGTGCATCGGCGGCGGCCAGGGGATCGCGCTGGCCATCGAACGCGCCTGACCCCTCCCTGAACCCTCCTCGTTCGACTGCGTGTCCTCGTCGGCTGCCCTGCGCGAGGAGCGACGCAGTCGGCGACGAGCCGCCGTCTCAGCGCAGGCGCACCTGCACCCGGTCCGACCGGCCCTCGGCGTCGATCACGCTGAGCGTCACGAACCCCGCCCCCGGCATCGCCAGCATCGCCTCGCGCGCCTCGGAGCCGACGACCACCGGCACCCCGTCGGCCAGCCAGGTGAAGGGCGCGGTCCCGCCCGCGACCTTGACCTTCAGCCCCGCCGCAAGAAGCTCCACCTCCGCACCGTCCGGCGGGAAGGCAACGGCGGGGGCATCCGCCGCCCGGGCAAAGGCCGCCGCGCGCGACCGGAAGCGTTGCAGCGGCTGCGGCAGCGCAGCGTTGGCGACCAGCAGGGTCGCCGGTGGCGCCGGCGGCTGCGGGTCGAGCTTGCGCTTCAGCCGGTTGAAGGCCTGGAACAGCACCGGCGCCGCCACATCCGCACCGAAGGCCCCCGGCACGGGCGTCCCGTCCGCCCGGCCCATCCAGACCCCCACCACATGCCGCCCGTCATAGCCGATCGCCCAGGCATCACGGTGCCCGTAGGAGGTCCCGGTCTTGTAGGCCAGCCGGTTCGGCGGCGCCCCCGGCGGCGGCGCGAGGCCCGCGAGGATGTCGCCCACCTGCCAGGCCGCCACGGAAGAGACCAGGCGCTGCCCCTCGGCCCCCTCGGCCCCGAGCCGCCAGGTCAGCGGCCGCGCCACGCCCCCCCGCGCCAGCGCGGCATAAAGCTGCACCATGTCCTGCAACGTCACCCCCACCCCGCCCAGCGCGATGGCCAGCCCCGGCTGGTCGCCCGGAAAGACCGGCTTCATGCCCGCCTTCTCCATCGCCGAGATCAGTTTCGCCGGTCCCAGCGCCTCGGTCAGTTCCACCACCGGGATGTTGCGCGACAGCTGCAATGCCTCGCGCATGCGTATCGTGCCGAGGTAGAGCCGGTCGAAGTTCTGCGGCGCGTAAGTGCCAAAGCGTATCGGCCGGTCCTCGATCATCGTCTCGGGATGGCCGAGCCCCTCGTCGAAGGCCAGGGCATAGACCAGGGGCTTAAGCGTCGATCCGGGGCTGCGCAGCGCCTGGGTCATGTCCACGAAGCCCTGCCGCAGATCGGCCTGATAGCCCGCCGAGCCGACCGAGGCGAGGATCTCGCCCGAGGCATGGTCAGCCACCAGGATCGCCACCTGCAAGGCCTCGCCCCGGTCGGCGACCGCCTCGGCCGCCAGCGCCTCGAGCCGGCGTTGCAGGTCGCCGTCCAGCGTCAGGCGGTGCTGCCCGTCCTGCGGGCGTTCGGCGCGGACACGGTCGGCCAGATGCGCGGCGAGCGCCGGAAAGGGCTGGCGCAAGCCCGGCACCGCCTCGCGCCGGGCGGCCTCGGCGGTTTCGGGGTCCAGCACCCCCGCCGCCACCGCGCGGGCGAGCACCCGGTTCCGCGCGGCCTCGGCCCGGTCGGCGGCGCGGTCGGGGCGGCGGCTTTCCGGAGCCTGCGGGATCGCCACCAGAAGTGCGGCTTCGGCCGGGGTCAGGCGGGCGGGCTCCTTGCCGAAATAGCTGATCGAGGCGGCACGCACCCCCTCCAGATTGCCACCGAAGGGTGCGAGATGCAGGTAAAGCTGAAGGATCTGGTCCTTCGACAGCCGCCGCTCCAGCGCCAGCGCCACCCGCATCTGCCGAAGCTTGCCCGCGACCTGGCCGGTCGTCCCCTCTTCCAGCAGCCGCGCGACCTGCATCGTCAGCGTCGATCCGCCCGAGACGACGCGCCCGTTCCAGACCGCCTGAGCCACCGCCCGCGCCAGCGAGCGCAGGTCCACGCCGCCATGGTCGCGGAAGCGGCGGTCCTCGTAGGCCACCAGCATCCGCAGGTAGAGCGGGTCCACCCGGTCGGGCGGCAGGGCCAGCCGCCAGCGGCCATCGGCGACCGTATAGGCGCGCAAGAGGTCACCGTCGCGGTCCAGCACCTCGACCGACATCTCCACCGCAAGGGGCGGCAGGACGGTCGCGTCGATGAAGGCGTCGAACCGGTCCCGGCCGAGCGCCCCCAGCCACAGGCCAAGGGCAACGGCAAACAGCCAGCGCGCGCGGATCATCGGCAAAGCTGGACCTGCGGCGAGGGGTTGGCGCTTCCCTCCCCCCTCGTGGGGGAGGGAGAGGGAGGGGGGGCCGGATGCCAGACCAGGGCCCTTGTCCGACACGCCCCCCCCCCCCAACCCCTCCCCACGGGGGGGAGGGGAGGCGCAATGCGCTGCCGGTCCGTCACGGCGTGACCGTCAGCGTCCCGGTCTCGCTGCGCGCCCGGAAATCGGGGCGATACATGTCCTCGACCGAGGCCGCCGGGTGGTGGAAGCTGCCCGGGCTGACTGCGCGGACGACATAGGCGAGCTTGAACGGCGCATCCGACCGCCAGTCGATCGCGGCGAGGAAGCGGTCCTGCCGGAACTCGGCATGGGCCACCTCCTGCACCGCATCCAGCCAGCCCAGTTCCGAGGTCGAGCCCGCCGACATCAGGTTCGGGTTGTCGATCTCCAGACCCGCGGGCAGGGGATCGCTGACCATCAGCCGCGCCTCGCCATAGGCGAAGGGCGTGACCTCCAGCACCACCACCAGCCGGGTGCCCGCCGCCACGCTGCCGGGCGAGACCTCCTGACCGTCCATCGTGTAGTAGGTCCGGGTGATCGCATAGCCGTTGCCGCCGGCAGGCTCGGGCTCGGCCGGGACGCCATAGGTCGTCACCGTGATGCTGGTGTCCGGCCCCGCGTTGCGCACGACGACCGGGGTCGCCGCCCCAGCCTCCAGCACACGGACCAGCGGGCCCTCTGCGGGCTGCCCGTCGAGGGTTATGCCCGCGGCCCCAGGCCGGTCGATCAGCGCATTGGCGGCCAGAAGCGCCCAGGTCGCCTCCTGTGTGGAAAGGTTGGTACCCTGTGCGGCCAGCCGGTCGGTCAGCGCCTCGCGGTCCACCGCGTTCGACCCGGCTTCGACCGCCAGCGTCAAGAGCGCCGCCGTGTCGCGGTAGCGGGTGCCGTAGTCCACCCGCCAGAGCTGGCCCTGCTCCGGCCCCTGCGCATCCAGCTTGGCCAGCGCCTTGCGGAACATTGCATCCGCCCGCGGCTGGTCGCCGTAAGAGGCCAGTGCCGCAGCCAGCTGCGCCTGCGCGAGCGGCGTCGCGAAATCGTCGCCCTTCACATCGGCGTAATAGCGCAGATCGCCCACCGCCGCCGCCCCTTCGCGCGCCAGCACCATCAGCGCATAGGCCAGCGCCTCGCCGCCGCCATTGGCTTCCGCGCTGAAGTCGGGCGCATAGTTCACCTGGTTCCGCAGGTTCGCCAGCGCGTTGCGGAAGGCCAGTTCCGGCACCGTGTAACCCTGGGCCCGCGCCCGGCTGAGGAAGTCGGTCACATAGGCGTCGAGCCAGAAATCGCCCTGCTCGGGCCCCCAGAGGCCGAAGCCCCCGGCCGAGGACTGGTTGGCGAGGATCTCCACCACCGCCTCGTCGATCCGGGTCTGGATGTTCTCGGCCCCCTTCAGGTCCATCACCTGCGCCACCTGGTCGAAGTACAGAAGCGGCAGCGCCTTCGAAGTGATCTGCTCGGTGCAGCCATAGGGATAGCGGTCAAGGGCCGCCAGCATCCCCGGCGCGTTCAGCCGCGCGATCGGGCCGACCGCCATCACCGCCTTGCCCGACCCCGGCACGAGGCCGGCAAACACGTTGTCATCGAAGGCGAAGCTCTGCCCCGAGGCCAGGTCCACACGGCTGATCCGCGCCACTTCCGGGTCGTTCAACTGCACCGGGATCGTCAGCGTCTTCTTCAGCACCTTGCCGTCCGGCGTGGTCAGGCTGATGTCGATGCTATCCACCCCGACATCCCCCGCCGTCACCGGCACCTCGAACACCGCCTTGGCCTTCTCGCCGAGGTCGAAGCCCGAAGGCACCGCGCCCAGCGTCAGCCCGTTCGCGGTCACATCGAGGCTCATCCGGCCCGAAGGCCCGGTGGCATGGACCACCTCCAGCAAGAGCCGCGACGTGTCGCCCGGCGACAGGAAGCGCGGCAGGCTGGCCGTCACCACCACCGGATCGCGCACCAGCACATCCGCCGATGCCTGACCGACCCCGGTCTTCGACCAGGCCACGGCCATAACCTTCACCGTGCCGTTGAAGCTCGGCAGGTCGAACGTCGCCCGCGCATAGCCGTCCGCGCCCACCTCGACCGGGCCGGTGAAATAGGCCACCAG
>NZ_JBKBLV010000056.1:0-15231 GCF_046295235.1 Tabrizicola flagellatus
CGGACCCACGAGAAGATCAGGAGGCCGAGGCCCACGACGGCGGCGGTCAGAACCACCCAGTCAACGGTCACGGCGCCGGCTTCGTCTTTCAGGAAAGCGGAGAACTTGGTCATTTGTCTGGTCCTTTGCTAAGGTGTTTACTGTCACTTCAACCGCTTCGAGTTTGCTGCGTCCTGCGGCGTCGTCGTTCGGTATGACCTGATATAGCCCCCCAAAAATGGCAGCAGTTTGGACGAGATCAGCAGAAATTCAGCCCTGCGAAAATTTCTGCCGGTTTCTGCTCAAGTTGCTGAAATTACATGAAAAGATTCTTAGGGGTCTGTTCACCATTGCATGCTAGGGCGTGGTTTTTCGGTCAAATCGGGCAGAATTGCCATGATTGGTCGGGAAAAGTTCTGGTCAGACCCCCTCGATGCTGCGACTCTGCCGGCAAAACAACGAGGCGAGCAGGCCCCGACCATGCTGACGACAAGACTGGGAATCGCCGCGATTCTCTGCACCGCCCTGAGCTGTGCGGCGCAGGCGGACGACTATACGTTCAAGAGGGTGAAGGTGGGCGATTCCCTGCCCGGCAAGCGCATCACCGTCCAGATCGACCCGGAAGAGCAGGCCCGATACCTTGCCGCCCTGCCCAAGGTCGACCCGAACCCCGTGCGCCGCGAGGAAGAGAAGCCGCCTGCCGAAAGGTCGGACCGCGAACCCGGCCCGGCGCCCGCTTCGTCCTACGCCTGGTACTGGGACAAGGTTCCCGCCGGAATCGGCGACAGGGCGGACCGATTCCAGCTGGCCCTGGCCTCGCTGTCGCAGGGGCCCGCCGGCGCGACGGTCCGGGCGCCCCGGATGCAGCACCTGCAGGAAGTTTCGAAGGAATACGGCAAGGAGATCCTTCGCGCGACGCTGGACACGAAGGTTTCGCCGGCGCTGGTGCTGGCGGTGATCGGCATCGAAAGCGCGGGCAATGCCGATGCGGTCAGCCATGCCGGGGCGGTTGGCCTGATGCAGCTGATCCCGGCCACGGCCGAACGCTTCGGCGTGAAGGATTCCACCGATCCGGTGCAGAACATCAGGGGCGGGGTGGCCTATCTGGACTGGTTGCTGAAGGAGTTCGACTACGATCCGGTCCTTGCCTTGGCGGCCTACAATGCCGGCGAAGGGGCGGTGCGCGCCAACGGCGGCGTCCCGCCCTATGCCGAGACGCGGGACTATGTGCCGAAAGTGCTGGCGGCCTGGCAGGTGGCGCAGGGGCTGTGCGTCAGCCCGCCGATGCTGGTCACCGACCCCTGCATCTTCCGCACCGACATGGCCGGGCTGTAGGGTCGGGGCGCGCACGCGCCGCGCCCCGGTCCTGCAACGGCCAGAGCGGTCAGCCGACGATGGTCGCCTCGGTCGCGGCGCGGAGTTCCTCTTCCGTGACGCCCGGGGCAAGCTCGACGATGTGCAGCCCCTTGTGCCCCACATCCAGCACGCCCAGGTTGGTGATGATGCGGTCCACCACGCCCTTGCCCGTCAGGGGAAGCGTGCAGGATTTCAAGACCTTGGACTCGCCGTGCTTCGAGGTGTGGTCCATCACCACGACCACGCGGCCAACGCCCGCGACCAGGTCCATCGCCCCGCCCATGCCCTTGACGAGCTTGCCCGGAATCATCCAGTTCGCCAGATCGCCGTTCTCGGCCACTTCCATCGCGCCGAGGATCGCCATGGCGATCTTGCCGCCGCGGATCATGGCGAAAGAGGTCGCCGAATCGAAATAGGCGGTCTGCGGCAGTTCGGTGATCGTCTGCTTGCCCGCGTTGATGAGGTCCGGGTCTTCCTCGCCCTCGTAGGGGAAGGGGCCCATGCCAAGCATCCCGTTTTCGGACTGCAGGGTCACGTTCACGCCTTCGGGGATGTAGTTCGCCACCAGGGTCGGGATCCCGATCCCAAGGTTCACATACATGCCGTCACGCAGTTCCTGCGCCGCGCGTGCGGCCATGCCATTGCGGTCCCAGCCTTTGGTTGCCTCGGCCATCACACGGCCTCCTTCTTGCGAACGGTGCGGTTCTCGATCCGCTTTTCATGCGGGCCGGAGATGATCCGGTGAACGTAGATCCCCGGCAGGTGGATGTGATCGGGATCGAGGCTGCCGAGCGGCACGATCTCCTCGACCTCGGCGACACAGACACGGCCGCAGGTGGCGGCGGGGACGTTGAAGTTGCGCGCCGTCTTGCGGAACACGAGGTTGCCCGAGGGGTCCGCCTTCCAGGCCTTCACGATCGACAGGTCGGCCACGATCCCGCGTTCGAGGATGTAGGTCTTGCCGTCGAAGTCGTGGTGCTCCTTGCCCTCGGCGATGACCGTGCCGACGCCGGTCGCGGTGTAGAAGCCGGGAATCCCCGCGCCCCCCGCCCGCATCCGCTCGGCCAGGGTGCCTTGCGGGTTGAATTCCAGTTCCAGCTCTCCCGACAGATACTGGCGCATGAATTCCGCGTTCTCGCCGACATAGGACGAGATCATCTTCTTGATCTGCCGGGTTTCCAGCAGGACGCCGAGGCCGAAGCCGTCGACGCCCGCGTTGTTCGAGGCGACGGTCAGGCCCTTGACGCCGCTGTCGCGGATGGCGGCGATCAGCAGTTCGGGGATGCCGCAGAGACCGAAGCCACCGCTGGCGATCAGCATGCCGTCGTGCAGAAGCCCGTCGAGGGCGGCCGCGGCGCTTGGATAGACCTTGTTCATTCTGGTTCCTCCCGTGTCCGCAAGGGAGATCGGACTGCCGCGATCCTGAAAGATTGCGAAGGGGGCCACCATCCGTAAGAATACGTAGGAACCTACGTAGAGGGCGGCGATGCGTGACTATGAGCGCCTGGCCTTTCAACAGGGCCCGGACGCCACTCTGATCCTGGCGGATCGGGTGATCCTGCGGGCCTCCCTCCGGGTGGAGGCCGTGTTCGGCTGGACGCCGCGCGATCTGGAAGGGCAGTCGATCCGGCTGCTGTATCCTACCGAGACCGACTATGAGGTGATCGGCGAACGGGCGCGGAGGGCGATGCTGGAAAGCCGGGTCTATCGCGACGAACGCTTCATGCGGCGCAAGGATGGGCAGGTGGTCTGGATGGAGGGACACGGCGCGGCGCTGGATCCCGAAGATCCGCAGCGGCTGGCTGTCTGGACCTATAGGCCGCTGGAGGCGGCGGTCGGGGGCGCGGGCCAACTGACGCAGACGGAAAGGCGGATTGCCCGGTATCTTGTGAACGGCTTCACCTCGAAAGAGATCGCCCAGGCCCTGGGATCCTCGCACCGCACGGTCGAGGTGCACCGGGCGAACATGATCCGCAAGGCCGGGGTCAGGAACAGCTTCGAGCTGGTGGGCTGGCTGCTGTCGGCGACAAGTCCGACCGGCAAGTGAGGCCGGCAGGCCAGAAGGCGATTCCCCTTTGTGCGGTATGGGGTTAAGGTCGCCCGCGCCGCCCGCGTGGTGGAATGGTAGACACCGGGGACTTAAAATCCCCTGGCTGCAAGGCCGTGCCGGTTCGAGTCCGGCCGCGGGCACCAGCAAAAGCGAACGGCCCGGCAATCTGCCGGGCCGTTGCCGTTTCGGGATTCCGGATCACGCGCGGAGATCGAAGCGGTCGGCTTCCATGACCTTGGTCCAGGCGGCCACGAAGTCGCGGACGAACTTCCCGGCATTGTCGTCCTGGGCATAGACCTCGGCATAGGCGCGCAGGATCGAGTTCGAGCCGAACACCAGGTCCGCCCGCGTCGCCGTCCACTTCACGGCGCCGGTCTTGCGGTTCTGCAACTCGTAGAGGTTCGTCCCCTTCGGCACCCATTTCCAGGCCATGTCGGTCAGGTTGACGAAGAAGTCGTTCGTCAGCGCGCCGACCCGGTCGGTGAAGACACCATGCGCCGTGCCGCCATGGTTGGTGCCCATCGCCCGCATGCCGCCGACGAGGCAGGTCATCTCGACCGCGGTCAGGCCCATCAGCTGCGCCCGGTCGAGCATCAGCTCTTCGGCGGTGACGACATAGTCCTTCTTCATCCAGTTGCGGAAGCCGTCGGCGACGGGTTCCAGGACCGAGAAGCTGTCGGCATCGGTCTGCTCTGCGGTCGCGTCGCCGCGGCCGGGGTGGAAGGGCACGGTCACGTCGAAGCCCGCGGCCTTGGCTGCCTGTTCGACACCGACGTTGCCCGCCAGCACGATCACGTCGGCCACCGAAGCGCCGGCCTCTTTCGCGATGGGTTCCAGCACGGACAGCGCACGGGCCAGCCGCGCGGGCTCGTTGCCTTCCCAGTCCTTCTGCGGGGCGAGCCGGATGCGGGCGCCGTTCGCGCCGCCCCGGTTGTCAGAGCCGCGGAAGGTGCGCGCCGAATCCCAGGCGGTGGCGACCATGTCGGCGACCGACAGGCCGCTGCCTGCGATCTTCGCCTTGACCGCCGCCACGTCCCAGCCGGTCGGGCCCTGCGGCACCGGATCCTGCCAGATCAGGTCTTCCTGCGGCACCCAGGGACCGAGGTAGCGGACCTTCGGCCCCATGTCGCGGTGGGTCAGCTTGAACCACGCGCGGGCGAAGGCGTCGCTGAACGCCGCCTGATCCTTGGCGAAGCGCTCGGAGATCTCGCGATAGACCGGGTCCATCTTCATCGCCATGTCGGCGTCGGTCATCATCGGCATGCGGCGGATCGTGGGGTCTTCCACATCGACCGGCATGTCCTCTTCCTTGATGCCGATGGGTTGCCACTGCCAGGCGCCGGCGGGCGACTTCACCAGTTCCCAGTCGTAGTTCAGCAGCAGGTGGAAATAGCCGCCGTCCCACTTGGTCGGGTGGGTGGTCCAGGCGCCCTCGATGCCCGAGGTCACCGTGTCGCGGCCGACCGAGCGGGTCTTGTGGTTCATCCATCCGAGGCCCTGTTCGGAGATGTCGGCGCCTTCAGGCTCCGGGCCGAGATTGGCCGCGCTGCCGTTGCCGTGCGCCTTGCCGACCGTGTGGCCGCCGGCGGTGAGCGCGACGGTTTCCTCGTCGTTCATCGCCATGCGGGCGAAGGTCTCGCGCACGTCCTGCGCGGTGCGCAGCGGGTCGGGCTTGCCGTCAACCCCTTGCGGGTTCACATAGATCAGGCCCATGACCACGGCGGCCAGCGGGTTTTCCAGGCTGGTGCGGTCTTCCTTGGTCGGATAGCGCTGGTCGGTCAGCCATTCTTTCTCGGACCCCCAATAGACGTCCTTTTCGGGATGCCAGATGTCCTCGCGCCCGAAGCCGAAGCCGAAGGTCTTGAGCCCCATCGATTCGTAGGCCACGGTCCCGGCCAGCACCATCAGGTCGGCCCAGGAAAGGCGGTTTCCGTATTTCTTCTTGATCGGCCACAGCAGGCGACGCGCCTTGTCGAGGTTGGCGTTGTCGGGCCAGCTGTTCAGCGGCGCGAAGCGGTGGTTGCCGGTGCCCGCACCGCCGCGGCCGTCGGCCATGCGGTAGGTGCCGGCGGCGTGCCAGGACATGCGGATGAAGAGGCCGCCGTAATGGCCCCAGTCGGCCGGCCACCAGTCCTGGCTGTCGGTCATCAGCGCGGTGAGGTCGCGCTTCAGCGCCTCGAAGTCCAGCTTCTTGACTTCTTCCCGATAGTTGAAGCCAGTCAAGGGGTTAACCTTGGTGTCGTGCTGGTGCAGGATGTCGAGATTCAGCGACTTGGGCCACCAGTCCATCACCGTCATGCCGGTTTCGGTGATCGCCCCGTGCATGACCGGGCACTTGCCCGAACGTCCTACGTCATTGCCGTCCATCTTGCTCTCCTCGTCTTGCTGGAACCAGGCGGGAAACGCCACGACCCACCCGATCGGAACCGACCGGACAGCGACTCGCCGCGCTTCGTTCATGTCTCATCGGTAACACTGATGACCGATAATAGGAATTTTCATTTTCCTATCGAAGCGATATGCAAAACATATGACACAGATCACCATGAAGCATCTGCGCTATTTCGACGCGCTGGCTACGCATCGGCATTTCGGGCGGGCGGCGGAGGCGTCGGCGATCTCGCAGCCGGCGCTGTCGTTGCAGGTCAAGGAACTGGAGGAAATCCTCGGCGCGCCGCTGGTGGAGAGGGGGGCGCGACAGATCACGCTGACCCGGCTGGGCGAGGATTTCGCGGTGCGGGCGCGGGACGTGCTGCGGTCGGTGGACGAACTGACCTCGCTGGCCCGGGCCTCGACCGGTCCGCTGTCGGGGCGGCTGCGGCTGGGGGTGATTCCCACGGTCGCGCCCTACCTCCTGCCCCGGCTGATGCGCGAGCTGGCCGGCCGCTTTCCCGACATCGACCTACGCCCGCGCGAGGCGGTGACGTCCAAGCTGGTGCGCGACCTGCACGAGGGCCGGCTGGACCTGGCGATGCTGGCGCTGCCCGTGTCGGAGCCGTCTCTGGTGGAACATGCGCTGTTCGACGAGGAGTTCCTGCTGGTGCGCCATGCCGCGGCGGCGGATCTGCCGATCCCGCCCCTGACCGAACTGCCGCAGGCGCCGCTGCTGCTGCTGGAAGAGGGGCATTGTTTCCGCGACCAGGCGATCGCGGTCTGCAAGCTGGCGCCGGGCGGGCCGGGCGAGAGGGCGGGCGAGATCATGGAGGGCTCGTCGCTCTCGACGCTGGTGCAGATGGTGGGGGCGGGGATCGGGGTGACGCTGATCCCCGAGATGGCGGCAGAGGTCGAGGGTCGCTCGGCCCCGGTGGTGCTGCACCGGCTGCCCGCGCCGCGGCCGGGGCGACGGATCGGGCTGGTCTGGCGGCGGTCGAACCCGCTGTCGGACCGCTATGCCGAGATGGCCGAGACGTTGCGGGCGGCGCTCCGGTAAGCCTCCTCGTGCGGCTGCGCCTTCTCGTCGGAGGGGCGCGCCGCGACGAGGGACGAAGTCGCCGTGGAGCCGTCACGCGCCCCACGTGCGTTCGAGAAGCCTGAGCCAGTTGCCATGGGCGATCTTCTCGATCAGCGGCTCGCCCAGGCCCATCTCGCGCATCGCGGCGATCAGTACGGGCAGGCCCTCGGCCCCGCCGATGTCGCGGGGCGTGGTCGCGCCGTCGAAGTCCGACCCGATCCCGACGTGATCCTCGCCGGCGAGGCGGAGGAGGTGGTCGATGTGGCGCTTGACGGGGTCGAGCGTCATTTCGGGGCTTTCGCGGCCGTCCGGGCGCAGGAAGCAGGTGGCGAGGTTCAGCCCGACCATTCCGCCGCTTTCGCCGATGGCCTGCAACTGGCGGTCGGAGAGGTTGCGGCTGGAGGCGGTTACGGCATGGGCGTTGGAATGGGTGGCGACGAGCGGGGCGTCGGAGAGCCGGGCCACGTCCCGGAAGCCGGCCTCGTTCAGATGGCTGAGGTCGATCATGATGCGCAGGGCATTGCATTCGTGCACGAGGGCGCGGCCGAGATCGGTCAGGCCCGGCCCGGTGTCTCCGGTCGAGGGGAAGCGGAACGGCACGCCGTGGCCGAAGATGGTCGGGCGGCTCCAGACCGGGCCGAGGGAGCGCAGGCCCATCGCGTGAAAGAGGTGAAGCGCGTCGAGGTCGGGGCCGATGGGTTCGGCACCCTCGAAATGGATCACGCCGGCGACGATGCCCTCGGCCATGGCCGCGCGGATCTCGGCGGCGGTGCGGCACCAGCGGAAAGCGCCCCCGGCCGCGCGTTCCATCCACAGAAGATGGCCCAGCATCTCGACCGCGACGGGCTGGGCCGCGGTGTGGGGGATGAGCGCGGGCAGTGCCAGGTCGTAGGGCGGGTTGTCCATCAGCCGCTCGACATCGGCAAGGTCGGCGGTCTCGGGTGAGGGGATATAGACGGCGAAGAAGCCGCCGGCAAAGCCATGCGCCCGCATCCGTGGCAGGTCGAGATGGCCGGCGCCTTCACCCTTCAGCCAGAGCGCTGCACGGTCGCGGCCGGCGGCGGCGAGCTTCAGGACAAGGTCGTTGTGGCCGTCGAAGACGGGAACGGGGGCAGGCATGGGCATCTCCTGGCGTTGCCGCGCCAGCTTTCCGCCGGATGCGGGCAAGCGCAAGGGTGCGGACGCTGCCCGCGCGCAATTCGCCGCAGGGTCGGGGAGCGCGGAGTGATTGACGACAGCCGCGCGCTGGTCCATGAAACGGCCATGCTGGCGCAGATGCTGATCCGCGCGCACCGCATGGTGTTGCTCGCCCTGGTCACGGTGGCCCTCGTGGCGACCGGCTTCGCGCATCGCATGCCCGCCCCCTCGGACGAGGCGCTGGCCTTCCTGATCGCCAACGGCGCGACGCCGGCCGACTTCTGCGCCGACGACCTAGACGGGGACGGCTTGCGCGATCCGCATTGCCTGGCCTGCCAGATCGCCGGATCGGCCGACCTGCCGCCCCCGGCGCAGATGCAGGTCGACCTGGAACTGGCCTTCCACGCCGCGGTCATCGCCCCGCTGGAAACCCGTGCCCTGACCCGGGCGCGCGACCCGGCGCACCGGCCCCAGGGTCCGCCCGTCGCCTGAGGGCGGCGTCCGGCCTTCCCCACGCCGCCTTTCCGTGCCGCCCGTAGGGCCCCCGCGGCCCCGCGGTTCCTTCACGCATCGCAAAGGCAGACCCATGTCCACAGTTTCCGACACCGACAGCGCGCGGCCCGTGAACCGGCTTTATTTCGCCGTCTGGCGCTGGCATTTCTACGCCGGTCTCTATGTCATCCCCTTCCTGCTGATGCTGGCCGTGACCGGCCTCGTCATGCTCTGGATCAGCTCAACCAGCGAACTCCACGGCGAGCGTGCCCGCATCCCGCCGGGCGTCGCGCCGCTGCCGGTCAGCCAGTTGCAGGCCGCGGCAGAGGCCGCCGTGCCGGGCGCCCATGCCGTACAGTACATCGCGCCGATGGGCCCCGACCGGGTGGCCGCCTTCGCAGTGGCCAGCGGAGACGGCAGGACCGGCGTCACGCTGAACCCCTATACCGGCGAGGTGGTCGAGACCTTCCCCTGGGCCGGCTGGTACGACCTGGCCAGCGACATCCACGGCACGCTGCTGATCGGCGATCTGGGCGACCGGCTGATCGAGGCGGCGGCGAGCCTTGGCCTGTTGCTGATTGCCAGCGGGATCTATCTGCACTGGCCCCGCAATGGCGCAGGCTGGCGGCAGGCGCTGACCCTGCGGCGCGAGGGCGGACGCGGCTTCTGGAAGGCGTTGCACGGGGCCGTCGGGCTTTGGATCAGCCTGATCCTCGTGGTCTTCCTCGTCTCGGGCCTGAGCTGGGCCGGCATCTGGGGCGACAAGTTCGTGCAGGCCTGGAACACCTTTCCCGCCGAGAAATGGGAGGCGCCCCTGTCGGATGCCACGCACGCCAGCCTGAACCAGGGCGCGGCGAGGGAGGTGCCCTGGACGCTGGAGCAGACGCCGCTGCCGGCCTCGGGCAGTCTGGCCGGGACGGCGGCGATTGCCGGGCCGGTCACCATCGACAGCGTGGCGGCCCTTGCCGACAGCCTGGGCTTCGACCGGCGCTACCAGCTGAACCTGCCGGACGGCGAGACCGGCGTCTGGACCATCAGCCATGACAGCATGTCGAACGACGGCCCCGATCCCTCGGCCGACCGGACGATCCATATCGACCGTCACACCGGCAATGTCCTGGCGGATGTGCGCTATGCGGACTATTCGGCCTATGCCAAGGCCATGGCCTGGGGCATCGCCTTCCACGAGGGCGACCTGGGCGCCTGGAACCTGGCTCTGAACACGGCCTTCTGCCTGGCGTTGATCCTGGTCTCGGTCTCGGGGCTGGTGATGTGGCTGAAGCGCAGGCCGGCGGGCGCCCGGCTTGGCGCGCCGCCGCGGCCGGCGGAGATTCCCTATGCCAAGGGCGCGCTTCTGGTGACGCTCGCCCTGGCGCTGGCCTTCCCGATGCTGGGGCTGACGCTGCTGGCAGTCATCCTGCTGGACCTCGCGGTCCTGTCCGCCCTGCCGCCCCTGAAGCGGATGGTGGGCTGATGCATCCCGTGGCCCGAGCCGCGGGAGGCGTCCCGCGATCCCTCTCGGGCCGGAACTGGCCCTGCGCGGCCACCCGCCGTGCAGGGCCCCTTTTCCCTTTCAAACCGGAGAGAACACCATGAAACCTATCCTGTCCCTTGTCGCCGCTCTTGTACTGGCCGCCCCCGTCCTGGCTCATGAGGTCACGGTGGGCGATCTGCAAATCATCCACCCCTACATTCCCCAGCCCGCCGCCAGCGCCAAGGCGGCCGGCGGCTTCATGGCGATCGTCAACAACGGCACCGAGGCCGACCGGCTGATCGGCGTCGAATCCGACATGGCGATGAAGTCGGAAGTGCACGAAAGCAAGGTCGATGCGAATGGCGTCGGCACCATGACCCATGTCGAGTTCATCGAGATCCCGCCCGGCCAGACCGTGAACCTGGAGCGGGGCGGCTATCACGTCATGTTCATGGGGCTGAAGGAAAACCTGACCGAAGGCGAGATGCGCAAGGCCACGCTGATCTTCGAGAAGGCCGGCCCGGTCGAGGTCGAGTTCCAGATCGAGGCGCCGATGGGCATGGGCGAGATGGGGCAGTCCGGCATGGACCATTCGAAGATGGGCCACGGCTCGGGCGGCTGAGCCTTGCGCCGGGGGCTTTCGCGCCGCAGCATGCGGCAGGATGGCGGAGGCCCCCGGAATGACTGACACCCCTGCGGACCGGCCCGCGCGGCCGGGCGAGGTTGCGCTGGGCTTCGACCCGGCGCTTGCCGCCGATGATGCACGGCTGGGCTTCATCGGCCGGCTGCGCAGCCCCTGGTCGCGCGGCAACTGCCCGAAGAACCTGCGCGCGGCGCGGGAGGCGGGCGGGGAGTTCAGGGTCGAGATCGACCCGCCGTTCCGGCCCGGCCTCGCAGGGCTGACGGCGGGCCAGCCGGTGATCCTGCTCTACTGGACCGGCGCGGCGCGGCGCGACAGCCTTGTTCTGCATCCCGAGCATCGCGCAGAGCCGACGGGGGTCTTCGCGCTGCGCGCGCCCAGCCGGCCGAATCCGGTCGCGGTCGGGGTGGTGCGGATTCTGGACATCGATGCCGGGGCGGGCGTCCTGACGGTCGATGCGCTGGACGCCTTCGACGGCACGCCGCTTCTGGACATCAAGCCCTGGCTTCCCTCGGTCGATGTCCCGCCCGGCCACGGCTGACGGCGGATTTACCCGGCCCGCGCCCTGCGCTAGACCCTAGGCCAAAGGCGATAGGCGGGCGAAGATGCAGGGATTTCGGACGGAACCGGCGCAGGACAGCTATGACGTGGTCATCATCGGCGGGGCGATCATGGGATCCTCCACCGCATGGTGGCTGACCGAGCTGGGCTTTCCCGGCCGCGTGCTGGTTGTCGAACGCGACCCGAGCTACGAGAGGGCCGCGACCGCGCTCAGCTTTTCCTGCATCCGCCAGCAGTTTTCCACCGAGCTGAACATCCGCATCTCGCAGTTCGGGGCCGAGTTCGTGCAGTCCTTGCGCGCGCGAATGGGGGGCGACGAGCGGGTGCCGGAGCTGAAGATCCAGAACTTCGGCTATCTCTACCTGGCCGACAGCGAGGAATTCGCCCGCGTGCTGCGCGCCAATCAGGCGGTGCAGGCGGCGGCGGGGGCGGGGACGCGGCTGCTGTCAAGGGATCAGATCGCGGAGGAATTCCCGTTCATGACGGTGGACGATCTGGTCCTCGGCAGCCTGAACACGCGGGACGAGGGCTATTTCGACGGCTACACCGTCTTCGACTGGTTCCGCCGCAAGGCGCGCGAGCGGGGGGTGGAGTATCTGGCCGACGAGGTGGCGGGGCTGGACGTTTCGGGCGCGCGGGTGACGGGGGTGCGGCTGGCCTCGGGGCGCCGGGTCGGTTGCGGGATGGTGGTCAACGCGGCGGGGACGCGCGGGGCGAAGGTCGCGTCCATGGCGGGGATCGCGATCCCGATCGAGCCGCGCAAGCGGTTCAACTGGGTGCTCCAGGCGGAACGACCGCTGGACCGGCCCTTGCCCTTGACCATCGACCCCACGGGCGCCTTCGTGCGCGAGGTGGGGGGCGGCACCTACATGGCGGGCGGCCATGCCGAGGTGGACCCGGCGGTGGAGTTCGACGACTTCACCATGGACCCGGATCTGTGGCTGGACCACATCTGGCCCGCCATCGCCACCCGGATCCCGGCTTTCGAGGCGGTGAAGGTGGTCAACGAATGGGCCGGGCAGTACGACTACAACCTCCTGGACCAGAACGCGATCACCGGGCCGCATCCTGAGGTGACGAACTTCCTGTTCCTGAACGGCTTTTCCGGCCACGGGCTGCAACAGTCGCCCGCCATGGGGCGGGCGACGGCCGAGTGGATCCTGCATGGGGATTACCGCGCGCTGGACCTGCGGCCCTTCCACTATGACCGCATCGCCGAAGGACGGGCGATGGTCGAGGCGGCGGTGATCTGAGGGCGCTATTCGGTGTGCAGAAGGGCGGTCGGGGACTGGACGGCGAAGATGTCCTTGGGTGCGAAGACGAAGACCAGGACACCCACATACACGGCAAGGAACAGGGCAACGGCGGCATAGTTTCTGGCGGGACGGCTTCGCGTCGGCAGAACTTGTGTCATCTCGGCTCTCCTTGACTGGGCAGACAGTCTGGCAGCGGTCCGATCGGGCAGCGAGTCGGGTCCGATGTGGAAACAATACCACCATGGCGTGTGGTGTGGCGCCCTAAGTTTTCGGGCTCGGCGGAATTCTGTCCCTGATCTGGCTGACAAGGGCGGAAAACCGCCCGTCAAAGGGCGTTTTCTGCGTGTGCGAACGAAATCTGTTCTGCCCTGCGGCGCGGCCTCAGGCGCGGATGCCGGAGAAGCGCGCCTGCCAGTCGGCGCGTTCCTCGTCGGTGATCTTGCGGAAGAGGTTCTCGGGCACGGTGAAGGCATGGCCGGGGGCCAGGGTCCGCATGGCGGCCGGGATGTCGGCGGGCCAGGTCCAGTCCTCGGACCCCACGGCCTGCATCATCGTCGCGGCGGCGTCGGGGATGAAGGGCGCCGAGAGCACGGCATAGACCCGGATCAGGTTCAGGCTGAGGCGGACGATGGCCTGGGCCTGCTCGGGGTCGGTCTTGACTACCGACCAAGGCGCGGCGGATTGCAGGTATTCGTTGCCGATGACCCAGATCGCGCGCAGCTCGGCGGCGGCCTTGCGCACCTCCATCTGTTCCATGAAGCGGGTGTAGTCGGCGATCCGCGCGCCGAGATCGGCGATCAGCGCGGTTTCCAGCGGTCCGAACTCTCCACCCGCCGGAACCTGGTTGCCGAACTTCGACACGGCGAACTTGGTCACGCGCGAGACGAAGTTGCCCAGGACATCTGCGAGGTCCTTGTTCACCGAGGTCTGGAAGTTCTCCCAGGTGAATTCGCTGTCCGAGGATTCCGGCGCATGCGACAGCAGCCACCAGCGCCAGTAATCGGCCGGCAGGATCGAGAGTGCCTGGTCCATGAACACGCCGCGGCCCTGGGAGGTCGAGAACTGGCCGCCGTCATAGTTCAGGTAGTTGAAGGACTTGAGATAATCGACCAGCTTCCAAGGCTCGCCCGAGCCGAGGATCGTGGCGGGGAAGGACAGGGTGTGGAAGGGCACGTTGTCCTTGCCCATGAACTGATAGTAGGTCACGTCGGCCGCGCCCTTGTCGGTGCGCCACCAGCGTTCCCAGGCCGCGTCGTCCAGCCCGTGCGCATCGGCCCATTCGGCGGTGCCGGCGATGTACTCGATGGGGGCATCGAACCAGACGTAGAAGACCTTGCCCTCCATCCCCGGCCAGGGCTGGTCGCCCTTTTTCACCGGGATGCCCCAGTAGAGGTCGCGGGTGATGCCGCGATCCTGCAAGCCGTCGCCGTCGTTGAGCCACTTCTTCGCGATCGAGGTGGTCAGGATCGGCCAGTCGGTCTTGGAATCGATCCAGGCTTCCAGCTTGTCCTTCAGCGCGCGCTGCTTGAGGTAGAGGTGCTTGGTCTCGCGCACCTCGAGGTTGGTCGAGCCGGAGATCGAGGAGCGCGGGTTGATGAGGTCGGTGGGGTCAAGCTGCTTGGTGCAGTTCTCGCACTGGTCGCCGCGGGCGGCCTCGTAACCGCAGTTCGGGCAGGTGCCGGTGATGTAGCGGTCGGGCAGGAATCGGTTGTCGTCGATGGAAAAGACCTGCTTTTCCACCACTTCCTCGATGAAGCCGTTCTCGGCCAGCTTGCCCGCGAAATGCTGGGTCAGCCGGTGGTTGCGCTGGCTGGACGACCGGCCGAAATGGTCGAACGACAGGCGGAAGCCCTCGGCCAGTTTCTTCTGCACCTCGTGCATCTCGGCGCAGTATTCCTCGACCGGCTTACCGGCCTTGGCGGCGGCGAGTTCCGCCGGGGTGCCGTGTTCGTCGGTAGCGCAGATGAACATGACCTCGTGCCCCATCGCCCGGTTGAAGCGGGCGAAGAGGTCGGCGGGCAGCTGGGAGCCGACGAGGTTGCCCAGATGCTTGATCCCGTTGATGTAGGGAATGGCCGAAGTGATGAGGATGCGTGCCATGTCTGCGCCCTTGGCTTGAGTCCGGCGCCTGATTAGCCCAAGCGGCGGAAAAGGGCCAGAAGGACGCGGCCCAAGAATTTTCGGCGAAAATTCTTGGGCTAGCCCGTGCGGCCCTTCAGCATGCGGGTCAGGGTGCCGTCGCCCTCCATCTCGCGCTTGAAGGCGCCAAGCATGTGGAGCGTGACAAGGGCCATCAGGAGTTTGGTCAGGATGTCGTGCAGGCGGAACCAGAAGGCCTCGGCGGCTTCGGAGGGTTCGACCAGCGGGGGCAGGGTCCAGCGGTCGGCGATCATCACGTCGATGCCTGTGGCGGAACTGCCGGCCCAGCCGGTCAGCGGGATGGCGAGGAGAAGGGCGTAGATCGCCCAATGCGCGGCGCGGGCGGCCCAGAAGGCGGGCCCGCGCGGGCCGAGCGGCGGGGGCGGGGGGCTGACGAGATGCCAGCCGATGCGGGCGAGGATCAGGGCGAGGACGGCGAAGCCCAGCGTCTTGTGCAGGCCGTACAGCCAGAGGGTCGACAGGCCGGGTTCCAGATCGGCGATGCGCAGGCCAAGCGCAAGCTGGGCGATGACCAGAAGCATCGTCCCCCAGTGCAGGACCCGGGTGACAAGGCCGAATTCGGCGGGCCCGTTCTTCAGCATGTCAGCCCTGGGCGTCGATGCGGGCGGTGATGAGGATGCGCACCTCGTCGCCCACCATGTCCGACCAGCCGGTCGCGCCGAAGTCGGAGCGGTT
>NZ_JBKBLV010000057.1:0-14561 GCF_046295235.1 Tabrizicola flagellatus
GAGCGAGGAGCGCCGAAGGCGGACGACGAGCGGACCGTCAGCGCAGCCGTATCCCGTCCTTGTCGAACAGCATCGCGTCGCGGGCGTCGAAGCTGACGCCCACCATCGCGCCGGGCTCCAGGCTGACCTGGTCGTGGCGTTCGACGATCAGCTTTTCGCCCGAGGGCGCGGTGAGGTGGACGTAGCTCACGCCGCCCAATGCCTCGGTCAGTTCCACCCGGTGCGTGTCACCTGGGCCGATCTTCAGATGCTGCGGCCTGAGACCCACGGTCACATCGGCCCCGGCAGCCGGCAGCGCAACCGAGGTCGCGACCGATCCGGCAAGGCCCCTGGCGGCCACCGAACCGGCCTCGGCCACTCCGGCCACGAAATTCATCGACGGGCTGCCGATGAAGCCCGCGACAAAGCGGTTGTCGGGGTTGTTGTAGAGGTCCAGCGGCTTGCCAACCTGCTCGATCCGGCCCGACCGCAGGACCACGATCTTGTCGGCCAGCGTCATCGCCTCGACCTGGTCGTGCGTGACATAGATCATCGTCGCGCCGATCTCGCGGTGAAGCCGCGCGATCTCCACCCGCATCTCCACCCGCAGTTCTGCGTCGAGGTTCGAGAGCGGTTCGTCGAACAGGAACACCTCCGGCCCCCGGACGATGGCGCGGCCGATGGCAACGCGCTGGCGCTGGCCGCCCGACAGGGCCTTGGGCTTGCGTTCGAGAAGCGGCTCCAGCTTCAGGATGCGGGCGGCCTCGGCCACCTTGCGCTCGATCTCGGCCCTGGGATGGCCGGTCATCTTGAGGCCAAAGCCCATGTTTTCCGCCACGGTCATGTGGGGATACAAGGCGTAGGTCTGGAACACCATCGCCACCCCGCGTTCGCTGGGGTCGACGTAGGTCACGTCCTTCGCGCCGATGCGGATGGCACCGGACGAGGTCTCTTCCAGCCCCGCGACCATCCGCAAGAGCGTCGATTTCCCGCAGCCCGAAGGACCGACAAAGACGCAGAATTCCCCGTCGTCCACCGTCAGGTCGACCCCGTGGATCACCTGCACATCGCCAAAGCGCTTGACGACCTTCTCCAGCGTCACTCCCGTCATGGGTATCCTCCCCCCGGTTAAACCTGTTCCGGAAAGCGCCAGCTTTCCGCCTCGGCGGCGATCTTCGCCGCGATGTCCTTTATCATCGGCGCCTGGGCACCCAGTTCCTCCAGCGTCGTCCGCGCGGTGGTCGAGGTAACCGACAGCGCCCCCATCACCCGGCCCTGGCGCGAGAGAATCGGCACCGCGCAGCAGATGATTCCCGCCTCGTGTTCTTCGGCGTCCCAGGCGTGACCGCGTTGGCGAATCGCCTCCAGTTCCTTGAGCAATGCCTCGCGGCTGGCCAGCGTATGCGGCGTGAAGCGGTGGAAGGACTGGCGGGCCAGTGCCGCCTCCAGCGCCTCGGGCGGCAGCCAGGCGAGCATCGCCTTGCCGACGCCGGTGCAATAGGCCGGGCCGACCTTGCCGGCCTGGGCGAACATCTCGACCGGCTTCGCGGCATTGCGCTTGTCGACGTAAAGGACCTGGCCGAGGTCCATCTGGGCAAGGTGAATGGTCTCGCCGGTTTTCGCCGCCAATTCATCGAGATAGGGCCGCGCGATGGGCGCGAGCGAGGATTGCGACCAGGCGGCATGGGCCAGCCGCACGAGGCGGACGCCCAGCGCATAGGTGCCGGTCTCGGGGTCGAGCGTCAGCATGCCCTGATGCGTCAGGGTCTGCAAAAGCCGGTAGAGCGTGGCCTTGGGATAGGCGGACTGGGTCAGAAGATCGGAAAAGCGCACGGGGCGGCCGTGGCTGGCCACCATGTCCAGCACATCCAGCGCCTTGCCCACCGTGCCGTCGGCATGTCCCTCCGCGCCCATCGCCCCTCCCGCAACGTCGTTGTTGACAGCTTAGACGATAGCCGACATAGTTTTCAATATTCAAGACCAAGTTTCAAATAGTGAAACCAGACGGGAGGAAACCATGGTTCACAAACTGACGGGCGCAGTTGCCCTCGGGGCAGCACTGATGCTGTCCACTTCGGCGTTCGCGCAGGACAAGCGCGTCGTCACCTGGAACGCGGACTACGACCCGATTCCGCTGGCTGCCGCCGAAGCCCTGATCGCCGATTTCGAGGCCGCGAACCCCGAGATCGACATCCAGATGACCAACTTCGACCACGAGGCCTACAAGAACGCGATCCGCAACTTCCTGACCGCGGACGCGCCGGACCTGGCCAACTGGTATGCCGCGAACCGGATGCGTCCCTTCGTCGAGGCGGGCCTGTTCGCCGACATCACCGACGTGTGGGAAGCCAACGGGCTGAAGGACGCGCTCGCCTCTTCCGTGCCGTCGGCCTCGATCGACGGCAAGTTCTATGCCATCCCCTACACCTACTATCAGTGGGGCATCTACTACAACCGCGACGCCTACAAGGCCGCTGGCGTGGACGTGCCGGGGCCGGAAGGCGTGACCTGGGATCAGTTCCTGGCCAACTGCGAGAAGTTCAAGGCCGCGGGCATCGACTGCGTGACGACGGGCTCGTCGGCGCTGTGGCCGGTGGCGGGCATCTTCGACTACATCTCGATGCGCACCAACGGCTACCAGTTCCACAGCGACCTGGCCGCCGGCAAGATTTCGTGGACCTCGCCGGAAGTGGCGGCGGTGTTCGACAATTTCGGCAAGCTCCAGCCCTACGTCACCGCGAACCATGCCGCGATCGACTGGCAGGACGCGGCGGCGCTTCTGGTGCAGGGCAAGGCCGCGAACTACGTCATGGGCAACTTCGCCGTCGGCGTCTTCAAGGAAGGCGGGATGACGAACGACAACCTGGGCTTCATGGTGTTCCCGGAAATCACCCCCGGCATCCCGCGTGCCGAGGAAGCGCCGACCGACACGATCCACCTGACCTCGGGCGCGAAGAACCCCGAGGATGCGAAGAAGTTCCTGGCCTACATGGCCTCGGCCGAGGCGCAGACCAAGTGGAACGCGGCGGTGGGGCAACTCCCCACCAACAAGAACGCCTCGGTCGATGCCGCCGATCCGTTCCTGACCGCGGGCTTCCAGGCGCTGTCGACGGCCACCGGCGGCATCGCCCAGTTCTGGGACCGTGACGCGGATGCCGAATATGCCAAGGTCGGCATGGAAGGCTTCCAGCAGTTCCTGGTGCAGCCCGACCAGCGCGACGCGATCCTGGCGCGGCTGGAGCAGGCCCGCACGCGGCTTTACCCGCAATAAGCTGATCCGGGCGCCCTCCGTTCGCGGGGGGCGCCTTTCCGTTTTCCGGGGGGAGACATGGCTGACGCAGCTTCGACACCGCGGCGCTGGACCCAGAGGACGATTGCGCCCTGGCTGTTCCTGGCCCCCGGGCTGGTGATGTTCACGATCTATGTGCTCTGGCCCATCGTGGAAAGCGTGACGCTGTCCTTCTACGACTGGAACGGGCTTTACGACCGCGACGGCAACTTCACCGGGCGTTTCGTGGGGATGGGCAACTACCGGGAACTGATGACCGACCCGGCCTTCACGGTCAGCCTTTGGAACAACCTGAAATGGCTGGTCCTTTACATGCTGGCGCTTCCCGCCGGGCTCTTCATCGCGATCTTCCTGAACCAGACGGTCCGGGGCATCCGCATCTACAAGTCCCTGTTCTTCTTCCCCTTCGTCATCAGCCAGGTCGTCGTCGGCCTGATCTTCAGCTGGTTCTACGCCCCCAACTTCGGGCTGTTCTACAAGCTGATCGAATCCATCACCGGACAGGGCGTCGCCGTGCTGGCCGACCCGACCATGGTGACCTACGGCATCATCGCCGCCGGCCTCTGGCCTCAGATCGCCTATGTGATGATCCTGTATCTTACCGGCCTGAACAACGTCGCCCCCGACCAGATCGAGGCGGCGCGGCTGGATGGGGCGAAGGGCTGGCGGATGCTGTGGTATGTCGTCCTGCCGCAGCTGCGCCCGGCCACCTTCATCGCGGTCATCGTTACGGTGATCGGCGCGCTGCGGTCCTTCGACCTGGTGTCGATCATGACCAACGGCGGGCCGTTCGGGTCGTCCCGCGTGCTGTCCTACTACATGTTCGAGATGGCGCTTGGCGAATACGGCTTCCGCATGGGCTATGGCGCGGCGATTGCCGTGGTGCTGTTCCTGATCATGATGGTCTTCATTTCGGGCTTCATCTGGAAGATGTGGCGCGACGAGAGGGAGCGCTGAGATGTTTCCGCGTCCGATCCAGAAATCCTCGACCGCCGCGCAATGGATCTACACCATCGCGCTGCCGGTTGCGCTGCTGATCTGGCTGTTCCCGCTTCTCGGCGTTGCATTGACCTCGCTCCGGCCCGCGTCGGACCTGGCACAGGGGAACTACTTCGGGATGCCGTCGGGCATCGCCTGGGAGAACTACAAGTTCATCTTCACCCAGACGCCCATCGGCCAGTATATGATCAACTCGCTCTGGGTGACGATCCCCACGGTGATCGGCGCGGTCAGCCTGTCCTTGATGACGGGCTTCGCGCTGGCGGTCTACGGGTTCCGGGCGAACATCCTGGTGTTCTTCATGTTCGTCGCGGGCAACTTCGTGCCCTTCCAGATCCTGATGGTCCCGGTCCGGGACATGACGCTGAACTTGGGCATGTACAACACCTGGTATGGCCTCGCCCTGTTCCACATCGCCTTCCAGACCGGGTTCTGCACGCTGTTCATGCGCAACTTCATCAAGGCGCTGCCTTATGAACTGATCGAGGCCGCGCGGGTGGAAGGCGTCAGCGAATGGCGCATCTTCGCCTATATCGTCCTGCCCCTGATGCGGCCGGCCATCGCGGCGCTGTCCGTGCTGGTCTTCACCTTCATCTGGAACGACTTCTTCTGGGCCACCGTGCTGACGCAGGGCGTGGACAGCCAGCCGATCACCGCCGGCCTGTCCAGCCTGAACGGCCAGTGGATCGCCCAGTGGCACCTGGTCAGCGCGGGCTCGATCATCGCTGCCCTGCCGCCCGTCGCCATGTTCTTCCTCATGCAGAAGCACTTCATCGCCGGTCTGACGCTTGGGGCGGTGAAATGACGATCGGGACGTTCGGAGGGATCGGGCCGTGGGAAGCATGAGGACTGGACGGACGCCATGATGTTCGAGGATATCAAGGGACAATCGGTGTTCATCACCGGAGGCGGCGCGGGCATCGGCGCGGCGCTGACCGAGGCCTTCCTGCGCCAGGGGGCGAAGGTCGCCTTCTGCCAGCGGTCCGACGCCACGGCCTTCTGCGACGCGATGGAAGCCGCAACCGGCAACCGCCCGCTGTTCCTGCCCTGCGACATCTCTGTCACCGACCAGTTGCAACTGACGCTGGACACCGCCGCCAAGGCGCATGGGGCGATCACGGTTCTGGTGAACAACGCCGCGAACGACACGCGGCACGAGACGCTGAAGACCGATCAGGCCTTCTGGGACTGGTCGATGGCGGTGAACCTGCGGTCCTATTTCTTTGCCTGCCAGCAGGTCATCCCCGGCATGAAGGCCGCGGGCGGGGGGTCGATCATCAATTTCTCCTCGATCAGCTTCATGATGGCCGACACGGGCTATGCCGCCTACATCACCGCCAATGCCGGGATCGTGGGCCTGACCCGGACGCTCGCGCGCGAGTTCGGCCCGGACCGCATCCGCGTCAACGCCATCGCCCCCGGCTGGGTGCTGACCGAGCGGCAGAAGGAGCTGTGGGTCACGCCCGAGGCCCTGTCGGCCCATCTGGCCCGCCAGTGCCTGCCCTACCCGATCCAGCCCGAGGACATGGCGGGGACGGTGCTGTTCCTGGCCTCGACGGCCTCGCGCATGATGACCTCGCAGACCCTGATCCTGGATGGAGGCTATATCTCCTCATGACTGGTCCCGTCTCTCCCGCCTGGATCGCCGTGGACTGGGGCACCTCGAACCTGCGCGCCTTCGCGATGGCGGCGGATGGCCGGGTGCTGGCCGAGGCCAGTTCGGACGAGGGAATGGGCAAGCTGAGCCGCGAGGGGTTCGAGCCGGCGCTTCTGCGGCTGATCGGGGCCTGGCTGGACGACCGGCCCCCGGTGGTGGCCTGCGGCATGGTGGGCAGCCGGCAGGGCTGGTGCGAGGCACCCTATCGCGCGGTGCCCTGCACGCCCCTGGACCATGCGGCACTGGTCAAGGCGCCGACCGCCGATCCCCGCCTGACGGTCTGGATCGCGCCGGGGCTGAAACAGGCGCAACCCGCCGACGTGATGCGCGGCGAGGAGACGCAGATCGCCGGCGCCTTGCGGCTGATGCCGGTCTATGACGGGGTGATCTGCCTGCCCGGAACCCATTCGAAATGGGTCCATGTCAGCGCGGGCGAGGTGGTCAGCTTCCAGACCTTCATGACGGGAGAACTGTTCGCACTTCTGTCCGGCGCCTCGGTCCTGCGCCACGGGATGCAGACCGAAGGCTGGGACGATGCGGCCTTCGATGGCGCGGTGTCCGACGCGATTTCGCGCCCCGAACGGATTGCCGCACGATTGTTCACGATCCGGGCCGAGGGGCTGATCGCGGCGCTGGCGCCCGATGCCGCGCGGGCCCGGCTGTCGGGTCTGCTGATCGGGACCGAGCTAGCCGCCGCCCGGCCCTACTGGCTGGGTCAGCGCGTGACGCTGGTCGGGGCCGAGCGCATTTCCGCGGCCTATGCCCGCGCGCTGGCCGCGCAGGGCGTCGAGGCGAAGCGGCTTTCCGCGACCGACTGCACACTGGCGGGGCTGTCGCTGCTTGCCCCCGAAAAGGTATCCGACCGATGACCCACCGCAACCTGATCGCCATCCTGCGCGGGATCACCCCGGTCGAGGCCGCCGCGGCCGCGCATGCCCTGGTGGCCGCCGGGATCACCCGGATCGAGGTGCCGCTGAATTCGCCCGACCCCTTCGCCTCGATCGCCGCCATGGCGACGGCGGAGCCGGGGGCCGAGATCGGAGCGGGCACGGTGCTGACGGTCGCGGAGGTCGCGCAGGTCAGGGCGGCGGGCGGGACGCTGGTCGTCTCGCCGAACTGCGACCCGGAGGTGATCGCCGCCACCCGCGCCGCCGGCATGGCGAGCTGGCCGGGGGTGATGACGCCGACCGAATGTTTCGCCGCGATCAGGGCGGGAGCGACGGGGCTGAAGCTGTTCCCCGGCAGCCTGATCGGGCCCGAGGGGCTGAAGGCGCTGCGCGCGGTCCTGCCGAAGGGGCTGCCGGTCTATGCCGTGGGCGGGGCGGGACCGGCGAATTTCGCCGATTGGGCCAAGGCGGGGGCGGACGGCTTCGGCATCGGCACCGCGCTTTACACGCCGGGCCTTTCCCTGGCCGAAATCGCCACGCGGGCCGCGCGGATCGTGGCCGCATATGACGAGGACTTCCGATGATCTTCGACGCCCGCCCCTGCGAACTGGGCGAAGGCGCCTTCTGGCACCCGGATCATGAACGCCTGTTCTGGTTCGACATCCTGAACCGGACCCTGCACAGTCAGGAGCAGTCCTGGACCTTTCCGCACATGGTCTCGGCCGCGGGCTGGCTGGATGCCGGGCATCTGGTGATCGCCTCGGAGATCGGGTTGTTGCGGTTCAATCTCATCAGCGGCCGGCACGAGGTGCTGGTCCATGCCGGCAGCCCCGCCACACGATCTAACGATGGTCGCGCCGACAGGCAGGGGGGCTTCTGGTTCGGGCTTATGGGCAAACGGGCCGAGCCGGGCGCGGGCTCGATCTGGCGCTGGCACCGGGGCGAGCTGCGGCGGCTGTTCGACGGCATCACCATTCCGAACGCGATCTGCTTCACCCCGGACGGAAGGGCGGCGCATTTTGCCGACACGGCGAAAGGCCAGGTGATGAAGGTCGCCCTGGATGGCGAGGGCTGGCCGGCAGGAGAGCCCGAGGTCTGGCTGGACCTTGCGCCCGAAGGGCTGAACCCCGACGGGGCCGTGGTCGATAGCGAAGGCCTGTTCTGGAATGCGCAATGGGGCGCAGGCCGGGTCGCCGCCTATGCGCCGGACGGATGCTTCATCCGTGCGATAGAAACGCCGGGGGCGCCGCAAGCCTCGTGTCCGGCCTTCGGCGGTGCCGATATGAGCACCCTTTTCGTCACGACCGCGCTTGAGCACATGGACGCCGCCGCCCGCGCGGCCCATCCGGCTTCGGGCCAGGTCTTTGCCTTCCCCGGCATCGCCCGGGGCCTTCCCGAACCTCAGGTCCTGTCATGAAACGCACGCTTGGCGTCTGCTACTATCCCGAACACTGGCCGGAAGCGAAATGGGCCGAGGATGCCCAACGCATGGCCGCCCTGGGCCTGACCTGGGTTCGCATCGGCGAATTCGCCTGGTCCCGGATGGAGCCGGAGCCGGACCGGTATGATTGGGGCTGGCTGGACCGCGCGATCGAGACACTCGGCGCGCGAGGGCTGAAGGTCGTGCTGGGAACGCCGACCGCCACCCCGCCGCGCTGGATGCTGGACCGCCATCCCGACATGCTGGCCGTGGACAAGGAGGGCCGGCCGCGCGGCTTCGGCTCGCGCCGGCATTACTGTTTCTCGCATAAGGGCTATCGCGCGGAATGCGCCAGGATCGTTTCCGCATTGGCCGAGCGTTACGGGAGGAACCCGCATGTCGCGGCCTGGCAGACCGACAACGAATATGCCTGCCATGCCACGACGCTGAGCTATTCCGAGGCGGCGAAATCCGCCTTCCAGGACTGGCTGGCGCAGAAATATCAATCGCCCGAAGCGCTGAACCGGGCCTGGGGCAATGTCTTCTGGTCGATGGAATACCGCGACTTCCGCGAGGTGGGCCTGCCGAACCTGACCGTGACCGAGCCGAACCCGAGCCATGTGATGGATTTCCGCCGCTTTTCCAGCGACCAGGTGGCAAGCTTCAACCGGCTTCAGGTGGAGATCATCCGCCGACACTCCAGCGCGCCCGTGGCGCACAACTTCATGGGCGCGATCACCGAATTCGACCACTGGAAGCTCGGCGCCGACCTCGATATCGCCAGCTGGGACAGCTATCCGCTGGGCTTCCTGTCCGACCGCATCCCCACCGATCCCGAACACAGGCGCCGCTTCTTCCGCCAGGGCGACCCGGATTTCCAGGCCTTCCACCACGACCTTTACCGTGCGGTGGGCCGGGGCCGCTGGTGGATCATGGAACAGCAGCCGGGGCCGGTGAACTGGGCGCCCTTCAACCCCGATCCTTTGCCGGGCATGGCGCGGCTCTGGGCCTGGGAGGCCTTTGCCCATGGCGCGGAAGCGGTCTGCTATTTCCGCTGGCGCCAGGCGCCCTTCGCGCAGGAGCAGATGCATGCGGGCCTTCTGCGCCCCGACAGCGCCCCGGCGCAGGCCTTCGGCGAGGCCGGGCAGGTGGCCCGGGAACTCGCGGCGATGCCCGAGGCAGGGACGGGACGCGCCGATGTGGCGCTGGTCTTCGACTATGCCTCGGACTGGGCCTGGGAAATCCAGCCGCAGGGGCGCAGCTTCAGCTACTTCTGGCTGGTGTTCCACCTCTACAAGGGGTTGCGGCGGCTGGGGCTTAACGTGGACATCCTGCCGCCCGACACCGCCGACCTGTCGGGCTACCGGCTGGTGCTGGCGCCGGGGCTGTTCAGCCTGTCCGAGCCGCTGAAGGCCGCGATCGCGGGCTTCGCGGGCACGGTGATCCTCGGACCGCGGACCAATTCCCGGACGCCCGACTTCGCGATCCCCGTGCCGCTGCCGCCCGCCCTGCCGGGGCTGGATGCCGTGGTCGCACGGGTGGAAAGCCTGCCGCCCGACGTTCCCGTGCCGCTGGACCAGGGCGGGGCGCTGGTGAACTGGCGCGAGAAGCTGGAGGGGTCGGCCGAGGTGGTCGAGGCGGCCGAGGACGGCTGGCCGGCGCTGGTCGCCTCGGGGCGGTTGCACTATCTGGCCGGCTGGCCGGACGAGGTGGCGTTGAACCGCATCCTGATGCGCGCCTGTGCGGCCGAAGGGATCGAGACCGATCCGCTGCCCGAGGGGCTGCGCCGCCGCGATACCGCGACGCACCGGTTCCTGTTCAACTACAACCCGGTGCCGGTAGACTGGGGCGGGGTGACGATCCCTCCGGCCGGGGTGCACTGGGTCGGACGGTGAGGGAAGCCCCAGGATTTTTCCACGAAAAATCCTGGGCTTGCGCCTAGTCCTGGATCGAGATTTCCCCGGTGACAGGCAGGAAGGCCGCGCCGTTCGGGCCGAGCGTCAGGCGGTCGCCTTGCAGGACAGCATGCAGCGAGGGACCGGTCGGCGCCGCGGCGCCCGCAACCGTCAGCGACCGCGCCACGGGCGAGAGGTTGAACAGGCAGAGCAGCGCGCCCTCGCCTTCGCCCCGGACGAAACCCAGCACCGGCTCGTGCAGGTCGAGAAAGCGGGTGCCGCCCGCGCGCAAGGCAAGCGAGCCCTTCCGGAAGGCCAGCGCCGCCCGGTAGTGTTCCAGGACCGAGCCCTGCGCGCCATCCTGTCCCGCGACATGGCGGGCGGCCTGTTCGGCCTTGACCGGCAGCCAGGGCTTGCCCGTGGTGAAGCCCGCGTTGGGCGAGGCGTCCCAGACCATCGGCGTGCGGGTGTTGTCGCGGCCCAGAGGCTCGGGCCAGAAGGCGATGCCCTGGGGGTCGGTCAGTTCCTCGAAATCGAGCGGGGTGTCGGTCTGGCCCAGTTCCTCGCCCTGCCAGAGGCAGATCGAGCCCTCGAAGGACAGGAGGAGCGAGGCCGCCTGTTTCGCCAGATCCTCGGTCGAGGCGGCATTCTTCGCCCAGCGCGTCGCGTGGCGCACCACGTCGTGGTTGGAGAAGGCCCACATCGGCCAGCCCTCGGGCGCGCCCCTGAAGAAGCCTTCCAGCCGGTCGCGGAAGAAGCCGGCCGAGAAGTCGTAGCCCATCATCTCGAAGGAATAGCACTGATGCAGGCGGCCGGGGGCGGTGTATTCGCCCATCATGCGGATCGCGTGGTGGCTTTCGCCCATCTCGCCCACCGAGGCCGCGCCGTATTCGTCGAGCAGTTTGCGGATGCGTTCCATCCACGCGAGGTTCTCGGGCTGGTTCTTCGAGAACAGGTGATACTGCATGAAATAGGGGTTGCCCTCGGGCTCGGCCTTGACCCGGTAGTCGGCGGCGTCGTCGCGCAGGAGGGGGTCGTGGAAGAAGTAGTTCACCGTGTCGAAGCGGAAGCCGTCCACTCCGCGGTCGAGCCAGAAGCGCATGGCTGAAATCGCCCAGTCCTGCACTTCGGGGTTGTGGTAGTTCAGGTCGGGCTGCGAGGCGAGGAAGTTGTGCAGGTAGTACTGCTTGCGCCGCGCATCCCATTGCCAGGCGGATCCGCCGAAGACCGAAAGCCAGTTGCAGGGCGGGGTGCCGTCATGGCGGGGATCGGCCCAGACATACCAGTCGGCCTTCGGGTTCACCCGGTCCTTGCGGCTCTCGGCGAAGAAGGGGTGCTGGTCCGAGGTATGGCTCAGCACCTGGTCGATGATGACCTTGAGCCCAAGGTCATGCGCCCGCGCGATCAGGGCGTCGAAATCTGCGAGCGTGCCGAAGACCGGGTCCACGTCGCAATAGTCGCTGACATCATAGCCCATGTCCTTCATCGGGCTTCTGAAGAAGGGGGACAGCCAGACGGCATCGACCCCAAGCGCGGCCAGGTGGTCGAGCCGGCGGGTGATGCCCGGCAGGTCGCCCACGCCGTCGCCGTTCGTGTCCTGGAAGGACCGGGGATAGACCTGGTAGGTCACGGCGCCACGCCACCAATCGCTCATCCCCGCCTCCTTGCTGGACCGTTCCGGCCATTATCTCCGGCCCGGTGCGGGCAAAAGCCTAAAGCGATTTGGCCGGCACCGTCCGGACGATAATCCGCAGATTTGCGGCAGCCGCGCAACGGAAAGCTGCGAAGGGGGGCAGTGCGCGGACGGGCGGGCTGTAACGGTGACAATATCGCCGTTGACCCCGGAAGGAGCGGGGCGCAGGGTGCCCGCCGGAACCGGAGCGCCCGCCATGCCGAAAGCCCCCCTCATCACCCCCGTCCTGATCGCCGGTTGCGCGGTCCTGATGATCTCCTTCGCGATCCGGGCAAGTTTCGGGGTGTTCCAGATCCCGATCGCCTCGGAATTCGGCTGGCTGCGGGCCGATTTCTCGCTGGCGATCGCGATCCAGAACCTGGCCTGGGGCATCGGCCAGCCGCTTTTCGGCGCGCTGGCCGAGCGGTTCGGGGACCGCAAGGCGATCATCGCGGGGGCGTTGCTTTATTCCGCCGGGCTGGTGCTGTCGGCCTATGCGGTGACGCCGGGGCAGCATCAGATCCTGGCGATCCTGGTGGGCTTTGGCATCGCGGGCACCGGGTTCGGGGTGATCCTCGCCATCGTCGGGCGCGCGGCCAGTGCCGAGAACCGCTCGATGGCGCTGGGGATCGCCACCGCCGCCGGGTCGGCCGGGCAGGTCTTCGGCGCGCCCACGGCGGAGTGGCTGTTGCAGAGCTACAGCTGGCAGACGGTCTTCCTCATCTTTGCCGCAGTGATCCTGGCGACGCTGGCCGCCCTGCCCTTCCTGCGCAGCCCGCAGCTGGCCAGCCGGCAGGAGCTGGAGGAAAGCATGGGCACGGTCCTGATCCGAGCCTTCCGCGATCCGTCCTACACGCTGATTTTCCTGGGGTTCTTCTCCTGCGGCTACCAGTTGGCCTTTATCACCGCGCATTTCCCCGCCTTCGTGACCGAGCTGTGTTCGCCGATCGATTCCGGGTCCATGCTGGCGGGGCTGGGCATCACGACGACCTCGGCGCTGGGGGCGGTGTCGATCGCGGTGATCGGGCTGTTCAACATCGTCGGCACGCTGACCGCCGGGTATCTGGGCAAGCGGCACACCAAGAAATACCTCCTGTTCTGGATCTATGTCGGCCGCACCATTGCCGCGGCGACCTTCATCCTGATGCCGATCACGCCGGCCTCGGTGCTGATCTTCTCGGCGGTGATGGGCGCGCTGTGGCTGGCCACGGTGCCGCTGACCAGCGGGCTTGTCGCGCATATCTACGGCATCCGCTACATGGGCACGCTGTATGGCGTGGTGTTCCTCAGTCACCAGATCGGCGGTTTCCTCGGCGTCTGGCTGGGGGGCAAGATGTACGACCTGAACGGCGACTACACGCTGGTCTGGTGGATCGGGGTCGGCGTCGGGGCGTTCTCGGCGCTGGTCCATCTGCCCATCCGGGAACGGCAGATGGTGGCGCAGGCGGCGTGACGCGCGGCCTGGCCGGTCACTCCCTCGGCAGGGGCTGGACGACAAGGATTTCCAGGTCGCGGTCGGGCGTGTAGTTCGTCTTCTCGATCACGAAGGTCGTGGGGCCGGTCTTGCGCACCCCATCGGCGCAAAGCGAAATCACGTTGCGCGGATCGCCCTTGTCCAGCGTCAGGGTGAAGCGGCCGATGGGCCCCGCCCAGCTGTTCGCCGTGCGCAGGACGTAAGAGATGTTGTAGGCCGTGCCGGTATTGCCGAACTCTGCACCGCCCGAGCCCACCAGCGCCTTCGCCATGGCCTTCGATGTGCCCTCGTCGATGCAATACTGTTCCTTGAAGTAAAGCTGCCAGTCCTCGGGCGGGTGGGTCCAGTAGAACACGCCCCCGGGCGGTCGGTTGGTGTAGCTGTGGCTGATCCTGACCGTCGCCCCGGCCGGGAAGGTTTGCGTCCAGTGATAGCGGGTAACGATGGACCAGCCGGCGTAGACCTCATCCTCCAGCGAAATGCCCTGGCCGGCCGGATAGAATTCGGCGAGGCCGAGGCTCTTGGCTTCGGCCTGCTGCGCCGGCGCGAGCGCGAGCAGCGCGTCCCGCACGGGCTCGATCTCCAGCGTCAGGGGAATACCCAGGCGCTGGAGATTGGCGGTCACGTCGCGGCCGGGGTTGTCGTATTGCTTCGACGGCGGGTTTTCCTCGTCGTAGCCATCCTCGATGATGGCGATCCGGTCGATGGCGACCTGAACCGGCCGGCCGTCCACCGTGGCGGTGAAGCCGACGAGGTCGGGCGCGGAGAGATCCTCGGGCAGGTTCATCATCGACTCGTAGCCGGACCAGACCCCGACCGGCGGCAGGGGGAAGATCACCTCGCCGGTCACGTCGGCATCGGTCAGGTTGCGGAACACATAATCCACGGCGATGCGGTCGATGCCGATGAAGAGATTTTCCTCCTCCATCGCGATGGAGTCGGTCTTGCCGAAGGTCAGGCCGGTGGCCGAGAGACCGCCGAAGCCGTCATTGGCATGGACCGGCGTGGCAAGGCACAGGGCAACGGGCAGGAGGGACAGGCGCATGGCGGGCTCCGGTGGTGATCGGAGCCATCAGAGCCCCGGTTGGAGATTCCCGCAAGACCGGGCGCAAGGCGGCGGATCGGGTGGCGAAAACCGCCTTGCGCCCGGCGCGGGCGCTTGGCAGAAGCGCTGGACGCACCGAAAGTTCCGCCATGCGCATCGGCATCGCCGCCCTGATCCTCGCCTATGTCCTGAGCCAGTTCTACCGCGCCTTCCTCGCGGTGCTGTCGCCGGTCCTGACGCGGGA
>NZ_JBKBLV010000058.1:0-14151 GCF_046295235.1 Tabrizicola flagellatus
CCCTTGGTCGCCCCGCAGGCGAGCCCGGCAATCGCCATGCCCTCGATCAGGCAGAAGGGATCGCCCTCCATCAGCATCCGGTCGGCGAAGGTGGCGCTGTCGCCCTCGTCGGCGTTGCAGACGATGTATTTCTGGTCGCCCGGCGCCTCGGAGACCGTCTTCCACTTGATCCCCGTCGGGAAGCCCGCGCCGCCCCGGCCCCGCAGGCCGGACTCCGTCACTTCGGCCACGATCTCGGCCTTGGTCATGCCTTTGGCACGCTCCAGCCCCACCAGCCCGCCATGCGCGCGATAGTCGTCCAGCGACAAGGGGTCGATCACCCCCACCCGGGCAAAGGTCAGCCGCGTCTGCCCCTTCATCCAGGGCAGCTCCTCGACCAGCCCCAGCGCCTTCGGATGCGCCGACAGGTCGCCGAACAGCCCCGGCACGTCGGCCAGCGTCATCGGACCAAAGCCCACCCGGCCCTTGTCCGTCACCACCTCGACCAGCGGCTCCAGCCAGACCATCCCGCGCGAGCCGTTGCGCACGACCTGAACGGTAACCCCGCGCGCCGCGCCCTGCGCCACGATGGCCTCGGCCAGCTTGTCGGCCCCCAGCGCAACCGCCGCCGAATCCAGAGGAACGAAGACCTTCATTTCGCCACCTCCGCGACCACGGTTTCATCCACCCGGCCCACCAGCCGGCCATCGACCATCGCCGCCGGCCCGCAGGCGCAGAGGCCAAGGCAGAACACCGGCTCCAGCGTCACGCGACCGTCCGCCGTGGTTTCATGCCAGTCGATCCCGAGCGCCTTCTTGATCCGGTCCGCCACCGCATCCGCACCCATGGTCTGACAGGCCTCGGCCCGGCAAAGCTTGATCACATGCCGCCCGGCCGGCTTTTCGCGGAAATCGTGGTAGAAGCTGACGACCCCATGCACCTCGGCCTTCGACAGCATCAGCGCCTTGGCGATCTGCGGCACGGCGGATTCCGGGATGTATCCGAACGCCTCCTGCACCTCGTGGAGGATCGGCAACAGCGGCCCCTCCAGCCCCTGATGGGCCTCAAGGATCTCGGCAATCCGGCCGGACTGTACGTGGGAATCGAGCATGCGGGCAAACCTCTGGCTGGCATGCACATGTATACGCCAATTGATAGGATTCTCAATTTCGATATACCGTCAGTTGATAGACACCGCCTATCGAAACAGCCGCACCGCCTCGTCGATCAGCGCCTGCAATACTGGCGTCTGCGGGTCGCGCCGGGCGGCGATCAGGCCAACCGTATGTTCGGCTTCGGGTTCGACGATCGGGATCGAGGCCAGCCGCCCGTCGGCCACGAACATGTCGGCCAGCTTCTTCGGCACGATGGACGCCCAGCGCCCGGTCAGCACATGGGCCACCAGCGCCATGGTCGAGTTCGACTCGATCATCGGCGCCGCATCCACCCCGGCCTCGCCGAGGTGCTGGTTGACGATCCGCCGGTTCTGCATGTCCGACGTCAACAGGCACAGGGGCACCGTGGAAAGCTCCGCCCAGCTGACCTGCCGGCGATGCGCCAGTTCCGCCCCCGGTGCGATCAGCAGCCGGTAGAACTCGGTGTAAAGCGGCACCTGAGCGACCCGGCCCAGGGGTTCGTTGTCCAGGTAGGTGATCCCCGCCTCCAGATCCAGCGCCTCGATCCCGGTCAGGATCTCGACGCTGGTCCGCGACAGGATCGAGACGCGGACGTTGGGATGCTTCTGGGTGAAGGGGCCGGTCAGGTCGGCCACCATCGGCAGCGCCGTGGGGATAACGCCCAGGCGCAGGTTGCCCGACAGCCCGCTGCGCACCACCCGCATCTCGTCCTTCAGCGCGCGCACGTCGCCGATGATGCCCAGTGCCCGGTCCAGCACCCGCTGGCCTTCCGGCGTCAGGCCCTGGAACCGGCTGCCGCGAAACACCAGCTGCACGCCCAGCTGATCCTCCAGCTGCCGGATCGCGCTGGACAGCGACGGCTGCGTCACCCCGCAGACCTCGGCCGCGCGGCCGAAATGCCGTTCCTTGGCCAGGGCGATGAACATTTCCAGCTTGTCGATCATGCGCCAGACCCTGCCGCGCGCCGCCCTTGCCCGCAAGGCCCTTACCGCTTACCTCTGGCCCATGCGCCGTTTCATTCCCTTCCTGCCGAAACCCGCCTTCGTCCCGGTGATCCGCCTTGGCGGCACCATCGGCACCGGCGCCCGCAGCCTGAACGACGAGGCTCTTGCACCCCTCATTGAGAAGGCCTTCCGCATCAAGCCCACCGCCGTGGCGCTCCAGGTCAATTCCCCCGGCGGCTCGGCCGTGCAATCCAGCCTGATCGCCGCGCGCATCCGGCGGCTCGCAGACGAGAAGAAGGTGCCCGTGCATGCCTTCGTCGAGGATGTGGCGGCCTCGGGCGGCTACTGGCTCGCCTGCGCGGCGGATGACATCTGGGTGGACCAGAGCAGCCTGGTCGGATCGATCGGCGTGATCTTCGCCTCGTTCGGCTTCCCGGAACTGATGGCGCGTCAAGGCGTCGAGCGGCGCGTCGTGACGGCGGGCAAGTCGAAAAGCTTCGCCGACCCCTTCCTCCCGCAGAAGCCCGAGGACGTGGAGCGGCTGAAGTCCCTGCAAACCCCGATCCACCAGGCCTTCATCGACCATGTCCGCCGCAGCCGGGGCAAGCGTCTGGATGAGACCGCCGACCTCTTCAACGCCGACATCTGGACCGGACAGCAATCGGTGGACCTTGGCCTGACCGACGGCGTGGCGCATCTGGTCCCGAAGCTGAAGGCGCTTTACGGCGAGAAGGTCAAGCTCATCCCGTTTGGCCGCCGGCGCAGCCTGTTCCAGCGGCTTGGCCTGTCGCTGGTGGACGAGACCCTCGGCGCCATCGAGGACCGGGCGCTCTGGGCGCGGTACGGGCTGTAGATGCTGTTCAAGATCATCACCCTGTTCCTGGCCGGCATGGTGCTGGTTGCCCTGATCGGTCGCGTGCTGTTCCCCTCGGCCCTTCCGAAAGCGCTGCGCAAACGCGAAGGCCCCCCTCGCTGCGGCACATGCGGGCGCTATCTGATCGGCCAGAAGACATGCGACTGCGGAGGCAAGGCGAAATGACGGCGCTGGTAACGGGGGCAGGCAAGCGGCTGGGCCGGGCGATGGCGCTGTATCTGGCAGAGCGCGGCCATGATGTCGCCGTGCATTATTCCAGTTCCGCCGAGGCGGCCGAGTCCGTTGCCGCCGAGATCCGCGCCCTGGGCCGCCGCGCCCGGACCTTCCGGGCGGATCTGCTGGTCGAGGCCGAGACCCAGGCGCTGATCCCCGCCGCGACCGAGGCCCTCGGTCCGCTGACGGTGCTGGTCAACAATGCCTCGATCTTCGAATACGACCGGATCGACACCGCGACCCGGGAAAGCTGGGACCGGCACATCGAGTCGAACCTGCGCGCGCCCTATGTGCTGACGCAGGCCTTCGCGCGCCAATGCCCCCCGGCCAGGCTCGACCCGGCGGGAGAGCCGCTTGCCCAGGGCCTGATCGTCAACATGATCGACCAGCGCATCCTGAAGCTGACGCCGGAGTTTTCCACCTATACCATCGCCAAGATGGGTCTCTGGGCGCTGACGCAGACCAGCGCCCAGGGCCTTGCGCCGAACATCCGGGTGAACGCCATCGGCCCCGGCCCCACTCTGAAAGGCGGCCGTCAGACCGAAGACCACTTCGCGCGCCAACGCGCCGCGACGGTGCTGAAGCGTGGCGCCAACCCGTCCGACATCACCGCCGCGCTTGGATTCTTCCTCGACAGCCCCGGCGTGACCGGTCAGTTCATCGCCGTCGATGGCGGGCAGCATCTCGGGTGGAAGACCCCGGATGTTCTGGGCGTTGAATAGCCCCGAAATCCCGACGCCGCGGCAACTTGTCCACTTCTCACGAACCTGTCACGGCTTGGTCACAATTCGTTTGGAATTTCAGGGATTTGCATGATCAACAAAAAATTTTTTCATATTAATCAATCCCTTGATAAACCGCCTAAAAAATGGGCAAGTTCACGAAACGGGCCGAAAACAAGGGAAAATCCGTAATCCCGAAATCTTCTCCGCAGAGTTATCCCCAGATTCCGTGGACAGGTTTCCTCTTGCCTCCACCTCGGTTCGGTGGCAGCCCCAAGCGAGAATCGACAGGCCCAAAACCATGGACGACAGACCCCGCAGCGGACATGAGGTGATCCAGGATTACCTGAAGACGCTCGACGGCTCTCCGGGCGTCTACCGGATGCTGAACGCAGCCTCCGAGGTGCTGTATGTCGGCAAGGCGCGCAACCTGAAAGCACGTGTCACGAACTACGCCCGGCCCTCCGGCCATTCGGCGCGGATTGCCCGGATGATCCACGAAACCGCCTCGATGATGTTCCTGACCACGCGGACGGAACTCGAGGCGCTTCTCCTCGAACAGAACCTCATCAAGCAGCTGAAGCCGCGCTACAACGTGCTTCTGCGCGACGACAAGAGCTTCCCCAACATCCTGATCTCGGCCGAGCACCCCTTTCCGCAGATCAAGAAGCACCGCGGCAAGAAGTCCGAGAAGGGCGCCTACTTCGGCCCCTTCGCCTCAGCGGGCGCGGTGAACCGCACCCTGAACCAGCTTCAGAAGGTCTTCCTCCTCCGCAATTGCTCGGACGCGATGTTCGACAGCCGCACCCGCCCCTGCCTGCAATACCAGATCAAGCGCTGCTCGGCCCCCTGCGTCGGCAAGATCAGCGTCGAGGGCTATGCGGGTCTTGTCGAGGACGCCAAGCGGTTCCTCGAAGGCAAGACGACCAGCGTGCAGGCCGACCTCGCCCGCGACATGGCCGCCGCCTCGGAGGCGATGGAATTCGAACGCGCCGCCGCGCTCCGCGACCGGATCAAGGCGCTGACCCAGGTCCAGCAGTCCCAGGGCATCAACCCGCAGGGCGTCTCCGAGGCCGACGTCGTCGCGCTCCACCTCGAACACGGCCAGGCCTGCGTGCAGGTCTTCTTCATCCGCGCCAACCAGTCCTGGGGCAACCGCGACTTCTACCCCAAGACCGGCGCGGGCGCGGAGGAGCCCGAGATCCTCGAGGCCTTCCTCACCCAGTTCTACGACGACAAGGACCCGCCCCGCCTGATCCTGTTGTCGCATGCGGTGGACAACCCCGACCTGGTGACCGAGGCGCTCTCCGCCCGCGCCGGCCGCAAGGTTGAACTCGCCGTCCCCCAGCGCGGCGAGAAGGCGGAACTGGTCGAAAACGCGGTGCGAAACGCCCGCGAAAGCCTCGCCCGCCGGATGGCCGAGTCCACCACGCAGAACAAGCTTCTCACCGGCCTCGCCGAAGCCTTCGACCTCGACGCCCCGCCGCAGCGGATCGAGGTCTACGACAACTCCCACATCCAGGGCGCCCATGCCGTGGGCGGGATGATCGTCGCCGGGCCGGAAGGCTTTCTGAAATCGCAATACCGCAAGTTCAACATCAAGTCCGAGGCCGGGGCCAATTCCGACGACTTCGGCATGATGAAGGAAGTCCTGACCCGCCGCTTCGAGCGCCTGCTGAAGGAAGACCCCGACCGCAAGACCGACATGTGGCCCGACCTGTTGCTGATCGACGGCGGCGCCGGGCAGGTGTCGGCGGTGGCCGAGATCATGTCCGAACTGGGCGTCGAGGACATCGCGATGGTCGGCGTCGCCAAGGGCATCGACCGCGACGCCGGGAAAGAGGAATTCCACCGCCCCGGCGAACGCCCCTTCGCCCTGCAGAGGAACGACCCCGTCCTCTACTTCATCCAGCGCCTGCGGGATGAGGCCCACCGCTGGGCCATCGGCGCCCACCGCGCCAAACGGGCGAAGGCAGTGTCCGTGACGCCGCTGGACGACATCCCCGGCATCGGAGCCACCCGCAAACGCGCCCTACTCCAGCATTTCGGGTCAGCGAAGGCCGTTGCGCGGGCGGGGGTCGAGGACCTGCAAGCCGTGGACGGCATCTCCCAGGCCATGGCCAAGACCATCGCGGACTACTTCTCTGCGAAGGGGTGACCCGTAGGTCGGGCTTCAGCCCGACTCCCTTTGTCATCCCCGCGAAGGCGGAGATCCATCCGCTAATGTCCGTATGCCGACTTTCGCGGGAAGGACACAATCACTTGCACCCTCCAATTGAGAAACTGCCGGGACCGAGATTGTTTGACAACTCATTGTCGTCAATTGCTCCGCTCTTCCCGCTCAATCGCCTATGCGGATTCATGTAGCTACACAATCACCCCAACACCCCCTCAACCCGCCCCTCCGTCACCGCCTCCCGCGTGATCTCCAGCGTCACCGCCTTAAACCGCACCCCCTCCCAAAACACAGCCGCAAGGTCCGCCGGGTCCACCTCCCGCACCGTCTCGGGCTTGGTGATGTCGTCAAAGGTCACCAGCATCGGATACTGAAACTCCGGCACGGCGATCACTCCCGCAGCTCTGTCCCGCCGGTAATGGACCTCGCTGAAAAGCGCCTCGTCCAGCACGCGCCCCTCGCGACCGGCGATCGAAGCGGCGGCGACTGACCCCATATACTCCGTCGTCCCCGCGCCTTTGAGAAGCGCAAATAGGTACCGCCCCGGCGTGACCTCGACCACCACCGCTTCGCCGGTCAGGTCGTAGCTCCAGCCCATGCCATCCCAACGGATCCAGTGCTTGCGCCAACTGACCGCGCTGACCGATGAGGCCGAGACCTCTCCCGCCGGGGTCTCGACAGTGATGGTCAGCTTCTGGTGCCAGCTATACCTTCCGGTCGTGAAGACCATCCAGGCCAAGGCAAACAGCACCGCCGCAACAACCAGAACCTTCTTCATCCCAAATCACCCAACCTCAACCGCACCGCCTCAACCTACCACACCCCCGCTCCCCCACACCCTCCGAAACCCCATACGGCTTCATGTCCCCAAATATCCCCGCCGGAGGCATCCCCCGCCCACCCCCGGCGCTCCCCCAGCCCCCTCAGCGCATCAGAAGCCCCAAGCACCTCCCCTCCCCCTCCGTGGGGAGGGGCCGGGGGTGGGGGGCACGCGGCCAGCCCCGATTCGCGGCGGATGGTTAACGCCCTTCCGTGCATACGCGCGTATGCATGGAGTGTAGGCGCGATGTAGACGCAAAGAAGACGCCGTATCTACAGCCAACCCCTTGATCTAACGCACCGAACGCCGCCCCAGCGGCTACTTCACCACAAACCCATGCGCAAACGGATCGCGGTCGTCGATGAAGATCGTGTTGATTCCCGTCTGCCGCGCCCAGCCGGCGATAGAGGGGACAATCGCTTCCCTCCCGGCAACGGTGACGGAAGCCTCGACGCGCCCCTTGAAGATCGACCCGATGATGCTCTCATGGTGGAACTCGTCGCCGACGCTAAGCTTCCCCTTCGCCGCCAGCTGCGCCATCCGGGCCGAGGTTCCGGTCCCGCAAGGGCTGCGGTCAATCGCTTTTTCCCCGTAGAACACCGCGTTGCGCGCATGGGCCCCCGGCACCGTGGGCTTGCCGGTCCACAGGATATGGCTCAGCCCCCGGATCTGCGGATGCTCGGGATGCACGAACTCATACTTCGCATTCAGCGCGGCCCTCAGCTTCGGCGACCACCCCACCAGCTCCCCCGCCGTATGGTCTGCCATGTCGCGGAAGGCCTTCTGCGGCTCCACAATCGCATAGAAGTTGCCGCCATAGGCCACGTCCACCGCGACCTCACCCAGGCCCTCAACTTCCGCCGTAAGCCCTTCTGCATAAAGGAAACCCGGCACGTTGGTCAGCCGCACTTCCTCGACGAACCGCCCGTCCTGTATATACGAAACCTCGACCTTCCCAGCCGGAGCATCCACCGCCAGCCGCCCCGGCTCGCGCGGGGTGATCAGCCCGTTCTCCAGCCCCATCGTCACCGTCCCGATCAGCCCATGCCCGCACATCGGCAGGCAGCCCGAGGTCTCGATGAACAGCACCCCCACGTCGCAATCCGCCCGCGTCGGCGGATAGAGGATCGAGCCCGACATCATGTCGTGCCCCCGGGGTTCAAACATCAGCCCGGTGCGGATCCAGTCGAACTCCCGCAGGAAATGCGCCCGGCGTTCCAGCATCGTCGCGCCTTCCAGCCGGGGGCCGCCGCCCGAGACCAGCCGCACCGGATTGCCGCAGGTGTGCCCGTCGAGGCAGGAGAACGTATATACGGCCATGTCAGAACCTCTGGGACGAAAATGCGTCTAGATTGATCGCGGGCGATACATCGGTCAACAAGTCCGCCACCAGCCGCGCGGTGCCCGCGCTTTGGGTTAGGCCCAGATGCCCGTGACCGAATGCATATACAACGTTGGGGGAGGCCTTTGACCGCCCTATTGCGGGCAGGCTGTCGGGCAGCGAGGGGCGGAAGCCCATCCACTGGGTCCCACCCCCGGTCTTCAGGTCCGGCAGAAAAGCCTTTGCCTTCCGCAACATGGCCTCAGACCGCTTGAAGTTCGGCGGCAGGGACAGCCCGCCCAACTCCACCGCACCGCCCACCCGGATGCCCGTGGACAGGCGCGAGATGACAAAGCCGTGGCCGCCAAAGGTGATCTGGCAGCGGAGGTCCAGCGCCCCGGGCGGCAGCGTGGTGTTATAGCCGCGTTCGGTCTCCAGCGGGATGCGCTCGCCCAGCGTGGCGGCGATGCGGTGCGAAAAGGCCCCGGCGGCAAGGACGACCTTGTCGGCGCTCATCGGCTCGTCCGTGGTCTGTATCGACACGCCCTCACCCTGCGGCGCCAAGCCCGTGACCTCGGCCTGCAGGATCGTCCCGCCCTGGGCGCGGAACCGCTCGGCCAGCGCCTGTACATACAGCTTCGGGTCGGCGATGGACCACCAACCGGGGGTGAATGTGCCCTTGATGAAGCGCGGCGAGAGGCCCGGTTGCAGCGCAGCCATCTCCTCCGGTCCCATGTGCCGGAACTCGATCCCGTGGGCGGTGCGGGCCTCCCAGCCGGGCAGCGAGGCGCGGAATTCCGCCTCGCTCTCGTAGACCTGCAGGTTGCCGTCCTTGCGCAGCATCGGCAGCGTGCCGGTGGACGCAAGGAACGGCTCCAGCTCGGCGCGGCTCAGGTCCATCAGCGCGGTCTGGGCAGAGGTCGAGGCCGCGACGGCCCGGGGCGAACAGGCCCGCCAGAAGCGATACAGCCACGGGGCGATCCGCAACGCATAGGCGGGCGGGATGGTCAGCGGGCCAAGCGGATCCAGCAGCCATTTCGGCGCCGTGCGCAGGATGCCGGGCGAGGCCAGCGGCAGGATGTCGGTGAAGGCGAAGGCCCCGGCGTTGCCAGCCGAAGCCCCGGCGGCGGGGCCTTCCCGGTCGATGACCGTGACCGACAGACCCCGCGCCTGCGCCATCAGCGCGGCGGACAGGCCGATGACCCCGGCCCCGATGACGGTGACCTTCATCTCAGGCGGCGTATTTCCGCGCCTCCGGCTGCTTGGCCCAATCGGCATACCAGGCGTCGAACATCTTCAGTTGCGCCTCGATGAAGCCCTTCTGGCTGGCCGACAGTTCATCGCCCTCGTTGAAGTGGTGGATATAGGCCGTCTCGCCGCGCAGGACCATCATGTGCTTGAAGAACAAGACCAGGTCCGGGCCCGCGTCCACCTCGGACAGGACCTGCATCGCCTGGTCCAGCTCATAGGCCAGCCGCCGCGCCTCGGCATCGCCCTTCTGGGCGGCACGGCACAGGGACACCAGATGCAGCACCTCGCGCGGGAGCACGTTGCCGATCCCGGTGATCGCGCCGTCGGCGTTGCAGTTGACATAGCCGTGGTAGACCGCCGTATCGACACCGATCATCAGCTTCAGGTCGGGCGAGGCGCCGGTGATCGCGCTCGCCGCATAGGACAGGTCGTCATAGCCGCCGAATTCCTTGAAGCCGACCAGGTTCGGATGCTCGGCGCGGATCTGGAAGAACAGGTCGGCCTTGGTGGAATAGCCGTAATAGGGGCTGTTGTAGATCACCGCCGGCAGGTTCGGTGCGGCGGAAAGGACCGCCTTGAAGTGCAGCCGCTGCGCCGCGACCACCGTGCCGCGCGACAACAGGCGCGGGATCACCATCAGCCCGTGCGCGCCCACCTTCTGGGCATGAGCCGCGATCGCCGCGGCGGTCTGCGTGTTCACCGCGCCGGTGCCGACGACGACCTTGATGCCCGCCCTCACCAGCCGTTCCACCCCCTCCATCCGCTGTTCGGTGGTCAGAAGCGGCCAGTCGCCCATGGAGCCGCAGTAAACGACCGCCGACATGCCCAGACCCACAAGCTCTTTCGCCTTGGCGACCAGGGTGTCGAAGTCAGGCGTGCGGTCCGCCTTGCAGGGGGTCATCAGGGCCGGGATGGTGCCCGAGAAGATATCCGAGTTCATGCGCCACTCCTCCGTTTTGCCGATGATTCCCGCCGACGTGACATTCAGCATAGGCTTTGTATTTTATTTGTCGACAAGAATCTCACAGCGGAACATCGCGCCGCAGATCGCGCGCGATCATCGCCTGGATCTGCTGCACGATCTTGTCGGCATGGTCCTTGGCCAGGCGATCGCATGTATCCACATCGCGGTCGGCGAGGGCGGCGATGATCGCCTCGTGCTCTTGTATATACGGATGCGGCAGGCGCGGCTCGAAGGCCGGATAGTAGTAGAGGCGCAGGATCCGGCGACCTTCATCAAGAAGGCGCGCGAAGAGTTGCAGGTAATAGGGATTGCGGCCCGCCTCGGCGATGGCGATGTGGAAATCGCGGTTCAGCCGGATCATCCCGGCCGTGTCTCCGGACAGGACCGCCCGCGAAAAGTCGTGCTGGCGCCCGCGAATGGTGGCAAGGTCGGCATCGTCATGGAACTCGGCCGCAAGTCGGGTCGTCATGCGGTACATCAGGGTCAGGGCGTCGAAGAAGTGATGCAGGTTCGGAAAGTCGATCTGCGACACGACCGTCGAGCGGTTGGGCAGAAGCGTCACCAGCCCCTCGGAGGCCAGCCGGACCAGAGCCTCGCGAATGGGCGTGCGCGACATCGACAGCCGCTCGGCCAGTCCGATCTCGTCCACCGGCTCTCCGGGTTGCAGCACGAGATCCAGTATCTCCTCGCGCAGCCTTTCATAGACCAGGCGGGCTCCGGTCCCGCGCTTGCGCTCTTGCAGGTCGTCACTGGTCGTCATCTGGCCCCCTGATCGAGAAACGAATACAGCACAGGCCCGGCAGAGCAACGGATTTGTCTGGATAGGCGCACCTTCACCGGAAACTGGCACAGGCGGATGTCAATTGATTGAAATCCATACGCTTTCACACAGGGCACGATCTTCGTGCCATCCTGTTACCACACCAGTCTAGCACAAGGCCCACACAAGGACATCCGTTACCATGACCGGGCGCAACATTTGTTTTGATATTTCTGGAAATACCGAATTAAATGCGGTCATGGATACGGACCTTGCCGCCGCGCGTCTTGCAGCCCTGGGCAGCCCGACCCGCCTTCGGCTTTACCGGCTGCTCGTGCGGGCGGGCGAACCCGGGCAGACCATGGGTCAGATCCAGGAGCAGCTCGGCATCCCGGGATCGACCCTGTCGCATCATTGCCGGGCGCTGGTGCAGGTCGGCCTGATCCGGCAGCAGCGTGTCGGGACCTCGCTGATCTGTCATGCCAACTACCCTGTCATGCGGGCCCTGATCGAGCACCTGGCCGCCGAATGTTGCGCGGGGGCGTCCGGCGCGGGAGATCGGTCCCCGGAATGAGAGTTTCGCCTGCCCGCAAAGGCTGGATCGTCGCCGCGTTGGGCACGGCGCAGACCATCGGTTGGGCCTCCAGCTATTATGTGCCCGCCGTGCTGGCCGCGCCGATGGCGGCAAGCTTCCGGCTGTCGCCGGTCTGGGTGTTCGGCGCCTTCTCGATGGCGATGGTCGTCTCGGCGACGGTCGGACCCTGGGCCGGGGCTCGAATCGACCGGATCGGCGGGCGGGGCGTTCTGATCCTGTCCAACATTGTCTTCGCCGCCGGGCTGGCCCTGTTGGCCGTCGCGGACTCGCCAGGCCTTCTGTTCCTGGGCTGGGCGGTGATCGGGATGGGTATGGGGATGGGGCTATACGAAGCGGCCTTCGCCACCCTGGCCGGAATCTATGGCAAGGAGGCGCGCGGCCCGATCACCGGCATCACCCTGATCGCCGGCTTTGCCAGCACGGTGGGCTGGCCGCTGTCGGGTCTGATGCTGGCGACCTGGGGCTGGCGCGAGGCCTGCCTGGGCTGGGCGCTGATCCATCTGGCGCTGGCCCTGCCTTTGAACGCGCTGCTCCCGAAGGGAACGGAACGGATCGTGCCGAACATGGCCGAGACCGCGGACGGCCCGCCGCCCTCGCGGCTGGCGCTCTGGCTTCTGGCCTTTGTCTTCGCCGTGACCTGGTTCAACTCGACCGCGATGGCCGCGCATCTGCCGGGCCTGTTGCAGGCGGCGGGGGCGAGCAGCGCCATGGCGATCGCCGCCGGGGCGCTGATCGGCCCGGCGCAGGTGGCGGCGCGGGTGCTGGAGTTCGGGCTTCTGCGACGGTTCCATCCGCTGATCTCGGCCCGGCTGGCGGCCTCGGCGCATCCGCTGGCCGCCGTCTGCCTGGTGGGGTTCGGCGGGCCTGCCGCCTATGCCTTCGCGCTCTTGCACGGGGCGGGGAACGGGATCCTGACCATCGCCAAGGGCACCCTGCCGCTGGCGCTGTTCGGCGCGGCCGGCTATGGCGCGCGGCTGGGCTGGCTGAATGCCCCGGCGCGGGTCTTGCAGGCCGCCGCGCCGCTGGTCTTCGGCGCGGCGCTGGCGGCCTGGGGCTTGCAAGCGATCTGGCTGACCGCGGGGATCGGGGTGCTGGCGACGCTGGCGCTTCTGGCGATCAGGCGCGGCTGAGCCTGCGGGCCGCCAGCCAGCTTGCCAGCGCCATGACCCCCGCCGTGGCCAGGCACAGCGGCAACCCGCCGACCTGGTAGCTGAGGCCCGACAGAAGCGTCCCGATCAGCCGCCCCGCCGCATTGGCCATGTAGTAGAAGCCCACGTCGCGCGTGATCCGTTCGGCCGATCCGAAGGCGAGGATCAGGTAGGAATGGACCGAAGAATTGACCGCGAAGACAAAGCCGAAGAGCAGGAGGCCCGCGATCAGCGTCGCGGTCAGCCAGGGCGCCGGGCCGCCTGCCGCCAGGGCCGCCGCGGCCAGAAGGAAGGGGATCGGCACCAGCAATCCCGCCCAGAGGATCGCCTTGCGGGTCGTCTCGGCCTGCGCCTGACCCTTGGCGCCCAGCAGGCGTGGGGCAGCGGCCTGCACCGCGCCATAGGCGATGATCCACAGCGCGAGGAACCCGCCAATCAGGAAGAAGGCCGCGCGCCGGCCCTCGGGGGTGCCGTCGGACAGCACCGCCTGGAAATAGACCGGGATGCCGACGACGAACCATACGTCTCGCGCGCCGAACAGGAACATGCGGGCGAGGCTGAGCCGGTTCACCCGCGCGTCCTTCGACCGCCAGCCGCCCCAGGCCTCGTCCGCCTTCATCCGCCCCGGCAGGCCCGCAGGCAGGAACAGGACCACCGCAACCAGGATGACGGCCAGCACCGCGGCCATCCCCCAGACCGCCGCCCGGAACCCCGCCAGCGCCAGAAGCGCCGCGCCCAGGAAGAACCCCAGGCCCTTCACCGCGTTCTTCGACCCGGTGAGCAGGGCAACCCAGCGGAACAGCCCGCCGTCCTCCTTCGGCGCGAGGAGTTTCACGGCCGATTTCGACGACATCTTGGCCAGGTCCTTGGCCACGCCCGACACGCCCTGCACCGCCATCACGAAGGCGACCGAGGCCGGGATCGACCAGGCGGGGTCCAGCTGCGCGAGCGCCACGAGGGCGCCGATCTGCAAGGCGAGCCCGCCGTAAAGCGTCGCTGCCAGGCCGAAGCGCGCGGCGAGCCAGCCGGCTGCAAGGTTGGTGACGATGCCGGCGACTTCGTAGAGGAGGAACAGCCAGGCCAACTGTATCGGCGTGAAGCCGAGGCTGTTAAAGTGGAGCAGGACCAGCATCCTGAGCGCGCCATCCGACAGCATGAAGGCCCAGTAGGCCGCGGTGACGGCGGCATAGGCTCGGATGGGGTTCGGTGCGGTCATCGGCGGCGCCTGTGGCTGGCGGGCGGACCGGG
>NZ_JBKBLV010000059.1:0-14004 GCF_046295235.1 Tabrizicola flagellatus
TCGCCATCGCCATCCCCGGATATCGTGCTGTGGGCCATGTCGAACGGGAAACCTTCGCCGCAGCCACTCTCGTGGCGCGGATGGAAGACGCGTCCCTGGATCAGGCTGTTGTCTGGGACGATGTTGGAACCTTCGACGGCCGCCCTTGGCGCGGCGCAGTGGACATCGTCACTGCGGGCTATCCGTGCCAGCCGTTCTCGGTCGCGGGCAAGCGCCGGGGCGCGGACGACCTGCGCCACCTCTGGCCGCATGTCGCCCGGATCATTGGAGAGGTCGAACCGCCCTTCGTCTTCCTCGAGAATGTCGCCCATCATCTCCGCCTCGGCTTCCCCGAAGTCGCCAGCGGACTGGTCGGCATGGGCTACCGCCTTGCGGCAGGCCTCTTCACGGCGGCGGAAGTCGGCGCGCCCCACAAGCGCGAGCGGCTGTTCATCCTCGCCATCCGCGAGGGAGACGAACAGGCCGACCCCGCGCGCCTGCTCTGGAACCCGGTCGAGTGGCGGGAACCGGACGGAACTGCTGAGGCTCTGGCCGACGCCGAGGGCCAGCGCCAACGAGAACCGGCAGACCAAACCGACGCCATCGCAGGCAGCGGGCCAGCATGGAATGAACCTCGCGACGACCGCCGCGCTGTGGCCCACGCCGCAGATCGACAGCTTCCGCAGCCGGGGTGGCGACAGGCGCAACGAGAAGGGTCTGGACCGGATGGCGCGGGACTGGCCGACGCCGATGGCGAACGACGGATGCAAGCCGAGCGCGGGCAACAGGCGGACAGCGGACCTGACCCACGCGGCCGGGATGTGGATGACGCCGACGGCGCGCGATCACAAGGACGGGGCGACGAGCCTCGCGAACACGCCGGTGAACGGCCTGCTTGGCCGCCAGGTCCTGGTGACGCCGACGGCTGGGAGCGATACCTCCGAGCCGCGCCGGACCTTGAACCCGCTGTTCGTCGAGGCGCTGATGGGCTGGCCCACCGGGTGGACCGGCTTCGCCTCTGTGGCAACGGCGTGGTCCCCCTGGTTGCGGCGCATGCGCTGCGAACTCTCGCGGCTGAACTGCTGGCCGATGGATGAGGCCGCATGAAGCAGTCCCGCTTCATGTCGCTGGTCGAGTCCGTCGCCAACGTGATCGTCGGCTACGGCGTCGCGGTCGTGACGCAGATCCTGATCTTCCCGGTCTTCGGGCTGCATACGACGCTAGCGCAAAACCTGAAGCTAGGGCTTGTCTTCACCATCGTGTCGATAGCTCGTTCCTTCGCCTTGCGGCGGCTGTTCGAGGCGATCCGGATGCGGAGCGCCAAATGATCGACCGCCGCCCCGGCGGGACGGCGGCCATCAACTTGTCGGGGTCCGGTGCGTCAGGCGGCAGGGAGTTTGTACACGCGCCCGCGTCCTTCGACCTTTTCCGACGTCACCTCGAGCCCGAGTTTCTTCTTCAGCGCCCCGGCCATCGCGCCTCTCACCGTGTGCGACTGCCAGCCCGTCGCGGCCATGATCTCCTCGATGGTCGCGCCCTCAGGCGCGCGCAGCATGGCGATCAGGGTGGCCTGCTTGGTGCCCTCGCGCAGCGTGCGCGCCATGGGCGCAGCCTTCGGTTTGGTGCGGATGTCCGGCGCGGGCTCCTCGGTCGGCGCGTCCCTCGCGCCCACAGGCGCGGTGTTCGCGTCCTCGGTCTCGATGCCGATGGCGGCGAGGCCTGCGTCGGTGATGCGCAGCAGGATGGCGCGGCCGTCCGCATCGTTGCGCCAGAAGCGGTTGAGGGCGGCGTCGGCCTTCGTCCGGCTGTCGGTGACGATCTCCGCGGTGAGCCCGCGCGCGAGGAGCGCGCCGACCACCTTGACCGCGGCCCCGCCGCGGAGCGAGCCGGGCAGCGGCAGGAGGTTGCGGTCGTCGCGTTGCGCGGCGGCGGCGAGGATGATGGCCTGGGTATCGGAAAGCCTGTTCATGGGGTCGTCTCCGTGTTCGGGCCCGCGTCATGCGGCGCCTCCTACGACCCCGAGCCGCGCCCGGGGCGCGGCGGGAGTTCCGGCGATGCCGGAGATCAGCGGGCGTGTTCGCCCTCGCCGAAGGCGCTGTCGGTGATGCGCTTCAGAAGTTCGGCGTAGTATCCGAGGGTGCCGACCATGGCCCAGCCCACCTCGTCGGGGTGGCAGCCGAAATGGTCGTCGCTGAGCGCCTGCAGCCGGGCGAGCATCGCGTCGATCTCGGCCTTCTTGCCGACGAAGGCGGCTAGCGCCGCCTCTCGATTGCGGCGCGCCTTATCGGCGCGGAGTTCGTGGCGCGGGGTGTTGATCGGGTTCACGCGCGTGGTCATCGTGGTGGCTCCGTGGTGAGTTGCATCGTCTTCGTGGGATCACGTTCCCTCTGTCCGCCGTGCTTATCAACTCAATAAGCACATGATTTTGAATGATAATCGGAGCCGTCGATGCAGGGCATGAGCGAGCGCCAGTACGCCGCCCATGTCGGGCTGTCGCGGGGCGCGATCCAGAAGGCGAAGACGGCCGAGCGGCTGGTTCTCTATCCCGACGGCAGCATCAACGCGGCGGCCAGCGACGCGCGCCGCGCCGAGACGACGGACCCGTCGAAGACGAGGAAACCGCCCACGCCGAAGCTGAAGCCCGTCCCCGAGGCGGCAGTGGCCGCAGTCGGCGACACGCTCCGCGAACAGGGTCTGGCGGTTCCTGCCGTCGGCGGCGGCACGACCTTTCTGCAGGCGAAGACCGCGAACGAGGTGCTGAAGGCGCAGGAACGGCGCATCCGGCTCCAGAAGCTGAAGGGGGAGCTGATCGAGCGGGCCCGCGCGCTGGCGCTGGTGTTCCGCCTGGCGCGGGAGGAACGGGACGCATGGGTGAACTGGCCCGCGCGTGCGGCGGCGCTGATGGCGGCCGAGCTCTCGGGCTCATCCGGCGACGCGACGGGCCAGCAGATCACCATGGAGCCAGCCGCGATGCAGAAGGTCCTGGAAAAGCATGTACGCGCCCACCTCGACGAACTCGCCGAGGTCCGGCCCGACTTCCGGTGATGAGGACCGGTTTCGCGACAGCGAAACGCAAGGGTCCAGTGGACCCTTGCGAGGGACGAATGCCCGGAGCGCAAGCGCAGGGCCGGAAGATGGCCTCACGGACTTCGACGGCGCGGGCGCTCGGCCAGTCCTCGAACCGATGGCGGACATGGCCTCGCTCCTGCGCGCCTGGGGCAACGGGCTGCGGCCCGACCCGGACCTGACCGTCTCGGAATGGGCGGACCGGCACCGGATGCTCTCGGGGCGTGCCTCGGCCGAGCCGGGGCGGTATCGCACGGTGCGCACGCCCTACATGCGCGAGATCATGGACCGGCTGTCGCCCGGCGATCCCACGCAGCGGGTCGTGTTCATGAAGGCCGCGCAGGTCGGGGCAACCGAGGCGGGCAACAACTGGATCGGGTTTGCCATCCACCAGGCGCCGGGGCCGATGCTGGCGGTCCAGCCGACGGTAGAGCTGGCGAAACGCAACTCGCGCCAGCGGATCGACCCGCTGATCGACGAGAGCCCCGAACTGAGGGAGCGGGTCAAGCCGGCCCGGTCCCGCGATGCGGGCAACACCATGCTGTCGAAGGAATTCGCGGGCGGCATCCTGATCATGACCGGGGCCAACTCGGCGGTCGGGCTGCGCTCCACCCCGGCGCGATACATCTTCCTCGACGAGGTCGACGCCTATCCGGCCTCTGCCGACGAGGAAGGCGATCCGGTCACGTTGGCCGAAGCGCGGTCGCTTACCTTCGCGCATCGGCGCAAGGTCTTCCTGGTGTCGACGCCGACGATCCGCGGGCTCTCCCGCATCGAGCGGGAATACGAGGCGAGCGATCAGCGCCGGTTCTTCGTGCCGTGCCCGCATTGCGGCCACGCACAATGGCTGAAGTTTGACCGGCTGCGCTGGCAGAAGGGCCGCCCGGAGACGGCGGAGTATCACTGCGAGGGCTGCGACGCGGCAATCGCGGAACACCACAAGACGGCGATGCTGGAGGGTGGCGAATGGCGGGCGACCGCCAGGGCCGCCGATCCGGCCACGGTCGGGTATCACCTCTCGGCACTCTACTCGCCGATCGGCTGGCTGAGCTGGGAGCGGATCGTGCGGGCATGGGACGCGGCGCAGGGCTCGGACGAGGCGATCAAGGCCTTCCGCAACACCATCCTCGGCGAGACATGGGTCGAGACCGGCGAGGCTCCAGACTGGCAGCGGCTTTACGACCGCCGCGAGCGCTGGACATCCGGCACGGTGCCCGCGGGCGGGCTGTTCCTGACCGCCGGGGCCGACGTGCAGAAGGACCGCATCGAGGTCGATGTCTGGGCCTGGGGTCGTGGACTTGAGTCGTGGCTCGTCGATCACGTCGTGATCGAGGGTGGGCCGGACCGGCATGACGCATGGTCGGAGCTGACTGCGCTGCTGGACAAAAGCTGGCCGCATGAACGCGGCGCGCATCTGCGCATCGCGCGGCTCGCCATCGACACCGGCTACGAGGCTCCGGCGGTCTATTCCTGGTCGCGGGCGCAGGGGTTTGGGCAGGTGTCGCCGGTAAAGGGCGTCGAGGGGTTCAACCGCTCGAGCCCGGTGTCGGGGCCGACCTTCGTCGACGCGACGGAGGGCGGCAAACGCCTGCGGCGCGGGGCGCGGCTCTGGACCGTGGCGGTCTCGACCTTCAAGGCCGAGACCTACCGCTTCCTGCGGTTGGCGCGCCCGACCGAGGAGGGTGAGGCCGGACCGTCGCGCCAGTGGCGCGGCGTAAGCCGGCCGAACGCCGAGGGTGCCGCGTTCCCGCCCGGCTCGGTGCATCTGCCGCACTGGGTCGAGAACGAATGGTTGAAGCAGTTCGTGGCCGAGCAGCTGGTAACTGTGCGCACGAAACGCGGCTTCGCCCGTCTGGAATGGCAGAAGCTGCGCGAGCGCAACGAGGCGCTGGATTGCCGGGTCTATGCCCGTGCCGCTGCCTGGATCGCGGGCGCGGACCGCTGGCCTGACGAGAAATGGCGCGACCTCGAGGATCAGCTCGGGGCGGCCCCCACCGACACCGATCCCGCCGGGCAGATCAACCGGCCGGGACAGGCCCCGCAGGGCAAGCGCCGCTCCGACTGGCTCGGACGGCGCGGAGGATGGTTCTGATGACCGACTGGACGGAAACCGAGCTCTCGGCGCTGCGCCGGGCCTATGCCAGCGGCACGACCCGGGTGAGCTATGACGGCAAGTCGGTGGATTACGGCTCGGCCGAGGATCTGCTCGCGCGCATCCGGACCATCGAGCGCGCCATCGCGGGGACCAATCGTCCGCTGCCGGTGGCCGGGCTCGCGGGCTTCAGCCGCGGGGACCGCTGATGTCGGCGACCTGGTTCGATCACGCCATCGCCACGGTGGCGCCGCGCATGGCCGCGCGCCGCGTCATGGCCCGTCAGGCCTTCGAAACCCTGACGCGCGGCTATGATGGCGCAGCGCGCGGGCGGCGGACCGAGGGCTGGCGCGCGCCGGGATCCTCTGCCGACACCGAGATCGGCGTGGCCGGGGCGCTGTTGCGCGACCGGATGCGGGATCTGGTGCGCAACAACCCGCATGCGGCCAAGGCCGCGGCCGTGCTCGTCAACAACATCATCGGCGCGGGGATCATGCCGCGCGCCGCCAGTGGGGACGACACGCTGGACCGCAAGGTCGACGCGCTCTTCGAGCGCTGGACGGCGGACTGCGATGCCGACGGCCAGCTCGACTTCTACGGGCTGCAGACGCTGATCTGCCGAGAGATGGTCGAAGCTGGCGAGGTGCTGGTGCGCCGCCGCCCGCGGCGAGCGAGCGACGGCCTTCCGGTGCCACTGCAGTTGCAGGTGCTCGAGGCCGACTTCCTCGACGCCACGAAATCCGGCGCCCTCGGCGCAGGGCGGCTGGTCCAGGGGATCGAGTTCGACCCGGTCGGCAAGCGCCGGGCCTACTGGCTCCATGCCGAACACCCGGGCGACGCCTATGGGGCGTTGCAGAACGGGTTGCAGAGTCGCCCGGTCCCGGCGAGCGAGATCGTCCATGTCTACGAGAAGCAGCGCACGCAGGCGCGCGGCGTTCCCTGGGGCGCGCCGGTGATCCGGTCGTTGCGTGATCTCGACGATTACGAGGTGGCCGAACTGGTCCGCAAGAAGACCGAGGCCTGCGTCACCGCCATCGTCTTCGGCGACGACGAGGCGCAGCAGGGCATCGCGCCCTCGGTGGTCGATGCCGACGGCAACCGGGTCGAGCAGTTCGAGCCGGGCCTGATCGCCTATGCCCGTGGCGGCAAGGACATCCGCTTCAACCAGCCCTCCGCCACTGGCGGCTATGGCGAGTACAAGCGGGCCAGCCTGCACACGATCTCGGCGGGCTTCCGGGTGCCCTACGAGTTGCTGACCGGGGATCTGTCCCAGGTGAACTATTCCTCGATCCGGGCAGGGCTGGTCGAGTTCCGCCGCCAGATCGACGCGGTGCAGTGGCAGCTGTTCATCCCGATGTTCTGCGCGCCGGTCTGGCGCTGGTTCACGGAAGCGGCGTGGGCGGCGGGGCAGATCCCGTCGCCCATTGTACCGGTCGAATGGTCGCCGCCGAAGTTCGAGGCGGTCGATCCGCAGAAGGACGCCATGGCGAACCTGCTGTCGATCCGCTCCGGCACCATGACGCTGGCCGAGGTGATCGCGCGGCAGGGACGCAACCCCGACGCGGTGCTGGCCGAGATCGCCGCGACCAACGCCAAGCTCGACGCGCTGGGGCTGGTGCTCGACAGCGACCCGCGGCGCGTCACGAAAACTGGCAGCGCGCAGACCAGCGATCTGGCCACCGATCCCGCCGCCGCCGAACCGGACACCGACGACCCCTCCGCCGACGCGGAAACCGATCCGGCGCAGGCCGACCAACAGGACTGACTTTCATGGACACGATGATCGAACTGCCGGCCATGCGCCGGTCGGCGGAGCTTGCGCCGAACACCGCCGATGCCGACAGCCGCACCGTGGAGGTGGTCTGGTCGGCCGGGGCCCGCGTGCGCCGCGCCACCTTCTTCGGCGAGCCCTATGACGAGGAACTGAGCCTCGATCCCGCCCATGTCCGGCTCGACCGGCTCAACGCGGGCGCGCCCTTCCTGAAGGTGCACGAGCTCGACACGCTCGACGCGGTCATCGGCTCGGTCGTGCCGGGCTCTGCCCGGATCGAGAACGGCCGCGGCATCGCGCAGGTGCGGATCAGCGAGCGCGCCGACGTCGAGCCGATCTGGCGCGACATCCAGGCCGGGCACATCCGGGCGGTCTCCATCGGCTACCAGGTCCATCGCTTTGAGGTCTCGAAGCCCGAGGCCGCCCGCGAACTCTGGCGGGCAGTGGACTGGACACCCTTCGAGGTCTCCGCCGTCGCGGTCGGCGCCGACCCCGCCGCGGGCTTTCGCGCCCAGCATCCCCTTCACGACTGCGTCCTTCACCGCCGGGACGCCCCTTCAAGCACGAAAGGACCGATCCCGATGACGGACAAGACCCAGACCCCGGCGAGCGACGCCGCAATTCCCGCCACCACCCAGCCGACCGAGCCGGTCGAAACCGAGGACACTACCATGACCGAGCCGAGAGCGGCTGCGCCGGACCCGAAGGTCGCGGCCAGCGACCCAAAGGTCCACGCAAGTGAGATGCGCAGCCAGCCGAAGACGCAGCCAACGCCCGCGCCCGACACCGAGGCGGTCGCCACCCGCGCCCGCGAAGCCGAGCGCGATCGCGTCTCCACCATCTACGATCTGGCCGGGCGGCTGAACCTGGAACGCGGCTTCGCCGAGGACCTGGTAAAGCGCGGCGTCAGCGTCGACGAGTCCCGCCGCCTGATCCTCGACCAGGTCGCGGCGAAGTCGGACGAGACCCGGACCTTCCCGCACGTCTCCGTCCCGCTCGGCGGCAGGGACGAGCGCATCACCCGCCGCGACGCGGTGGCGAACGCGCTCCTGCACCGTTACAGCCCGACGCTCTTCCAGCTGGAGGACGCCGCCCGGCAGTATCGCGGCATGACGCTGCTGGAGCTCGCCCGCGAAAGCCTCGGCAACGCCGGGGTCAACACGCGGGGGCTGTCGCGCGACGAGGTGGCGACGCGGGCCCTGCATTCGACCTCCGACTTCCCCGAGATCCTCTCGGCGGTGACCAACAAGACCCTGCGGCAAGCCTACGAGGCCTATCCCCGCACCTTCATGCTGTTCTGCCGCCAGGTGCTTGCCACCGACTTCAAGGCCATGCACCGGGTGCAGCTCGGCGAAGCCCCGCAGCTTCTTGAGGTCGGCGAGAGCGGCGAGTTCAAGCGCGGGACGCTCGGCGAGAGCAAGGAGAGCTACAAGGTCAAGACCTATGGCCGGGTGGTCGCGATCACCCGCCAGACGCTGATCAACGACGATCTCGACGCCTTCACCCGGATCCCTGCCATGTACGGCAACTCCATCGCGCAGCTGGAGAGCGACGTGGTCTGGGGCATCATCACCGCAAACCCGGCGATGGCCGACGGCAACGCCCTGTTCCACACCACGCACAAGAACCTCGCGGGCACCGGCGCTGCACTGGCGGTGGATGCGGTGGGCGCGGCGCGTGCGGCGATGGCCAAGCAGACGGGTCTCGACAAGAAGACGGTGCTGAACGTCCGCCCCGCCTTCCTGATCGTGCCCGCCTCGCTGGAACTGAAGGCCGAGCAGCTGGTCGCGCAGAACCTCGTGCCCGCCGCGACGTCCAGCGTGGTGCCGCAGTCGATCCGCACGCTCGCGCCGATCAGCGAGCCGCGCCTCGACGCCGCCAGCGAGACGGCCTGGTATCTGGCGGCCAGCCCGAACCAGATCGACACCATCGAGTACGCCTATCTCGAGGGCCAGCAGGGCGCCTACATCGAGACGCGCAACGGCTTCGACGTCGACGGTGTCGAGATCAAGTGCCGCCTCGACTTCGGCGCCAAGGCCATCGACTGGCGCGGCCTCTACAAGAACCCGGGCGCGTAATCCGCACCCCGACATGCTGAACCCCTACACGCGGGCGGTCCAATCGGGCCGCCCTTCGTCTTTCCACAAGGATCCTCCCCATGAAAACCTACGTCCAGCCCGGCAACACCATCACCCTGACCGCGCCCTATGCCGTCGCTTCCGGCGATGGCCTGCTCGTCGGCTCCATCTTCGGCATCGCCGCCGGGGACGCCGCCCTCGGCGAGCCCGTCGAGGCAGCGCTCGTCGGCGTCTTCGACATCACCAAGGTCGGCTCGCAGGCCTGGACCGTCGGCGCCAAGGTCTATTGGGACGACACCAACAAGCGCTGCACCACGGTCGCCACCGACAACACCCTCATCGGCGTGGCGGTCGAGGCCGTGGCGAGCGGCGCGGGCGACACCATCGGCCGGGTGCGCCTGAACGCGACGTTCTGATGAGCGCCTTCGCCGCCGCCGTGGGCGCACTCTTTGCAGATCCGAACATCGGCCGGGACGCGGTCTACATCGCCGACGGCGGCGCGCCCGTTCTGGTGCGCGTCGTCGCCCGGCGCGCAGACGCCGTCACCGACTTCGGCGACGCGCGGCTCTGGTCGGAAACCACCCGGATCGATCTGCGCGTCGCCGAGGTTGCGAACCCGCGCCCCGGCGACCGCATCGAGATCGACGGCGACGCCTTCCTCATTCATGGCGAGCCCGTCCGCGACCGCGAGCGGCTGGTCTGGACCGTCGATCTGAGGCCCGCGTGAAACTCAAGCTCGACATCGATCCTGACATAGTGGCGATGATGGCGGCCGAGGTCGCGGCCGGTGAACGCGCCGTGACGGCCGCCATGCGCGAGGCCGGGACCGGGCTGAAGTCGGCGTGGCGGTTGCAGATCACCGGCGCGGGGCTCGGCCCACGGCTCGCCAATTCGATCCGGAGCCAGAACTTCCCGAGGTCGGGCGAGAGCCTGGACGCCGCAGCATTGGTCTGGTCGAAGGCCCCGGTCATCGTCGGTGCGCATGACACCGGGCCGCTGATCCGCTCCAAAGACGGGTTCTGGCTGGCGATCCCGCTGCCCGCGGCGGGCAAATCCCTGCGCGGCGGCCGGATCACCCCCGGCGAATGGGAACGGCGACGCGGGCTGCGCCTGCGCTTCGTCTATCGCCGCACCGGCCCGAGCTTGCTGGTGGCGGAAGGACGGCTGAACACGAAGGGGCAGGCCGTTGTGTCCCGCCCGAAGACCGGGCGCGGCAAGGTCACCGCGCCGATCTTCCTGTTGGTGCCGCAGGTCAAGCTGCCGAAGCGGCTGGACCTCGCGCGGGATGCGAACCGGGCGCTGGACAGCGTGCCGGGGCTGATCGTGGCGAACTGGGTGGAGGGACGGCTTGGGTAAAGCCCCTTGCCTCGCATTGGAGTGTTTGTGGCGGCCGCGACGATCAGGCTTCAATCCTGGAAGTGCTGGTTCGAGCCCCCTGATCAGGGCAGAATACCTGCGAGGTCCGGGAGCGGCGGCGCCATGCCATCAACAATTCGCGTAAACGAGGACAACGCCTTTCTGCTGCGAACGCAACAGCACTTCAGGCATGCCGCTGATGTGATCGCGGCGGCTTGGTGCAATTTCCCGCAGGTCGTGGCGATCGGGGTCATCGGATCGGTTGCCAAACCCCTGTGGAAGGAGGTGCCACGTTTTGCGCCATATCGGCGTCGCGGCATTCCGCTCTGGCATGAATGCAAGGACCTCGACCTTGCTCTGTGGGTCGACGGTCCGACCGGCCTCGGTGAACTGCGGCGCGCCATGGCGACCGCACTGAGAAAGGAGCACGAGCAGCAGCGGGAGTTCGGCGTCGCGGATCATCAGGTCGACGTGTTTCTGTTCGAGCCCGGAACCGACGCCTATCTCGGTCGGCTCTGCCACTTCAACCGTTGCCCGAAATCGCGGCCGGAATGCGCCGTAGCGGGCTGTGGCACGGCGCCGTTCATGCGCCAGCTGCCTGACTTCGAGCCGCACACGGACATTCTGGAAGGTGTTGAAAGGTCAATGCTTTACACGAGGGCCGAGGGTATCCGGTGTTTTGCATCGAGTTTTCCTGACCCCATCGACCATGCGTGACCTTTCGCTGGGCGCGCGGACGCGGGAACGACCTTCCTTGCTAGCCTCTTTCCAACCGTTGAACTGAACAGGCCGCCATGCCCACCCCTCGCGAAACCATCCTCACCGCGCTGCATGCGCGGCTCATGGCGCTGCCCGCCACCGCCCTGCGCGGTGAGGTGCTGCCCGAGCGCGTGCCGGCCGAAGGGCTGCTGATCCTGCGCGACGGCGAGCCGGGGGAGCCCGAGGTGACGCTCTCGCCCCTGCGCTACCACTATCAGCACCGCGCCGAGATCGAGGCGGTGGTTCAAGGCGCGGCGCGTGACGCGGCCTTCGATACACTGACCGCAAGCATCGGCACGGCGCTCGCCGCCGACCGCACGCTGGGAGGCCTTTGCGACTGGCTCGAGGCGGAAGCGCCGCGTCCCGTCGATCTGCCGGTCGAAGGTGCGGCGAGCCTGAAGGCCGCCGTGATCCCGGTGGTGCTTCACTATTCCACGGCCGATCCGCTCGGCTGATCCCGACAACCCGAGGAGAACACCATGGCACGAGCCCAGGGGGCGCGGGCGCAGATGGCGCTTGCGTTCGAGACGACCTATGGAACGCCGCCCGCCAGCGGCTTCACCCGCATGCCCTTCGCCAGCACCTCGCTCGGCGCGGAGCAGCCGCTGCTGAACTCGGAGCTCTTGGGCTACGGCCGCGATCCGCTGGCGCCGATCAAGGACGCGGTAACAGCCGATGGCGATGTCGTGGTGCCCCTGGACGCCGAGGCCTTCGGCTTCTGGCTGAAGGCGGCCTTCGGGGCGCCGACGACGACCGGCACCGGTCCCTGGACGCACGAGTTCCAGTCGGGGTCCTGGACGCTGCCCTCGACGTCGATCGAGACCGGCATGCCGGAGGTCCCGCGCTTTGCCATGTATTCCGGCTGCGTGCTCGACCAGATCACCTGGCAGATGCAGCGCTCGGGGCTTCTGACCGCGACGGCGCGGCTGGTGGCGCAGGGCGAGACGGTGGGCACGACCACCAGCGCGTTCGGCGCACCCGCCTCACCCCCCGCCGCGCTGGAGCTGAAGCGCTTCGGGCACTTCAACGGGGCGATTACGCGCAACGGCTCGGCCCTCGGCAACGTGGTCTCGGCCGAGATCACCTATGCCAACAACCTCGACCGGATCGAGACCATCCGCTCGGACGGCCGCATCGACGGGGCGGACCCGTCCATCGCGGCGCTCACCGGCCGGATCGAGGTGCGGTTCGCCGACCAGACGCTGATGACGCAGGCGATCAATGGCGAGGCCTGCGAGATGGAATTCGCCTACGTCCTGCCCTCGGGCGAGAGCTTGCGCCTAACCGTGCACGCCGTCTACCTGCCGCGCCCGCGCATCGAGATTTCCGGGCCGCAGGGCGTGCAGGCGACCTTCGACTGGCAGGCCGCCCGCGACAGCATCGTCGGCCGGATGTGCACCGCCACCCTCGTGAACGATGTGGAGACGTATTGATGCTGACGCTCGATCTGACCAACGCGCCGCGCTGGCACGATCTCGCCCCCGGCGTCCGGGTGCAGCTCCGCCCGCTGACCACCGCGCTGATGGTGACGACGCGCAGCGACCCGGGTGTCGAGGCGGTGCCCGAGGAGGCCTCTGACGAGGAGCGCGCCGTCGCCTTCGCCAAGGCGCTGGCGCGCCGCGCAGTCCTCGCATGGGTTGGCATCGGCGACGCCGAAGGCAACTCCATCGATCCCAGCCCCGAGGCCATCGATGCGTTGCTCGACGTCTGGCCGATCTTCGAGGCCTTCCAGCTGACCTACGTCTCGAAGGGCCTGCTGCTGGAACAGGAAAAAAACGCCTCCGCGCTCTCGCCGAATGGTCCTTCGGCGGGGGCGAGCGGTACTGCGAAGCCTGTGCGCAAGCCTGCCCGGACTGCCCGGCGCGGCTGAACCGTCCGGAAACGCCGGAGGGTTGGCAGGTCTGGGACCTGGTCGGCCGTCTCGGTGGCCAGCTGCGCGTGCTGCCCGGCGCTGTGATCGGCTGGGACATGTCGGCAGCACTTGCGCTCGGTAACGCGCTCGGCGTGCCGCCGCTCGCCATGGCCGAACTGCTGCCCGTCATCGAAGCGGTGATGGTGCGGAAGCTGAACGAGGAACTGGCCGCGAATGGTGGCTCCGGTGTCAGGTCTTGATCTTCTCGATCAGCGAGACGCCGGGCAGCCCCTCGAAATGCGCGTCGCAGGTCAGGAGCGTCGCGCCCTGTGCGCGGGCGGTTGCGAAGATGATCGCGTCGGCAGTCGCGAGCTTGTGCTCCCGGCACGCCTCCGCCGCCGCCAGCGCGATCTCGGTGTCGAGCGGGACGACGTGGCAGACCTGCGTGAAGGCGATCACCTGATCCGCCTTGTCCTCGCCGACCTCGCGGGTCAGCCATTTCGCCAGCTCCAGCTGGACCATGGTCGGCACGAGCCATTCGGCCTGTTCGGGCAGCTGCTCGGCCAGCTTCTCGCCGGTCGGCGAGCCGATCAGCCATTCGATCCACGCCGACGTGTCGACGAGGATCATCAGAACCGATCCGTCCGGTCGCGATAATCGGCGGCGGACGCGCCGCGCGCGAGCCCCTTCAGCGCCTCCCGCTTGGGCACTGGCACAAGCAGGACGCCCGTACCTTTCGGGATGAAGGCAAAGGTCAGCCCGGCCTCCCAGTGCTGGGCGGCCCGGATCGCCTTGGGAATCGAGATCTGGAACTTCGAGGACAGGGTCGCGGTCTCGGCCATGGTCATACTCTCACTAGATCGATGGCGGAAACGTAAGACGCCGATGCGGCGAAAGCAAGGACTCTGACCAATGGCTGAGAAACGCGTCAGCGTCCGCCTTGCGGCCGTGGGCGGACGGCAGGTGCGCGCCGAACTGGAAGGCGTGGGCGAAGCCGGATCGCGTGGCTTCGGACGGCTCAGCCGCGAGATGGAGGCGGCGAACGCCCGGC
>NZ_JBKBLV010000060.1:0-13204 GCF_046295235.1 Tabrizicola flagellatus
GTGATCGCCACATAGGCCAGCCGCTTCCACAGGGGCACCCCGGCCTCGGACCGTCCCGACTGCGCGGCGGCATAGAGGTCCGGCGCAAAGACCTGCACCTCCTCCCATTGCGAGCCCTGCGCCTTGTGGATCGTAACCGCCGCGCCGTGCAGGAAGGCCGCGCCCATCTGGGCGGCATGCGGGATGAAGGGCTCTTCCGCGTCCGGCTTCTCGATCTTGATGATCGAGGCGGCCGAAAGCTGCGGCTCCTCCGCCCCCACCACATGCAGACGGGCAAAGCCCGGCCGATTGCCTTCGCCCAGATAGATCACCTGCGCGCCCTTGATCAGCCCCCGCGCCTCGAGATCGATGCGCTTCTTGCGGTGCTTCAGCGGCAGTTCGATGCCGTCGCAGATCAGCGGCTCTCCCGGCAGAAGCTGGTCCTCGGGCGCGCCATAGGCCGACCGGAAGGCCTGGATCAGCCGCACCCGCGTCGTGTTGCGCCAGACAAGGACCGGAGACCGCGCCATCAGCCCCGCCTCGACCCGTTCGGCCCAGACCACCCTGTCGTCCTTCCGCGCGGCCTCCTGCACCAGCGCCTCGAAATCCTCGAACCCCAGCCGCTCGTCGCCCAGCGCATGGGCGAGGTCGAGGATCGGGTTGTCCTCCGCCTGGCGGTGGATGCGGTGCAGCACCAGCTTGCGCCCCTCGGACAGCCGGTCGAACACCATCTCGCCCGACTGGCCGACCGGGGCCAGCTGCGCCGGGTCTCCGAACAGGACCAGCGTCGGAAAGATCTCGCGCAGGTCGTCGAACTGGCGTTCGTCCAGCATCGAGCTTTCGTCCACGAAGCCCACGTCCAGGGGTTCCTCGCGCCGCTTCCAGCCCTTGATGAAGTCCGACCCCTTAAGCCCTGCCGCCGCCAGCGCCCCGGGGATCGAGGCCACCTGTTGGTAGAAGGCATGCGCCCGGTCCAGCGCCAGATCCGTCAGCCCCTCGACCTTGGGCCGCGTGCCCGTCCCGGTCAGCCATTCGGCGATCTTCTCGTATTCCGGGTCATAGACCGGGGTGTAGAGGATGCGATGGATCGTCGTCGCCGGCACCCCGCGCAGCCGCAGCACGCTTGCGGCCTTGTTCGTCGGCGCCAGGATCGCCAGCGTCCGCCGGTCCTTGCGCTTGCGCCCCTCGTAATCGCCCGAGACCACCTCGACGCCCGCCGCCTTCAGACCGCGATAAAGCTCGGCCAGCAGCATCGTCTTGCCTGACCCGGCCTTGCCCACCACAGCCAGGACGCTGCTCCGCCCTTCGGCAACCGGGGTCAGGTCGCCCTCGGCAAGATCGATACCCGCGCCAAGGAAGGCGGCGGCAAGCCTGTCGTAGGCCTCGGCCTGGTCGTCGGAAAAGATCAGCGCGGCGGCCTGCATCCTGTGACCATAGCCCCTTCCCGCCCCAAGCGGTAGGGTCAGTGCATCCGCCGGCCCTTCGCCGGAGGCGCTTGCGGCGGCTCCTCCGTCCCGGCTTGCGACGCGCCGATCTCGAGGCGCGCCATGTCGATCGTCTGCGAGACCTTCTCCGCCAAACCGGGCAGGCCGTTCTGGGTCGCGTAGGTTAGAAGATCCGACAACACGTCGAAGACCCAGTCGTGGCGCATGAATTCCCTCGGCCCGAAACCTGTGCCGCCAGGGGGCCGACCCGGAAGGGCCGGACCCCATGGCGACTCAGTTAAACACAGAAATCCGGGCGATGGGTGAATTCGTTGTCAAAGGTTGCGCTTAAAGCTGTTTGCTCGCCTCAAGCGTGTCCTCCAACGTGCGCAGACCCGTGCGCGGCGCCTGCACCAGCACCGCCATGTTGCCGGGCTTGTGCTGGTTCTTCCACATCAGCGTGTGCGCCTTGGGGATGTCGGCCCAGGGGAAAACCTCGGACATGCAGGGGTCCAGCCGGCGCTCGATCATCAGCTTGTTGGCCGAGGCCGCCTGCTTCAGATGCGCGAAGTGGCTCCCTTGCAGGCGCTTCTGGTGCATCCACATGTAGCGCACGTCGAAGGTGCAGTTGAACCCGGTGGTCCCGGCGCAGATCACCACCATGCCGCCCTTCTTGCAGACGAGGGAGGAGACCGGAAAGGTCGCCTCGCCCGGATGCTCGAACACCATGTCCACGTTCACGCCCTTGCCGGTGATGTCCCAGATCGCCTTGCCGAAGCGCCGCGCCTCTTTCAGCCAGTCGTTGTATTCCGGCGAGTTGACCGTGGGCAGCTGCCCCCAGCACTTGAACTCGTTGCGGTTGATGACGCCCTTGGCGCCAAGGCCCATGACGAAATCGCGCTTCGATTCGTCGCTGATGACGCCGATCGCGTTCGCCCCGGCCGTGTTGATCAGCTGGATCGCATAGGACCCAAGGCCCCCCGAGGCGCCCCAGACCAGCACGTTCTGCCCGGGCTTCAGGTCATGCGGCTCGTGCCCGAAGAGCATCCGGTAGGCCGTGGCCAGCGTCAGCGTGTAGCAGGCCGATTCCTCCCAGGTCAGGTGTTTCGGACGCGGCATCAGCTGCTGCGCCTGCACCCGGGTGAACTGGGCGAAGGACCCGTCCGGCGTCTCGTAGCCCCAGATCCGCTGGGTCGGGCTGAACATCGGGTCGCCGCCGTTGCACTCCTCGTCGTCGCCGTCGTCCTGGTTGCAGTGGATCACCACCTCGTCGCCGACCTTCCAGCGCTTCACCTTGTCGCCCACGGCCCAGACGATGCCGGCGGCATCGGACCCGGCGATGTGATAGGGCTGCTTGTGGCCATCGAAGGGGCTGATCGGCTGGCCCAGGCCCGCCCAGACGCCGTTGTAGTTGACGCCCGCCGCCATCACCATGACCAGCACTTCGTGGCTGTCGATGGTCCAGGTGTCCACCACCTCCTGCACCATGGCCTGTTCCGGCGCCCCGTGGCGTTCCCGGCGGATGGCCCAGGCATACATCTGTTTCGGCACATGCCCCAGGGGAGGCATCTCGCCCAGCTCGTACAGATCCTTCTTCGGCGCGTCGTAGATCACCGGAGCATTTTGCGTATCCAAAGCCACCTCAGCCTCCAGATGGTTGCCGCGCCGCAGAATCGCCGCGCCTCTGCCGGCAGATAATATTCTTGCGCGCAACTTTGCAATAGTATCTTGGGCAGATATTGAAATTTTATGTCTGCGGCGGCGCAGAAATGCCGATGTCGGGCACCGAGGCCGCGTAGAAGTCCAGCAGCGAGCGATGCTTCGCAACGGGCTGCAGGTCCGCCGACACAAGGCCGCGACGCATCAGCGGCCCCAGCCCCTCGTCCAGGGTCGAGGCTGCGCCGGCCGGCGGCAGTTTCAGGACCGCCCCCGCCTCGGCAAGCCGCGCGACCAGATCCCTGACCCGAGCGTCCAGCGCCGCGCGGCTCTCCGCACCTTCGCCCAAGGCGCGCGCCACCAGCGGCACCGGAAGCACCGGGACCACCGCTGAGATCGCCGCCATCAGGCGCTCGCCCAGGCCTTCGACCGTGCCCCCGGCCCTCAGATGGTCGCGCAACGAGATCGGCGCCCCGAACCCCGCCGCCGCCGTCCCGAACACCTCCGTCCGCCCCCGGAACCGCGCCCACATGAACTTCAGCCCATGCCATGCCACCCAGAACGGGCGATTGCGGAACCGCCGCGTGCCGGTCGTCGCCGCCTCGACCAGGACCCGGTCCTCCAGCACCCGGTCATAGGCCAGCCCCACCGGCACAAAGACCACGTCGCGCGCCTCCGGGGTCCAGCCCTCGACGATGTAACTGAGCAACCCCAGCTTCGCCGGCCCGACCCGGCCATCCAGGCTCAGCCCGCCTTCCGGGAACATGGCCTGGGTCGTGCCCTCTTCGGTGGCCATCTGCACATAGCGCGCCAGCACCTTGCGATAGAGTGCGTTGCGGCTGCCGCGCCGGATGAAATAGGCGCCCATCGACCGGATCAGCGCCGACAAGGGCCAGACCCGCGCCCATTCCCCCACCGCGTAACTCACCGCCGAGCGGTCCGCGACCAGCCAGGTCACCAACACATAATCCATGTTACTGCGGTGGTTCATGACAAAGACGACCGTGGCCCTGGGATCGATCTGGCGCAAAGCCTGGTCCACCTTGCCAACCCGGACCCGGAACAAGAGGCGGCTCAGCCATTTCGCTGCCCGCGTCCCGAACCCGAAATAGACCGTGGCGGAAAACCCCGGGACGATCTCGCGGGCATAGCGCCGCGCCTCCTCGAAGGCCACCTCGCCAGGCACCCCGGTTTCCGCCGCATGCGCCATCGCCGCCTCGACGACCCGCTGGTCATAGGCCAGACGCGCCACCATGTCCGACCGTCGCGCCAGCTTGAACAGGTCGATCTTGCGGTCCAACCGCGCGTTCAGCTGCGACAGCGCCCGCTCCGCCCGCCGCCGGAAGAACCAGCGCACGCTCGGGAACAGGAAATGCGTAGCAAAGCTGACCGCCGCAAAGCCGAGGATCAGGACAAGCAACCAGACCGGAACCGCCACCGTGCCGAACATTGGGCCAGCCTAGCCCATCCGGCCCATCCCGCAATGCATTTGCCCCTTTCCAAATACTCCGGGGGTGCGGGGGCTGGCCCCCGCCCGGACTTGCCGCAGCGCAGCGATTGACAGCAGCATGATCTTTCCCGTATGCCTTCCATTGCGCAATAAAATTACCCGCCAGAATCGCCCAAACCGCTCGTGAGGCCCCGATGACCGCCGAAAAACCCTGGCTCTTCCGCACCTATGCCGGCCATTCCACCGCGGCGGCCTCGAACGCGCTGTACCGGACCAACCTCGCCAAGGGGCAGACCGGCCTTTCGGTCGCCTTCGACCTGCCCACCCAGACCGGCTACGACAGCGACGATCCCCGCTCGCGCGGCGAGGTCGGCAAGGTCGGCGTTCCCGTCGCGCACCTCGGCGACATGCGGACGCTCTTCCAGGACATTCCCCTGGAACAGATGAACACCTCGATGACGATCAACGCCACCGCGCCCTGGCTGTTGGCCCTCTACATCGCCGTGGCCGAGGAACAAGGCGCCGACATCTCGAAACTGCAGGGCACCGTCCAGAACGACATCATCAAGGAATATCTCTCGCGCGGCACCTACATCCTGCCGCCCGAGCCCTCACTGCGCCTCATCACCGATGTCGCGGCCTATACGGGCAAATACCTGCCGAAGTGGAACCCGATGAACGTCTGCTCCTACCACCTGCAAGAGGCAGGGGCCACGCCAGAGCAGGAACTGGCCTTCGCGCTCGCCACCGCCTGCGCGGTGCTTGATGATCTGAAAGTGAAAGTGCCCGCGACAGATTTCCCCGCAATGGCCGGCAGAATGTCGTTTTTCGTAAATGCCGGCATCCGCTTCGTGACCGAGCTCTGCAAGATGCGCGCCTTCACCGCGCTTTGGGACGAACTCCTCGAATCCCGCTACGGCATAACCGACCCGAAATTCCGCCGCTTCCGCTATGGCGTGCAGGTCAACTCCCTCGGCCTCACCGAACAGCAGCCGGAAAACAACGTCTACCGGATCCTTCTGGAAATGCTGGCCGTGACGCTCTCGAAGAACGCCCGCGCCCGCGCCGTCCAGCTGCCCGCCTGGAACGAGGCGCTCGGCCTGCCCCGCCCCTTCGACCAGCAATGGTCGCTCAGGATGCAGCAGATCCTGGCCTACGAGACCGACCTTCTGGAATACGACGACCTCTTCGACGGCAACCCCGCCATCGACCGCAAGGTCGCCGAACTGAAGGCCGGCGCGCTTGAGGAACTCGCCCACATCGACGCCATGGGCGGGGCCGTCGCCGCCATCGCCTACATGAAGGGCCGCCTCGTCGAATCCAACGCCGAACGCCTCGCCCGCATCGAATCCGGTGCGACCACGGTCGTCGGCGTCAACAGGTTCACCACCACCGAACCCTCGCCGCTCGCCACCGGCGAAGGCGCGATCATGCAGGCCGACCCCAAGGCCGAGGCCGACCAATGCGCCCGCCTCGCCCAGTGGCGCGCCGCCCGCGACCCCAAGGCCGTGAGCCAGGCCCTCGCCGCCCTCCGCCAGGCCGCCCAGACCGGCGAAAACATCATGCCCGCCTCCATCGCCTGCGCGAAGGCCGGCGTCACCACCGGCGAATGGGGCGGCGCGATGCGCGCGCTCTACGGCGAATACCGCGCCCCCACCGGCGTCTCGCGCAACCCCTCGAACCGGACCGAGGGGCTGGAACCCGTCCGCGACGCCGTCGCCGCCGTCTCGGCGAAACTCGGCCGCCCGCTCCGTCTCCTCCTCGGCAAGCCCGGCCTCGACGGTCACTCCAACGGCGCCGAGCAGATCGCCGCCCGCGCCCGCGACTGCGGGATGGAGATCACCTACGACGGCATCCGCCTGACCCCGCAGGAAATCGTCGCCGCCGCGGCCGAGAAACAGCCCGACGTCATCGGCCTGTCGATCCTCTCGGGCAGCCACATCCCCCTCATCCGCGAGACGCTCGACCTGATGCGCGAGGCCAAGCTGACCCAGCCCCTCGTCGTCGGCGGAATCATCCCCGACGAGGACGCCCGCACGCTCAAGGCGATGGGCGTGGCGCAGGTCTACACGCCCAAGGATTTCCAGCTGAACCGGATCATGCTGGATCTCGTGGCGCTGGCCGAGCCCGCGCCGGTTGCGGCGGAATAGGGTTTTCCTGCCTTTCCGGCCCGTCGGCGCCGCCCTACCAAGGGCCCGTCCGCAACCGGAAAGGCCCGCACATGCGCTTTGCCCCAGCCCTCCTCCTTCTCGCCACGCCCGCCCTCGCGCAGGACTGGCCCCCCGAAGTCGCCGTCATCCTGGACGAGGCGAAGTCGATCTGCGAGGGCACCTTCACCGCCGCCCCCGAAGCCGTCACACAACGCGATCTGAACGGCGACGGCACCTCCGACTGGGTGATCGACAGCGGCGCCTTCCAGTGTTCGGACAGCTTCGGCACCTATTGCGGGACCCGCGGTTGCGGCGTCGACACCCTGATCGACGGCACCCGCGCAGGCCTGAACCTCCACTCCTGGGATACCGTGACCGAAGGCGGCACCACCTACCTCACCGCCCCGAACGATCAGGGCGAAACCGTCCGCTTCCTCTGGACCGGCAGCGAATGGCAACTGCAATGATCCGCAGCGTCCTCCTCCTCCTGGCCCTCGCCACCCCGGCCGTCGCGCAAGACCGCCCGCAGGCGCTGGCAGGCCTTCTCGACTACCACCAGGCCGCCTGCGCGGCCCAGGGCGGCACCCTGACCGTCCCCGGGGATGCCGTGACACGGGCCTTTCTCCTCGGCCCCGAGGACCCGGCCCTGATCCTCGATTCGCGCAAGCTCTCCTGCTCCACCGCCCCAGCGATGTTCTGCGCCGACACGATCGGCTGCGAGATCAACGTCTTCCAGGACGGCGCGCAGCACAGTCTGGTCGTGCAGGAGTGGTCGCTGGTCCCCGACGACGACCGGCAGCTCCTGCAAGTCACCATCGCCGGCGAACTGCTCAACCGGCCAGAGCCGGGCATCTTCCGGATGACCTGGGATCCGGCAGCCAACTCCCTGACCACGATCCAGGGAGATTAGTCCGCGCCGCGGGCAGGCGGTGCAGGCAGCCGGCGCCTCGCGCGGCCCAAATCTTGCGGCCTTGCGCCAGAAGGATGCGCAACCCATAGCTGAACCCTGGAGTGGCCGGCCGGACACCCACTTGCCACACCGCGCATCTGCTGCAACAAGACCGGGCGTTTCCGGCGGATCCGTTTCCAGACCATGGGGGAAGAAGATGACCGTTCACATCGGCGCCAGACCGGGCGACATCGCCGAAACCGTGCTCATGCCCGGCGACCCCTACCGCGCACGCTGGGCAGCGCAGACCTTCCTGACCGACGCGGTGCTGGTCAACGAGGTGCGCGGCATGCTCGGCTACACCGGCACCTGGCGGGGCCATCGAGTCACCATCCACGGCTCGGGCATGGGGATGCCGTCCCTGTCGATCTACGCCAACGAGCTGATCCGCGACTACGGCGCAAGGACGCTGGTCCGCATCGGATCGGCCGGGGCGCTTCCCACGCACGTCAAGGTCCGCGACGTGATCCTGGCGCAGGCCTGCTCGACCGTGGGCTCACCTTCGCGCACCATCTTCCGCGAACTGAACTTCGCGCCTTGCGCCGACTTCCACCTCCTGTCGAAGGCCTACGCCGCGGCGACCGCACGGGGCACGCCCGTCCATGTGGGGGGCATCTATTCCTCGGACACCTTCTATGACGAACGCCCCGACCTGACCGAGCAGCTCCTGCGCCATGGCTGCCTGGGCGTCGAGATGGAGGCGGCCGAGCTTTACATGGTCGCCGCCCGGCATGGCGCGCGCGCGCTTGCCATCCTGACGGTCTCGGACCATATCACCACCGGCGAGGCGCTGCCCGCCGACCAGCGCGAACGCAGCTTCGGCGCAATGGTCGAGATCGCGCTGGAAGCCGCACTCGGCTGACACTCGAACCGGAGACGAACCCCATGTCCACGCGCCGCACCTTCCTGCTGCTGGCCGGGGCGGCCGCCGTGGCCGGCATCGGCTACGTTGCGCTGCCCAGGGGGCCGGCCGGCCCCGCGCTGGACGCCGCCGAAGCCTTCCGCCGCGCCGAGGCCGGCGAGATCCTCCTGGTGGACATCCGCACCCCCGAGGAATGGGCGCAGACCGGCAGCCCGGCCCCCGCGCACCGGCTGGACATGCGGCGGAAGGATTTCCTCGCCGCCCTGTCCGACCTCGCCGGCGGCGACCCGTCCCGACCCATCGCGCTGATCTGCGCCACCGGCGGCCGGTCGGCACGGCTAGCCCGCGCGCTGGAACAGGCAGGCTTCTCGCAGGTCTTCGACGTGGCCGAAGGCATGCTCGGATCCTCCGCCGGGCCGGGCTGGATCGCCCGCGGCCTGCCCCGCGTGCCGGGCTGAGCGGCGCTTGCCCCTTGCATCCGGGGCAAGGGGCGGCTTTCCTGCGCCGACCTGACCGGAGTTGCCCATGTCCCACCTCGCCCCCCGCTCCTGGGTTCCTGCCTCCTGCGAGGCCCATGTCCAGCGCCTCGCCGCCGGGGCCGCGCGCCCCTCGTCCGAGGTCGCGGCGCGGCTGGATGCGCTGATCGCCGAGAACCGGCAGATCCACGACCGGGACTGCTTCAACCTCAACCCCGCGACCAACGTGATGAACCCCCGGGCCGAGGCCGCCCTTTCCTCCGGCATCGGCTCGCGCCCCTCGCTCGGCTATCCAGGTGACAAGTACGAGATGGGGCTGGAAGCGATCGAGGAGATCGAGGTCATCGCCGCCGAGCTTGCCGCCGAGGTCTTCGGCGCGACACATGCCGAGATCCGCGTGGGCTCCGGGGCGCTCGCGAACCTCTACGGCTTCATGGCGCTGGCCCGGCCCGGTGATGCGATCATCGCGCCGCCACCCGCCATCGGCGGCCATGTCACCCACCATGCCGCGGGCTGCGCCGGGCTCTACGGCCTGACCACCCACCCCGCGCCGATCGACGCCGACGGCTATACCCTTGATCTCAAAGGGCTGGAGGACCTGGCCCATGCCGTGCGGCCCAAGGTCATCACCGTCGGCGGCAGCCTGAACCTCTTCCCCCATCCGGTGGCCGAGGTGCGCAAGATCGCCGACCGGGTCGGGGCAAAGGTGCTGCTCGACGCCGCCCATCAATGCGGCATCATCGCGGGGCGCGTCTGGGCCAACCCCCTGTCTGAGGGCGCGCATCTGATGACGATGTCCACCTACAAGTCGCTTGGTGGCCCCGCCGGGGGGCTGATCGTCACCAGTGACGCCGCCATCGCCGAACGGCTGGACGCCATCGCCTTCCCCGGCCTCACCGCCAATTTCGACGCCGCGAAATCGGCGGCGCTGGCCTATACGCTGCTCGACTGGCGCGAGCATGGCGCGGCCTATGCCCAGGCGATGGTGGACCTCGCCCAGGCACTGGCGCGCGAACTGGCCGCGCTCGGCCTGCCGGTCTTCGCCGCCGACCGGGGCGCCACCGCCTCGCACCAGTTCGCGCTGGAGGCCGCGGCTTTCGGCGGCGGGCAGGCGGCCTCGAAGACCCTTCGCAAGGCGGGGTTCCTGGCCTGCGGCATCGGCCTGCCCCTGCCCGAGGTGCCGGGAGACCTCAATGGTCTGCGCATCGGCACGCCCGAACTCGTCCGCCGCGGTGTCACTCCTGCCGATGCGCCCGCGCTTGCCGCGCTGATCGCCGAAGCCCTGCGCTCGAACGCCCCCGAAACCGTCGCCCCCCGGACCCGCGCCCTCCGCGCCCGGTTCCAGGGCCTGCACTACGTGACGCCATGAGAACCCGCCGCCTTGGCCGGCACGGCCCCGAGGTCTCGGCTCTCGGGCTCGGCTGCCTCTCCTTCGGCGGCATGTTCGGCCCGACGACCGAATCCGAGTCGCTCCGCACGCTCGATGCCGCCTGGGAGGCGGGGATCACCTTCCTCGACACCGCCAACGGTTACGGCAAGGGCGTCAGCGAAACCGTCATCGGCACCTGGCTGAAGCGGACGGGGCACCGGCCCCACATCGCCACCAAGGCCGCCTTCACCGACGACCCCGCCCGGCTGATCGACAACCGCCCCGAACACCTGCGCACGGAACTCGAAGGCTCGCTGCGGCGGCTGGGGGTGGACCATGTGACGCTGTTCTACGCCCACCGCCACGATCCCCTGATCCCGGCCGAAGATCTGGCCGGCACCATGCAGCGCCTTCACGAGGAAGGGAAAATCCTGGGCTACGGCCTGTCCGAGGTCGGCCCTTACACGCTGGAGCGCGCCCATGCGGTGCATCCCGTGATGGCGGTGCAGAGCGAATATTCCCTCTGGACCCGAACGCCGGAACTGGGCCTGATCCAGCGCTGCGCCAGCCTGGGCGTCGCCTTCGTCCCCTTCTCGCCGCTCGCCCGTGGCGCCTTCGGCACACCGATGGCCGACCCCGCGACCTTCGCGCCCGGCGAATTCCGCAGTCGCATCCCCCGCTTCACGCCGGAAAACTGGCCGCACAACAAGGCGCGGCTCGACGCCTTCCATGCCTTCGCCCGAAGCCGCGGTCTCACCCCCGCGGCACTTGCGCTGGCTTGGCTTCTCGACCGGGGGCCGCATCTCATCCCGATCCCCGGCACCCGGACGGCCGAGCACCTGCGCGCCTGGGCCATGGCGCCCGGGATCGACCTCGACGACCATGATCGCGACGAGATCGACCGCCTTCTCCCCGTCGGCTGGGCCTGGGGCGACCGCTACGACGACCACATGGCGGCAACAGTGGAACGCTATTCCTGACGGCTTTCCCCGGGACGCAGTCAGCGGTAATAGTCCGGCATGGCTGAGACCTTGCGCTTCTCCGTGTCCGGGCTCGACTGCGCCTCCTGCGTGCAGCGCGTCGAACAGGCCGCCCTTTCCGTGCCCGGGGTCGGTTCGGCCCGCGCCTCGCTGACCAACGGCACGCTGGAAGTCACTCTCGCGCCCGGAGGGCCCCAGGCCGCGGCCATCGCCGCCGCGGTCGCCGCGACGGGACACGAACTTTCCCCGATCCAGACCCATCACGACCCCGCGTATGCCCGCATCCTCGGCATCGTGGTGGCGCTGAATCTGGGCTACGGGCTGGCCGAAATCGTCGCCGGCCTCTGGGCGGGTTCGCAGGCGCTTTTGGCGGATTCGCTGGATTTCCTCGGCGACGGGCTGATCTCGCTGCTGGCCCTCATAGCCTTGCGCTGGACGGCGCGGGCGCGGGCCCGGACGGCTATGGTGCAGGGCCTGTTCCTGATGGCAATGGGCCTGTCCGTTCTAACCGGCACCCTGTTCGAGGCGCTGCGGCCGGAGCTGCCGCAATCCACCGTGATGACCGTCATGGGCCTTGGGGCAATGGCCGTGAACCTGGCCTGTGCGGCCCTGATGATGCGGCATCGAACAGGGGACGCCTCGGCGCGCGCCGTCTGGCTTTTCTCGCGCAACGATGCGATCGGCAACCTGGCGGTGGTCGTGGCGGCGCTGTTCGTGGCGCTCCTGGGCAGCCCCTGGCCCGACATCCTGGTGGCCATCGGCATCGCCAGCCTGTTTCTCGGTTCGGCGCTTGCGATCCAGCGCGATGCGCGGCGCGAACTTTCCGCCTAAAGCCGGCGGCGAAGGCAATCCTTCGGCTCCGCCCCCCGCGACTCGGCCCCGCAGACCGCGCAGCGCCAGCAATCCGGCGCCACGCTGCGGTCAAGCCGCCAGCGGCAGTCGCGCGTCAGGGTCGTCGTGCGCCACTGGTGCCAGAGATACAGATAGACCCCGACCGCCAGGATCAGCAGCAGGATCGGCATGGGCGGATCAGACCACCCGCTCGACCATCATCTTCTTGATCTCGGCGATCGCCTTGGCCGGGTTCAGCCCCTTGGGGCAGGTCTTGGCGCAGTTCATGATCGTGTGGCAGCGATAGAGCTTGAAGGGGTCCTCCAGCTGGTCCAGCCGCTCGCCCGTCGCCTCGTCCCGGCTGTCGATGATCCAGCGATAGGCATGAAGCAACGCGGCGGGGCCGAGATAACGGTCCGAGTTCCACCAGTAGCTCGGGCAGGAGGTGCTGCACGAGGCGCACATCACGCATTCGTAAAGCCCGTCCAGTTTCTTCCGGTCCTCGATCGACTGCCGCCATTCCTTGGCCGGGCGGTTCGTCTTGGTCTCCAGCCAGGGCATGATGCTGGCATGCTGGGCGTAGAAATGCGTCAGGTCCGGGATCAGGTCCTTGATGACCGCCATGTGGGGCAGGGGATAGATCCTCACGTCGCCCTTGATCTCGTCCAGGCCATAGATGCAGGCCAGCGTGTTGATCCCGTCGATGTTCATCGCGCAGGAGCCGCAGATCCCCTCGCGGCAGGACCGCCGGAACGTCAGCGTCGGGTCGATCTCGTTCTTGATCTTGATCAGCGCGTCCAGGACCATCGGGCCGCAGCTGTCCATGTCCACGAAATAGGTGTCGACCCGCGGGTTCTCGCCGTCATCGGGGTTCCAGCGGTAGATCTGGAACTTGCGGACGTTCTTGCCCTCGGGCTTCGGCCAGGTCTTGCCGGTGCGGATCTTGGAATTCTTGGGGAGCGAGAACTGGACCATGTCTCAGCCTTTCCAGTCGGGTCTTGCATAAAGGGGGCGGCTCGGCGGTTCGCCGGCCTTCTGCATCACGCAGCTTTCGTAGACGGCCGAGGGGTCGCGGCCC
>NZ_JBKBLV010000061.1:0-12128 GCF_046295235.1 Tabrizicola flagellatus
GCGTGGCCCTCGTGGAGGCCTTCGCTGGTAGCTCAGGGGAAGCCAACGGGAGGAGCAGAGGGGATCAGCTGGGCTGCCAGACCTGTCCTCCTCCCACCTCCTCACCGTCTCTCGGGGCTGGTGGTCTTCAGAGCGGGACAGCTGCCGTAGGACTTTCCGTAGGACAGCTGGTGCCTGTTGACCTCCGTCTCCCGATGGGGTTACCCCTGTGTTTGCTGAGGTTTCGGCTTGCTGCGGTGCCTGCAACGGGAGGTGAACGGGGTAACCCGACCCTCTGGGGGCACCACTCATGCCAGTATAGGTGGCTGACCGGCATCCGCCACAAGCTTGCGCGAGTGGCATGAAACGGTCGAGCGGGAGGGCAAGGTCTCGGTCGCAGGTCGACCTGACCGAAGATCGTCCGTTGACCTACGTCATTGCCGGTTGCTGTGCTGCCGCTAGACTGCCATTCAGTCATCTTGCGGGGGGATCATGGACCAAACCGCCGACCCCGTCTTCTTCACCAGGGGCCTGACCAAGGTCTATCGGTCCGGCGAGCAGACGGTGAACGCGCTGCGTGGCATCGACTTCCAGGCGCGGCGCGGCGAGTTCGTCGTGATCCTCGGGCCATCCGGGTCCGGGAAATCGACCTTCCTCAACATTATCGGCGGACTCGACACCGCAACGGCGGGCGAGGTCTGGTTCGAGGACCACCAGCTGACTGCCATGAGCGAACGCGCGCTCACCCGGTATCGCCGCGACCATGTGGGCTTCGTGTTCCAGTTCTACAACCTGGTGCCCAGCCTGACCGCACGCGAGAACGTGCAACTTGTCACCGAGATCGCCCGCCGGCCGATGCCCGTGGACGAGGCGCTGGACCTTGTGGGACTGGCCGACCGGGCCGACCATTTCCCGGCGCAACTGTCCGGCGGCGAGCAGCAGCGTGTCGCCATCGCGCGGGCCATCGCCAAGAATCCCGAGATGCTGCTCTGCGACGAGCCGACCGGCGCGCTGGACAGTGCGACCGGCATCAGGGTGCTGGAGGCCCTGACCCGGGTGAACCGGACCGTGGGGGCGACCACCCTTGTCATCACCCACAACGCCGCGATCCGCGACATTGCCGACCGCGTGATCCGTTTTGCCGACGGGCGGATCGTGGAAGAGACCGTCAACGCGGTGAAGAAGGCACCCTCGGAGGTCGCATGGTGATCTCGCCGCTGCGCCGCAAGGTCCTGCGCGATCTGCGCCGGCTCTGGGCCCAGGTTCTTGCCATCGCTCTGGTGCTGGCCGCGGGCGTGGCTACGCTGATCCTGGGCAACGGTGCCTATGCCTCGCTGCACGAGACGCGGGCGCGGTATTACGAGGAGAACCGCTTTGCCGATGTCTTTGCCGACCTCGTGCGCGCGCCCCTCGCCCTGATGGGCGAGATCGAGGCGATCGAAGGGGTGCTTGCCGCCGAGGCGCGGATCGTCAAGCTTGGGCTTCTGGACCTGGACACGATGACCGAGCCGGGCTCGGTGCTCTTCGTCTCGCTGCCGGGCGGCAACGGAGCCGGGTTGAACCGGCTCTACCTCCGGCAAGGCCGGTTGCCCGAGCCGCAATCCGCACAGGAAATCGTGGTCTCGGAAGGGTTTGCCGCGGCGCACCGGCTTGGGCCGGGCAGCCGGCTGCCTGTCCTGATGAACGGCAAGCGGCGCGAGCTTCTGATCACCGGCGTGGCGCTCTCGCCCGAGTTCATCTACGCGCTTGCCCCCGGCCAGATGATGCCGGACCCGCGCCGCTTCGGCATCGTCTGGGCCCCGCGCGCCAGCCTCGAGGCCGCCTTCGACCTGGCGGGTGCGTTTTCCAACGTGGTGCTGAAGCTTGCGCCCGGAACCGATGCGGACCGGGTGATCGAGGCGCTGGACCGGCTGACCGCACGCTACGGCGGCATCGGCGCGACGGCACGGGCAGACCAGGTCTCGCACGCCTTTCTCGATGCCGAGCTGAAGCAGCTCTCCGCCATGGTCAAGGTGCTGCCGCCAATCTTCCTTCTGGTCGCGGCGATGCTGGTGAACATGACGCTGTCGCGGCTGATCGTGCTGGAACGCGAACAGATCGGGCTGCTCAAGGCCATCGGCTATCCGTCGCGCGCGGTGGCGCTGCACTATGTCGAGTTCGTGCTGATGATCGCCGTGGTCGGCATCCTGATCGGCTTTGCCGCAGGGGCATGGCTTGGGGTTGGGCTTGCGCAGATGTATGCGCGGTTCTTCTCGTTTCCTTACCTTGTCTTCGCCCGGGATCCGCAACTTTACGGTCTTGCCGCCGTCATCACACTGGCGGCGGCCCTTGGGGGCGCGCTGTATGCGGTGCGATCGGTCGTGACCCTGCCACCCGCCGTTGCCATGGCGCCCCCGGCCCCTGTCGCCTACCGGCAGCGCATGGGGTGGCTGCGTGGGGTCCTTGCCCTGCGCCAGACCGGGGTGATGGTAGCCCGTCACCTGTTGCGCTGGCCCTTCCGTACCCTGTCGTCGATGCTGGGCGTCGCGATGGCCGTGGCGATCCTCGTAGCGTCGCTCTGGTCGTTCGGCTCGATCAACCACATGATCGACATCACCTTCTTCCGCTCCGAACGCCACGACGCGCAGATCGTGTTCGGGTCCCCCGAGCCGATCGGCGCCGTCCACGCCGCACGCGCGCTGCCCGGCGTCATGGTGGCCGAACCGTTCCGGTCGGTCAGCGCGCGGATCAGCCATCGCAACCTGTCGAAGAAACTTGGCATCATCGGCCGTCCCGCCAAACCGCAGCTTTCCCGCGTGCTCGCCCCCGACCTGCGCCCCATGGCGATGCCCGAGGCGGGCATCCTGTTGTCCGAGGCGCTGGCTGCGGCCCTTCAGGTCCGGACCGGAGACCAGGTGACCGTCGAGGTCCTCGAAGGCGCGCGTCCGACGGTCACGCTGCCGGTCAGCGGGATCTCGCTGGGCTATGTCGGCCTCGGCGCAGCGATGGAGATCGGGGCCCTGAACCGGCTGATGGGCGAAGGCGCGATGGTGTCCGGAGTCAGCCTGCAACTCGACCGGTCGATGGACGCGGAATTCTACGCCGCCGCCAAGGCGGCGCCCAAGACCGACCTGGTCAGCGTGACGACCCTGATGCTGGCGCGGTTCCGCGACACGCTGGCCGAGAACATCACCGTCATGGTCACGGTCTATGTCGTCCTTGCGGGCATCATCGCGGTCGGTGTGGTCTACAACTTCTCGCGCATCGCCCTGTCGGAACAGGGGCGCGAACTGGCTAGCCTGCGCATCCTGGGATTCACCAACCGCGAGGTCTCGGGCGTCCTCTTCGGCGAGCTCGGCATCGTCGTCCTACTGGCGCAGCCCCTGGGCTGGATCATCGGCTACGGCATCGCGGTGGCCATGGTTGCGGCCTTTTCCTCCGACCTCTACCGCGTGCCGCTCGTGGTGGGGCGTGAGGTCTTCGCGACCGCCAGCCTGATCGTCTGCCTCGCCGCCCTGGTTTCGGCCCTCGCCATCCGGGGCCGGATCACTAATCTCGACATGATCGAAGTCCTGAAGACACGGGAGTGACCCATGCGCCGCCTTGTCCCCGTCCTTGCCGCCGTTGCCGTCATTGCCCTCATGATCTGGGCCTTCCTGCCGCGGCCCGTCGCGGTGGAACTGGCAGCCGTCGAGCCGCGCGTGCTAGAGGTGACGGTCGAGGAACAGGGCGAGGCGCGGATCCGCGAGGTCTTCACCATTTCGGCGACGACCGCCGGCAGACTGCAAAGGATCAACCTGCACGCAGGCGATGCGGTGACGGAAGGGCAGACGGTCGTCGCGTCCATCGGCCCGGCCGCTCCGGTCCTTCTGGACAGCCGCTCGCGCGCCGTTGCCGAAGCCACCGCCGCTGCGGCGCAGGCGGCCGTGGACCTGGCCCGCGCCCAGCTCGAACAGGCCGAGGCAACGCTGGACTTCAGGACCACCGAGGCGAACCGCATGATCGCGCTGCTTCAGCGCGGAGCGGTGTCGCAGCGGGCGCATGATACGGCTCTTCTCGAACAGAAGACGGCTAGGGCGGCGGTTTCCAGCGCGCTTGCCAATCTTGCGGTGCGCGAAAAGGAGCTGGAAAGCGCGCTGGCGGTGCTGCGGGCGGACCGTAACGGCGACGAGACCCGCTGCTGCGTCGAGATTGTCGCCCCGGTCTCGGGCCGGGTGCTGCGGGTGCTGACCGAAAGCGCTCAGGTGGTCCAGGCCGGCACACCGCTGATGGAGATCGGCGACCCCGGCAATCTGGAGATCGTGGTGGACCTCCTGTCGCGCGATGTGGTGCGGGTGCGGGAAGGCGCCGATGCGACCGTCACCGGCTGGGGCGGGCCAGAGATCCCCGCTCGGGTGGAACGGATCGAGCCTTCGGCCGTCACCCGGACCTCGGCGCTTGGTATCGACGAACAGCGGGTCAAGGTGATCCTCGGCCTGGCGGGCTCGCCTGCCGACTGGCAGGGGCTGGGCCACGGCTTCCGGGTGATTGCCCGCATTGCGCTCTGGCGGGCGGAGGACGTGCTGACGATCCCGGTGGGGGCCCTTTTCCGGGACGGGTCGGATTGGGCGACCTATGTGGTGCGCGACGGCCGCGCCCGGATACAGCGCCTTGCTCTCGGGGAAAGGAACGAGGTCCTCGCGCAGGTTCTGGACGGGCTTCAGGCCGGGGACCGGGTGATCCTGCACCCCGGAGACACGATTGCCGACGGCGTGTCGGTGGTAGCTGACGCGGCGCCCTAGATCGACGCAGGGCGGCTCCAGCCCCCCCCCGCCCGCAAGTGCAGGCGCCGCCGGGCCTCGGCCGACCGTTGGCGTCATGCGGTCTCTCGACCTTCCGAAGCGATCTCGGGAAACTCGGTCCGTTCTTCCTCGGCCGCGCCGCACAGCAGCGCCACCGCACGGTCTGCGGCGTCCTGGAACGGCTCCAGAACCAGATCGGCGCCCGCACTGGCCAGAACCGCCGCATCGGCCGCCCCATGGGCCGCAGCGGCAATGCGACCGGTGAAACCTGCGGCGCCCGCCAGCTGGATCAGGGTGCGGCGCATGTCCTCGTGGCTCAGCCCGGTCGGGTGGATGGGCACGGTGGACACCAGCCAGTCCACCCCCCGCAACGGCAGGCCGGCGACGAACTCGGGGTCGCCCGCATCGCCGAAATCGGCCTCCAGCCCCAGTTCACGCCAGCGCCGCACTGCCTGCGGGTTGAAGTCCACCCCCAGAACCCGGATGCCCCGCCTCTTCAGCCGCAACCCGATGGCGGTGCCAAAGCGCCCGAGCCCGAACAGGATCACATCGTAGCCGCCCGTGTCGTGCGCCCCGGCCTCGGACGGCTCGCGCGGGGTGCCCTTGCGCTCGAAGACGCCCAGCACGGGCTCGAGCAGCGCATACAGCTGGTGTGACCAGGTTATCATGTAGGTCGAGGCGGCGATGGTCACCAGACCGACCAAGGTCACCAGCCCCAGCGCGTCCTCGGAGACATGGCCGAGCGACACGCCCATGGCGACGAAGATCAGCGAGAATTCGCTGATCTGCGCCACCGTCAGCCCTGCCAGGAACCCGGTGCGCTTGCGGTAGCCCATCGCCCCCATGATCGCCAGCACGATCAACGGGTTGCCGATCAGCACGAACAGCGAGAAGACCATGGCTCCGACGAGGTGGGTCCCCAGGAGCGACAGGTCCAGCGTCGCACCCAGCGCGATGAAGAAGAACAGAAGCAGGAAATCCCGCAGCGGAGCCAGGCGCGCCGCGATCGTCTCGCGGTAGGGGGTCGAGGCCAGCGCCACCCCGGCCATCAGCCCGCCGACCTCCTTGCCAAGACCGACAGCATCGCCGATCGCGGCGAACATCGCCGCCAGCGCGATGGCGAAGATCACCAGAAGCTCGGGCGCGCGGGCAAGCCGTTCGGTCAGGGGATCGGCCGCATGGCGCACGAACAGCACCACCGCCGCGATCAGCGCGAGGCCCGAAGCCAGCACCGTCAGCACCGACCCGCCCGCCTGCCCGCCATGGCCGGGGGCACCGATGCCGATGGCCGACAGGACGATCATCGCCAGCACCACCACCAGGTCCTGCACGATCAGGAAGCCCAGCGCGATCTGGCCGTGCAGGGCGTCGATCTCGCGCTTGTCGGACAACAGCTTGACGATGATGATGGTCGAGGAGAACGTCAGTGCCACCGCGACATACAGGCTGGTGACAGGGTCGAGCCCCAGCGCCAGTCCGATGAGATAGCCGAAGACCGCGGTAAAGCCGACCTGACCCAGCCCGGTCATCACCGAGACCACGCCCAGCGACCGGATCAGCTTCACATCCAGCTTGATGCCGACCAGGAACAGCAGCACCGCGATCCCAAGCTCGGACAAGAGGGCGATCTGCGCATCCGACCGCACCAGATCCAGCGCAGACGGTCCGGCGATCAGGCCGACGGCGATGAAGCTGACGATCAGCGGCTGCCGTGCCAGCGTGCCGATCAGCCCGACACCGGCCGCCATCACCAGCAACAGCGCGACCTCGGCAAAGGGAGTCGTCAGCGGCATCCCGTCGCCCCGGGACCGGACGCCGTGCCCGTGCCGCTCCCGTGCCGTCGCGGCACGGTCTCGTGGGCCCGCAGGGAATCCTCCAGGTCGGCATCCGCAATCCGCCAGCCCTTGCCGACGTCGATCGCGCGCAGGTGGCCATCCCGGATCCAGTGCCGGACCGTCGCCTCGGCGACCTTGAGGCGGTCGGCGATGTCCTTCACGGTCTGATACTGATCCTTGGGCATCGTGCAGCGCCAGTGTTGATGGTTTGGTGAAGAATAGCGAAGAATAGCCATGTTCGTTTGACATCAATCAAACGATCTCCCGTCAGGACATGTTCCTGTTGCCTCATGACCCGGAAAACCCGGAGTGCCTGCCCGACGCCGCAAAAGGAGACGCCGCCATGCCGGACCGTACCGCCTACATTCCCCTGAACACCTACCCCGAGCCGGCCTCGGATGCCGCGATCCTTGCCGCCGTCGATCTGGCGGCCGGCCTCTGCCACGGCATGCAGGTCGCGACCTTTGCTGTGGACATACCGCCCGTCGCCTCGCCCATCGGGGGCTTTCTTGTCAACGTCGATGGCATGGCGCGTGCCGCCGAGGACCGCAGCCGGGCGGAATGCGACCGCCTGCGCGCCCTGATCTCGGCGCGCCCGGGTGGAGCCGATAGGATCCGGTTCGTCCAGCACCGGCCGCTCCTCGGCGGTGCACTTGGCCTGGCCACGACGGCGGCGCGCTATTTCGATCTGGCGCTGGTGCCGTGGTCGCCCGACACGCAGGCCACGCAGGACATGGCCGAGGCGCTTGTGTTTGGCTCGGGTGTCCCGGTCATCCTCGTGCCGCCCTCCGCCCGGGGGGATCGCGTCGATCAAATCGCCATCGCCTGGGACGAAAGCCGGGTGGCTGCCCGCGCGCTTGGCGATGCGCTGCGGCTGCTGCCGGAGGGCGGGCGGGTGACGGTGCTGACGGTGCAGGACGAGAAGGCGCTCAGCGGGACCGGCATCGCCGACCGTCTTGCCGCCTCGCTGACCGAGCGCGGCTACCAGGCGGGCGCGACAAGCCTGGCGCTGGAGGGCAGGGGGATCGCCGCGGCGCTGCAGGATGCGGCACTGGCCGCGGGCGCGCAGATGCTGGCGATGGGCGGTTTCGGCCATTCCCGTCTGCGCGACTTCGTCCTCGGTGGGGCGACGAAGGGGGTCATGTCCGACCTGCGCCTGCCGGTGCTTCTGGCTCATTGAGGCGGGCGGTTAGCCGCGCTCGACTACGCCCAGGAAACTGAGCATCTGCTCGACATCCGCGCGCAGCTTGGCGTCCGACCGGTTGAACCCTGCGCAGAGCGCATCAAAGCGTTTGCGCAGCGCCTTCTTCTCATCGCCCTTGCAGTCATTCCAGGGCCGGCCCTGCAACCCCATCACCAGCACATAGTAGCCGATGAAATGCGGCCGCGTGCCGCTGTCCAGCAGCCGGCGATAGGCCTCGTCGGCGCCCAGTTCGCGCAGCTGCTCAGCCGTGGTGATGCCGGCACGAACAAAGGCCGCCTCCGAGGCGGGGCCGAGGTTCGGGATGGAAGAGACGGGGGCGGGCATCGCAGGACGCAGGGCGAGAACAAAACACGCACAGCGTCGCGGCTGGCCCGGGGATTGTCAAGCCGCCCGGCGGGGCAGGCTCAGATCGACGCCCAATCGCGGAAGATCGGCTGCCCGGCCTGCTGGGTAGATCCGCCAGCCTGCTGGCCCTGCTGCTGCGGGCTGGGGCTGGAGGCACCGCCTTGCTGCGGCTGGGTCGGGGTCTTGGCCATCTGACTGCTCCGTTCTCAGGCTCTTTTTCCCATATTGCGCTGGCCTTGGGCCGCAACAAGCCGGGTTCATGACGTTTTTGCGACGCTTTGTCGGAAATGTGCGGCATTCGCAACAGGTCTTCGATCACATTCCGGTTTTCCCCACCTATCCGGCGGGGCTTGCCGTTTACGGGCAACGGGTTCACCCTGCCCGAGAAGGAGACCATACATGCCCGTCAAGAACCGTTTCGCCGAACTTCTGCCCGAAATCACCGCCTGGCGCCGCGACTTCCACGCCCATCCCGAGCTTCTGTTCGACGTCCACCGCACCGCCGCGAAGGTGGCCGAGCTCTGCCGGTCCTTCGGCTGCGACGAGGTGGTGGAGGGCATCGGCCGCACCGGCGTCGTCGCCGTGATCCGGGGGCGCACCGACACGAAGGGCCGCGTCGTGGGCCTGCGCGCCGACATGGACGCGCTGCCGATCACCGAACAGACCGGCGTCCCCTATGCCTCCACCGTGCCCGGCAAGATGCATGCCTGCGGCCATGACGGGCATACCGCGATGCTGCTGGGCGCGACGAAATACCTGGCCGAGACGCGCAATTTCGACGGCACCGTGGTCTGCATCTTCCAGCCCGCCGAAGAGGGCGGCGGCGGCGGGCGCGAGATGGTCAAGGACGGGATGCTCGACCGCTGGAAGGTGCAAGAGGTTTACGGGATGCACAACATGCCCGGCATCCCCGTCGGCCATTTCGCCATCCGCCCCGGCGCGATGATGGCCGCAGCCGACCAGTTCGAGATCGTGGTGACGGGCAAGGGCGGCCATGCCGCCAAGCCGCACGACTGCGTCGATACCACCGTCGTCAGCGCGCATATCATCGTGGCGCTCCAGACCATCGCCAGCCGCAACGTCGACCCGCTGAAACAGGTCGTCGTCTCGGTCTGCACGGTGGAAACCGACTCCACCGCGCACAATGTCATCCCGCAGGTCGTGAAGATGAAGGGCACCGTCCGCACCATGGACCCCAAGGTGCAGGACCAGGTCGAGGCACGCATCGCCCAGATAGTCGAGGGCACCGCTCTCGCGCTCGGCGCCCGGGCCGAGGTCCATTACCAGCGCGGCTATCCGGTGACGGTCAACACGCCCGAGAACACCGGTTTCGCCGCCGAGGTGGCGCGGAAGGTGTCCGGCCAGGTCGATACCGACACCGCGCCCCTGATGGGGGCCGAGGATTTCAGCTTCATGCTGAACGAACGCCCCGGCGCCTATATCTTCCTCGGCAACGGCGACACCGCCATGGTCCACCACCCGGCCTACAACTTCGACGATGCCGCCATTCCCTTCGGCTCTTCCTGGTATGCCGAGATGGTCGAGACCCGGATGCCCGCCGCATGATCGCAACCGCCCTCGTCGCCCTGGTGGCCGTGATCCATCTCGCCATCCTGGCGATGGAGATGGTCCTGTGGGAGACGAAGCCGGTCCGCGCCCTCTTCGGCATCTCGCCGGACTTCGCCGCCAACACCCGGGTGCTGGCGGCGAACCAGGGGCTCTACAACGGCTTTCTCGCCTCCGGGCTTCTGCTGTCGCTCTGGCGCGGCGTGCCGGGGCCGGGGGCCGAGCTGGCCTGGTTCATCCTCGCCTGCGTCATCGTCGCGGGCCTTTACGGTGCGGCTACCGCCTCGCGGCGCATCCTCTTCGTCCAGGCGGTGCCGGCGCTCCTGGCGCTCCTCGCAATCCTGACCGGGATCTAGGCGGCAAGGTTCCGCTGGCCGCGCCCCGGGGGCGATAGCGGAATCGGGGCGCCTCGTGGCAGGCTCGTTCCGCGGAGGGCACGCCCATGCTGACACGGCGCATGTTCCATACCCGGCTCGTCGCTGCCCTGGCTGCGGGCGCTCTGCCACTTGCCACCAGGGCGCGGGCCGCGGCACCCGCTACCGACGACCTCTGGCTGAATCGTTTGACCTTCGGCGCCTCGCCCGCCGCGCGGGCCGAGATCGCCGAACTCGGGCGCGAGGCCTGGCTTGACCGGCAACTGACACTCCGCCCGGAGGATGACGTTGCCCTTTCCGAGCGGCTGGCCAGGGCGCGTCTCCGAATTGCCTATGACGCGGGCGAGGACGACATCGGACGCTGGGAGGCGCGGGACGAGCTGCGCCCGCTTTCCTTCCTGTCCGCCGAACCCGAGGCGATTGTGCCGCTTCTGGAATGGCAGCCCGGCCGCGCGATGGAATATTCCGAACGCATGCGCCCCGCGCAGGAGGTCATCGCCGCCGCGCTGATCCGCGCTGTCCATGCCGAGGCGCAACTGCGCGAGATGGTCACCCAGTTCTGGCACGACCATTTCAACGTGAATTCCGAGAAGGACCACACCACGGCCGCCCCCTTCGCGCTCTACGACCGCAGCCTGCGCGCCCATGCGCTGGGGAACTTCCGCACGCTTCTCGGCCAGGTCGCGTCCGCCCCGGCCATGCTCTCCTATCTCAACAACGCCGACAGCCGCGCCTCGCCTGCCAACGAGAACTTCGCGCGCGAGCTTCTGGAATTGCACACGCTCGGCGCCGGCAACTACCTGAACGACCGCCACTCCGACTGGCGCGAGGTGCCCGGCGCGACCGAAGGGCTGGCGGCGGGCTATCTCGACCTCGATGTTTACGAGGTGGCGCGCGCCTTCACCGGCTGGTCGGTCGGCGACGGGCGCTGGCTGGCCGAGGGCGAGGAGGCCCCGCGCACCGGACGGCTGCACTATGTCGCGCGCTGGCACGACCCCTATCAGAAGCGCGTGCTCGGGCGCGAATTCCCGCCCAATCGCGGCCCGCTCGCCGATGGCGAGGAGGTGCTCGACATCCTCGCCCGCCACCCCGGCACCGCGCGCTTCGTCTGCGAGAAACTGGCCCGCCGCTTCCTCTCAGACGATCCGCCTGCCGGCCTTGTGCAGCGGATGTCCGAAACCTTCCTCGCCCAGGCCGAGGCGCCCGATCAGATCGCCCGGGTGATCCGCGTCCTGGTCCTGTCGCCGGAGTTCGCCGCTCCGCCATCCAAGTTGCGTCGGCCCTTCGAGTTTCTTGCGGCCATCTACCGTGCAACAGGCGCCGAAGTGACGGCCACTGAAAACGGTTTTCATTGGCAGCTTGGTCGGGCCGGATGGCTTCAGCACAGTTATGGCCCGCCGACCGGACATCCCGACCGGATCGAGGCGTGGACCGGCGCCAGCACGCTCAACCGCATGGTCGATCTGGCGATTTCGGGCTTCGAGGACTGGTTCGGAACTGCCGCTGCCGACCTTGCGCGACCCGTTGGCGATGCGGCGACGGTCGGAGCCTTCGCTGCGCAGCATGCCGATGCGCTGGCGCCGGGGCAGGGGGAGGGCATCGCCGCCGACCTTGCGCGCGCCTTCGGGATCGACTCCGCCGCGCCGCTTGACGCGATTTCGCCCGAGGATCGTCGGGGCCTCGGCCAGTCCGCCGTGGCCTTCGCCGCGCTGACCCCCGAATTCCTCTTGCGATAGGTGCGCCCATGGCCCGCGATCCGATCCTGGTGGTGGTCTTCCTGCGCGGCGGGGCGGACGGGCTGGCGCTGGTCTCGCCGACCTCGGACCCGGATTTCATCGCCGCGCGACCCGAGGACCTGCGCGTCTTGCGCAAGGGCGACGGCGCGGGGCGGGCCATCGCGCAGGACATCGCCGATGTGGATTTCCGCTTCCACCCGGCGGCCGTGGCTCTTGCCGACCTCTACGACGCGGGCGATCTGTCGCTGGTCCATGCCGCAGGGCTTCCCGAGGCCACCCGCAGCCATTTCGACGCCGAGGCGCGGATCGAGCGCGGCATCTTCGGCGCC
>NZ_JBKBLV010000062.1:0-11947 GCF_046295235.1 Tabrizicola flagellatus
CCTGCACCCCGAAGGCCAGGGCCGAGAGCGTGACGAGCACCAGCGACCAGAGCGGCCAGAAGGCCCGCGCCAGCCGTTCCGCCCAAAGCCCCGCCAGCGTCAGGCGCATCGGCCAGACCAGGGATTTCAGCGGGGGTTGGGGTGTCTCTCCGGTCATCTCACCTGCCTAGGACCGGACCATGCGTCACAGCCATGGGGGGATGGTATCGCGGTTGAGGATTTCGTCAAAGCTCGGCCTTGCGCGGATGACGGCGAAGTGATCCCCGTTCACCAGAACCTCGGGCACCAGCGGGCGGGTGTTGTATTCCGAGGCCATGACCGCGCCATAGGCCCCGGCCGAGCGGAAGGCCACGAGGTCGCCCTCGGCCAAGAGCGGCAGGTCGCGGCCCTTGGCGAAGGTGTCGCCGGTTTCGCAGACCGGGCCGACCACGTCGAATTCCCGCGTCGGCGCGGCGACGGGGGGCTCGGCGACAGGGACGATGTCGTGGTGCGCGCCATACATCGAGGGGCGCACGAGGTCGTTCATCGCCGCGTCGAGGATCAGGAAATCGCGGCCCTCGCCGTTCTTCACATAGATCACGCTGGCCACCAGCAGCCCGGCATTGCCCGAGATCAGCCGGCCCGGCTCGATCTCCACCTCGCAGCCGAGATCGCCAACGGTGCGCTTGATCAGCGCGCCGTAGTCGGTGGGCAGTGGCGGCGCCTCGTTCGAGCGGGTATAGGGGATGCCGAGGCCGCCGCCGAGGTCGAGGCGGGTGATCGTGTGGCCCTCGGCACGCAGGCGGCGGGTCAGGTCGGCGACCTTGAGATAGGCCTGCTCGAAGGGTTCCAGTTCGGTCAGCTGGCTGCCGATGTGGACGTCGATGCCGACAACCTTGATGCCCGGCAGGGCGGCGGCCTCGGCATAGACCTCGGAGGCGCGGGCGATGGGGATGCCGAACTTGTTTTCCTTCTTGCCGGTGGCGATCTTTTCATGCGTCCGCGCGTCCACGTCCGGGTTGACGCGGACGGTGATCGGCGCGGTCAGGCCAAGCGAGGTCGCCACCTCGGAGAGCGCGCGGAGTTCGGGTTCGCTTTCGACGTTGAACTGGCGGATGCCGCCGGTGAGCGCGAGCCGCATCTCGTCGCGCGTCTTCCCCACGCCCGAGAACACGATGCGCTCGCCCGGCACGCCGGCGGCCTTTGCGCGCAGGTATTCCCCGCCGGACACGACATCCATCCCGGCGCCGAGATTGCCGAGCGTCTTCAGCACAGCGACATTCGACAGCGACTTGATCGCGAAGCAGACCAGATGCGGCAGGGGGCTGAGCGCCTCGGTGAAGAGGGAGTAGTGCCGGGTCAGGGTGGCGGTGGAATAGACGTAGAACGGGGTGCCGACCGTGGCGGCGATGTCGGGAATGGCCACGCCCTCGGCATGCAGCGTGCCGTTCTGGTACAGGAAATGGTCCATGGCTGCCCCCGGGGTCCGTTCCGCGTCGTCATAGCCGGGCGCGAGGGCCCTGCAAAGGCCGCATTTCGTCCCCCTGCCCCGCCGGTTTGCAGCGGCGCCACGGCATGTATAGTGGCGGGGCAGGCGAACGGGAGCGGCGGGCGATGGCGGTGACGCTGAAAGAGGTGGCGGAACGGGCGGGGGTGTCGCGCTCGGCCGTGTCGCGCAGCTTCACGCCGGGGGCCTCGGTCTCGGCCCGCACGAGGGCCAAGGTGGAGAAGGCGGCGGCGGAACTGGGCTATGCGCCGAATGCGCTGGCGTCCAGCCTGACCACGGGGCGGACCAAGATGATCGGGCTGGTGGTGAACAACTTCCGCAACCCGCTGATGCTGGAGGTGTTCGACCTGTTCACCCGGGGCCTGCAGGACCGCGGGCTGCGGCCCCTGCTGGTGAACCTGACCGATGCGACCGACCCGGCGGCGACGGTCAGGATGCTGCGGCAATATTCGGTGGACGGGGTGATCGTCGCCTCGTCCACCCTGCCACCCAGCTTTGCCGAGGCGTTCCGCAAGGCCGGCCTGCCGGTGGTGCACGCCTTCGGCCGGGCAGGCGGGGCGCCGGATGTGGCCGTCGCCACCATCGACAACCTGGCCTGCGGGCGCATGGCGGCCGAGACGCTGCTGGCGCGGGGCTATCGCCGGCTGGGCTTTCTGGGCGGGCCGGTCGCGGCCAGTTCGACCGAGGACCGCCGCGCGGGGTTCCTCGCGGCGCTGGAAGGGGTGACGGGGGTCGAGGTCGCGGTCAGCCATGCCAGCGCCTATGCCTTCGAAGCCGGGCGGGCGGAGATGGAGCGTCTGTTGTCCGGGCCGCAGGGGCGAAGGGTCGAGGCGTGGTTCTGCGGCGACGATCTGCTGGCCATCGGCGCCATGAGCGCGATCCGCGCGGCGGGGCTGTCGGTGCCCGGGGACATCGGGCTGATCGGGCTGAACGACATGGAAATGGCGCGCTGGCCGCTGATCGGACTGACGACGATCCGCCAGCCGGTGGCCGACATCATCGCCGCGGCGATCGGCTTGGTGGTGGCGCGGATCGAGGCGCCGGACCTGTCGCCGGAAGTGCGCCTGTTCCCCTGCACGGTGATGGAGCGGGGAACGTTGCGCCCGGTGGCAGGCTGACCGCGGCGCCGGGAGCGCGGGCCTAGCGGAACATCGGCGGCCGTGCGTCCACCCAGGCGCCACCCGCCCTGGCCGAGGCGACGGCGGCGTGGACGGCGGCCATGGACCGCACCCCGTCCGGTGCGCGCGGCAGGCCGTCGCGCGCCTCGCCCCGGATCGCATCGGCGAGGTCGCAGTAGATATTGGCCACGGCCATCGGAAAGCCCTCGGGATGGGCAATGGCCACGCGCGACAGGCGGCGGGCCTCTTCGGACAGGCCTGCCTCGCCCTTTTCGATGATCTGGGTGCGCCCGCCGACCGGGGTGTAGATCAGCTGGTTCGGCTGTTCGGAGGCCCAGCGCAGGCCGCCGGTTTCGCCGAACACCTGGATGTCGAAGCCGTGCTGCCGCCCGATGGCCACCGACGAGGTCCAGAGCCGCCCGACGGTGCCCTTGCCCATGCGGAAGTTGACCATGGCATCGTCCTCGAGCTGGCGCGAGGGGATGGTCGAGGCGAAGTCGGCCGAAAGCGTCTGCACCTGGTCGTCGCAGATGAAGCTGGCCATGTGGAGCGCATGGATGCCGCAGTCGGCGAACTGGCCCGAGACGCCGGCCATCGCCGGGTCATAGCGCCAGCGGACGCGGGGGTTGTTCGCATCTGTCGCGTCGCCGTGGTGGCCATGGCTGAAGTTGGTAACGACAAGGCGCACCTTCCCGATCTCCCCCGCACGGACCATGGCGCGGGCCTGGCGGATCATCGGATAGGCGGAATAGCAGTAGTTCACCGCGCAGATCCGCCCCATGCGCTGGGCGATGCGAACGATGTCCTCGCCTTCCTCGACGGTCATGGTCATCGGCTTTTCGCACAGCACATGGAAGCCGGCCTCGAGGAAGGCGCGGGTGATCTCGTAATGGGTGGAGTTCGGCGTTGCCACGGTGACGAGGTCGATGCGGTCGGCGCGGCTGCGTTCGCCCTCCAGCATCTCGCGCCAGTCGCCGTAGGCGCGGTCAGGGGCGACGCCGAGGCGCATGGCGAACTCGCGCCCCTCGCGCGGGCGGTGGTCGAAGGCGCCGGCCACCAGGTTGAAATGCCCGTCGGCCAGCGCGCCCAGCCGGTGGGCGGGGCCGATCTGGCTGCCCTCGCCGCCGCCGATCATGCCCCAGTTCAGTCTTGCCATTTGGATCGCCTCAGAAGCCGATGGAGGAAACGTAGTCGCGGTTGCGGCGTGCGTCGTCGACGGGGCTGACATCCAGCGTCGGATCGCAGTCCTGTTCCACGGTGCACCAGCCGGCATAGCCCGCATCCAGCAGAACCTGGCGCACGGCAGGAAAATCGACATCGCCGGTGCCGAGGTTGCAGAAGATGCCCTGGCCGCAAGCCTCGTAGAAACCGGTGCTGCGGGCAATGGCGTCGGCCTTCACTTTCGGGTCGATGTCCTTGAAGTGCATGTAGGAAATTCGGCCGATGTGGCGGCGCATGAAGGCGACGGGGTCATAGCCCGCATAGGAATGGTGGCCGGTGTCGAAGCAGATCTTGAGGATCTTCTCGTCAACCTCGTCCAGCAGGCGTTCAAGTTCAGGTTCAAAGTCGATGAAGCCCGCGGCATGGGCGTGGATGCCGACGGTCAGGCCGAATTCCTCGGTCCCGAGGCGGGCGATGGTGGCGATGCGGTCGCGGAAGGCGGCCCATTCGGCGGCGTCCATCTGTTCGGCGGCATCGGCCCGTCCGGCGGTGGGTGCGCGGCGGGGAGAGATCGAGTCGATCAGGACAAGGTGCTGCGCACCGTGGGCGGTGAGCGCCCGGCAGGTGCGCCAGGCGGCGTCGCGCACCTCGTCCCAGGCGGCGGGGTCGTGGAAAGGACGGAACACCACGCCGCCGATCAGGTCGAGGCCGTTCTCCTCCAGCGCGTCGAACAGGATCGCCGGGTCTTCGGGCATGTAGCCGATGGGGCCGAGCTCGATGCCGGTATAGCCCGCATCGGCGCAGTCCTTCAGCACCTGGCGCCAGGGCGGGTTGCGCGGGTCGCCTGCGAATTCGACGCCCCAGGAGCAGGGCGCATTGCCGATGCGGATGGTCATGGGATCCTCATGTGGGGGGAACGGGCAGCCATTGCCGGCTGTCGGACGACTGGAAGGCGGTTTCGACGAGCTGCCACACGGCAAGCCCGTCGCGGAAGGTGGGCCAGACCGGCTGGCCGGAGTGGATCGCGGTCAGGAAGTCCCTGGCCTCGATGATGATCTGGTCCTGGTAGCCGGTGCCGTGGCCGGGGCCCTGGCAGAAGGCGAGGAAATCGGGATGCGCCGGTCCGGTCAGGATACGGGTGAAGCCGCGCGTGGCCTCGGGCCCCTCGGCGCGGTAGAGCCAGACGGAGTTCTGGTCTTCCTGGTCGAAGCGGATCGCGCCCTTCGTGCCGTGGATTTCGTAGGCATAGCCCATCTTCCGCCCCGTGGCCGTGCGGCTGATGTAGAGATGCCCCATCGCGCCGGACGCGAAGCGCAGCATCATCTGGGCATGGTCGTCGTTCGTCACCGACTCGGGTCCGGTCGGGCCGGGGCGGGTGGTATGGACGGTCTCGATCCGCGCCGAAAGCTCGGACACCGGACCCATCAGCGCCAGCATGCAGTTGACCGGATGCGGGGCGAGGTCGCCCATGCAGCCGTTCGCCCGGTCCCTGGTGCGCCAGGTGGACGGCAGGGCCGGGTCGGCGAGAAAATCCTCGGTATGCTCGCCCCGGAACCAGGTGATCTCGCCGATGGCGCCCTCGGCGAGCAACTGGCGGACGAACTGGGTCGCGGGCGTGCGGACATAGTTGAAGCCGATCATGTTCGGGAGACCCGACGCCTCGGCCGCCGCGACCATGGCCTGCGCGTCCTCCAGCGAGGCGCCCAGCGGCTTTTCGCAGAACACGGGCTTGCCGGCGGCAAAGGCGGCCTCGGCAATCGCGCGGTGGGTGGATTGCGGCGAGGCGATCACCACGGCCTGCACCCTGGGATCGGCCACAAGATCGCGCCAGTTTGCCGTCCCCCGCGCGAAGCCATAGGCCTTGCGGTAGCGTTCGGCGCTGTCGGGACTGGTCGCCGCGATAACCTCGAGCCGGGGGCGCAGCGGCGTGTCGAACACCGCGCCGACGGCAGACAGCGCCACCGCATGCGCCTTGCCCATGTAGCCGCCGCCGACCAGTCCGATCCCGATTTCGGTCATTGGCGGCCTCCCCCCAACCGTCATTATTGCAACCGGTTGCAAAATCAGTATCCTCAGTTGCAAGGCCGCGCAAGCCCCGTCTGGGCCGCGCGTTGGGGGAGAGAGGAAATGGCGGATCTGGCGCGGCTGCGGGGGAGGAGCTTTCTGGTGCTCGGCCGGGCAGGGATGGACCTTTACGCCGACCCCCCCGGCACCCGGATCGAGGCGGCCGGGCGCTTCGTCGCACATCTGGGCGGGTCCTCGGCCAATATCGCGGTGGCGCTGGTGCGGCAGGGCTGCAAGGCGGCGCTGGTGACGCGGGTGTCGGACGATGCGGTGGGGCGGTTCTGCCTGGCGCAGCTGGATGCCTATGGCGTGGACCGGACCCATGTGCGGACCGAGGGCGGCGAGGCGCGCAATTCGCTGGCCGTGGTCGAGACGCGGGCAGCGGACTGCCAGTCGGTGATCTACCGCAACGGGGCGGCAGATTTCGCGATGGGGATGGAGGATGTCGAGGCGGTGGACTACGCGCGCTTCTCGGCGCTGGTGACCACGGGCACGGTGCTGGCGGCGGAACCCTCGCGCTCGGCCACGTTCCGCGCCTTCGATCTGGCGCGCAAGGCGGGGCTGCCCCTGATCTTCGACGTGGACTACCGGCCATATTCCTGGCCCTCGGCGGCCATGGCCTCGGCGGTCTATTCGCGGGCCGGGGCGCTGTGCGACGTGATCGCGGGCAATGACTTGGAATTCGGCTTCATGGCGGGCGATCCGGCGAAGGGGCTGGACAAGGCGCGCAGCCTGATCGGCGCGGGCGCGCAGATCGTCGTCTACAAGATGGGCGAGAAGGGCGCGATCACCATCACACCGGACAGCGAGTTCGCCACCGGCATCTACCCGACCCGGGCGCTGAAGCCCACCGGCGCGGGCGACAGTTTCCTGGGCGCCTTCGCTGCGGCGCTGGCCGAGGAGCGGGCGCTGCGCGAGGCCGTCCTGCGCGGCTCGGCCGCGGCGGCGATGGTCGTTGCCCGCGTCGGCTGCGCCCCGGCGATGCCGACGCGGGCGGACCTGGACGCCTTTCTTGCCGAACACCCCGGACCTGAAGGGACAGAGGATGCACATTCCGCCGCATGACAACCGCAACCAGCCGATCGTGGACCGCGAGCATCCGCTGGTGCCGCTGGTCTATTTCAACATCGTCCGCCTGGGGCCGGGAGAGCATTTCGACTATCGCACCCCCGGCTACGAGACCTGCGTCGTCCCGGCGACGGGAACGGTGACGGTGGAAACCGCGGGCGAGACCTTCCGCGGCATCGGCAACCGGGTCGCCGATGTCTGGGACGGCGAGCCGGAGGGGGTCTATGTTCCCTCGGGCACCGGCGCGCGGATCACGGCGCGGACGGAGACGGAGTGTTTCATCGCGGGGGCGGCCTTTGCGGAAACGCTGCGACCCTTCGCGGTTCGGTCGGGCGATCTGGACGTGGTGCAATACGGGTCGGACGACACCAAGACGCACCGGAAGATCATGCATATCCTGGGGACCAAATATCACGACCGGGTGGGGCGGCTTCTGGTCAGCGAGCTGTTCACCGTGGGCGCGGGCGGCTGGTCGGGGTTCCCGAGCCACAAGCACGACACCGACCGCCTGCCGGACGAGACCCGGCACGACGAATGTTACAACTTCCGCTTTCGGCCCGATTACGGGTCCGGCCTGCAGATGCTGCAACGGGTGGATAACGAACCCGGCGACGCCTACCACATCATGAATCGCTCAACGGTGCTGATCGACAAGGGCTATCACCCCTGCTGCGTGTTGCCGGGCTACGAGATGTATTACTTCACCATCCTCGGCGGCCAGTCGCAGCGCAGCCTGAAGCAGTATTTCCAGCCGACCCATGCGGCGCAGCTGCACACGATCCCGGGGATCATGGACATGGTGGCCAAGTTCAAATGACGCTCGCCACGCTGGCCGATGTGCTGGGTCCGGCGCTGGTGGGCGGCTATGCGGTGCCGGGGCTGGTGTGCCTGGGCTGGGAGGATGCGCGCGCCTATGTCCGCGCGGCCGAGGCCGAGCGCGCGCCAGTCATTCTTCAGGCCGGCCCCGGTGCGCGGGCGCACATGCCGGTGGCGGTCTGGGGGGCGATGTTCCGGGAGCTGGCGGAAGGGGCCTCGGTCCCGGTGGTGGCGCATCTGGACCACGGGATGACGGTCGAGGACTGCCGGGCGGCGATTGCGGCGGGGTTCACCTCGGTGATGATCGACGGATCGGCGCTGGCCCTGGAGGAGAACATCGCGCTGACGGCCGAGGTCGTGGCATTGGCTCATGCGGCGGGGGTGTCCTGCGAGGGCGAGCTGGGCGTCGTGGGCTATGCCGGGGGGAAGCCGTCAACCGGGACCGATCCCGAGGAGGCGGCGCGCTTTGTCCGCGAGACCGGGGTGGATGCGCTGGCGGTGTCGGTGGGGAACGTGCATCTGCAACAGGACGCGGGTCGGGGGCTGGACCTGGGACTGCTGCGGCGGATCGAGGCGGCGACTTCGGTGCCTCTGGTGGTCCATGGCGGGTCGGGGGTGCCGGTGGACCAGAGGGCGGCGCTGGCGGCGGGGTCGCGGATCGCCAAGTTCAACATCGGGACGGAACTGCGGATGGCCTTCGGCGCGGCCCTGCGCGAGGCGGTGGCGAAGGACCCGGGCCGGTTCGACCGGATCGCCATCCTGCGCGACACCGAGGAGCCGGTGATGCAGGCCGCGCGGGCAGTGTTCCGGGGGCTTGGCGCCTCTGGGCGCAGGTAGCCCTGAAACCGGCTGATCGCCGTTGCGGTGAGCGGGACAAGACGACGGCACTGCCGTCGGCCCCGCTCATGCGGGGCGGTCCGGCTGGCTCCTTGGCCACCGAGAGGTGACAGAGGGCAGCGCCCGACCTGGCGGGCGAGAAGCGCCCGCCGTGGCCGGGGCGGGCGCTGCCCGGGGGCTTTGGGCCCCCGGGCTCTACTGCGCGATCCGTTGCGCTGCGGCAGGGGCGATGGCCCCTGCCGGAACTGAGTGTCAGGTCATTTCCCCCAGATTGCGGCATAGGCCTCGCGGTAGCCGTTGTTCGGGTCGAAGGCGTTGCCCTCGGTGCCCTTGAGGCCCTCTTCGGTCACCAGCGCGGGCGCGGTGATGTAGCCGGAGCAGGGCTCGCCCTGGATGGCGCGGTTCAGCTCGTCCACCAGTTGCCAACCTTGCAGGTTCAGGGGTTCGGCCACCGTGACGGCCTGATACTGCCCGGTGCGGATGCGCTGGAAGGCGGCTTCGGACCCGTCGCCGGCCGAGCCGTTGTGCGGCGCGCCCTTGCCATCGATGCCGGCGGCGGCGAGCGACGGCCCCATGAAGTCGAAGTAGAGGTCGTTGATCGCGAGCGAATGCGTCCACGACGCGCCATACTTCTGCAGAAGCGTGGTGGTCAGCGGACCCATGCGGGTCGAGGTTTCGGCGATGGGCGTGTCCACATATTCAAGGACGGTGCCGCCCGCGTCCTCGATGGCCTTCTTCATCCGGTCGGCCTTGTCGATGGCGATCTGGTAGGTGGAATCGGTGAAGATCACCACGCCCGGCTTGCCACCGGCATCGTCGATGGCCCATTTGGCCGCCACGTCCGACACCTGCATCGCGTCGGTCGAGACGTTGGCGAAGATGCCGCCCGGCGCGTCGCAGCCGATCTTCGGGCCCGAGTGCCAGGAGACCATCGGGATGCCCGCGGCGGTCACGCCCTCAAGCGCCGCGGCCTGTTCGGCGGCGTCGAAGCCGTTGATGACGATGCCGTCGGGGTTCAAGGCCAGCGCCTGCCCCACGGCGGCCGAGCGGCTTTGCACCGAACCCGCGCCGTCCAGCACTTTCACCGTCCAGCCGATCTTCGCCGCGGCTTCCTCGATCCCGTTGGTCACGCCCAGGATACCGCCGTTCTTCATGTCGGCGGCGAGGACGACGATGGTCTTGCCCTCGGCCGCCTTGGGGCCGGTTGTGGGGCCGTCGAAGGCCGCTTGCGCCAGCGCGGCGAGGCCGGTGAAGGCCAGCGCCGTGCCGGCGAGAAGCGTTTGCAGCAGAGTCCGTTTCAGCATGGTTCGTATCCTCCCGTAAGATGCTGATTTATTTCGACTTCGCGCCTTTCTTGCGCTGCGCGTAGCCGGCGATGCCGATGGCGATGAGAAGCGTGGTGCCGTTGAAGAGCGGCTCCACCCAGAACGATCCGCCGAACTGCTGGATGCCCGAGATGCCGACGGCGAGGATCATCACGCCGACGATGGTGCCCCAGACGTTGACTCGGCCGGGCTTGATGGTGGTCGAGCCGAGGAAGGCCCCGACAAGGGCGGGGAGCAGGAATTCGAGACCGACGCTCGCCTGCCCGATCCGCAGTTTCGAGGCGAGAAGGACGCCCGCGAGCGCGGTCAGGGCGCCCGAGGTCACGAAGGCTCCGATCACGAACTTGCGGGTCGGGATGCCGTTCAGTTCCGCCGCGCGCTGGTTGGCACCGATGGCATAGAGGTAGCGGCCGATGGGGGTGTAATCCAGGACGACCCAGAGGATCAGGGTGATGGCGAGAACGTAGAAGGCAGTGATCGGCAGGCCGAGGACGAAGGTGCCGTTGATCGCGTAGAAGGCGTCGGGAAGCTGGCCGACCATCTGGCGGCCGCCGGTGTGCCAGAGCGCGATGGAGTAGAGGATCGTCCCGGTGCCCAGGGTGGCGATGAAGCTGTCGATGCGGGCGACCTCGACAAGGAGGCCGTTCAGGGCTCCGACCACGATCCCGAGCATCAGGACCACGGCGACGGCGATGGGCCACGGGAGGCCGAACATGGTTTGCAGCGAGATGGCCAGGATGTGCCAGAGCACGATGCCGTAGCCCACCGTGAGGTCGATGCGGCCCGCCACCATGGGGACCATCGCGGCGAGGGAAAGGAGCGCGATGATCGCCTTGTCCGACAGGATCGAGCGGAGGTTGAGGAGCGTCGGGAAGGTGTTGGGCAGGAGAAGCGAGAAGAACAGGATCAGCGCCACCATCAGGATGACGAGGCCGTAGGTCGGCGCGAGGCGGGCGAGTTTCGCGCCCGAGGAGAGGCCGCGGAGTTCGTCCTTGGTGGGCTCGACGGCGTTGGATTCGATACCGGGCATCTTCGTCCTCAGGCGGCTTCACCGGCCGATGCGGCCTGGATCAGGGATTCGGTGGAAAGTTCGACGCCGGTCAGTTCGGCTACGGGGAGGCCCCGGCTGAACACGATGGCGCGGTGGCAGATGTTGGCGATCTCCTCGAAGTCGGTGGAGACGACGAGCACCCCCATGCCCGAGCAAGCGCCTGGTAGAGAAGGTGGTAGATCTCGGCCTTGGCGCCGACATCCACGCCCGCGGTGGGGTCTTCGGTGACGAGGAGGCGGCGGCCGGAATCGAGCCAGCGGCCGACGACGACCTTCTGCTGGTTGCCGCCCGACAGCGCCTCGATGGCCAGCGTCGGGTCGTTCGGGGACAGGCCGACGCGGTTGCCGATGGCTTTCGCAAGGCCTTCCTCGCGGCCGGCGGACATCAGGGACAGCAGGCCGCGCCCGGTGGCGGAGGGGTTGAGGAAGGCGTTCTCGCGGATCGCCATGCCAGGGGCGACGCTTTCGCCGACGCGGTCGCGGGCGACGAGGCCTATCCGCGAGCGCATGGCGGTTTGCGCGGTGCGGAGGTCGGGTTCCTTGCCGTCCAGCGTGATGCGTCCGGTGTGGGGGATGACGCCGAAGAGGGCGCGGCCGATGTCTTCGTGGCCGGCACCGCGCAGGCCCGCAAGGCCGAGAAGCTCGCCGCGCTTGATCTGGAAGCTGACGGGGCCGACGGCGGGGGTCTTGAGGCCTTGCACTTCGAGGATGGCGGGGCCGTCCTGGACCGGGGGCCGGGCGATCTCGCGCGCCTTGCGGCCGACGATGAGCGAGACGAGTTCCTCGGGCGTGGTGTGTTCCACCGGGCGCATGCCGACCATCTGGCCATCGCGGAGGACGGCGACGCGGTCGGCGATGCGGAAGATCTCGTCCAGGCGGTGGCTGACGTAGATCATGCCCACCCTACCTTCTTCTTGCGTTTCGACGTCTGCCTTTGCGGATCGCTGCCACGGTGCGATCCTGTGTCTTGGCAGGGGACCGGGGATGGTTGTCATGCTGACTGCCCGCGATGGCTCGGGGTG
>NZ_JBKBLV010000063.1:0-11031 GCF_046295235.1 Tabrizicola flagellatus
CCTGCTCCTTGATCATCCCGATAATCTGCGCCTCGGTAAAACGGCTTTTCCTCATGTCGTCTGCTCCTTCAGGTTGGGCAGACTCTACATCAGACTGAGGGAGCTTCCGGGGGGCAGGTCACGGCGCTTCAGCGCTTCGTTATAGGCGGGCCAGTTCCTGGTCTTGTAGGCGGGGGGTGTAGGTCTGCTCATGCAGCCAAGCTACCACGCTGGAGTCACGAGATGAATCCCTCATGGGATTTGTGCAACAGAGCCCGCGCTAGGCCTTGTCGGTAACGCCCGCGTGATCGCCGGGTGACGTTTCGATGACCCGCCGCGCCGCATCATGCAGGGTCGCATCACCCGCCGCCAGCACGCGCTTGCCCGACCCAAGGCGCAGGGGACGCCCCTCCCAATCGGTCACGCGGCCGCCTGCCCCTTCGATGATCGGGGCGAAGGGCGCCCAATCCCACAGCTCCAGCCCCGCATCGAGTGCGATGTCCGTGCCGCCCGAGGCAAGGCGCCCGTAAGCCAGGCACGACGCCCCCCAGACGCGCCAGCCGGTCGCCGCGCGCATCGCGTCGAGGGCGGGCAGGTCTCGCGGCCCGAAGAAATCGGGGGATGACACCGACAGGATCGCCTGCGCAAGGGCCGTGCCCGCCCGGCTGCGGCAGGGCGCCCCGTTATGCGTCGTCACCTGCCCCCGCACCCCGAGCCAGCGGTCGCGCGTGCGGTGCATGTCCATCACCCCCAGCACCGGCACCCCGCCCTGCAACAGCGCGATCAGCGTTCCATGCACCGGCACCCCTGCGACCCAGGCCCCCGTGCCGTCAACGGGGTCAAGCACCCAGGTCCAGTCCGCCCCGTCATTCACCGCCACGCCTTCCTCGCCCAGGATACCATGGTCGGGGAAACGGTCGGCGATGCGGGCGGCAAGCTCTGCCTCGATGGCGCGGTCGAGGGCGGTGACGAAACTGCGGTCCGGCTTCAGGTCAGGCGCGCCGGGCCGGGCCCCCTGCACCAGCGCCTGCGCGGCATCGGCAAGATCAACGGCCAGAACACGGGCGTTCTCCAGCATCATCCGCGCAAACCTTGGGTCGCAAGGCGCAGGCAGGTGGTGTTCAGGTCGATGACACTGACCACCTCGTGGACCATCGGGACGGCCGCTCCGCACTCGCCGCCGCGCATTGTGGTCACCTGATGACCTGCATGGGGCTGGCAAGGTCCGGAGGCGCCGCGTCCACGATGGCGCACAGGCCGTCGTAAACCCGCGGCGCCGCGGCAAGAACCACTCCGCCCTTCGGATCGGCGCCGACCGGGCGCGCGCGGCCACCGGCCTCGGTGATCGTGAGCACCCCGGCCAGGCAATCCCAAGGGTTCATGTGCGGCTCGTAGTAGCCCCCGAGACGGCCGGCTGCGACCTGCGCCAGCATCAGCGCCCCCGAACCGTTGCGATAGAAGATGCCCCCGGCCCGCATCAGCCCGGAGATGACCCCCGCCACGTGGTCGGGGTCAGTGCGGTGGCTGGCGCCGATGGCCACCAGGCTGTTGTCGATCCCGTGGTCGGCATTGCAGCGCAGCGCCGCTCCGTTCAGCCAGGCACCGCCGCCGCGAAGCGCCGTGAAGGCCTCGCCCGACAGGGGATGCGCGGTCACGGCGGCCACCGTTTCGCCGCCCCGCACCAGGGCGATCACCACGCACCAGTGGGGCAGCCCGGCCAGAAACGGCGAGGTGCCGTCGATGGGGTCGATGACCCAGAGGAACCCGCTCTGCCCCGGCACTGCGCCGCCCTCCTCGCCGAGGACGGCATCGTCCGGGAAGGCGGCGCCGATCCCGCCCCGGATCAGATCCTCCACCTCGCGGTCGGCCCGGCTGACGATGTCCTGCGGGCTGGCCTTGGCCGCGATCACCAGCCGGTCGCGGTTCCGGAAATGGGTCATGGCCAGCGCCCCGCCTTCGGTCGCCAGGCGGCAGGCAAGATCAAAGCGGGCGCGGATCGGGTCGGTCATGGGGTCTCCTCAGGCGACGCGGGAGACGTCGGTATGGGTGATGTGCAGGGTCACCTCCTGCCCGGCGTCCAGGCGCGGCTCTTGGATCGGGCGCGAGACCAGCATCTCGCCGACCTGGGCCGCCACCAGATACTCCATCCGGCTGCCAAGATAGGTCGCCGTCACCACAAGGTCGGGTCCGCCCGGCAACAGGGTGATGCGTTCGGGGCGGATCGACAGCGTCGCCTCGCCCTCAGGCCCCGGCACGTTGAGCCGCAGGCCGGGGGCGGTGAAATGGCCTTGCACTACCGTGCCCCGGATCAGGTTGGCGTCCCCGATGAAATCCGCGATGAACGGGGTCGCGGGGCGTTCGTAGAGGTCGGCGGGCGTGCCCAATTGGGCAATTCTGCCCCGGTCCATCACCACGATCCGGTCCGATACCGCCAGCGCCTCCTCTTGATCATGGGTCACATAGACCGCCGTCAGGCCGAACCGGCGCTGGAGGCTGCGGATCTCCTCGCGCACCTTGCGGCGCAGTTTCGCGTCGACGTTGGACAGGGGCTCGTCGAACAGGATCACGTCGGGCTGCTGCACGATGGCGCGGGCGACCGCCACGCGCTGCTGCTGGCCGCCCGAAAGCTCCGCGGGCAGCCGCTGGTGCAGCCCGCCAAGGCCCACCTGGTCAAGAATCTCGCGCGCCCTCGCCTGCGCCTGCGCCTTGGCCGTGCCCCGGATCACCGGGCCGTAAGCCACGTTGTCGAGCACGGTCATGTGCGGAAAAAGGGCGTAGGACTGAAACACCATCCCCACATTGCGGGCCGAGGCCGGGTCGCGGCTGACATCGCGCCCGGCGATGAACACCTGGCCCTCGGTCGGCAGTTCCAGCCCCGCGATCAGGCGCAGCGAGGTCGTCTTGCCGCAGCCCGAGGGGCCGAGGAAGGTGACAAGCTCACCCTTTCCGATGGCGAGATCGATGCCCGCCACGGCGACAGCCTCGCCATAGCGTTTGACCACGTTGCGGAATTCGATTGCCGTCTCGGTCATTTGGTCCCTCATTCCGCCGGTTGCGCGCTGCCGGTCAGCGCCGACCGTCGCCCCAGTTTCGCGCGGCCTACGGCCAGGTTCATCAGCGCCACGCAAGCCACCATCACCAGCATCAGGACCGTCGAATAGGCAATCGCCAGCGCATATTCGCCGTTCTCGACCCGCCCCATGATATAGGCCGTCGCCATGTTGTGCCGCGCCGAGACAAGGAAGATCACCGCCGACACCGCCGTCATCGCCGTGACAAAGGCATAGACCAGCCCGGTGAAGATGGCGGGCCGGATCAGCGGCAGCACCACATCGCGCAGCACCCGGCCGCCGCCCGCCCCCATGGTCTGGCTCGCCTCCTCCATGCTGCGGTCGATCTGCGCCAGCGCCGCAATGCCCGCCCGCATCCCGACCGGCATGTTGCGGAAGGTGAAACAGATCACCAGGATCCACAGCGTGCCCGTGATGTCGATCGGCGGCACGTTGAAGGCCGCGATGTAGCTGACGCCCACCACCGTGCCGGGGATGGCAAAGGACAGCAGCGTGCCGAACTCGAACGCGCGCTTGCCCGCGAAATCCTGCCGCGAGATCAGCCAGGCGGTCAGGATGCCGATGCCCATGGTCAGCGGTGCCGACAGCGCCGAGACCCAGAGCGTGGTGATCATGCTGTTCCAGGCCGAGCCGAAGAGTTGCAGGCCGCGCTGGCCCACCTCGAAGGAAAACGCGGTCCAGAGATGGCCGAAGGTCGGGGCCATCTCGAGCCGAGCGATGTCCTTGACGAAACCGCCGATCAGCACGATCGCATAGACGCCGACGGTGAACAGCACGAAAGGCACGACCGCCGCCACCGCCGCCCATTTGATCAGGGGCGGCACCGGGGCCACCAGCCCCGCATCCGACTTTCCGGTGACGGTCACATAGCTCGCCCGGCCCAGCCAGCGCGCCTGCACCCAGAAGGCCCCCACGGTCAGCGCCAGCAGCAGCACCGACAGCGTGGCGGCCTGCCCAAGGTCGTATTGCGCGCCGACGACGGCAAAAAAGATCTTCGTGGACAGCACGTCATAGCTGCCGCCCAGCACGATCGGATTGCCGAAATCGGCAAGGCTTTCGATGAAGGCCAGCAGGAATGCCGCCGCCAGCGCGGGGCGCAGAAGCGGCCAGGTCACCTTGCGGAAGGTGGTGACGGGGCGCGCGCCCAGCGTGGTGGACGCCTCTTCCAGCGTGGGGTTGATCGCCTCGAGCCCCGAGAGGATCACAAGGAAGGTCACCGGCGCGAAGGCCAGAACCTGTGCCATAAGAATGCCTGGCAGCCCGTAGATCCAACGGGTTGGACGCATGCCGAGCCATTCGGCGACCTCGACCGTGACGATCCCGGTGCGCCCGAACAGCACGATGATCGCCACACCGACCACGAAGGGCGGTGTGATGATCGGCAGGATGGATACCGCGCGCAGGAGGCGCTTCATGCGGAAATCGGTGCGCGCGACCAGCAGCGCCAGCGCAAGGCCCAGAAGCGTTGCAAGCAGCGCAGACAGCACCCCCAGCACCAGGGAATTGATCACCACCCCGCAGCGCCCTGCCCCCGTCAGGCAGCCGACCGACCACAGGTCGGATGCGGTGATGCGCGACAGGAAGGGACCTGTCGAAAGCGTGCCATCGGGCGCAACGAAGGCTGCAGACATCAGCTTGAGGATCGGAAAGAACACGAACAAGGTCAGTGCCGCGACGATGCCGACGACGGCAAAGGCCGGGAACCGCTCGCCCCGGCAGAAGCCTCGCGCGGCAAGCACCTCGGCCAGCGCGCCGATCAGCGCGATCCCCGCGACCCAGGCGCCCCAGCCGAACCCCGGCTGCCCCGCGGTGGCGGCGGGAAACAACACCCCGACCCCCGGCAAGGCAGGCCCGCGGAGCCCGATGCCGAAGCCTTGCAGGATCAGCCAGACCAGCCCGGCGCCGACCAGCGCCGCGCCTGCCGGATGGATGCGCCAGTCGCGGGTCAGAGCCCCGAGGGCCGCAAGCGCCAGAGCCACCGCCGCCAGCGGCATAAGCCAGACCCGGCCCGCCAGACCTTCGGACAGTGCCGAGGCAAAGAGGGTCCCGCCCTTGAACCAGGGCAGGACCAGAACCGCGGCCAGCAAAAGGCCAGACCAGACAAGGCCGATCCGGCCTTCCTCCGCCTTCATCACTTCGGCAGTGCGCCGATCTCGGCGTCCCAACGGGCCAGCAGCGCCGCGCGCACCTCGGACGAGCCGTACTTGGCGAAATCATAGTCGATCAGCTTGATATCGGCCAGTTTCGGCGCTTCGGGCGGGGTCGCGGCATTGACGTTGGACGGCACCTGGAAGGATTTGGCCGTGGCGCCGATTTCCTGAGCCTTCGCCGTCAGCGCCCAGTCATACCACATCTTCGCCGCATCCGGGTTCGGGCCGCCCTTGATCAGCGACATCGAGCCGACCTCGTATCCCGTGCCCTCGCAGGGGGCAACGGTGACGATGGGCGCGCCGCCCACGGCCTCGGCCACGGCATCATGCATGAAGACGATGCCGATGGCGGTTTCGCCGGTTGCAGCCGCGCGGATCGGGGCCGAGCCCGATTTGGTGTATTGGCTGATATTGGCGTGCAGCTTGGCCAGATAGGCAAAGGCTTCATCCTCGCCCATCAGCTGCACGACCGTGGCCAGCATGGTATAGGCCGTCCCCGACGAGTTCGGGTTGGCGACCTGGATGTCGTCCTTGAACCGCGCGTCCAGCAGATCCTTCCAGCAGGCGGGCGGGTTTTCGGTGATCATGGTCGAGTTGTAACCATAGCCGAGCGCACCGGCATAGATGCCCACGGTCCTGAAGCCCGAGGTTTCGGCCTGCGCCACGGCCCAGGGTTGCAGCTCGGCCAGCATGGGCGACTTGTATTCCTCGGTCAGACCTTCCTGCGCCGCTTGCAGGTGCGGATCGCCCGTGCCGCCCCACCACACATCGCCGCGCGGCTGGCCCTCCTCAGCCTTGATCTGGGCGAAGGTCTCGCCCGAGGACTTGCGCGTCATCAGCACGTTGATGCCGGTTTCGCGGGTAAAGGCCTCGGACTGCGCGCGGCACCATTCCTCGCCGACCGAGCAGTAAAGCACAAGTTCTTTGGCCTGCGCGAAGGCGCTTGCCGGCAGCAGGGCAAGCGCCGTGGCACCGATCAGGGTAAGGCGTCTGGTCATTGTCCGTCTCCCGTTTGGACCCCGCGACGTGCGGAGCGTTGAAATCAGATGATTGCGCTGCGGACGCGCGCCGAGACCCACTCCGACAATACCACGGTGGCAAGGATCACCAGCAGGATCATGGTCACTTGCGGCCAGGCCAGCACGTTGAGCGAGGCTTGCAGCTTGAGGCCCAGGCCGCCCGCACCAACCAGTCCGAGGATCGCGCTTTCGCGGATGTTGATGTCCCACCGGAACACGGTGATGCCCCAGAAGGCGGGCAGAACCTGCGGCACGATGGCATAGTCCAGCACCTGCGCCCGGCTGGCGCCGGTGGCGGTAACCGCCTCGACCGGCCCCGTATCGACCTCTTCGATGGCCTCATACAAGAGCTTGCCGATGAACCCGATCGATCGCAGCCCGATGGCGATGATCCCGGCGAGGATGCCCGGGCCCATGATCGCCACCAGCAGGAGCGCCCAGATCAGAGAGTTGATCGACCGCGACGCCACGATCAGAAAAAGTGCCGCGGGCCGCAAGACCGTTGCAGAAGGCGTGGTGTTGCGCGCCGCAAGGAAGGCGACGGGCACGGCCAGGATCACGCCCAGCACCGTGCCCAGCGTCGCCATGTTGAGCGTATCCCACAGCGGCCACCACAGCTCGGACATGTAGGACCAGCGCGGCGGCATCATGCGGCTGCCGATGTCGGCGGCCTGGCGCGGCGCGTCCCAGACAAAGACCCACATCGTGTTCTTCGTCATCACCTGCCAGCAGAACACAAAGAGCACAACCAGCGCGAACCACGCGCCCCAGATGATCAGTTGCACGCGTGGACTGCGGCGACGCCAGACGGCGGGATGCGACGTGTCGGTCATTGCAGGAACTTCCGCAGATAGGACGAGCCGTATTCCGCCACCATCACCAGCCCGATGATGATCAGCAGGATGGCACCGGCACTGTCGTATTCGTAGCGGTCGATGGCGGTGTTCAGCGTCGCCCCGATGCCGCCGGCCCCCACGATCCCGATCACCGAGCTTTCGCGGAAATTGATGTCGAGACGATAGAGCGACAGACCGATCAGCCGGGGCATCACCTGCGGCTGGATCGCATAGTTGACCATCTGCGCCCAGGAGGCGCCGGTGGCGCGGATCGCCTCGGCCTGCGCCTCGTCGATGTCCTCGATGTCCTCGGCGAGAAGTTTCGACAGGAAGCCGATGGTTCCGAAGGCCAGCGTCAGGAAGCCGGCAAAGGGCCCGAAGCCGAACATCGCCACGAAGAAGATCGCCACGATGATCTCTTGCAACGCGCGACTGGCCGCGATGATGCTGCGACAGATGTAGTAGATCCAGGCCGGGGCCACGTTGCGCGCGGCGCCGATGCCGATCGGCACCGAGATCAGGACCCCCACCACTGTCGAGGTCAGTGTCATCGTCAGGCTTTCGATCAGGCCCTTGCTGATATCGTTCCAGCGGCTGGCGAAATCGGGCTGCAGGAACCCGCCGATAAAGCGCAGGCCACGCTCCCACCCCTCGGCAATGCGCGCCCAGTTGGCGTCGATGGTGGCGAGCGCCAGCACCAGATAGACGGCGGCGCCGATGAACAGGATGCGCCGCCACAGCGGATCGGTGAAGATCTGCGGCGGCCGCTTCCAGCGGCTCGGATACATGACGGGCGCTTGCATCAGACGATCGCCGCCATGCGACGGGCAGCTTCGCGGTCGGCCTCCTCGTCCTCTTCGGTCCCCTTGCGCATCGCGTCCCAGTCCTCCGCGCCGTAGATCGCGGTCAGCGCCTCATGGGTCAGCTTGTCGGGTGTGCCGTCGAACACGACCCTCCCCGCCCGCAGCCCGATGATGCGGGCGACGAATTGCTGCGCCAAGGGCACGTCGTGGATGTTGACGATGGCCGGCAGACCCGCTTCGTCACAGATCTCGATCAGAAGGCGCATGATCTGGCGGCTGGTCTTGGGGTCGAGGCTGGCGGTCGGCTCGTCCACCAGCAAGAGTTCGGGCTCTTGCGCCAGTGCCCGCGCGATGCCCACCCGCTGCCGCTGCCCGCCCGAAAGGGCGTCGGCGCGCTTGTCGGCATGCTCCATCAAGCCCACGCGATCGAGCAGGCGATAGGCGCGGCGGATGTCGTCGGGGCCATAGCGGCGCGTCAGGCTGGTCCAGAAGCCCACATAGCCCAGCCGCCCCGACAGCACGTTCTCCATCACCGTCAGGCGTTCGACCAGGGCATATTCCTGAAAGATCATCCCGATCCGCCGCCGCATCCGGCGCAACTCGCCCGAGCCGAGGCCCGTAATCGGTTGACCCGACAGGGTGATCGTGCCCGATGTGGGCTCCACCAGCCGGTTGATGCAGCGGATCAGCGTGGATTTGCCCGCCCCCGATGGCCCGATCAGGCCAACGACCTGCCCTTTCGGCACGGAAAAAGACACGTCCGACAGCGCCTTGTCGCCGGTCTTGTAGGTCTTGGTCAGATTGGCGATCTCGAGCATGCGTCCCCGCTGGAAATGAAACACGCGGGCGGAGTTTGTCCGCCCGCGTGGGCTTGTTCAACCGAAGGTTACTGGCAGGCGTAGGACACGCCCATCGCGGCGTCGATCTCGCGAACCACCGTCCAGTTGTCCTTGAAGGTGATCGGGATGAACTGCTCTTCGCCCGACTTGTTGAACTCGGCCGCCAGCGACGAGCCTTCCCACGGGAAGCTGAAGAACGCCTCCTTGATCTTCTCCTGCAGTTCCGGCGTCAGGTTGTGCGCCACGCCGTAGCCGGTGGTCGGGAAGGTTTCCGACTTGTAGATCGACACAAGCTGATCGGCCGTGACCGCGCCCCGTTCGATCATCCGCACCATCACCGAATTGGCGATCGCGCCGGCATCATAGTCCTTGTTGGCGACACCGAGGATGGTGTTGTCATGCTTGCCCGAGAAGGCAGCGGTATAGTCGGTGCCCGCGACCATGTTGTACTTCGCCTTCAGCAGCGCCGACGGCGCCTTGAAGCCCGAGTTCGAGGTCTCGGCGCTGAACGCCAGCGTGCGGCCCTTGATGTCCTCGATCTTCTCGATCCCCGAACCGGGATAGGTGATGATTTCCATCTCGTAGCCATAGCTGCCATCCTTGGCGGCCATCATGGCAAACGGGCGGAAACCGGCGCAGGCAATCGCCAGCGGGTTCGACCCGGTGTTGAAGCCCGCCACATGCAGACGGCCCGCGCGCATCGCCTCGATCTGGGCGGCGTTGCTGTCCACCGGGAAGAACTGCACCGGCTTGCCGGTGACGGCCTCCATGTGCTTCAGGAAGTCGGTCCAGACCTCGGCATAGACTGCCGGATCCTCGACAGGGGTATAGGCGAAGATCAGGGTCGCGGGATTTACAAGCTGGGCCGGATCGGTGGGGATGTCCGCGATCATGTCGCCATCGGCGTCCGTGTAGCGCGCGTCCAGCGTGAACTCGGCCAGGGCCGGGCCTGCGAGGCAGAGGACCGCGGTCGCCGTGATAATCTTGCGAAGCATTTCGATCTCCTTTTTGATCCGGTTCGCGACTTAGCCATCGAGTGTAACGGACACGCGACAGATGGCGCCCCGCGTTGCCCTGCTGTCTGGGCCGGTCCCGGTCTGGTCGAGCGGCCTTGATGATGCGTTGCACGGCCTCGAACGGTCCGAGGCGCCCCCGCCCCTGATGCGAGATGCGCGCCCGGCTTGACGCGACGACGCCGCCGCTTGGCGTGATCGAGGCGACGGCGGCGGGCGGGGCGCTGCTCGTGGCAGGCGTGACCGGCCTGATCGACCGGACCCGCAGCATCGGGCGGACGATGTCGGCGCTTGCCCCGGCAGCGGCCATGGACGGCATGCAGGAAATACTCTGGGTCATGCCCTCGGCACCCAGATCGAAAGGTCGGGTTTGAGGTCGATCAGCGGCGTGCCATCGACGCAATCGAGGCCACGCACCGTCACCCCGGTGCCATCGACGCAGATCAGCCGGACGGAGGAAATGCCCAAGGGGTTGGGCCGCATCGGCGACCGCAGCGAGAACGTGCCCAGCACCCCGCCGTCATTGCGCGGCGATTGCAGCGCGAGATCGCGCCGCGCCAGGTGCAGCCAGTAGATCACCTGCAGCACAGAGCGTTCCGCGACCGCTGCCAGAAGCGGCCGCCCGATGGCGTCGAACTCGATCCCGCAGCGGATGCGGTTGCCGTTCGCCGCCGTCTCGGTCTTCTCGAGGGGCAGCATCTCGGACTGGAGCAGCTGCAGTTGCAGCGGGACCAGCAGCCCGTCGTTCGCCGGTCCGCTCGAACCGGTGGCGCGGCCCCGCTCACCCCGCCGCGGGCGCAGCCGGACGAAGCACTCGCCCGCGACGAACATCTCCCGCGCGACCATGGCCTGCAGGCCGTAGAAGTCGGTCAGCCCGTCGGCATCCGCCTCGTCGGTCCAGGCGAGCCAGAGCCGCTGCACCCGGTCGCGCAGATCGGCGTCACCAACTGTTCGGCGGTCAGCTGCTTCAGCCATTCGCCATCCGCCCAGTCCGGCAGGTGGATCGTGCCCGGCGGGCACTTGGGAGCGTCGGCGTTCGGCGGGCTCGCGTCGCCCCACCGGGGCGACGGTTCCGCCTCACCCTGCCGCAGGAAGCGGTAGGTCTCGGCCTTGAAGGTCGAGACCGCCACGGTCCAGAGCCGGGCCCCGCGCCGCAGGCGTTTGCCGCCCTCGGTCGCATCCACGAAGGTCGGCCCCGACACCGGGCTCGAGCGGTTGAACCCCTCGACACCCTTCACCGGCGACACCTGCCCAAACCCCTGCGCCCGCGACCAGGAATAGACCGCCGGGGCTTCGTAACCGGTGTCGATGGCGAGACGCG
>NZ_JBKBLV010000064.1:0-10174 GCF_046295235.1 Tabrizicola flagellatus
CTCGGCCGGAAGATGGGCCATGTGAACCGGATCATCCGCGCCTGACGCCTCCTCGTGCGGAGAAGCCGCAGGCGCACGACGAGCCTCAGTGCAGGAACCGTCCTTCCCGCAGGAAGTGGATCACCTGCCGGATCACCGTCGGGTTGACCATGATCCAGGTGTGGCTGACCGGCAAGGTGAGATGGTCGGTCATGCCGTCCAGCCGGGTCGAGGCCACCGTCACCTTGCCGTCGTCCGGCCCCGGCAGAAGCTGGCTGAACCAGGGGCTGACCGAGCGCGTCCCCGCGATGACGCCCAGCGGGAAATCGGCCGGGGGCAGGCGGTTCGGCCAGCTGTCCGGCCCGGTGCCCAAGGACAGGCCGGCGGGGCCGTTCATCATCTGGAACACCTTCCAGTCGCCAAGCTGGTCCACCAGTTCCGACCCGTGATTGGGCGGGGCCAGCATCACCACGCGGCCCAGACCCGGCGGATGCCCCCGCGCCAGCCAGTCGCGCACCAGGATGCCGCCCATCGAATGGGTGACGAAATGCGTCGTGCCCGCGAAAGGCGCTGCATGGGCGCGGGCGACCTCGGCCACCAGCGCCTCGGGCGCGGCCCTGGTGGACGGATAGGCGGCGTGGACCACCGCATAGCCCGCCGCCCGCAGCGCCAGCCCCATGGCCGCAAGCGAGCGCGCCGACCGCGCAAGGCCATGCACCAGGATCACCCGCTCGGTCGGGGCATGTCCGGCGGGGCGGTCGGCAGGCAGGCGAAGGGGCAGTTTCAGGCGCATGGCCGGACCATGCGCGCTTGCAGGGACCTTGGGAAGGCCCGGCAAGCCTGACCCTGCGTCGCGCCGCCACTGGACAACGGGCCCGGCCCCGCGCAAGCCTTGGCAACCATGGCCCGCTTCAAGCCCCGCATCGCCGTCCGCGCGCTGATCCTGCACCAGGACCGGCTGCTTCTGGTCAACGCCTACCCCGATGCGCACCTTGGCCTGTGGTGCGCGCCCGGTGGCGGCTGCGAGGCCGGGCAGTCGCTTCCCGAAAACCTCGCGCGGGAGGTGATGGAGGAAACCGGCCTGACCGTCGCCGTCGGCGCCCCCGTCCTCGTGAACGAATTCCACGACCCCGACACCGGCTTTCACCAGATCGACCTGTTCTTCCGCTGCACCATTGCCGGGGGCGAGATCGACGACGCCTGGCAGGACCCCGAGGGCGTCGTCACCGACCGGCGCTTCTTCTCGCGCGCCGAGCTTGCCGGCATCCGCTTCAAGCCGGACAGCCTGCCCGAAGCCGCCTGGGGCGACGGCGCGGCGCTTTACGACTCGTTGGAGGCGATCCTGAAATGAGCCGCGCCTTCGTCAACGAGGATGCCGGGGCCGACCGTCCCGACCTGCCGGAACTCCCCGTCCCGCCGGGGCCGAACATCGTCACCCCGCGCGGCCTTGCCGCCCTGCACGCGCAGATCGCCCGACGCAAGGCGGACCTTGCGGCGCTGAAGGGGCGACCCGACCGGCTGGACAAGTTGCCCGAAGCCGCCGCCGAGCGGGACCTCCGCTGGCTCGAGGCCCGGCTGAAGGCCGCCGTGGTCATCGATCCCGCCGCCCACGATCTGACCGAAGTCGCCTTCGGCCTTGCCGTCTCCGTGGCCGACGAGGATGGCAATGAAACGACCTACGAGATCGTGGGCGAGGACGAAGCCGACGCCACCCGCCACCGCATCGCGCCGAACTCGCCCCTCGCCCGTGCCCTTCTCGGGGCGCAGGTCGGCGACGTGGTGACCTGGCGACGCCCCTCCGGTCCGCTGGAGCTGGAAGTCACAAGGATCGCCCATGCGGATCCGTGAGCTGTTCCCCAGTGAAACCGCCCTCGTCGCGCAATTCTACCGCGAGGCGCCGGACTATTGGCTGATGGCCGAGGGCCGTTGCGACCCGGCAGCGCAGGCGCAGGATTTCTTCACCGACGCGCCCCCGAATTGCGACCCCGGCGAAAGCCACCGGCTGGGTCTCTTCCTGAACCAGCGCCTGTCCGGGGTGGCCGAACTGTCCTTCGGCTTTCCCGAACCGTCCGACGCATATCTCGGGCTCATGCTGCTTGGCCCCTGGGCGCGGGGTGCGGGCCACGGGCGCAGCTTCCTGGCCGAGGTGGAAGCGCGGGCGCGGGCCCGTCATGCGCATCGGCTTTACCTTGCCGTGCTGGATGCCAACCCGCGCGGACGCGCCTTCTGGCAACGCGAGGGGTTCCGGGCCACCGGCCTGCGCCGTCTGGACGGCACGACGGGTCACTGGGTCGAGCGGCTGGGCAAGGACCTGTAAGGCAGGCTCGCCCAGGCCACACCGCCCAGGACCAGGACGGCCGCCAGCCAGAAGCGCAGCGCCGGAGGTTCGGCCAGAAGCAGCGCGCCGCCCAGCGCGGCGATCACCGGCACTGTCAGTTGCGCCACCGCCGCCCGCGTCGCGCCGAGACGGGGCAGAACGGCATACCAGAGCGCGTAGCCCAGCCCCGAAGTCACCGCGCCCGACACCACGGCGAGGGCGATCCCCGTCGCGTCCGGGGCTTCGGGTCCGGCCAGAATTCCCAGGGGCAGCACCAGCGGCACCGACAGGAGGAAGTTCCATGCCGTCGCCGCCAGCGGATCCACCGCGCCGCGCCCGGCGAGGGAATAGACGCCCCAGCCCAGCCCGGCCGCCACCATCAGCAGAAGGGGCAGCACCGCCACAGCCCCAGGTGTCGCGATCAGCGCCAGCCCGACCAGCGCCAGACCCGACCCGGCCCAGCGCCGCGCGGGCACCGCCTCGCGGGAAAGAAGCGCGCCCGCGAACATTGTGACCTGGACGGTTCCGAACAGGACCAGGGCCCCGGTCCCGGCGTCGAGCCCGCGATAGGCCAGCGAAAAGCCCAGAAGATAGGCCGACAGGCCCAGCACTCCCGCCACACGGCCCCGCAGGCCGGGCCAGGCCCAGCCGCCGCGCTGCCACAGGACCAGCGCCGCCAGCATCGCGGCCCCCGCGACAAGGCGGATCATCGCGAACTCCACGGCACCGGCATGGCCGGGACCGACCGCCCAACGGTTCAGAACCGAATTGGCCGCGAAGGCCAGCATCGTCAGGGCGGCAAGCAGGAACAGGCGCATGGGTCCACCCTGACGCCTTGCCGCGCAAAGGAAAAGGGGCGGTCCGAAGACCGCCCCCCTTGTTGCCTGATCGGGAAGGATGGATCAGAAGTCCATCCCGCCCATGCCGCCGCCCGCCGGCATCGCCGGGGCAGCCTTCGGCTCGGGGCGGTCGGCGATCATCGCCTCGGTGGTGATCAGCAGCGAAGCCACCGACGCCGCGTCTTCCAGAGCGGTGCGGGTCACCTTGGCCGGGTCGATCACGCCGAACTTGAACATGTCGCCATATTCTTCGGTCTGGGCGTTGAAGCCGAAGTTCTTGTCGTTCGACTCGCGGATCTTGCCAGCGACGACCGAGCCGTCCACGCCGGCGTTGTCGGCGATCTGGCGCAGCGGGGCCTCCAGCGCGCGGCGGATGATGGCGATGCCGGCGTCCTGGTCGCTGTTGGTGCCCTTCAGGCCTTCCAGCGCCTTCGAGGCCTGCACCAGCGCCACGCCGCCGCCGACGATCACGCCTTCCTGCACGGCCGCGCGGGTCGCGTTCAGCGCGTCATCAACGCGGTCCTTGCGCTCTTTCACTTCGACTTCGGTCATGCCGCCGACGCGGATGACGGCCACGCCGCCCGCGAGCTTGGCCACACGCTCCTGCAGCTTCTCGCGGTCATAGTCCGAGGTGGTTTCCTCGATCTGCGCGCGGATCTGGCTGACGCGGGCCTCGATTTCGGCCTTGTCGCCGGCGCCGTCGATGATGGTGGTGTCATCCTTCTTGATGACGACCTTCTTGGCGCGGCCCAGCATGTCGAGCCCGACATTCTCCAGCTTCATGCCGAGGTCGTCCGAGATGACCTGACCGCCGGTCAGGATCGCGATGTCCTGCAGCATGGCCTTGCGACGGTCGCCGAAGCCCGGAGCCTTCACGGCGGCGATCTTCAGGCCGCCGCGCAGCTTGTTGACGACCAGCGTGGCCAGAGCCTCGCCTTCGACGTCCTCGGCCACGATGACCAGCGGCTTCTGCGACTGGATGACGGCTTCCAGCAGCGGAACCATCGGCTGCAGCGACGACAGCTTCTTCTCGTGCAGCAGGATGAAGGCGTCTTCCAGTTCCGCGATCATCTTGTCGGCGTTGGTCACGAAGTAGGGCGACAGGTAGCCGCGGTCGAACTGCATGCCTTCGACGACTTCGACTTCGGTGTCCATGCCCTTGTTTTCTTCGACGGTGATCACACCCTCGTTCCCGACCTTCTGCATCGCGTCAGCGATGAAGCGGCCGATCTGGGCCTCGCCGTTGGCCGAGATGGTGCCGACCTGAGCGACTTCGTCCGAGTCCTTGACCGGGCGGGCCATCGCCTTGATCTGCTCGACGACCTTGGCGGTGGCCAGGTCGATGCCGCGCTTGAGGTCCATCGGGTTCAGGCCGGCCGCGACCGACTTCATGCCTTCGCGGATGATGGCCTGGGCCAGGACGGTGGCGGTGGTGGTGCCGTCGCCAGCCTCGTCATTGGTGCGGGAAGCGACTTCCTTCACCATCTGCGCGCCCATGTTCTCGAACTTGTCGGCCAGTTCGATTTCCTTGGCGACGGTCACGCCGTCCTTGGTGATGCGGGGCGAGCCGAACGACTTGTCGATGACGACGTTCCGGCCTTTCGGGCCGAGCGTCACCTTCACCGCGTCGGCGAGGATGTTGACGCCGCGCAGCATGCGGTCGCGGGCGTCGGTATCGAACTTGACGTCTTTAGCAGCCATTATGACAGCTCCTTGAATGGGATTTCGTGGCGTGCGCTACGGCGCACCGGTCCTCGCGACGGCTCAGGCGATGATGCCGAGGATGTCGCTTTCCTTCATGATCAGCAGCTCTTCGCCGTTCAGGGTCACTTCGGTGCCCGACCACTTGCCGAACAGCACGCGGTCGCCGGCCTTCACCGAAGGGGCGATCAACTCGCCCGAATCCTTGCGGGCGCCTTCGCCCACGGCAACCACTTCGCCCTCGGCGGGCTTTTCCTTGGCGGTGTCGGGGATGATCAGCCCGCCCTTGGTCTTTTCATCGGACTGGACGCGCTTGACCAGAACACGGTCATGCAGGGGTTTGAAAGCCATCTGGAGGTTCTCCCTTGAGTCACCAGGTTTGAATTCGATTAGCACTCAGGCAAGGCGAGTGCTAACGGCGGTGAGTTAGGCAATCCGGCCCTGCCTGTCAACACCCGGCCTCCAGTCTGGCGGCCGATTTTCGCATTGCCTTTTGCCGGTCGGGTGCCACCATGCGGCTGAACCGTCGTAACTGTCGAAAGGTGCCCATGTTTCGTTTAGCCGCTGTCCTTGTTGCCCTCGGATTGTCGTTCTTAGCCGCCGTTCCGGCCGCTGCGACATGCGGCGGGCGCAACCTGTTCACGGACATGGAGCCCGCGCTTCGTTCCAGCATCGAATCCGCTGCCGATGCCGTGCCATTCCCGCGCGGCAATTTCTGGCAGGCGGTGCGCGGCGACGAGGTCATCACCATCGCCGGCACCTACCATTTCGACGACCCGCGCCATCAGGCGAACCTCGACAAGCTGAAGCTCTTCATCGACGACGCCACGACGGTGCTGGTCGAATCCGGTCCCGAGGAAGAAAAGGCGCTGATGGACCTGGTTGCTCGCGAGCCCGCGCGGATGTTCATCACTACCGGCCCAACGCTCTTTGAACAACTGCCGGCCGAGGTCTGGGCGCAACTGTCCGATGCCATGTCCAAACGCGGCATTCCCGGCTTCATGGCGGCGAAGTTCCGGCCCTGGTATGTGCTGGCCGTCCTGGCCATCCCGCCCTGCGCCATGGAGCAGATGTCCGACCCCAAGGGCCTCGACGGAATGGTGATCGACGCGGCCATGGCGGCGGGCACGCCCGTCCGCGCGCTGGAGCCCTACGACACGATCTTCACCCTGTTCGACAGCATGACCGACGAGGAGATCCTCGCCATGCTGCAATCGACGCTCGCCCTCGAGGACCGGTCCGAGGATCACGCCGTCACCCTCGCCGACAGCTATTTCGCCGGTCGCAGCCGCGAGATCTGGGAGTTCATGCGCCAGATCAGCTATGACCTGCCCGGCTACACCCGCGAACAGGTGGATGCCGAATTCGCGCGGATGGAAGAGCTTCTGATGAATGCGCGCAACCGTGCCTGGATTCCTGTCCTGACTCGGGCGGCGAAGGAAGGACCCGTCGTCGCCGCCTTCGGCGCGCTGCATCTTTCGGGCGAGCAGGGCGTGCTGAACCTGCTCCAGCAACAGGGCTTCCGTCTGACCGAGTTGCAGTTTTGATCCTGCCGGGGCGCATCGAGCGGCTGTTCATCCTCGACCTCGGCCTGTTCGAGGTGCGGGGCGGCGAGCGGATCATCGGCATCCCGGCCTATCTCCTGGAAACCGACCGCGGCCAGCGCATCCTGATCGACACGGGCTTTCCCCCCGACTACCTGACCGACCCCGACCGGCCCGCGCGCGACGGGCTGCCCCGCTTCGGCCGGCTGATCGACTTCCGCCCCGACCAGACCGCCGCGGGCGCGCTGGCGCTGCTGGGGCTCAGGCCCGCCGACATCGACCTGGTGATCCTCAGCCACGGGCACATCGACCATGTCGGCTCCCTGCCGCTTTTCGCCCATGCCCCCGTGGTCCTGACCGCCCGCGAACGGGCCGAGCCCGCGCCGCTCTATTTCGGCGACGCCCGCCCTATCGTCTGGCCCGAGACGACCTACATCCGGATCGAGACCGACACCCCGGTCTGCGAGGGGCTGACCCTGGTCCCCACCCCCGGCCACACGGCGGGGCATCTGTCGGCGCTGGTAACGCTCGCTGACGGGCGCAGCGCGATCCTCGCCATCGACGCGCTGAACCGCATCTCGGAACCCGCCGAGGGCTTTGCCGATTCCGCCGATCCCGCCGCCTCGCAGGCCTCGGCCAGTTACCTTTTGTCGGTTGCCCCGCCCGAGGCGGTGCTGATCTACGGCCACGAGCCGACGCAATGGCCGCTGCTGCCCAAGGCGCCCCGGCCGTGGTAGAGGCCCATCGCCAGGGTGTGCTGCTGCTTCTCGCATCCACCCTGGCCTGGAGCACCTCGGGCCTCTTTGCCCGCGCCATTCCGCTGGATACGCCGACCGTCATCCTCTGGCGCGGGCTGGCGGGGGCGGCGGGGCTGGTCGTGGTGCTCTGGGCACTGCGCGGGCGCGAGGGGTTCGGCGATTTCGCCCGGCTTGGCCCGGCGGGCTGGGGCTATGCGCTCTGCTCGGGCCTTGGCATGCTGTTCTTCGTCGGCAGCCTGAAGGCCACCTCGATCGCCCATGTCGCGATCATCTATGCCACGCTGCCCTTCGTCGCCGCCTTCCTCGGCTGGTGGCTCCTGCGCGAGGCGCCGGGGCGCACGGGTCTTGCCGCCGCCGGTCTGGCGCTGGCGGGGGCGACGATCATGGTCGGCCTCGGCGGCGACGGCACGCTGATCGGCGATGCCATGGCCTTCGGCATGGTGCTGGCCATGGCCGGCATGATCCTGATCGCGCGCGGCCGGCCCGAGACGCCCACGCTCGCCGCCGGGATCGTCTCGGCGATCTGGGCGCCGCTCGTCATGGCGCCCTTTGCCACGGTCGAGGGCCTGACCGCCTGGAACATGACCCTGCTTGTCGCCTTCGGCCTGGTGAACTCCACCGCCGGGCTGGCGCTGTTCATCCTCGGCTCGCGCCACACCTCGCCGGTCGAAACCGCGCTGATCGGCGCGCTGGAAACCGCGCTGACGCCGGTCTGGGTCTGGCTGGTGTTCCACGAGACGCCGACGCCCCCGACCCTGGTCGGCGGGGCGATGGTGATGGCGGCCTCGGTCGGCCATATCCTGTGGACCGCGCGGCATCCGGCCCCGCGCTAGCGCATGGGGGCGCCCGGACAGGGCACCCCCCGGCAGCCTTACCGCTGCCCGGCCTTGCCGGGGATCATCCCCCGTTTCGGCACCAGTTTCGGCCCCTGCGGCCCTTTCGGCCCCTTCACGGCCTTCGGCAACGGCTTCAACCCCGCCATGGCGGGTTTGCCAGTCTTCGTGTTCGGCATGATCTGCCCCTGTCTTGAGTTGGATGGATGGACCGGCGCACGACCGGTCGCGAAACGGCGCTCAGGCCGAAACGGTCTTGTCCATTCTCAGGGCACTCCTCGGGTGAAGGGCTGCACTCGGGCCATCCGGCCCCGCTCATGCCCCCAGGGGGGCGTCAGACGGTCAGGTCCATGACACGACAACTCCTCTGCCAAGGCGGGCATGCTGCCACATCCCGCCCCGCGTGACAATCGCCTCGCCCTCGCCTATACCGCGCGCGAAAACCGCAACACCCAAGGGCACCCCATGACCACCCTCGTCTTCGGCCACAAATCCCCCGACACCGATTCCACCGGCTCTCCGATCATCTGGGCCTGGTATCTGAACGAGACCGGCACCCCGGCGAAACCCGTCCTGCTGGGAGAGCCGAACACCGAAGCCGCCTTCGTGTTGCGCCGCTGGGGGCTGGACAAGCCCGGGATCATCCAGGACGTGACCGCGGACGACAAGGTGGTGATCGTCGATACCAACAACCCGGCCGAACTGCCGCCCTCGATCAACGAGGCCAAGGTGCAGGGCATCATCGACCACCACATGCTGGTCGGCGGTCTCAAGACGAAGAACCCCATCGACATCACCATCCGCCCGCTGGCCTGCACCGCCACCATCATGCACGACCTGATGGGCGACGCGCTGGCCAAGGCGCCGGCGGCGATCAAGGGCGCGATGCTGTCCTGCATCCTGTCCGACACGCTGGAATTCCGCAGCCCCACCACCACCCCGCACGACCGCGCCGTGGCCGAGAAGCTGGCGGCCGATCTTGGCGTCTCGATCCCCGAACTGGCCGCGCAGATGTTCGAGGCCAAGTCCGACGTCTCGGCTTTCTCGGACGCGGAGCTTCTGCGGATGGACAGCAAGGAATACACTGTCGCCGGCAAGGAACTGCGCGTCTCGGTGCTGGAGACCACCGCGCCCAAGGTGCTACTGGACCGCAAGGACAGCCTTATGCGCTCCATGGTGGACGTAGCGAAGGAGGACGGCGCCGACCAGGTCCTGCTCTTCATCATCGACATCCTGAAGGAAGAGGCGACGCTGCTGGTCCCGAACGACCTGGTGAAGCAATTGGCCGAGGCCTCGTTCGGTGCAAAGGTCAGCGGCGACACCGTGGTCCTTCCCGGCATCATGAGCCGCAAGAAGCAGATCATCCCGTCGCTGAAACTGTGAAACCGCAGGCGGGCCTCCGGCGTTGAGGCCGGACGCCCGCCGCTTCCCCGAACTGGCCGCTGCGGCCTGCCGACGAGGCCCCGAATGACCGAGATCCTCCGCTCGCTCGCCGACCTGACCGGCCGTTATGATGCCGTGTTCTGCGATCTCTGGGGCTGCCTGCACAACGGAAAGGCGGCCTATCCGGCGGCGGTGGCGGCCCTTCAGGGGTTCCGCGCCTCGGGCGGCAAGGTCGTCCTCCTGACCAACGCGCCGCGCCCGATGTCCAGCGTGGTCGCGCAACTCGACGGCCTGTCGGTGCCGCGCGACGCCTGGGACCTCATCGTGACCTCGGGCGACGCTGCGCAGATGGGGATGCTGTCGGGTGCCGTCGGGCGAAAGGTCCACCACATCGGCGCCCCGAAGGACGAGGCCTTCTTCACCGATTTCGCCGGGGACCTGGCCGCCTATGCCGCCACCCAGCCCCCCATCGAGCGGGTGCCGCTGCGCGAGGCCGAGGGCATCGTCTGCACCGGCCTGCGCGACGACCTGACCGAGACGCCCGACGACTACCGCGCCGCGCTGTTGCTGGGCAAGACGCTGGACCTGCCCATGCTCTGCGCCAACCCCGACATCGTGGTGGACCTCGGCGACCGCCGGCTTTACTGCGCTGGCGCCCTGGCCCAGGCCTACGAGGCGATGGGCGGCCGGACGCTCTATTTCGGCAAGCCGCATCCGCCGATCTACGACCTTGCCCGTCACCGCCTGGCCGAGGCGGGCGCGCCGGCAGATCCCGCGATCCTCTGCATCGGCGACGGGATTTTCACCGACATCCGGGGCG
>NZ_JBKBLV010000065.1:0-9891 GCF_046295235.1 Tabrizicola flagellatus
GATCATTGGAAACTTGATGACGGTTTCCGAAGGCAGCAGCAGATGCCCGCCGATGATCGTCCAGACAAGAGCACGTTCGAGTGTCAGGGAGCGAAACAGCGCCACCGCCGCAAGGGGCGAGCCAAAGAGGACCAGATAGGCAAATACGTTCGGCATCAAGACCTGTCCGCGCGCGCTGAATGTTCTTCTTCTATCCTGTCTGAGGGGCAAGGAAAATGGGAACCGGATCCTGGTGAGGCCATGGCGGGCGATTTTCGGGCTGCCGCCGACCCTTGGAAGGTTGCCGGATTTGTGGTTTCTGGCGACATGACCGACCGAGGCATCGAGCGTTCCGCGTGACCGACCTTTCGTCTACCGCAGCCGGCCTCGGGGCCGTGATCATCGGGCGCAACGAAGGGGCGCGGCTGGTGGCCTGCCTCGCCTCGTTTCCACCTTGGGTTCGCCCGCTGGTCTATGTCGATTCCGGGTCCACCGACGGCAGCGTGGCGGCGGCGCGGGCGGCAGGGGCCGAGGTCGTCGCGCTGGACATGTCGGTGCCCTTCACCGCCGCCCGGGCCCGCAACGCGGGATTTGCGCGGCTGATGGAACTGGGTTCGCCCGCGCTGGTGCAGTTCGTCGATGGCGACTGCGTGCTGCAACCGGGCTGGCTGCCCGCCGCGCGGGCCTTCCTCCAGGCGCATCCCGACGTGGGCGTGGTCTGCGGCCGGAGGCGCGAGATCCGACCCGAAGCCTCGGTCTGGAACCGGCTTTGCGATGCGGAATGGGATACGCCCGTGGGCCAGGCCAAGGCCTGCGGGGGCGATGCGCTGATGCGGACAGCGGCGGTGCAGGCGGTGGGGGGCTATGACCCCGGCCTGATCGCCGGCGAGGAGCCGGAGCTTTGCGTCCGGCTGCGCGCGGCGGGCTGGCAGGTCTGGCGCATCGGCGAGGAGATGACGCTCCACGATGCGGCGATGACCCGATTCGGCCAGTGGTGGAAGCGCACCCGTCGCGGCGGCCATGCCTTCGCCGAAGGCGCCGCACTGCACGGAGCGCCGCCCGAGCGGCACTGGGTGGCCGAGACGCGCCGCGCCGTCCTCTGGGGCGCGGTCCTGCCGGTCGTGGCTCTGCTCGGGGCGCTGGTGACGCCCTGGGCGCTGCTGCTGCTGGCGCTCTATCCGTTGCAGGTGCTGCGGCTGGCGCGGCGGCACGGGTGGGAGCGGGCCTTCTTCATGACCCTGGCCAAGCTGCCCGAGGCGCAGGGCGTGCTGGAATACTGGCTGAACCGCTTGCGGCAGCGCCGGTCGCGGCTGATCGAATACAAGTGAGGGCTGCTCCTCGTGCGCCTTCGGCTTCTCGTCGCATGGCCGGCGACGAGCGGTCGAAGACCGACGAGGAGCTTTCCTCATGGTCTGAGGCGGCCATCCGGGCCGCCGTTGCGGAAAAGGTCCGCCAGCCAGGCGCCCTCGCGGGCGATGTCGTGTTCCCGTTCCACCGCCTGCCGCCCCGCCTCTCCCATCCGGGCGGCCAGTTCGGGGTCGGCCATCAGCTGCATCATCCGCTCGGCGAGCGTGTTCACGTCCCCCGGAGGCACGGTAAAGCCGGTCACGCCGTCCTCAACCAGTTCCGGCACGCCCGCGACGCGGCTGGCGACCACCGGGATGCGGCTGGCCAGCGCCTCCATGTAGACGACCGGCAGCCCCTCGGCGAAGGAAGGCAGGACCAGCATGTCCGAGGTGGACAGAAGCTCGGCCACCTGCGGCTGGGTCATGAACCCGGCAAAGCGCACCGAGCCGGCGATGCCGAGTTCTGCGGCGCGCGCCTCGGCCGGGGCGCGGGCAGGGCCGTCGCCGGCAAGGGTCAGCGTGGCGTCGGGGTGGGCCTTCAGCACCCTGGCCATCGCCTCGATCAGCAGAAGCGCGCCCTTCACCGGGTCGAGCCGGCCGACGAAGGCCACCCGCTTGCCGAAGGTGGGCAGGGCGCGGCGATACATCGCGGGATCGACGCCGCAATGGACGATGGCGATCTTGCCCCAGTGCGAAGGATCCGAGAACAGCATCAGCTGCGAGCGGCAGAAATGGGTGATCGCCACGACGAACTTTGCCCGCGCGATCTTTTCCGGCAGCGCCCAGCGGTCCACCTCGAAGAAGATCGCAGGCCCGTGTTCGGTGAAGCTGTAGGGGATGCCGGCCAGTTTTGCGGCCAGCACGGCGACCGAACAGCTGGAATTGCCGAAATGGTTGTGCAGGTGGCGGGCCTGCACCTTGCGCAGATGGTCGGCCAGCACGGCGGCTTCGAGGAAGTAGAAGATCTGCCACAAGAACGCCTTCAGCCCCGGCGACCGCATGCGGAGCGCCAGCGCCAGCGTGGAAATCCAGGTGCCGGGAGAGCGGAGTAAGGCGGCGGCATGGGCGCGCATGAGCCGCAGCGGGTTCTTTGCTGCGGCGATGACGTAGAAGGTCTCGGCACGGGCCTCCTGTTCCTCGCGGCCCTTGAACTCGGTAGCCGGCGGGCGGCGGATCGAGCAGGTGACGACCGGCATGCCGGCGGCGCGCACCGCCTGCACCTCGCGCAGGATGAAGGTGTGCGAGACCTTGGGATAGTCGCCGGTGAGGTAAGCCACGGGGCGGGTGTCGGATGTGTCGGTCATTCAGTCATCCTGCCGGTTCAGCCTGCGGCGCCACCACATCAGCTTGCCCGCCCCGCCCCAGGCGGCGAGCTGGTGGCGGGTGGAGCGGGCCGGGGAAAATGGTCGGGTCAGCAGCGCCAGGAGGCCATGGCCCAGAAGCTGCGCCGCGCCGGCGGCCATCCAGAAGGCGACGCGCGCCACGCCGCGCAGGCCGCCATGGCCGCTTTCGACGAGGCAGCGCAACTGCCCGTCGCTGAACCGCCGCGCCCGCAGGAAGGCCAGCGTCGCGCGGGATGCGGGCACGATCTCCTCCACCCGCGCCTCGGGGCACCACAGCATCGGCACGCGATGATCCTCGGCCAGCTGGCGGAAGAGCCAGACATCTTCTCCGCCCCGGTCGAAGGCGGGGTCGAAGGGGGGATCGGCCAGGGTCAGGGTCGCGCGGGCGAACATGGAATTGCCCGACCCGAGCCAGGCGCGCAGGTTCTGGACCTCGGCCCCCGGCGGGGCGGGCAGGCGGCGGCTGAAGATGCGGTCGAGTGGGGCGCGAAGGGGGGCGGACGGGTCGGTCTCGAACCGGGGCTCGATCGCGCCGAAGGCCGCCCGGGCGCCCTTGCGGGCGACGGCCGCGAAGGCGGCCAGCCAGCCGGGGGCGGGGGTTTCGTCGTCGTCGAGGAAGATGACATGACTGCCCCGCGCCTCGGTCACGCCACGGTTGCGGGCACGGGCGACGCCGGTCCTGGGCTCGTGGACGTATCGGACGAAATCGGGTGCGTCGCCGGCCACGGCGCGGGCCGAGGCCTCGGGCGAATTGTCGATGAGGAGCAGTTCGACGGTTTCGGGAATCGATGCGCGCTGGTGGGCGACGGCGGCGAAGAGCGGGGGCAGATAGGCTTCGCGCCGGAAGGTCGGCACGACGATGCTGAAGGAGACCGGCAACAATCCGGCCGTGGGCGCGGGATCGTTCCCCTGTCCGAATGATCCTTGCGCGAATGCCACGAAAAACCCTGTAAATCCCGGTATGATTCAGACTATCTGCTTGACGGCGAATGGACAATCGCCTGCCCGTCGGGACAGGTGCCAGAGCTGTGTGGCAAGAGGATGGCGGGAGTGTCGATGGTGCGCGAGGGACAGGCGGAATCCGAGGCGTCGGGGCTGGATGCCCTGTCGCTGGTCAACTTCCCGACCGAGGCGGCACTTCTGGCCGACATGGAGGCCTGCCTCGGCCGGGGACAGGGCTTTGCGGTGGCGACGCTCAACCTCGACCATGTGGTCAAGCTGCGGCGGAATCCGACCTTCCGCGCAGCCTATCAGGCGCACAGCCATGTGGTCGCGGACGGCAATCCCATCGTCTGGATGGCGCGGCTGTCGGGACGGCGCGACGTGGCGCTGGTGCCGGGGTCCGAGCTGATCGCGCCGGTCGCGGCGATGGCGGCGCGTCTGGGCGTGCCGCTCGCCTTCCTCGGCTCGACCGAGCCGGTGTTGCGGGCGGCGGCCGAGCGGTTGCAGGCCGACCATCCGGGGCTGAAGGTCGCGGCCTGCCTCGCGCCGCCCTACGGGTTCGATCCCGAAAGTTCCGCGGCGGATGCGCTCATCGACCAGGTGGCGGCCTCCGGTGCCCGCATTTGCCTGCTGGCGCTGGGCGCGCCGAAGCAGGAGGTGCTGGCGGCGCGGGGCCTTGTGCGGCAGCCGGAGCTGGGGTTCCTGTCGATCGGCGCGGGACTGGATTTCATCGCCGGCCACCAGACCCGGGCGCCGGTCTGGGTGCGGAAGATCGCGATGGAGTGGCTGTGGCGGATGCTGTCGAACCCGCGCCGGTTGGCGCGGCGCTATCTGGACTGCGCACTGGTGCTGCCCTCGCTGACCGTCACGGCGCTGAAGGCGCGCAAGGAGGGGCAGGGGCAATGAGCGACGCCGACCTGAAAGGCCCGACCGTCCTGACCGTGCTCTTGAACTGGCGCACGGCGGACATGACCCTGCGCGCGGCCGACAGTGCCGAAGTTGCCATGCAGGGGATCGCCGGCGGCATAGTCGTGGTGGACAACGATTCCGGCGACGGCTCGTTCGAGAAGATGAGCGCCGCGCTGAAGGACCGCCCGCGGTTCCGCGTGGTGCAGTCGGGCCGGAACGGCGGCTTTGGAGCGGGCAACAACGTCGGTATCCGCCTGGGTCTGCCGGGCGGCGTGCGGCCCGACTATGTCTATATCCTCAACTCTGACGCCTTCCCGGCCCCGGATGCGATCCGGCGTCTCCTCGACTATCTGGAAACCCATCCGCAGGTCGGCATCGCGGGCAGCTACATCCATGGCCCGGACGGCGAGCCGCATGTGACCTGTTTCCGCTTCCCCTCTGTCGCCTCGGAGTTCGAGGGCGCGGCGCGGACCGGGCCGATCTCGCGGCTCTTGCGGCACCGCTCGGTGGCCATCGGCGTACCCGAGGCATCGGGGCCGGTCGACTGGCTGGCCGGCGCCAGCATGATGCTGCGCGAGGCGGTGATCCGCGAGGTCGGCATGTTCGACGAGACCTTCTTCCTCTATTTCGAGGAAACCGACCTTTGCCGCCGCGCGGCCGAGGCCGGCTGGCCCACGCATTTCGTAAAGGAAAGCCGGGTGGAGCATATCGGCTCGGTCTCGACGGGCATGAAGGGCTGGAAGCGGGTGCCGGGCTACTGGTTCGACAGTCGCTGGCACTATTTCCGCAAGGCTGGCGGCACAGGGCACGCGGTCCTTGCGACGCTGGCGCATCTGGCCGGTGCCATGATCCTGCGGGCGCGGCGACTGGTGCAGCCGAAGATACCACCCGGCCCGCCCTATTTCCTGCGGGATCTTGCGAGACACGCCCTGCGCAGCCTGGGCAGGAAACGGAGTGTTGATGGCAATTAGCTTGGTCCCGTGCCAGGATTGCCCCCCATAGTCTCTGCAATCCCAGCCAACCGGGCGAAGGCCATGGACGCGCCGCTGCAAGACCTGCATTGCCCGATCTGCGGAACGCAGGCCGATCACCTGTCGCCCTGGCTGGAGATCCCGGTCGATGTGAAGACCGGCCAGCCGATCGGGTCGGGGAGGCTCGTGTGGTGCCCCGCCTGCGATGTCGGACTGATGCGGCGCAGGCCGACAGCCGAAGAAGTGCGCGCGAGCTTCGAGATGGCGGCCTACTACACGCATGGTCGGTCGCATTTCCCCGATGTCCGCGCCGGCTTGGCCGAACGCGTGCTGGTCAAGCTCGCCTGGCTGACGGACAGGGGACGGATGATGGATGCCGACTGGCTTCTGACCCTGCAGCCGCAGGCGAAGAGGATCCTGGACATCGGCTGCGGCGGCGGAGATCTCCTCGCCACCCTTGCCGGCTCCGGGCGCAGCCTGCACGGGGTCGAGCCCGACGCAGAGGCGCGGAAGGGTGCCGCCGCGCGCGGCGTGGCGGTCGCCGCGGGAACCGCGGAGGCGATCCCGCCCGAGACGGCGGCGCAGAGGTTCGACCTGGTGCTGATGACACATGTGCTGGAACATTGTGCCGACCCGGGCCTGGCCTTGCGCAACGTGCGGGCTCTGCTTGCCCCCGGGGGCGGGTTCTATTGCGAGGTGCCAAACTGCTCCGCCCTTCATTTCCAGACCTATGCCGAGATCTCGGAGATGCTTGACGTGCCGCGTCATGTGCACTTCTTCACCGGGCGGTCGCTACGGCGGCTGATGGAACGGAACGGCTTCGAGATCGTGGCCGAAGTGCATCATGGTCATACCCGGCACTTCGATGCGCGCTGGCGGGCCTGGGAAAACCGGGTGTATCGGCTGTTGCGGGACCATGGCGGCGCGCGCCAGACCCCGCCACGGTCACTGGCCCGCGATCTGGGGCTGCTTGCCCGAACCGCCTTCGCCGCGCCGGACCGGAAATACGATTGCGTCGGGCTGTTCGCCCGGGCGTCGGTCAGGGACGGAACTGGAAATCCCGGCTGATCGCCACGAACAGCCGCGGCGATTCCGCCTGGCCGTCGGCATCGTTGCGCACGGTGTAGCCCACCCCGCCCGACAGGTCCCAATCCGCGGTCAGCGCATGGGTGAAGCCCGCGTCCAGCGCCACCTGCTCGATGCGTTCGGAGGGCGCGTCGCTCAACTCGTAGGTCGCGTCGAACAGCAGGGTCGTGGTTTCGTTGAGGTTCTTGGCCCAGCTCAGGCTGAAGATCGAATCCGCCACCCGCTCGTCGGCATCGGCATCATAGCTGACGCGCCGTTCCAGCGTGATCCCGAAGCTGCCATCGGGCAGGGCGCGGGTCCATGCCAGTCCGCCGATCAGGTCGGTCCCGGTCTCGTCGCCATGGGTCACCCCAAGCCGGGCTGACAGGGTATCGCGCCCGGTTTCCAGCGCGCGGCCGATCTCGAACGTCTCGCGCTGGCCTTCGTCGGCATCCGTCGCCAGACTGACCAGCGCATAGGCGGTGCCGACCGGCATGTCGTAGGACAGCCGGACGCTGGCCTCCGGGCCGCGTTCTCGGGTGATGATGTCGGATTCTTCTGTTTCGGTCCGGGTGTAGCCCAGTTCGACCGACAGGTCGGCACGTTCGCTGAGGGCGTAGTCGAGACCCGTGAACACGGTGGTCTCATCGGTCGTTGTGGTGCCGAGATCATCTTCCTCGCGGTGACGATAGCGCACGCCGACCCGTCCGGTCGCGATCTCCGAAAACCGCAGGATTGCGGCGATGTCGCCGCGCCATTCTTCGATATCGAAAAGATCGGGGTCGGTGGTGTCCTGATAGTCGGTCTGGTCATAGGCCAGTCCGAAGGCCAGGCCCACGCCCGAGGTCCGGCCAGTCTCCATCCGCGCGGAAAGCGACAGGTCGCTGCGCGTGCCCTGTGCGCCGATGTCGCCGAGATCGTCGCCAAAGGCATCGGCGTCGTCCGACCGGAAGTCGGCCGCAAGATCCAGCACAGCCGCGGGCACCTCGCGATGATAGGCGAAGTTCAGGGCCCCGCGGCCGAAGTCGACTTCGCTGCCGTCGTCGTTCGTCCGCGCGATCAGGCCGCCGGTCACCCCGAAGGTCAGCCGGTCCAGCGCAGTTTCACTGACCAGGCCGAAGGACAAGAGCGTCACATTCGCAATTTCCGTGCCCTCGGCCGGAACCGCGAGGTCGGCGTTGCGGCTGATCTCGATCCGGTTCTCGATCCCGAAGGTCAGGAGAACGCCGCCCTCCTGCGCCATGGCCACGCCAGGCAGGAACGGGACGCCAAGGGCACAGAGACCCCCGACAATGTGACCTGAGCGGCGCATGCAGGCTTACTCGAAGAGCTTGCGCTGCGGGATCATGATCACGTCGCCGTTCATCAGGCGGGTGCTACCGCCCGAAGCGCCGTTCTCGATGGCGTCGAGATCCAGCTTGTACACCCGCTCGACACCCGACTTGTCCACGCGACGCAGCTGGATGCGCTTCTTGGCGGCGAAGGGGGAGGCCCCGCCCGCCTGTGCGAGGGCCTGAAGGAAGGTGGAGCCGGGTGCGACCTCGACCTTGCCGGGGGCGTTGGCTGCGCCGAGGACGTAGATGGCGATGGTGCGGGCGGCCGCCGGGGTCGAGGCAGGGCGTTCGGCCAACGCGCTCATCGACACATAGACGGTCGGCGTGGTGGCAAAGCCCGGGGCCAGGCGCTGGGCGAGATCGGCCTGGACCTGGGCAAGGCTGCGGCCGGCAACCCGGATCGTGCCCGCGACCGGCAGGGTGATCTGGCCGTCCGGCAGCACGATGGCGCTGCGGTTCAGCGTGTTGTCTTCAAGAACTTCGATCTGAAGCACGTCGCCGGGGCGGATGCGGTAATCCTGGGCGGTTGCCACAAGCGACAGGAAAGGCACTAGAAACAGTGCGACGGCAAGTCGACGAAGGATGGACATGACAAGACTCTCCTTGGCCCCCGGATGATAGGGGGCACGTCAGCGTTGACTTCACGTTATTAGCCTCGGTTCGGATCGGAAAGGGGAAATGCGCCGGATCGCGCTAGCGGTAGCCTCGCGTGCAGGCGGGAGATCGCTATTGCCGCGCGAGGTGGCGGATATGCAACATCAGGCCGAAAGGCCGGACAAGCCCAGGTTGCGGATAACCGAATCAACAGTCTCCTGCATCAGCCGCGCCACCTCGGGAGAGGGGGGCGTCGCCGGGCTGCCATCGGCCCGCATCAGGGCATGGGGCAGGCCGACCGGGCTTTGCTGATAGAGCACCGCATGGTGGACCAGCGCCACGAGGTAGTTGCCGATGTCGTTGAGATGGATCACGTCCAGCGATCCGTCCTCGGCCCGGGCAAAGAGGTCGGTCCGGTCGCGGACATTGCCCACGCCGCCCTGCGCCTCGACCGCGCGGACGAAGGCGGCCAGCACCTGGCCGGCGGGGATCAGGAAGATCCGCGTGCCTTCCGGCAACCGTTCCAGCGCGGGGCCTAGGACGCGCGACAGCCAGTAGCGGTCGTGATCCAGGTCCAGCCGCTCCAGCCAGCCTTCGGGGTCGTCCAGCTGGTGCCAGGTCTCGTAGAGATAGAGCCGCACATCGGGACGCGCCTTCAGCGCCTCGGCGGCCCAGCGGGCCAGATAGACCGGGCTGTCGTAGTACCGGATCGAGGCCCGGATCTCGACCATCTCGGTCAGCACGATCGCGTCGTAGTCGCCGCTCTGGACGGCTTCCAGCGCCGGGCGAAAGCGGGGGTGGGCGTTTTCCGCCTCGAACCCGTTGATCGGCGCGTCGCCCCAATGCGCTTGCAGGGTCGTGCCCCAGCCGAGCTGGCTGTCGTAGCCGTGGCCGGCGGGAGAAAGCTGGGCCACCATCGCGGGCATGTCGCGGTTCACAAGGCTGTGGCCAAGGTGGAATACCGACAGAGGCTGATCCGGTTTCGGCACCGAAAACCCGGTCAGCCGGGTGCGCACCGAGTCTGCCGAGGGCGCGCGGGTCAGGTGCCAGTAGAGCCCGCCGGCGCCGATCGCCGAAAGCAGGCTGGACAGGATCGCCGTCCGTCGCGTCATCATCGTCACCGTGTCACCCCTGCCAGAACCAGACCCTCGACCAGAGCCAGCCGGCCCCGCACCCTGTCGCCGGTTCGGAAGGCCCCGGCATCGGTCAGGAACTGGGCATCGAAGCCGTCCTCGGCAAGGGTCAGATGCACCGCATCAAAGCCGAACATCGCCCGCGCACCCTGTGCCTGCGCCTTGAACAGCGCTTCCTTCGCCGCGAAGAGCCGGCGCAGCCAGAGCCCCGGCTCTCCCGCCGGCAGCGCGGCACGTTCGGCGGCCGAGGCGATCTCGGGCCAGATCTCGGGCGC
>NZ_JBKBLV010000066.1:0-8723 GCF_046295235.1 Tabrizicola flagellatus
ACGTGCCGGTGCAGGTGGCGCTGACCATCGCGGCGGAACGGATCGTGGCCTTCCACCTGTCGGATTTCGGCCAGCGCATGTTCCGCATCGTGGTGGGCGAGGGCGAGCATTTTCCGGGGCTTGGCCGGCAGTTCCACGATTTCGGCCCCGGACTGATCCACAGCCGGCTGGTGCATCACCTGGGCTGTTACGTCGCCAGCGGCGCGCTGAAGATCGACGACCTGGACCTGGCCGCGGACCAGTTCGCGCAGCTCTGCAAGGCGACGATCCATGACCGGCTCATGTTCGGCCTGGCCGAGACCATCACCCCCGATCTCGTCCACCGCACGGTGCATGGCGCGGTCGAGATGTTCCTTGCGCGCTATGGGACCTGACATCCTCGTTCGGCTGCGTCTCCTCGTCGGTAGCGCCGCGAGGAGTGACGAAGTCATCGACGAGCCTTACCCGTTCTCGCGCAGCACCGTTCCTGCCAGGTAGAGCGAGCCGCAGATCAGCACCCGCGCCTCGGGGGATGTGGCGGCGATGCCGGCCAGCGCCTCGGCGACCGAGCCAGAGGTGACCGCATCCATTCCGGCCGCGCGGGCCGCATCGCGGGTTGCCTCGGCGGGGAGGGTGTTCTTCTCGCCGGGGATCGACACCGCATGCAGGCGCGCGACCTGCGGGGCCAGCGGGCGCATGTAGCCCAGTACGTCCTTGGTGTTCAGCATGCCGCAGATCAGATGCGTCTCGCGCCGGGGCATCCGCGCCAGGGTTGCCGCCACCGCCTCGCCCCCCGCCGGATTGTGCCCCCCGTCAAGCCAGAGCTCCACCTGCGGCGCAAGGTCCACCAGCGGCCCCTGGCGCAGGCGCTGCATCCGGGCGGGCCAGACGGCGCGGGTGACGGCGGCTTCGCAGGCGGCCTCGTCCCGGCCAAGCGCGCGCAAGGCGGCGATCGCCGCGCCCGCGTTCTGGATCTGGTGCGGCCCCGGCAGGTTCGGCAGCGGCAGGTCCATAAGCCCGGTCTCGTCCTGATAGATCAGGCGACCGCGCTCCTCGAAGGCCTGCCAGTGCTGGCCATGCGCCAGGACCGGAGCACCCTGCCGCGCGGCCTGCGCCTCGATCACAGCCAGCCCGTCGGGGTGTTGCGGCCCGACGATCACCGGCACACCGCGCTTGATGATCCCGGCCTTTTCGCCGGCGATCTTCGAAACCGTATCGCCCAGGAAGGCCTCGTGATCCATCGACACGGGCGTGATGATCGTCAGCCGCGGATGGTCCACCACGTTCGTCGCATCGAGCCGCCCGCCAAGGCCGACCTCCAGCAGCGTCCAGTCCGCCTGCGTGCGGGCAAAGGCCAGGAAGGCCGCGCAGGTGGTGATCTCGAAGAAGGTGATCTCTTCCCCGCCGTTCGCCGCCACGCATTCGTCCAGAAGCGCGGTCAGCGCGGGTTCCGAGATCAGCTCTCCCGCCAGGCGGATGCGTTCGTGGAACCGGGCGAGATGCGGCGAGGTATAGGCATGCACCCGGTCGCCGCCCGCCTCGAGCCCCGCCCGGATCATCGCCTGGGTCGAGCCCTTGCCGTTGGTGCCGGCGATGTGGATCACGGGGGGAAGACGGGTCTCGGGGTGGCCGAGCGCGGCCAGCAGGCGATAGACGCGATCGAGCGTCAGGTCGATGATCTTGGGGTGCAGCGACATCATCCGTTCGAGGATGATGTCGGAACGGGCGTCCGGTTGGGGCGTCATGGGATGATGGTCCGGTCGGTCTGGTCCGTCAGAGCGGCGCGCGCGTGATCTGCGACAGGTCGTCGTTCACGTCGAATTCGTGCGCGACGATGCCGGTCACGCCAAAGGCCGCAAGACGGGCGCTGTGCTTCTCGCGATAGGCCCTGGCCGCCTCGGGCGAAGAGAAGAGATAGATCCCGCCCGCCCGGCCCGTGTCGCGGTTCTCGGTCCAGATCTTCCAGACAAGGCCCGGTTCGGCGGCAATGTCCTGCGCAAGACCGGAGAAGGCTCCGGCCATCTCCTGTCCCCAAGGTCCGGCGAAGGGAAAGTCGAACTGCACAAGCGTCAGGGACATGGGTCTCTCCTCGGGCACGGTCCCGGGGTCGGACCATGCGGCACTGGTGCCAGCATAACGCGGAAATCGCCGGCTCCAAGCGGATTGCGCGGCTCAGCTTCCCGCCGTTTCGGCGGCTGCCGGGGCCGGGGGCGCGAGATCGCCCTTCACCGCCGGCGACAGACCCATGAGCATCCGCAGCATGATGACGAGTTCATCCTTCATCGCCTTGCGATGCACCACCCGGTCCAGCATCCCGTGGTCCAGCAGGTATTCCGCGCGCTGGAACCCTTCCGGCAGCTTTTCACGGATCGTCTGTTCGATCACCCGGGCGCCGGCAAAGCCGATCTGGGCGTTGGGCTCGGCGATCTGCACGTCGCCCAGCATGGCATAGCTGGCCGTGACCCCGCCCGTCGTCGGATGAGTCAGGACGACGACATAGGGCAGCCTGGCCTCTTTCAGCATCTGCACGGCGACCGTGGTGCGCGGCATCTGCATGAGCGAGAGCATCCCCTCCTGCATCCGCGCCCCTCCGCTGGCCGAGAACAGCACCAGCGGCCGCTTCAGCTTCACGGCGCGTTCGGCGGCGGCGATGATCGCGTTGCCGACATACATGCCCATCGACCCGGCCATGAAGCTGAAGTCCTGCGCGGCGGCGACGATGGGGGTGCGGCCGATCTCGCCCTCGGCGACCAACATCGCGTCCTTCTCGCCGCTGGCCTTCTGCGCGGCCTTCAGCCGGTCGGTGTATTTCTTCTGGTCGCGGAATTGCAGCGGATCCACCACCGGCTCGGGCACCTTGACCTCGGTGAAGATGCCGCCGTCGAACAGCGCCTCGAAGCGGGCGCGGGGGCTGATCGTCATGTGGTGGTCGCAGGTGCCGCAGACGTTGAGGTTCGCCGCAAGCTCGCGGTGGAACAGCATGGTCCCGCATTCGGGGCATTTGGTCCACAGGTTCTCGGGCACCTCGCGGCGCGAGAACAGCGAGTTGATCTTCGGACGGACGTAGTTGGTGATCCAGTTCATGCCGCGCCTGCTGCCCCTTCGCTTTGGCTTCCCGAGATAAGCCCCGACGTGCGGAAATGCAATCAGCGCAGTCTTGCCGGGGTTGGTGAAACTTCTGCGTCGGCGGCCCGTTGCTTCAGCGGAAAAGAGGCCACGGATGCCCCACGGACCGCTGATCTACCGACACCGCCTGCCAACCCGGATCGCGCATTGGGTCTGGGCCGTCAGCCTGTTCTTCCTGCTGCTGACGGGCCTGCAGATCTTCAACGCCTTTCCCAGCCTGCACATCGGGCGGGAATCGGGCTTCGACTACGACAACGCCATCCTGGCCATCGGCGCGGTCGAGACGCCGGCCGGTCTGCGCGGCGTGACCCGGATCCTGGGGGCCGAGTTCGACACGACCGGGGTCCTCGGCGTCTCGCGGGGCGAGGTCCGCGCCTTCCCGGCCGCGCTGACCATCCCGTCAACGACCAGCCTCGCCACGGGGCGGCTGATCCATTTCTTCTTCGCCTGGGTGCTGGTGGGGACGCTGGCCCTCTGGCTGGTGGCCTCGGCGGTGAACGGGCATCTGCGCCAGCTGATCCCGACCCGCGCCGACCTCTGCGCCCTGCCGCGCGACATCGCCGACCATGCCCGGCTGCGGTTCCACCACGCGGCAGAGTATGGCGTGTTGCAGAAGCTCGCCTATGCCTTCGTCCTGTTCCTGGCCCTGCCGGTGATGATCCTGACCGGCCTGTCCATGTCGCCCGGCGTCACCGCCGCCCTGCCCTGGCTGCCCGAGCTCTTCGGCGGCCGGCAGACCGCACGGACCATCCATTTCCTGACCATGCTGGCGCTTCTGGGCTTTTTCGCCGTGCACATGGCGATGATCCTTCTGGCCGGACCCGTGAACGAGATGCGGTCGATCCTGACCGGCTGGTATCGCACAGATGGAGGCAAGGATGACTGACCGACGCCAGTTCCTGCTGGGCGGCGCGGCGCTGGCGCTGTCGGGCTGCAAGGTCCTTGACGGCGCGACCGACCCTGACAGCCGCCTGCGCGCGCTCTTCGCCAGCCACGAGGGCCTGACCCGGGCCGCCCAGCGCGCATTGATCGGCGACAGTCTCGCGCCCGAGTTCTCCGAGGCCGACATCCGCCAGGGTCAGCGCCCCAATGGCTCGACCGACCCCTCCGGCGCCGCCTACCGCCGGATGGCCGCCAGCGGCTTTGCCGACTATCGGCTGACTGTGACCGGACTGGTCGAGGCACCGCAAAGCCTGTCGCTGGCCGCCCTGACCGCGCTCCCGTCACGGACGCAGATCACCCGGCACGACTGCGTCGAGGGCTGGAGCAGCATCGCCAGATGGCAGGGTGTGCCGCTGGGCACGGTGCTGCGGCTGGCCCGGCCGAAGCTGGCGGCGCGCTATGCCGTCTTCCACTGTTTTGACGCCATCGAGCGCGGGCTGTCGGGCGAGATCTTCTACTATGAATCGATCGACCTGATCGAAGCCTTCCATCCGCAGACCATCCTCGCCTACGCCATGAACGGCATGCCGCTGCCAGTGGCGAACGGGGCACCGCTGCGGCTACGGGTCGAACGGCAGCTTGGCTACAAGATGGCGAAGTATGTCCATGGCATCGAACTGGTGGACAGCCTTGCCGCCCTGGGCCGGGGTCGCGGCAGCTATTGGGCCGACCGGGGCTATGAATGGTACGCGGGGATCTAGACCGACAGCTCGTCGGCGACTTCGTCGCTCCTCGCAGGGCACGGCACGACCGACGAGAAGCCGAAGGCGAACGAGGAGGCGTGCCTGAGGGTCAGCCCCAGGTCGGGTGGAACTTTCCCGCAGGGGACAGGGTGAAGATCTCGCAACCCGTGGCGGTGACCCCCACCGAATGCTCGAACTGCGCCGACAGCGACTTGTCGCGGGTGACCGCAGTCCAGTCGTCAGCCAGGACATTGGTCTCTGGCCTCCCGAGGTTCACCATCGGCTCGATGGTGAAGAACATGCCTTCCTCCAGCACCGGCCCCGACCCGGCGCGGCCGTAGTGCAGCACGTTCGGCGGCGCATGGAATACCCGTCCCAGACCATGGCCGCAGAAGTCGCGCACCACGCTCATCCTTTGCGCCTCGACATAGGCCTGGATCGCGTGGCCGATGTCGCCGAAGGTGTTTCCGGGCTTCACCGCCGCGATGCCGCGCATCAGGCCCTCGTGCGTGACCTCGATCAGCCGCGCGGCCATGGGCGAGGGCTTGCCGGCCACATACATCCGGCTCGTGTCGCCATACCAGCCGTCCACGATCACGGTGACATCGATGTTCAGGATGTCGCCGTCCCGCAGCATGTCATCCTTGCGCCGCTTCTCCAGATCGCGCGAGATCGTCTCGGACTTGCTCATCGGGATCGGCGCGCCGGGAATCCCGTGGCAGACGACATGGTTCACGCTGATGCAGGAGGCGTGCTTGTAACCCTTGTAGCCAACGGTGGCCGAGGTCACGCCGCGGCGCCTGATCTCTTCGGTGATGAAATCGTTGATCGCCCCTGTCGTGGCGCCCGGCACCACCAGTGGCACCACCGCATCCAGGATCTCGGCCGCGACCCGGCCCGCCGTGCGCATGCCGGCGAAATCCGCATCCTCGTAGATACGGATGCCGTCCTTGGTGATCCTGGCGCGCACGTCGTCCATCCGGCTCTCCTTGACCCTTACATAAGACGACCGACGGGAATTGGCCAGAGGCCGGGGTTTGAAAGCCCGCCCGGCGCGGCTATACCTGCGGCAGCGGCAACAGCGAGGAAGCGCGATGACCAATCCGACCGCGGCGATGCTGGTGATCGGCGACGAGATCCTGTCGGGCCGAACCCGCGATTCCAACATGCACTACCTGGCCGGGGAACTGACCCGGATCGGCATCGCACTGCGCGAGGCACGCATCGTCGCCGATGTGCACGAGGACATCGTGGCCGCCGTGCGCGCGCTGTCGGGCCGTTATACGCATCTGTTCACCAGCGGAGGCATCGGCCCCACGCATGACGACATCACCGCCGATGCCGTGGCCGAGGCGATGGGCGCGAGGATCGGCCACCGGGCCGATGCCATGGCGCTCTTGCAGGCGCATTACGACCGCGCGGGCCTTCCCTTCAACGAGGCGCGGCAGCGCATGGCGCGCATCCCGGACGGGGCCACCCTGATCGACAACCCGGTTTCCACCGCGCCGGGCTTCACCATCGGCAACGTACATGTGATGGCGGGCGTGCCGAACATCTTCCAGGCCATGGTCGCCTCGGTCCTGCCCCGGCTGACCGGCGGGCCGCCACTCTTGTCGCAATCCCTGCGCGTCGATCGCGGCGAGGGCGAGATCGCCGCCCCCTTCGCCGCGCTCGCAGCCGAGTTTCCCGACCTGTCCATGGGCTCCTACCCCTTCATCCAGAATGGCGCGCATGGCACGAACCTGGTGATCCGTGGCACCGATCCGGCGCGGGTCGATGCGGCGATGGTCCGCCTGACGCAGCTGTTCGGATGACGCCCGCGCTGCTGGCCGAGGTGATGGAGGCGACCTGGCCGCCGCTGCGGCGCTGGCAGGTCGGTCCCTTCACGTTGCGCGACGGGGCGGGCGGGGGCAAGCGGGTCTCGGCCGCCAGTTGCGACGGCACCTTCACCGAGGCCGAGCTTTCTGCCGCCGAGGCCGCAATGGCCGAACCCCTGATGCTGGTCCGGGCCGAGGACAGCGCGTTGGACGCTTGCCTGGAGGCGCGGGGCTGGCGCGTTGTCGATCCGGTGGTCGCCTATGCCGCCCCGGTTGCCGATCTGAAGGCCGAGCTTCCGCCGCTGGCCGCCTTCCCGCACTGGCCACCGCTGGAGATCGCCCGCTCGATCTGGGCCGAAGGCGGCATCGGCCCGGCCCGGATCGCGGTGATGGAGCGGGTCACGGGGGCAAAGGCGGCACTGCTTGCACGCAACGGAGACCGCCCCGCCGGCGTGGCCTTCGTGGCCTGCCACGGTGCCGAGGCGATGCTGCATGCGCTGGAGGTCCGCCCCGGCCAGCGCCGGCGGGGTGTCGGGGCGACACTCCTGTATGCGGCGGCGAACTGGGCGGCGGAACAGGGCGCGACCCGGCTGTCCCTCGTCGTCACCCGGCAGAACACCACCGCCCGCGCGCTTTATGCCCGCCTTGGCATGGGCGTCGTGGGGCAGTATCATTACCGAATGAAATGATCGCGGAAAGCGACCCGGGCAGTGCCGAAGGCGATCCTCTTCCTCCTGATCCTCGCGCTGGCGCCGCCCGCCGCAGCCCTGACGCTGGAGCTTCCGGCCGAAGTACTGGACCAGGAAGTCCGCAGCGAAAGCCCCGGCAGCTATGCCCTGCCCACTGCCGGGTTTGACGGGTCGTCCGTTCCGTCGCGCATCGTCGAGGGCGCGCTGGACCAGCGTGCCCTGCGCCTGGCCGCGCCGGGAATGACCACGCTGGCAGTGATGGCGCCACTGCGCGACCAGGTCATTGCCGCGGGCTACGATGTGATCTTCGAATGCGATGCGCGGCGCTGTGGCGGCTTCGACTTCCGGTTCGGCACCGATGTCCTGCCCGAACCGGACATGCATGTCGACCTTGCCGATTTCCGCTTTCTGTCGGCCATTTCGGGCAAGGATGCCATATCGATCCTCGTCAGTCGCAGCGCAAGCTCGGCCTATGTGCAGATCACCCGCGTGACCGAGGCGCCCCTTTCGGTCCCCCCGGCACCGGCCGTGGTCGCCATTCCGGAAGGGCCTGCCGCCCCCGTATCCGAACCCATGCCCGCCGATGCCCTTGCCATCGCCAGCGCCCTGGACCAGGTCGGCTTTGCCGTCCTCGACGATCTGGTCTTTGCCAGCGGCGCGGCTGCCCTGGCCGAGGGCGACTATGCCTCGCTGGCAGCCGTTGCGGCCTGGCTTCAGGCCAACCCCGACGCGACCATCGCGCTGGTGGGCCATACGGATGCCTCGGGCAGCCTGCCCGCCAATGTCGCGCTGTCCGAACGGCGGGCGCGGTCGGTCGCCGATGCGCTCATCACCCGGCATGGCGTCGACCGTACCCGCGTGACGGCGAATGGAGTCGGCTTCCTCGCCCCGCGGGCCACCAACCAGACCGAGGAAGGCCGGCAGAAAAACAGACGGGTCGAGGTGATTGTCACCTCGACCCGCTGACGGTCGGCCCAGAGGGGGAGAGGACCGACTACAAGTTCACGACGCCTGGCCCGTACCTACCAGTTGTCCGGCCCCTTGTCGGCGTAGCGCCGCGCCAGGAAGTCGATGAAGGCGCGCACCTTGGGCTGGGTGAACCGGCCCGGCGGATAGACGGCGTAGATGCCCAGCACTTCGGTCGGCAGGCCGGGAATCGCCTCTTCCACCAGGCCCTGACGCATGGCATCCGCGTAAAGGAACGACGGCAGATAGGCGATGCCCAGGCCCGAGATCGCGGCGTTCAGCAGGCTCTGCCCGTCGTTGACCGTCAGCCAGCCGACGGAACGGACCTGCCGCTTTTCCCCCGAGGGCGCGGTGATCTTCCAGACATTGCCGTTGGCCTGATTCGAATAGTGCAGCAGCTTGTGGTCGTTCAGGTCGTCGATCTTCTGCGGCCGGCCGAATCGCTGGAAATAGGACGGCGAGCCGATCATGCGCTTGGTCGTCTCGGTCAGCTTGCGGGCGCGAAGCGAGCTGTCTTCCAG
>NZ_JBKBLV010000067.1:0-7964 GCF_046295235.1 Tabrizicola flagellatus
ACGAGACGAGGTAAGCCATGCCCATCGACGCCGCCCATACCGCCCGCCCCGAACGCCTGCGCCTTGGCATGGTGGGCGGGGGACGTGACGCCTTCATCGGCGCGGTCCACCGCATCGCCGCCCGGATCGACGACCAGTACGAACTGGTCGCCGGTGCCTTTTCCTCGAACCCCGAGAAGGCGCTCGCCTCGGCCGCCGACCTGGGCGTGCCGCGTGCCTATACCAGTTTCGCCGAGATGGCGGCCAAGGAAGCCAGGCGCAAGGACGGGATCGACGCGGTGGCCATCGTGACGCCGAACCACATGCATGCGCCGGTGGCGATGCAGTTCCTCAAGCGCGGGATCCACGTCATCTGCGACAAGCCGCTGACCGCGACGCTCCCGGAGGCGAAGAAGCTGGCCAGGGCGGCCGAGGCCTCGGGCGTGGTCTTTGCGCTGACCCACAATTACACCGGCTATCCGATGATCCGGCAGGCCAGGGCGATGGTCGCGGCCGGAGAGCTGGGCGAGTTGAGGCTCGTCAACGTGGAATATGTCCAGGACTGGCTCACGGAACCCGTGGACAACAAGCAGGCCGACTGGCGCACCGATCCGGCGCGGTCCGGGGCGGGCGGGTCCACCGGCGACATCGGGACGCATGCCTTCAACCTTGCGAACTTCGTCACCGGCCTGACGCTCGAACAGCTTTCGGCCGACCTGACCGCCTTCGTCCCCGGCCGCCGGGTGGACGACAACGGCCATGTGCTGCTGCGCTACAAGGGGGGCGCGAAGGGCATGCTCTGGTGCAGCCAGGTGGCGCCAGGCAACGAGAACGGGCTGCGGCTTCGGGTGTATGGCACGAAGGGCGGGCTCGAATGGGCGCAGGAGGATCCGAACTACCTGTGGTTCACGCCCTTCGGCCAGCCCAAGCGCCTGATCACCCGCGGCGGCGCCGGATCGGGTCCCGAGGCCGCCCGCGTCACCCGCGTTCCCCCCGGCCACCCGGAGGGCTATCTCGAAGGTTTCGCCAACATCTACACCGAGGCCGCCCGCGCCATCCGGGCCGCCAAGGCGGGGGCCGCGGTTCCGGAGGGCACCACCTTCCCGGGGCTGAAGGAAGGACTTGAAGGTGTCGCCTTCGTCGATGCCTGCGTCCGCTCATCCGCCAAGAACGGCGCGTGGACCGCGTTGAACCTGTAGCCGGCAAGCCCTGCTTGCCCTTTAGCCAAATACTCCACGGGGGTCCGGGGGTGTGAACCCCCCGGCCTTGTCCGCGGGATCCCGGCCCGCCTGCCCGCGCAGCCGCGCCCGCTCGCGCTGCAACCAGAGCACGGTAAGCAGAAGCGGCGCATTGCCGATCTCGCCCGCCGCCATGACCTCGACCAGCCGGTCGAAGGACAGAAGGTGTCCCTTGATGTCCTCGGCCTCGTCGGGCGACCCGAAGACCCCGGCCACCCCGTCCGGCAGGTCGCAGAGCGCCACGAAGGAATAGAGATATTCCGCCACCGCCCCCGGCGTCGGGTAGTATTCCGCCACCTTTTCCAGCACGCCGAGAACCAGCCCCGCCTCTTCCACCGCCTCGCGCCGTGCCGCCTCTTCCGGCGTCTCGCCCGGGTCGATCCGACCGGCGATGGCCTCCAGCTGCCAGGGCAACGGATCGCCGCGACCGTAGGGCCCCATGCGGAACTGTTCGACCAGCAGCACCCGGTCGCGCCAAGGGTCGTAGGGGAGAACCGTCACCGCATCGCCGACAACGAAGACCTCGCGCGTCAGATCCGGGCTGAGGCTGCCGTCAAAACGGCGATGGCGCAGCCGGTGGACGTTCACCGCGAAGAACCCGGCATGGGACGGAATGACCCCCCTGGCCTCGACCTCGCCCGGCCCCTGGCGCAACGCGCGCCCTGGTGCTGCCGCCGCCCTGATCCGGCTTGCCGCCTCGACCCTCAGGCCGGGCAGGCGACGAGCCATCGCCTCGGCAGGCAGATGGCCGCAGCCCTGTAGTATCAGCGCGGCAAGCTCCAGCCCCTCCTCCCCGGCGGGCAGGCCATCCTGCCCCAGCACCGCCACGAGATAGGCCACACGCGCCCAAGTGCCGGCCGGATCCGCACCCGACACAAACGCCCGCAGCGCGGGCGGCCAGTCCTGCGGAAACCCGGTCACGTCACTTCCAGCGGCGGCCCGCGTTCTCGGTCAGAAGCCCAGCCGCAATGCCGCCCACGAGTATCGTCCCGAAGACCCCCAGCGACAACAGCCCGTGCGACCGCTGCGCCATCACCTGGAACACGTCGAGGATTGCATCCAGCGCGCCTTCGTAGCGCATCTTGACCGAGTTCTGCAGCATCTCGCGCAGGGCCAGCATGAACAGCGCCACCACCGCCAGGACGAAGGCGGTCTTGATCCCCGCCCCCGCCGCCTCGACATAGCCCTTGCCGGCGGATGGCCCCATCACCGCCCAGCCGACAAAAAGCCCGATGACCGCTGCACCCTCCCTGATCGGCCCGGCGGCCGAGGCGTCGGGCATGTTCATCGCGTAGTAGTTTGCCATGATCCACCCTACGACCGCAAAGCACAGCGCGGCCATGAGTTTCGAGGCGGTCGGCAGGGATGATGCCATTCGCAGCTGTCCTCAGTTCGGACGCGTCACCGTGATCTGCGTCACGTCGCAGTTTCCACCCTGGAACGCGCCCGCGCAAGAGGCGAGGTAGAAGTCCCACATCCGCTTGAACCTGTCGTCGAAGCCCAGCTTCCTGACCTCGCCCCAGCGGTCCGAGAAGGTCTCGTGCCAGCGCCGCAGCGTCAGGCTGTAGCTTTCCCCGAACTCGATGGATCCCTTGACGCGCAGGCCCGCCCGTTCGACCTCGGCGCGCAGGACCGAAGGTGCGGGCAGCATGCCGCCGGGGAAGATGTATTTCTGGATGAAATCCACGCCCTTGCGATAGAGGTGCCAGCGCACGTCCGCGATGGTGATGATCTGCAGCGTGGCATGGCGCCCGGGCTTCAGCCGCTCGCGCAGGGTGTTGAAATAGACCGGCCAGTATTTCTCGCCCACCGCCTCGAACATCTCGATACTGGCGATCCCGTCATAGGTCCCGCGTTCGTCGCGGTAGTCCTGCAGCTTGATCTCCACCCGGTCGGACAGGCCCGCCTTCGCGATCCGCTCCACCGCGTAGTCGTGCTGCGCCCGGCTGATCGTCAGCCCGGTGACGCGCAGGCCCCGCTCCTTCGCGGCATATTCGGCAAAGCCGCCCCAGCCGCAGCCGATCTCCAGCACATGGTCGCCCGCGCGCGCGCCCATCTGGTCCACCATGCTGGCGTATTTCCGGCGCTGCGCCGTTTCCAGGCTTTCCTGCGGGTTCTCGAAGATCGCCGAGGAATAGGTCATCGTCTCGTCCAGCCAGAGCCGGTAGAAATCGTTGCCGAGGTCGTAGTGATAGCTGATGTTCTTCCGCGCCTGGCGCTTCGAGTTCGACTGCAGCCAGAACCGCAGCCGCTCCCAGGCGCGCACCAGGCCCATGCCCGGAAAGCCGTCGCCGACGATGTTGTTCGCCGGGCGCTGGATCAGGTCGAGGAAGGCCTGCAGGTCGGGCGTCGTCCACCAGCCGTCGAGGTAGGCGTCGCAGAAGCCCAGGTCCCCCTCGCGCACCAGCCGCGCGAAAAGATCGGGATGCACCACTTGCAGTTCCGCCGCGATGCCCGGCGCGCGGCCCTCGACGCGGAACCGCCGCCCGTCCGGCAGCACGAAATCCAGCCGACCCTCGCCCAGCCGCCTGGTCACCTCGAAGGCCGTCGCGAAATATCGCGGCAGGTCGCGCTGGCCTTCGACCGTCGTCAGAACGTCCATATCCCCCCCCACAGGGCTTTTCCGTCACCACTTTCGCCAAAGCCGCGGCCTTGCTCAAGCATTTCGTGCCCCGTATGCCGCAAGGGCACGCGCGCGGCCCTCGGCCAGATCCACCACCGGCGCCGGATAGGGCTGGTCGGGCCGCAGCTGCCACGACCGCGGAACCGCCTCGAAATAGGCCAGCGCCTCGGCTCCGGGCGCGCGCGACATCTCGGCCAGGAACCTTCGGCGATAGCTGCCGTCGGGGTCGAACTTCTCGGCCTGCCCCGCCGGGTTGAACACCCGGAAATAGGGCGCGGCATCGGGACCGGATCCCGCAACCCATTGCCATCCCATCGCATTCGCCGCCGGGTCCCAGTCGGTCAGGCAGTCGGCGAACCAGTCCAGCCCGACCTTCCAGTGCGTCAGAAGATGCTTGGTGAGATAACTTGCCACCACCATCCGCACCCGGTTGTGCATCGTGCCGGTGACATACATCTCGCGCATCCCGGCATCGACGAAGGGCTCGCCCGTCATGCCGCGCCGCCAGCGTTCCGCCTCCGGGTTGTCGCCGCGCCAGGGGAAGTCGTCCCAGTCCGGCTTCCAGTTCGACGTGGTAATCTGCGGCGAATGGTGCATCAGGTGATAGCTGAACTCGCGCCAGGCCAGCTCGCGCAGGAAACTCTCCGCGCCCCCCGCCCCCTCCTCGCGCCGGCGCAGCGCCGCATGCCAGACCGCGCGGATGCCGATCTCGCCGTAGGTCAGATTCTCCGACAGCCGCGAGGTGCCCGCCACCCCCGGCAGATCGCGCCTCTCGCCATAATGCGCGACCGGTCCGTCCAGGAAGGCCGCCAGCTTCGCCCGCGCGGCGGCCTCGCCCACCGCCTGATGGCGGGCGACGACCCCGGCCCCCCGGTTCATCGCCGCGCCCAGCCGCCAGTCCTCCAGCCGGTCCGAGCCGGGCCGGACCGCGCCGCCCCGCAACGCCTTCGGTGCTGCCGCCGGCTCCGCCACCGGCAGCCCGCGCATCGCCTTCCAGTAGGGCGTGAACACCCGGTAGAACCCGCCCTGCCCGGTCTCGATCTCCCAGGGCTCGTGCAGAAGATGCCCCGCGAAACTGCGCGCATCCAGGCCCTCGCCCTTCAGCGCCGCCTTGACCCCGGTGTCCCGCGCCACGCTCGCCGGATCGTATAGCCGCGACCACCAGACCCCGCCCGCGCCCGCCTCCGCGACCAGCCCGCGCAGGACCTCCAGCGCCGGCCCGCGCCGCAACACCAGCCGCAGGCCCAGCCCCTCCAGCGCCCGGCCGAAGGCTTCAACCGCCAGCCCGAGCCGCCACTTCGGCGCCGCACCGAGGGCCTCGGTCTCCGGGTCCAGGATGAACACGGGCAGGAGAGGCCGCCCCGTCGCCGCCGCCGCCGCCAGCATCGGCTGGTCCGCCAGCCGCAGGTCGCGGCGGAACCACAGGATCAACGGCGCTTCTGACATTCCCCAGCCTTTCCCACCCTGGCATTACGCCGCGACCAGACAGCCGGATCACCCTGCATTTGCCCTTTTTGCAAATACTCCCGGGGGTTTGGGGGTGGCAAACCCCCAACGCCGTCCCTGCGCGCCTGCCGCGCAGGGACAAACGCAAGGGCTTGCGCGCCAGCGCGCCGCAAGATGGGCGCTACAGCACCCGGTCCAGCGCCGCGATCAGCCGCGCGACCTCCTCCGCGCTGGTGTAATGCACCGCGCTCATCCGCAACACCCCTTTCTCGCGGTCGATGCCCAGCGCCTCCAGCGGCCGCACGGCATAGAAGTCCCCCGCCCAGCAGGCGATCCCGTCGCGGCCCAGCACCTCGCTCACCGGCTCGGCCGGCCGGTCCAGCTCCACCGCCACCGTCGGCGCCCGCCGCGCGGCCTCCCTCGGCCCCAGAAGCCGCACATCGTTGCGCTGGCCAAGGTAGTCCAAGAGCGGCTGGATCACCGCCACCTCCTGCGCCCGCATCAGGTCATGCACCGCCCGGTTTCGCGCGGCCGCATCCCCCGTCACCCCATGCCGCGCGGCGAGTTCGTCGATGTAATCCGCCATCCCCGCGCAGGCCGCGACCTGGGCATGGTCCGGCCCCGCCGGCGTGTGCCGCTTGTAGAGCGTGCCGTGATTGAAGAAATGCGCCTGCCCCGGCAGCTCGAACCCGAATGCCTCGCGGATCACCATGATCCCCTGGTGCGGGCCATAGGTCTTGTAGGCCGAGAACAGGTACACATCGCAGCCCAGCGCCGGGATGTCGGGAAACCCGTGCGGCGCATAGCTCACCCCGTCCACCACCGTCCGCGCGCCCGCCGCCTTCGCCATCGCGCAGATCGCCGCCACGTCGTTGATCTCGGCGATCACATTGGAACAATGCGGAAAGCACACCAGCCGCACCTTCCCGTCCGCCAGCAACGCCGCCAGCGCCTCGGGGTCCAGCGACCCCGTCGCGGGATCGAGCTTCCACTCCCGCACCTCGATCCCCTCCTCGGCCAGCCGCCGCCAGACGCCGGAATTGGCCTCGTGGTCCTGGTTCGTCACCACGACGGCCCCCTTCCCGCCCGCCAGCCACTTCCGCACGGCTTGCGCCAGGACATAGGTGTTGGCGCTCGTCGAAGGTCCGAACGAGACCTCCTCCCGCTTGACACCCATCATCGCCGCCAGCCGGTCGCGCGCCTCGTCCATCTCGGCGCCCCCCGCCTGCGCCCCCGGATAGGGGCCATAGGGCTGCACCTTGCGGTCGCGGTAGAACCGGGTCAGCCGGTCCACCACCTGCACGCAAGGGTAGCTGCCCCCCGCATTCTCGAAGAAGGCATGCGAGGACAGCACCGGCGAGGCAAAGGCCGGGAACTGCGAACGGACGAATTCAAGATCAAGCGCCACGGCGCGACTCCCCTCTGGGGCCGCAGGCGGGACACACCGCACGCAGTGCGGGATGGTCCCGGTCTGCGGCAGGTCTTCCAGCCAGACGGACGGATGTCTCCCCGCCCGCCAGAGTCGGGACGCCCCCGACCTCGCCGACAGGACTAGCAAGCCCGCCGGCGTCCCGCAACCCCGGGCCGGCCCTGCGCTCCGCCCGCCAATCAGGCACGGTGACGCAAGGTCACCGGAATTTGCGCGGCTTTCTGCGGCAAAAGCTGCGGATAGTCGCAGTTTCCCCTTGTCCTTTTCCGGAACCCGAACCACCTTCGGCGCGTTGAAGGGGGGCGGCGAGGCCGCGACTTCGCAGGGGAAACAGACTGCGCAGGACGGATCGATCCGCCAGCGCATCACGCAGAGGAGATCACATGAGCCGCAGATCCATCGTCCTTCTTGGCGCCGCTTCCGCGCTGTCCATGTCCGTCGCGGCCCATGCCGCAGACCCCGAGCTGACCGTGCTCGACTGGGCCGGCTGGGAAATCGACGGCATGCTCCAGCCCTATGTCGAGAAGAACGGCCAGAAGCCGACCTATGTTTTCTTCGCCGACGATGACGAGGCCTTCCAGAAGGTCTCCTCGGGCTTCCGCACCGATGTCGTCCACCCCTGCGCCGCCGCCGTGCCGCGCTACATGGAAGCCGGCCTGATCGAGCCCTGGGATGTCTCGAAGATCCCCGAGTTCGGCAATATTCCGGCGCGCATGGCCGATGCCTTCAAGAATGACGAGGGCGTCTGGTTCATCCCGACCGACTACGCCTATACCGCCATCGCCTACAACGCCGAGACCGTCCCGGCCGAGGATGTCGCGACCGTCCAGGTCTTCGCCGATCCGAAATATGCCGGCCGCATCGCGCTGCCGGACAACACCGACGACATCTGGTCGCTGGCCTTCATGGCGACCGGCGTCACCTCCTGGGAGAACGTGACCGACGAACAGTTCCAGGCCGCCGCCGACTGGCTGCGCAAGGTGCATCCGAATGTCCGCGCCTACTGGGCCGACCCCTCGGAACTGTCGCAGCTGATGGCCTCGGGCGAGGTGCAGGTGGCCTGGTCCTGGAACGACCCGGTCGCGATCCTTCAGGGCGAGAACTTCCCCGTCGGCTTCAACCGCGCCCCGAAGGAAGGCGCGGCCACCTGGTTCTGCGGCTTCGTCAACATGAAGGACGGCCCCGGCAAGGAGGACAAGGCCTACGACCTGATGAACTCGCTGCTCGCGCCCTCCTCGGCCGAGCCGCT
>NZ_JBKBLV010000068.1:0-6937 GCF_046295235.1 Tabrizicola flagellatus
CGGGCAAGGCCCAGCAGCAGGCCAACCACCGCTTCTTCATCAACAACGGCCGCGCCAACATGAACTGGCAGAACTGGTTCCTCGACCAGGGCAACGACTTCGTGATGGACCGCTTCCCGGTGCCCTTCATCCAGATCAACCCCGAGGACATGGCCGAACTGGGCATCAAGCCGGGGGACATGGTGGAGATCTACAACGATGTCGGCGCCACGCAGGCGCTGGCCTACCCGGAACCGACGGCGCGGAAGAACGAGACCTTCATGGTCTTCGGCGCGCCGAACGGGGCGCAGGGCAACATCGTGAACGCGGGCGTGAACGAGCTGATCCTGCCGAACTACAAGGCAACCTGGGCGAACATCCGCAAGATCTCGGATGCGACCCCGGCCTCGGCGGCCGTTTCCTACAAGTCGTGGGAAGTGGAGCTTTGAAGACCGTGATGCGCCGCCGGCTGGACACCGGCGGCGCATCCCCTATCCATGGCGCAGGAGAGATTGCCGTGAGACTTGCCTATGTGACCCTTCAGGGCCGCGGCCGGACCGACGCGCTGATCGCAGCCGTGGCCGAGCGGTTGCAGGCCGAAGGGCTGCGCCTTGCCGGAACGGTGCAGTCGAACATCGAACGCCCCTATCGCCGCAAGTGCGACATGGACCTGAGGATCCTTCCCGATGGTCCCATTGTCAGGATCAGCGAGGATCGCGGCGATCTGGCCCGTGGCTGCACGCTCGACTCAGGTGCCCTGGAACAGTCGGTCGCGGAGGTGCAACTGCGCTTGCCCGGCTCGGACCTGCTGATCGTGAACAAGTTCGGCAAGCGCGAGGCTGAGGGCAAGGGGCTGGTTCCGGTCATCGGCGATGCTCTTGAACTGGAAATACCCTTACTCGTCGGGGTGAACGGCCTGAACCTTGCGGCCTTTCTGGCCTTTGCGGGCGATTTAGCAGTGGCACTGCCTACCGACATCTCAAGCGTTGTCGAATGGTGCAGGCACTCTGTGGTTGCGAAGACAGATCGCTGCATGGGCGCCTTGATCTAGGGCCGAGTCCGGCCTGCCCCGCGTGCGGGGGGGGGCGCCGTCCCGAGACCGGCGCTACTGGTCGGGATCCGTCGTTTCCGCCCGCAGCACATCCGATGGCTTTGGTGACGGGTATCCCGATTGCCGTGAAGCCATTCAGAACGGCGACACGCACCTGGGACTCCGCAACCTGACGGTCGAAGTCCTGCGCGGAAAGACCCTGCCCCAAGAGCTTGATGCAGTGCACCTTGGTTTCAACGCGACTTCGGCGCTGATACCTGCTCCATCGTCGCCAGAAGGTTCACCCGACGCGCTTCGATGCGCGCAGAATCTCGCCGCGATCGGCAGCACCGCCTGCCAGCGCGAACCATGCTGACCCTCATTGTCGAGAACCAGCCGCACGGCCCGCTCGCGCACATCAGGTGAAAACTTGTTCGTGGCCTCGCTCATGTTGCTCCACCCTACTCAGAAGTTGGAGCCTCCGGCAAACCCGGCGAAGTTCAATTTTCCGCTTTCCATCCTTGCGCTCAACGATCTCTGCCCTGTATGCGATAGTGCCATCGGCGCGCTTGCGCTCTGATATCGAGCCCACTGTCCCCCATCCTCCCAGTTCGTCCCCCACCTGGGAACATTCACTGTCCAACGGGGAGGGGGCTCAAGGCCTTTCAAGGACGAATGACGCATGACGAGTTCTGAAAAATATCCAGCAAAACAAGGGAACTCTTTGCAGCTTGGCCCCCACCGCCTCTCCGTCGCCCCCATGATGGACTGGACGGACCGGCATTGCCGCGTCTTTCACCGCCACATGACCCGGCGGACGATGCTCTACACCGAGATGGTGACGGCCCCGGCCATCATCCATGGCCCGAAGGGTCGGCTTCTGGACTATTCCCCGATCGAACATCCCGTAGCCCTGCAACTCGGCGGTTCGGATCCGAGCGAGCTGGCCGAGGCGACCCGGATCGCGCGGAACTGGGTCTACGACGAAGTGAACCTCAACTGCGGCTGCCCCTCGGATCGGGTGCAGTCGGGCTGCTTCGGCGCGGTGCTGATGGAGCGCCCGGCACTGGTGGCCCATTGCGTCCGCGCGATGCAGGCGGAAACCGACGTGCCGGTTACAGTGAAATGCCGGATTGGCGTGGACGAGCAGGATCCCGAAACCGTCCTGCCCCATTTCATCGAGACCATCGCCGGGGCAGGGGTGCGGCATGTCATCGTCCATGCCCGCAAGGCCTGGCTTCAGGGCCTGTCCCCCAAGGAAAACCGCGAGATTCCGCCCTTGGACCACGACCTCGTGGTGCGGATGAAGCAGCGCTTCCCCGAGCTGACCATCTGCATCAACGGCGGCATCACCTCGCTGGACCAGGCGCGGGCCCTGCTTGCACAGGGGCTCGACGGGGTGATGATCGGCCGGGCGGCCTATCACGACCCGGCCTCGGTGCTGATCGGGGCCGATGCGCTGTGGGGCGAGGACTTCACCCCCGATCCGGTCGCGGTGGCCGAAGGCATGCGGCCCTACATCGCCGACCACCTCGCCGCTGGCGGCCGGCTGCACCAGGTCACCCGGCACATGCTGGGGCTCTTCACCGGACGCCCCGGCGCGCGGGGCTGGCGGCGCGTGCTGTCGGAACGCGCCAGCCGCGACGGAGCGGGGCTCGAGGTGCTGGACGCCGCCCTCGCCGAGGTTCAGGCCAGGGCCGCCTGACGCGGGATCAGCCGCGACAGGACCAGAGCGATCAGCCCGCAGGCAGCGATCGCCGCCAGCATCGGCAGGACGGTGCCGTCAAGGAAGGGCCCCGCCGCCGCGACGAGGACGCCCGCCGCCACCATCTGCATCGTGCCCCCCAGTGACGAGGCGAGCCCCGCGATGTCGCCGTGGTCCTCCAGCGCCTGCACTTGAGCCGTGGGCAGGATCACGCCCAGGAAGATGTTGCCCACGAACAGCGTGGTCATCGTCGCGGGCAGGCTCGCCAGCCCTGCCAGTGCCAGGCCGAAGCCCGCGAAGGTGGCCAGCGCAAAGCCGACCGTCGCCCCGGCGATCATCCGCAGCGTGCCCAGCCGCTGCGCCAGGGTCGAGGCGAACTGCGAGGCGGCGAAGAAGCCGATGGCGTTCACTGCGAAGGCCAGCGAGAACTGGGTGGGCGTCAGGCCGAACTCCTGCCGGTAGACGAAGGCGGCGCTGGCGATGAAGACGAAGAAGCTGGCGAAGGCAAAGCCCGCCAGAAAGGTCATGACCATGAAGCCCCGGTCGGCCAGCAGGATCCGCGTTCCCGACCGGAAGGCTGCAAGGTCGAAGTGCTGCCGGTTGGCGTCCGTCAAGGTCTCCGGGACAGCGAAGTGGATCAGGAAAAAGCTCAGACAGGCCGCAGCCAGCAGCGCCCAGAAGATCAGACGCCAGTCTCCCAAGGCCAGCAGTCCCGCCCCGGACAGCGGGGCGAGCAGGGGCGAGACCGCGATCACGATCATGATGGTGGACATCATCCGCGTTGCCTGCGGGCCGGTCGCGAGATCCCGGATCACCGCGCGCAACACCACCATGTTCGCCGCCCCGCCAAGGCCCTGCACCATCCGCCCGGCGATCAGCCAGCCGATCGAAGGCGCAACCGCGCACATGACCGTGCCAGTGATGAACAGCGCGAGTCCGGCATAGAGCGGCGGCTTCCGCCCCGCCTGATCGGCCCAGGGCCCATAGACCAGTTGCGCCAGCCCGAAGGTGACGAAATAGCCGACGATGGTCCATTGCACCGCCTGGCTGCCTACACCCAGGTCGCGCCCGATCTCGGGCATCGCGGGCAGATACATGTCGATGGCAAAGGGGCCGACGGCGGCCACGAGGCCAAGGATGACGGACAAGAAGGTCAATGAAACGGCGCGAGTCATGATGCAGATTCCGGAAAATGCTTGCGACAAGGGCGTGAGATCTACGCCCCTTCGTCGGCAGAGGAAAGCCCCACCCGCGCATCTTCCGCTCTGGCCTGTGCCTGCGGGGGAGGCTAGGGTCGCCTCGCCGCCACTTGATCGTGTGACCCCATGCCCGACCTTTCGCTTCTCCTGCCGATGATCGCCGCCCTGGTCGTGATCGGCGCCTTCGCCGGGGTGATCGGCGGGCTTCTCGGCGTCGGCGGCGGGATCGTGCTGGTCCCGGCCTTCTTCTACGCCTTCGGCCATCTCGGCTATGGCGGGGGGCAGCTGATGCAGGTCTGCGTCGCGACCTCGATGGCGACGATCGTCGTCACCTCGTTGCGCTCGGTCTCCTCGCACAACAGGAAGGGCGCGGTGGACTGGGAGGTGCTGAAGACCTGGGGTCCGGCTCTGGTGATCTCGGCCGCCATCGGCACCTATGTCGCGGGCAAGGTCTCCTCGACGACGCTGCAAGCCGTGTTCGGGGCGCTGGCGGGGCTGGCCGGCCTCTGGATGGCCTTCGGGCGCGACCACTGGCGTCTGGGTGACCACATGCCCGGCGAGCCGGTGCGGAGCCTCGAGGCCGGATCGGTCGGCTTCTTCTCGGCGATGATGGGGATCGGCGGCGGCACCTTCGGCGTGCCGCTGATGACGCTTTACGGCCTGCCGATCCACCGGGCGGTCGCCACCGCCTCGGGCTTCGGCGTGCTGATTGCCGTGCCCTCGGTGCTGGGCTTCCTCCTCCTGCCCGTGGCCGAGGCGCCGCCCTGGACCATCGGAGCGGTCAACCTCCCCGCCTTCCTCGTCGTCATCGGCACCACGCTCCTGACCACGCCGCTGGGCGTGCGGCTTGCCCATGCGATGAACCCCAGACCCCTGAAGCGTGCCTTCGCGATCTTCCTGACGCTGGTCGCGCTCAACATGCTGCGCAAGGTCCTGGGATGGTAGCAGCGGCGGCCGCGCGCGGCTGGTGCCGGATCGGCCCCGACCCGGCCATCGCCGCCTGGGCCGCCGCCGCCCGGACAGCGGCGCTGGACACCCTCGCCTCGACGACCGAAGCCTGGCGCTGCGGCGGCACCTGGTTCGTCGGCGTCGATGCCCTGCCCAACTGCCCCGACGGCGCGATCGGCGGCGCGCCCTTCCCCTGGTCGGTCCTGCCGCTTGCCCCCGAACCGCTGCATCGCGGGCAGATTTCGGTGATCCGGCCCGGCTATCCCCGGCCCTCGCCCGAGGAAATGCCGGCCGCCTTCGCCTTCCGCCGCGACCGCGACGCCGCGCATCTCGACGGTCTCCTGCCCATCGGCCCGACCCGCGCCCGCATGGTCAGGGAACCCCATGCCTGGATCCTCGGCCTGCCCCTGAACGAGACGACCGCCGCGCCCCTGACCGTCTGGGAGGGCAGCCACGACCTCCTCCGCGCCGCGCTGCGCCAGGCGCTGGCGCCGCACCCGCCGGAAACCTGGGGCGAGATCGACATCACCGCGGCCTACCAGTCCGCCCGCCGCACGGTCTTTGCCCGCTGCCGCCGGGTCGAACTGCCCGCCCGGCCGGGCGAGGCAACCCTGCTCCACCGCCTGACCCTGCACGGAGTGGCGCCCTGGAGGCCAGAGGACACGGCCCCGCCCGAAGGTCGGATAATCGCCTATTTCCGCCCGCAACTGGCCAGCGTCCGGGACTGGCTGACCGCACCCTGACTTGCCCTTTTGCGAAATACTCTCGGGGGGGGCCGGGGGGCGAAGCGCCCCCGGTCGCGGCCGGTCAGGCAGCGCGAGGCCCGACTACCGCTCCAGCCGCGCCATCCGCCCGCCGCGCCGCTTCTGCAAGCGCGGCGCCCGGCCCGGCAATTCGGCCATCACCGCCGCGCGCTCCTCGTGCGTCAGGCGCGACCACCGGCTGATCTCGTCGATGGTGCGGTAGCAACCGACGCAGATCCGCTCTTCGGGGTGGACGACGCACAGCTTGACGCAAGGGCTGGCGATCTCGTCGCGCTTCCAGACATCGTCCTTCACGGCTCACTCCGCCCCAGATGCGCCATACGGTCCAGCGCGCCTTGCAGGATATAGCCGGCCGCCACCTGGTCGATCACCTCTTTCCGACGCTTTCGCGACGTATCCGCCTCCAGAAGTGCCCTTTCTGCCGCAACCGTGGACAGACGCTCGTCCCAGTAGCATATGGGCAGGCCCGTGAGCTTCTCCAGATTGCGTGCAAAGGCCTGGGTGGATTGCGCCCTGGGGCCGCTCGACCCGTCCATGTTCAACGGCAGCCCCAGCACGACTCCCGCGGCCCCCCGGGCCTCCAGCAGGGCCAGCAACCGCTTCGCATCCAGCGTGAACTTCTCGCGCCGGATCACCTCGATCGGCGTGGCGACCTGCCGCCGCAGGTCCGACAGGGCCACGCCGATGGTATGCGTGCCCAGGTCCAGCCCGGCAATCGCCCGGTTCGGGGGCAGGGCGGCGGCAAATTCTTCAATGGAGGCGTAGATCACGGGGTCAGACCGGTTTCCACCGCTGCCTGGCGCAGGAAGGACAGCTCCGCCGGCTGGCCCTCGAATTTCGCCTTCGCCTCGTCGTAGATCGTCTGCGCCTCGTCCAGCCGCTCCAGCACCGCCAGCGAGCGGATCAGACGGTTCCACTCCTCGACCGAGCCGCCCTCTGTCGCGAGCCGGTCGGACAGCTGCGCCACCATGCCCTCGATCATCGCCTGGCGGTCCTCGGCCGACATCTCGCCCGCCGCCGCCATGTCCGCCGCCGAGGGGCCGCGCATTCCGCCGGCAGCGCCCGGCAGGGCATAGCGGATGCCGGCCAGTTCCGCGACCGAGGCGATCCGCTCGCGGATCGAGGCGGTCCAGGGCGCGTCGGGATTGCCCTGCTCGGCCAGCGGGCGCCAGAATCGGAAGGCCTGGTCGAAGCGGCCGCCCTGCACGAACATCTCGCCCACCAGATAGCGCGCCAGCTCGTTCGTCATGTCGGCCTGAAGGCTCGCACGCAGCGCGGCCTCGGCCTCGGGCGAGACATAGCCGCCCGCCTC
>NZ_JBKBLV010000069.1:0-6795 GCF_046295235.1 Tabrizicola flagellatus
GGCCCGGGGCTGATGGCCTTCACGCCCATGCCGCCGCGGCCGCGCACCGGGTAGTCGTGGCTGGAGGACAGTTTGCCCGAACCGCCCTTGGTGACGGTGAGGATCAGGTCCTCGGCCGCCGACATCTCGGCATAGCGTTCGGGGGAAAGCTGGCCGGCGGGAACGGTGTCTTCTTCATCGTCGCCCTCGTCCTCGGTGATCCCGGCCATGAGGCGGCGCTGTTTCAGATAGGCCTGCCGTTCCTCGGGCGTGGCCTCGAAGTGGCGGATGATCGACATGGAGACGACATGGTCGCCCTCGGCCAGACGGATGCCGCGCACGCCGGTCGACTCGCGCGAGCGGAAGACGCGGATTTCGGTGGTGGGGAAGCGGATGGCGCGGCCGGCTTCGGTGACGAGCATCACGTCGTCGTTCTCGTCGGCTATGGCGGCGTTCACGAGGGAGACGCCCTCGGGCAGCTTCATCGCGATCTTGCCGTTGCGCATCACGTTGGTGAAGTCGGAAAGGTCGTTCTGCCGCACGTCCCCGTCCGAGGTGGCAAAGACGATCTGGAGGCTGCCCCAGTCTTCCTCGGGCACGTCCACGGGCATCAGGGCGGCGATGGTGATGCCGGTCTCGATCGGCAGGATGTTGACCAGCGCCTTGCCCTTGGCGGTGCGGCCCGCAAGGGGAAGGCGCCAGGTCTTCAGCTTGTAGACCATGCCGTCGGTGGTGAAGAACAGGAGCGGCGTGTGGGTGTTGGCGACGAAGAGGGTCGTGACCACGTCGTCGTCCTTGGTCTGCATCGAGGCGAGGCCCTTGCCGCCGCGGTTCTGGGCGCGGAATTCGGCCAGCGGCGTGCGCTTGATGTAGCCGCCCGAGGTGATGGTCACGACCATGTCCTCGCGCTCGATCAGGTCCTCGTCCTCCATGTCGCCGGACCAGTCGGCGATCTCGGTGCGGCGGGGGACGGCGAAGAGGGCCTTCACCTCGCGAAGCTCGTCCGAGATGATGCCCATGATCCGATCGCGCGAGGAAAGAATGTCAAGGAAGTCCTTGATCTTGCCGGCCAATTCCTCAAGCTCGTCGGTGACTTCCTTGACCCCCATCGCGGTCAGCCGCTGGAGGCGCAGGTCGAGGATCGCCCTGGCCTGGATCTCGGACAGGTTGTAGGTCCCGTCCTCGTTGATCGTGTGCGAGGGGTCGTCGATCAGGCGTATATACGCGGCGATGTCATGTGCGGGCCAGCGGCGGGTCATGAGCCGGTCGCGCGCCTCGGCCGGGTCGGCGGAGGCGCGGATTGTCGCCACAACCTCGTCCACGTTCGACACGGCAACGGCCAGGCCGCAGAGGATGTGGCTGCGCTCGCGCGCCTTGCGGAGTTCGAAGGCGGTGCGGCGTGCGACAACTTCCTCGCGGAAGGTTATGAAATGGCTGAGGAAATCGCGAAGCGTCAGCTGTTCCGGCCTGCCGCCGTTCAGGGCCAGCATGTTGCAGCCGAACGAGACCTGCATCGTCGAGAACCGAAACAGCTGGTTCAGCACCACGTCGGGCGTCGCGTCGCGCTTGAGCTCGATCACGACGCGGACGCCGATCCGGTCGGATTCGTCGGCAATCCCCGCGATGCCCTCGACCCGCTTTTCGCGGACCAGCTCGGCGATCTTCTCGATCATCGTGGCCTTGTTGACCTGATAGGGGATCTCGTCGATGACGATGGCCCAGCGGTCCTTGCGCAGCTCCTCGACATGGGTCCTGGCGCGGATGATGACGGAGCCGCGGCCTTCGAGATAGGCCTTGCGCGCGCCGGAGCGGCCGAGGATCACGCCGCCCGTGGGGAAATCGGGGGCGGGGATGATCTCCATGAGCTGTTCCATGGAGATGTCGGGGTTCTCGATCAGGGCAAGGGTGCCGTCGATCACCTCGCCCAGGTTGTGCGGCGGGATGTTGGTGGCCATGCCGACCGCGATGCCGCCCGCGCCGTTGACCAGCATGTTGGGGAAGCGGGCGGGAAGGACGGTGGGCTCCTTGTCCTTGCCGTCGTAGTTGTCCTGGAAATCGACGGTTTCCTTGTCGATGTCGGCCAGAAGGAAGGCCGCGGGCTTGTCCATGCGGACTTCGGTGTAGCGCATGGCAGCGGCGTTATCGCCGTCCATCGAACCGAAGTTGCCCTGGCCGTCGAGGAGCGGCAGCGACATGGAGAAGGGCTGCGCCATGCGCACCAGCGCGTCGTAGATCGCGCTGTCGCCGTGGGGATGGTATTTCCCCATCGTGTCGCCCACGGGACGGGCCGACTTGCGGTAGGGCTTGTCGTGGGTGTTGCCCGATTCCTGCATGGCAAAGAGGATGCGGCGGTGGACGGGCTTCAGCCCGTCGCGCAGGTCGGGGATTGCCCGGGAAACGATCACGCTCATCGCGTAGTCGAGATAGGCCGTCTTCATCTCGGCTGCGATATCGACCTGGGGGCCGTGCCAGCTGGGACGTTCCGGGTTTTCTTCTTTGTTGTCAGTATCTTCCGGGGTCTCGGCCATGAGGGCGCGCGCCTTCCTTGCGGTATCAATATCTAGCAGGCGGCAGGATACACCATCCAAGCTATGGGGTGCAATGGCGGGTTGCGGCCGGCTTGGCAGCCATCAAGGATGAGTGACAACATACTGTTTTCATTGATTTTTAAGCGGGCCTTGTCATGATTCCGTCATGGACCGCAAGAAAGGAGGATCCGCATGGTCGGACGCGAGACGGAGCTGATGCTGAAGGGCTATGGTCTGACGACGGCCGAGCTTTACTACCGGATGCCGGATTATCGCAACGTTCTCAACAGCTTCATCTGGCAGGAATACGATCTGGCGCCGGATTATCCCGCGCTCTTCAAGTTCATCGAATTCTGGCAGGAAAAGATCGAGGGGCCGCTGCATTCGGTGCGCTTCACCCATCGCAAGCTGATCGCGCCGGGCGAATGGCGCAACGTCGTGGGCGAGTTCAAGCTGCATTGAGGCCGGGCCCGGCAGGGGTTGCGTGGGGCGGGCACAGCAGCTAGGCCCGCGCGGCATGACCGCACGCCCGACGACTCCCGCCGCATTGACCAGCCTCGAGGCCATGGAACGGGCAGGGCTGACCGATCCGGCCGACCGCGCGATGCTGGCGCAGGTGGCAGAGAGCTTCCGGGTGCGGATCAGCCCGGCGATGGCGGGGACAGCCGCCGAGGGAGTGCGGGCCCAGTTCCGTCCCGATGCGCGCGAGTTGCAGATCCGCCCGGAAGAGCTGGCCGATCCCATCGGCGACGATGCGCATCGCCCGGTGCCGGGGCTGACCCATCGCTATCCCGACCGGGCGATCCTGCATGCGACCCAGGCCTGCGAGGTCTATTGCCGCTTCTGTTTCCGACGCGAGACGGTGGGCAGCGCGGGTGCGCTGTCCGAGGCGGAATTCCGCCAGGTGCTGGATTATCTGCGCGCCACCCCGGCGGTGCGCGAGGTGATCTTTACCGGGGGCGATCCGCTGGTGTTGTCGGCGCGGCGGCTGGGCGGGATGCTCGACCGGCTTCAGGCGCTGGGGACGCTGGATCTGGTGCGGTTCCACAGCCGCGTGCCGGTGGTGGCGCCGGAGCGCGTGACCGAGGCGCTAGCCGGGGTTCTGGACCGGGCGTTGCCGGTCTGGATGGTGGTGCATGTCAACCATCCCGAAGAGATCACCGAGGCGGCGGCGGCGGCCCTGCGTCGGCTGACCCGGGCCGGAGTGCCGCTTCTGTCGCAGACGGTGCTGTTGCGCGGGATCAATGCCGACCCGGAGGTGCTGGAGGCGCTCTTCCGCAAGCTGCTCCGCCATCGGGTGAAGCCCTATTACCTGCATCATCCCGATCTGGCGAAGGGCACGGGCCACTTCCGCCTGACGCTGGAGGAGGGGCAGGCGATCTTGGCGGCGCTGCGGGGGCGGCTGACCGGGATCGCCCAGCCGACCTATGTGCTGGACATTCCCGGCGGGCACGGCAAGGTGCCGGTCGGCCCCGTCTGGCTGCGCCGGGCGGGCGAAGGCTGGATCGTCACCGATCCGCAGGGGAGCGAGCACCCCTATCGCGACCTCTGAAGGGACTGCTCATCGCTTCCTTCGGTCGCTCTTCGCGGGCGGACCGCGCGGCGAAGGCTGCCCTCAAGGGCTGGATGAACGTCACTTGGCCCGCGTCGGGCGGTCGAACACCTTCTTGCCCATCAGCGACCCTACCAGATCGACCATCAGCCGCGCGGTCATGCCGCGGTCGTCTAGGAAGGGGTTCAGTTCCACCAGATCGAGCGAGGTGACGAGCCCGGATTCGTGGAGGAGTTCCATCACCAGATGAGCCTCGCGGAAGGTGGCGCCGCCGGGAACGGTAGTACCGACGGCCGGGGCGATCGAGGGGTCGAGGAAATCGACATCGAGCGAGACGTGCAGCATGCCGGATTCGCGGCGCACGAGGTCGAGGAATTCGCGCAAGGGGGCGACGAGGCCGCGTTCGTCGATCACCCGCATGTCGTTCACGAAGATGTCACGTTCCTGCATGGCGGCCTTCTCCGCCGGATCGACGGAGCGGATGCCGAACATGCAGATCCGGTGCGCGGGCACGGGGGCGGGGAAGGGCGGGAAGGCGTCGAAGCCGTCGCGGCCGGCGATATAGGCGAGCGGCGTGCCGTGGAGGTTGCCCGAGGTGGTGGTGAGCGGTGTGTGAAAGTCGGAATGGGCGTCGAGCCACAACAGGAACAGCGGGCGGTTCTGCCGCTTGGCATAGGCCGCGGCCCCGGCGGCCGAGCCGAGGGCAAGCGAGTGGTCTCCGCCCATGATGATCGGAAAGCCGCCCTCGGACAGCGCATCGTCCACGCGGTCCATCAGGATTTCAGCCCAGCCCACGGTTTCGGCGAGGTCGTGCACGACCGGGTTCGGGCAGGCGACCTCGCGCAGATCGGGCAGGGCGAGATCGCCCCAGTCCTCGACCCCGTGGCTTTCGGCAGCAATCTCGCGGGCGATGCCCGCAACCCGGTAGGCGGCGGGGCCCATCAGGCAGCCGGGGCGTTTCTGGCCCGTGTCGATGGGGGCGCCGATCAGGATGGTCTTGGGCATGGGAACCTCCGCTTTAGGACGGATGTAGCGGGGCGGTCGGTCGGCTGGCAACCGGCAAATCGGCGGCTTGCGGCCACCGACCCGGTCATTTTGCCGACAGAGCGCGGCGGAAGGGCGCAGGGCTTTCGCCCGGGGCCGGGGCGGCCTATCATTGTGCAAACGACAGGAGCATCCGCATGATCGTCGAGCTTGGACATTTCGCGCTGATCCTGGCGCTGATGGTGGCGCTGGTGCAGTCCACGCTGCCCCTCTGGGGCGCGCACAGGGGTGATGCGCGACTGATGGCGCTGGCGGGACCCGCGGCGGGCATGCAGCTGCTTCTGGTCGGCTGGTCCTTCGCGGCGCTGACCTGGGCATTCGTCACGTCCGACTTCTCGCTGGCGGTGGTGGTGTCGAATTCGCACACGCTGAAGCCGATGCTCTACAAGATATCTGGTGTCTGGGGGAACCACGAGGGATCGCTGCTGCTCTGGGTGCTGATCCTGGCGGTCTATGGCGCGGCGGTGGCGGCCTTCGGCGGCAATCTGCCTGCGCGGCTGAAGGCGCGCGTGCTGGCGGTGCAGGGGCTGATCGGGGTGGCCTTCATGCTGTTCCTGCTTCTGACCTCGAACCCGTTCTGGCGGCTGGCGACGCCGCCGCTGGACGGGCAGGACCTGAACCCGCTGTTGCAGGACCCGGGCCTCGCCTTCCATCCGCCCTTCCTCTACCTCGGCTACGTCGGCCTGAGCATGGCCTTCAGTTTCGCCGTCGCCGCCCTGATCGAGGGCCGGGTCGATGCCGCCTGGGGGCGCTGGGTGCGGCCCTGGACGCTGGCGGCCTGGGTCTTCCTGACCATCGGCATCGCGCTGGGGTCCTGGTGGGCCTATTACGAGCTTGGCTGGGGCGGATTCTGGTTCTGGGATCCGGTGGAGAACGCGAGTTTCATGCCCTGGCTTCTGGCCGCGGCGCTGCTGCATTCCTCGATCGTGGTGGAAAAGCGCGAGAGCCTGAAGGCCTGGACCATCCTTCTGGCGATCATGGCCTTCGGCTTCAGCCTGATCGGCACCTTCCTCGTGCGCTCGGGCGTCATCACCAGCGTGCATGCCTTTGCCAACGACCCGGAGCGCGGCGTGTTCATCCTGATGATCCTCGGCGTCTTCACCGGCGGGGCCCTGATCCTGTTCGCGCTGCGCGCCGGAGTGATGGAGGCGCGCGGGGTCTTCAGCCTGGTCAGCCGCGAAAGCGCGCTGGTGGCCAACAACATCCTGCTGACCGTCGCGGCCTTTGTCGTCTTCGTGGGGACGATCTGGCCGCTTGTCGGCACAATGTTGCTGGGCCGTGACCTTTCGGTGGGCGAGCCCTTCTTCAACGCGGCCTTCAGCCCCTTCATGGTGGCGCTGGCGCTGATCCTGCCGCCCGGGGCGATGCTGGCGTGGAAGCGCGGGTCCATCGCGCGGTCGCTGCGGTCGCTGGTCCCGGCAGCGGTGCTGGCTCTGGCGCTGGCGGCATTGGCCTGGGCCATGCAGACCGGGCGGACGGCGCTGGGTCCGGTCGGGCTGATGCTGGGGGCCTGGGTCGCCTTCGGCGCGCTGACCGACCTCTGGGCGCGGACGGGGCGCGAGGACGTCGGCGCGCGGGTGGCGCGGCTGGCGCGCCAGCCGCGCGCCGCCGGGGGCCAGGCCGCGGCGCAATTAGGGGGGGGGGTGACGAACTTTTGCGGCTCGGCGGTGGAGGGCCGGAAGGGCGAGGCCA
>NZ_JBKBLV010000070.1:0-6412 GCF_046295235.1 Tabrizicola flagellatus
TCCCCGCCGATCACAGCGCGTCGTCATCGGTTTCGCCGGTGCGCACCCGCACGGCATGTTCAACGTCCAGGACGAAGATCTTTCCGTCGCCGATCTTGTCGGTCTTCGCCGTCTTCTGGATGGTGGCCACCACCTGGTCGGCCAGCGCGTCCGAGACCACGATCTCCAGCCGGACCTTCGGCACGAAGTTCACGGCATATTCCGCCCCGCGGTAGATCTCGGTGTGGCCGGACTGGCTGCCGAACCCCTTGATCTCGGTCACCATCATCCCGCGCACGCCGATTGCGGTCAGCGCCTCGCGGACCTCCTCGAGCTTGAACGGCTTGATTGCTGCAATGATGAGCTTCACGTTCTTCCCCTCTGTCTGTTGCAGGCACCCAGGGGTGGGACCTTCACCGGTCATCAGGCAGGGGAATGCTGCGTGCGCACAAGAAACAGCCGAGGATGAGAAGGGGCGTTCCGGGCCGCGGTGCACAATTTTTGCACTTATTCGGATTGGCGCACAATTATTGGGCGGCGACGGAATGCGAATCGTGGCTTGCCCGACTTCGCATTCCGGCAAATCCGGGATAATGTGCCGGTCAAACGGGCTGGAACGGCCCAAGGCAGCGATTGGCAGAGCAGGCATGGCAGCTGGAAACCGGGGGCGCGGCCCCCTTGTCGCCGACAAGAGATATGCTGCGCCCAAGGCGGGTGCGGGTTCGGGCGGACCGAAGCAGCCCGCGCCGCCGAAAGCCCCGCGCCGGCGGGCGCGGTCGTCCCGGCCTGCGCGGAAGCACGGGCTGGTCATGGGCCTGTTCCTGGCGATCTGGCGGGCGATCTGGGGCCTGACCTGGCGGATCACCGCGATCGGCGTCCTGGTCTACGCCGGCATCGTCGCCTATTTCTACGCCCAGCTGCCCGAGATGGAGGCCCTGGTGGACGGCCGTGCCCGCGGGTCGGTCACCATGCTGGACCGCAACGGCGAGGTCTTCGCCTGGCGGGGCGAGACCTTCGGCGGCATGGTGACGGCGGACAGCGTGTCGAAGTTCCTGCACGACGCCGTGGTGGCGACCGAGGACAAGCGCTTCTACTGGCATTTCGGGATCTCTCCGCGCGGCATCGCCAGCGCCATCCGCATCAACCTGTCGGAAGGCCGCGGCCCGTTCGAGGGCAACGGCGGTTCGACCATCACCCAGCAGACGGCCAAGCTTCTGTGCCTCGGAGTGAAGTGGGACCCGAATGTCTGGAAGTCCGAGGCTGACTACGAGAAGGACTGCCGCAAGGGCGGCATCTGGCGCAAGCTGAAGGAAGTGCCCTTCGCCATGGCGATGGAGGCGAAATATTCCAAGGAAGAGATCCTGACGATCTACTTCAACCGCGCCTATCTGGGGGCGGGCGCGCGGGGATTCGAGGCCGCGGCGCAGCGCTATTTCGGCAAGTCCGCCAAGGAGGTCAGCGCGGCCGAGGCGGCGATGCTGGCGGGGCTTCTGAAGGCACCCTCGACCTATGCCCCGACTGCCAGCCTGGAGCGGGCACAGAACCGGGCAAATGTGGTCATCGGGCTGATGGAGGAGCAGGGCTATCTCACCAAGGCCCAGGCCGACGAGGCGCGGGCCAAGCCTGCGGTGCTGTCGAAGGCCGCCAAGCAGCGCGCCGGCGGCTATTTCGCCGACTGGGTGATGGAGACGACGCCCGACTACCTCGCCCGCGACACGACCGAGGATGTCATCATCGAGACCACTCTCGACCCCGACATCCAGCGCAAGGCGGAAGAGGCGCTGAAATGGGTGTTCGAAAACAAGGTCAAGGCCGGGTCCGAGGCCCAGGCGGCCATCGTGGTGATGAGTTCGGACGGCGCGGTACGGGCCATGGTCGGCGGGCGCAACGTGCCGAACGCGGGCGACTTCAACCGCGCGACCCAGGCGCTGCGGCAGACCGGATCGACCTTCAAGCCCTTCGTCTATGCCGTGGCGATGGACCTCGGCTACAGCCCGATGGACTACGTCGAGGACAGCCCGATGTGCATCTACACGCCGGGCTCGGGCGACTGGTGCCCGCAGAACTACGACCGCAAGTTCAAGGGCACGATCACCCTGACCCAGGCGCTCGCCGAAAGCCGCAACATCCCGGCGGTGCGGGTCAGCGAGGCGGTGGGCCGCGACCTGGTGAAGCAGGTCGCCACCGATTTCGGCCTGGCGCAGAACTTCGCCAACGGCCCGGCGCTTGCTCTGGGGGTGTCGGAATCGACGCTGATCGACATGACCGGCGCCTTCGCGGGCATCCTGAACGGCGGCTCGGCGGTCACGCCCTTCGGACTGCAGGCGCTGAAGCTGAAGGGGATGGACGAACCCCTGTTCGGCGCCGGCGGCGGCATCGGCGAGCGGGTGATCTCCGAGAAGGCCGCCCATGCGCTGACCTACATGATGACCGAGGTCCTGAACGGCGGCACCGGCACCCGGGCCCGGCTGAAGGACCGCGAGGCCGCCGGCAAGACCGGCACCACACAAAGCGCGCGCGATGCCTGGTTCGTGGGCTTCACCGCCGATTATGTGGTGGGGGTCTGGATGGGCTATGACGACAACCGCCCGCTGACCGGCGTCACCGGCGGCGGCCTGCCGGCCGAGATCTGGCACGAGGTCATGGTGCGGATCAACGAGGGCGTCCCGCCGAAGCCGCTGATCAAGGAGATCCCCGATTCAAGCTACGCGCCGATCGGCGAGGGCGCGAACGAAGGCGCGGTCAGCGCCGAGGACGTGCCCTATTTCGACGATCCGAACGCCCCGGTCTTCAACGGCGAGTTCTACGAGGATCCGGTGACCGGCGAGAGCGTGCCGATCTACGACGGCGCCCCGCCGGCGGGCGCCGTCATGGAAGGCCCGGTGAACGACGATCTTGCCAGCCGGATCAACGATCTTCTGGGCGGGAACTGAGACACGGCACCACTTCAGGAGGGCTCGTCGTCGCCTTCGGCGCTCCTCGCGCGGGGGGCGCCCGCGACGAGGAGACGAAGTCGAACGAGGAGCCTCGGTCTAAAGCGTGCGCAGATCGGCGATCAGCCGGTCGAGGTCGCCCTTGCGCTGGTCCAGCAGCGCGCCCATCTCGGTGCGCTCGGAGGCCAGCATGTTCACGCCCTCGATGATGATGTTGAAGAACAGGCTCTTGCCCGACTTGTCGCTGACGTGCCAGCGCACCTCGAAGGGCGCCTGGCCCTTCAGCTTCGCGGTCGAGACGACCTCGTAGTAGCTTTTCACCGCCCGGGCCTCGGCTACCTCGATCCTGCCGCCCTGGAATTCGCGGAATCGCCGGCCGTATTTGCGGCTGATGTAGCCCTGGAAGGCGCTGGTATAGGCCGACAGCTGCGCCTTCGAGGCCGAGCGCGCCGCGGTGCCCAGGACCGAGCGCGCGATGGTGGGCACATCGGCATAGCGGGCGAAGAGCTGCTCGAAATCCTTCAGCATCGCGCTTTCGGACTTGCCCGAATTGATGATCGAGTTCACGTCGCCGACCGTCTTGTCGACCAGCCCCTTGGCCGCTTCGGCCGTCAGCGCCAGAGCCGGACCGGGCAGCGCGAGCACTGCGGCGGCAGCGGCGAGACTTGCGGCAAAGCCGCGGCGCGAGAGTGTGATGTCATTCGGCATAGGGGTCCTCGTAGGGATCGATGAATGCGTCGTCGCCAGCACCTTCCGCACCGCCCGCCGCCTTGCCCCGCGCCAGATGGAAACGCCGGTTCTGAAGGTAGAGAAGCCGCGCCTGGGCATAGCTATCCGCGCTTTCATATAGGATGGAATCCACCGTGGCCGAGAAGCGGTCGCGATCACCAAGGCGTGAAATGAGGCGGATGATGCGCGTTGCATTGGCCTCGCGCATGGGCAGGGCGTTGGCGACGGGGTCCAAGACGATATCGACGACCATGCCCACTGTGTCGCGGGCGGTGGACGGGCCGGCCAGCGGCAATTCAAGGTAGGGTCCCTCTCCCACCCCCCAGACATGCAGCGTCTCGCCGAAATCGGTGGGTTTGCCATCCAGCCCGATGGCTGTGGAGGGATCGAACAGTCCCGCCACGCCGAAGGTCAGGTTCACGCCAAGCCGCAGAGTGTTCTGCGCAGCATCGCCCAGGCGCAACTGCAAGAGGTTGTTGGCGATGTCGCCGGGCAGGCTCAGGGTTTCGGCCAGGTTACCGATGCCTTGCTTGACCGGTTCGGGGACGATGCCGACGCCTTTTGACGCAGGGCCGACCAAGGTGCGATCCACCGCCTTGTTGAAGCCATGCACTTTGCGGTTCGCCGACTCGAACGGGTCATTTATCGCATCCGGGCCAGACGGGGCCGCGCAGGCGCCCAGAAACAGGCCAGCCGAAACTACCACGGCCGAAATCGGCAGGACCTTTCCGGAAATAAATGAAATGTTCAGACCCATGCCTCTACTGTCCGGCCTTGACGCCGCAAAGACTAGTCTTCGCTGGCCGCAGGCCAAGGCATAAGTCCCCGTCCTGACCATGACAACGGTCAAACGTGGCTCTGGCGTTGCCTGTGGCAGGAAGACGCCAAGGGAAGACCGATGTCGGAACCTGCGATCCAGATCGCCGAAGCAAGGCCCGGGTCCGCCGAACTTTCCGCCGCCCAGGCGGCCTCGCGGCAGGCCTTCGCGACGGCATTCCTGTTCTCGGCCCTCGTCAACGTCCTGATGCTGACCGCGCCCCTCTACATGTTGCAGGTCTACGACCGCGTCCTCGTCTCGCGGTCGGAAGAGACACTTCTGGCGCTGTCGATCCTGATGGCGTTCCTGTTCCTGGTCATGGGCATTATCGATTACGCGCGCGGGCGGATCATGGCCCGGGTTGGCGCGCGGTTGCAGGAACGGCTGGATCCGCGCGTGCTGTCGGCCGCCTTCCGCCGGCTGACCGTCGCTCCGCAGGATCCGGCCGCCCAGGCCGCGCAGCGCGACCTTGACGCGCTGGCCCGGTTCTGGGCCTCGCCCGTGGCGCTGGCGATCTTCGACGCGCCCTGGGCTCCGCTCTTCGTCGCGGTGATCTTCGTCTTCCATCCCTGGCTGGGCTGGCTGGCCGTGGCCGGCGGGCTGGTGATCGTCGGACTCAGCTGGCTGAACCAGCGGGCGACCGTGGGCCCGCTGCACGCGGCCAACCATGCGAGCATGGCGGCCGAACGCCAGGCAGAGAACCTGAAGCAGGAATCCGAACTGGTGCAATCGCTGGGCATGACCGGGGCCGGCTTTGCCCGGCTGAAGGCGCGCCGCGACCTGGCGCTGGACGAAGGCTTGCGCGCCTCGGACGCATCGGGGCGCTATTCGGTGCTGATCAAGACGTTCCGGCTGTTCCTGCAATCGGCGATGCTGGGCCTTGCCGCCTGGCTTATCCTGCAGGAGGAACTGTCGGCCGGCGCCATGATCGCCGCCTCGGTGCTGATGGGCCGGGCGCTGCAACCGCTTGAGCAGGCCGTTGGCCAGTGGGCGGTGGTGACACGGGCCCGGCAGGCGCGGCTTCGGCTGGCCGACCTGCTGGTCAAGGCGCCGCCGGTCGCCGGCCGGACCGAACTCCCGCGCCCCAGGGCGCTGGTCGAGGTGCAGGCCCTCACCGTGGTCCCACCGGGCGGCAGCGCGCCGGTGTTGCGCAACCTTACCTTCACCTTGCCGCCGGGCAAGGCGCTGGGGGTGATCGGGCCGTCCGGCTCGGGCAAGTCGTCGCTGGCGCGGGCGCTGACCGGGGCCTGGCCGCCGGCGGCGGGGCGCATCCGGCTGGATGGCGCGACGCTCGACCAGTACGACCCGGACCGGCTGGGCAGCTACATCGGCTACCTGCCGCAGCGGGTGACGCTGTTCGACGGCACCATCGCCGAGAACATCGCCCGCCTGCAACCGGGGGCCGATGCCGCGGCGATCGTCGCCGCCGCCCGGGCCGCGGCGGCGCACGAGATGATCCTGAAACTGCCGAACGGCTACGACACCCGGGTCGCCACGATGGGCAGCCAGCTTTCGGGCGGCCAGATCCAGCGGATCGGCCTGGCGCGGGCTCTGTATGGCGACCCGATGCTGCTGATCCTGGACGAGCCGAACTCGAACCTCGACAACGACGGGTCGATCGCGCTCAACACCGCGATCCGCACCGCGAAGGCGCGCGGGGCCTCGGTCTTCATCATGGCGCACCGGCCGGCGGCGATTCGGGAATGCGACCTGCTTCTGGTGATGAACCAAGGGGCGGCCGCCGCCTTCGGCCCGCGCGACGCGGTGCTGCGCGAGGCGGTGAAAAACGCCGGCGACATCGCGCGCTCGCCCGCTCCGGGAGGTGTAGCCTAATGCGTAAGTCAAGCTGCGCTTTTGAAGTTCTCCGTGAAGGGCTGGCGCGTGGTGAGCATTGCCCAGACGACGTTGATGCGGCGTCTGGCGAGCGCGATGACGGCCTGGTTGTGGCGTTTGC
>NZ_JBKBLV010000071.1:0-6103 GCF_046295235.1 Tabrizicola flagellatus
GGTCAGCCGGGTCATTTCTTCCTGGCCAGTGCCGCTTCCAGCGCCGCGATACGCGCCTCCAGCGCCGCGTTCTCCTCGCGCGCCTTCTGCGCCATGGCGCGGGCGGCATCGAACTCTTCGCGCGTCACGAAGTCGCGGTCGGCCATCCAGCGGTCGATCCAGCTCTTGAACGCCGTCTCGGCCTCGGTCTTGGCACCCTGGGCCACGCCCATCGCGTTGGTCATGAGCTGGCTCATGTCGTCGAGGAACTTGTTGCGGGTCTGCATGGCACCGTCTCCTGCGCTTTCGCCTTATATGGCCCCGGTCGCCCGGCAGGGCAAGCCACAGCACACGGGGCGCGCGGTTGACATCCCGCGCCCCGCCCGCGACAAGCGGACCGGCATAGACGAGGGCCTCATGATCCCCTTCCCCGACATCTCTCCCAACCTGTTCGAGATCGAGATCTTCGGCATTACCCTGGCCCTGCGCTGGTATGCGCTGGCCTATATCGCGGGCATCCTGTTCGGATGGTGGATCGTGCTGCGCGCCATCCGCAATCCGGGGCTCTGGTCAGAAGTCGCCCCGATGACCGCCGAACAGGTCGAGCGCCTGCTCACCTGGATCATCCTGGGCGTGATCCTGGGCGGGCGGCTGGGCTATGTGCTGTTCTACGACCTGCCGACCTATCTGGCCGATCCGTTGCAGATCGTGAAGGTCTGGGAGGGCGGCATGTCCTTCCACGGCGGCTTCCTTGGCGTCGTCGTCGCAGCCCTGTGGTTCGGCAGGCGCGAGAATATCCCGCTTCTTTCGCTGGGCGATCTGATGGCGCTGGCGACTCCGGTCGGGCTGATGCTGGGCAGGCTGGCCAACTTCGTGAATGCCGAACTCTGGGGGCGTCCGACCAGCCTGCCCTGGGGGGTGATCTTCCCCGGCGATGCGGCGCAGTACTGCCCGGAGGTCGAGGGCCTCTGCGCCCGCCACCCGAGCCAGCTGTACCAGGCGGGGCTGGAGGGGCTGCTGCTGGCGCTGGTCCTGTTCTGGCTGGCCTTCCGTGCGGGTGGGCTGAAGCGGCCGGGTCTGGTGATGGGGGTGTTCCTCACCGGCTACGGTCTGGCGCGCTTTCTGGTGGAATTCGTCCGCCAGCCCGATGCGCAATTCGTCAGCGAGGGCAACCCGATCGGCTGGGCCGTCCAGTTCGGCGGCTGGGGCCTGACCATGGGCCAGCTTCTGTCGTTGCCGATGATCGCCCTGGGCCTGTGGTTCGCACTTCGCGCCCGCAGGTCATGACACCGCTTGCCCGACTGATCGCCGCGCGCATCCGCGAGACCGGGCCGATCACCGTCGCCGACTACATGGCCGAGTGCCTGCTGCACCCGGTGCACGGTTATTACACCACGCGCGAGCCCTTCGGCGCGGCGGGCGACTTCACCACCGCGCCCGAGATCAGCCAGATGTTCGGCGAGCTCTTCGGCCTCGCCCTGGCGCAGGCATGGCTCGACCGCGGCGCGCCCGATCGCTTCATCCTGGCCGAACCCGGCCCCGGCCGCGGCACGCTGATGGCCGATGTGCTGCGCGCGACGCGCGGCGTGCCCGGCTTTCACGCCGCCCTGCGGCTGGTTCTGGTCGAGGCCTCGCCCCGCCTGCGCGCCCTGCAGGCCGAGCGGCTGGCAGACCATCGCCCGCATTGGGTGGACCGGATCGAGGACCTGCCCGAAGGCCCCCTGTTCCTGATCGGCAACGAGTTTCTCGACGCCCTGCCGATCCGGCAGTTCCTGCGCAGCCCCGAAGGATGGCGCGAGCGGCTGGTGGGCCTCATCGACGGGGCGCTGGCCTTCGGCCTGTCCGCACCCATGCCGCAGGTGCCCGACACGCCCGCCTTCCGCCATGCGTCCCAGGGCGCGCTGGTCGAGGACAACCTGCCCGCGCGCCTGGCCGTGGCCGAGACCGCCCGCCGCATCGCGCGGCACGGCGGGGTGGCCTACTGGATCGACTACGGCGGCTGGCGGTCGCAGGGCGACACGCTGCAGGCGCTGCGCCACCATGCCTTCGACGATCCCCTGGCCCATCCGGGAGAGGCGGACCTGACCGCCCATGTCGATTTCGAGCCCCTGGCCGCGCTTGCCCCGGCCTGGGCATACGACACGCAAGGCGCGGTGCTGCGCCGGCTGGGCATCGAGGCAAGGGCGGACCGACTCGCGCAGGGGCTGACGGGCGCGAGACTCGACAGCCACCGTGCCGCACATCGCCGCTTGACCGATCCGGCGGAAATGGGTTCGTTGTTCAAGGTGCTGGCCGTCACCTCGGCCGGTGCCCCGCCGCCCCCCGGATTCGCCTGATGCAATCGACGCTGGACATCATCACCTCGCAGGCGCTGACGGCCCGCCATGGCTTTTTCACCCGCAAGGGGGGGGCGTCCTCGGGCATCTTCGCAGGCCTTAACTGCGGCACGGGATCCTCGGACCAGACCGAGATCGTGGCGATCAACCGCGCCCGGGTGGCCGAGGCGATGGGCCTTGGCCCCGAGGCGCTGGTGACGGTGCATCAGGTGCATTCCGCCCGCGCCCTGCCGGTGACCGGCCCGTTGTCGATCCGCCCCGAGGCCGATGCCATGGTCACGGCCACGCCGGGGGTCCTTCTTGCGGTGCTGACGGCCGACTGCCAGCCGGTGCTGTTCGAGGACCCCGAGGCGCGGGTGATCGGCGCCGCCCATGCCGGCTGGCGCGGGTCGGTCGATGGCGTGCTGGAAGCGACGATCGAGGCGATGGAGGCCCTCGGCGCCCGCCGGTCGCGGATCAACGCCGTCATCGGCCCGACAATCAGCCAGGCGGCCTACGAGGTCGGCCCGGAATTCTTCGACCGCTTCCGCGCCGAGGACGAGGACAGCACCCGGTTCTTCGCCAACGGCCCGGGGGACCGGCTTTTGTTCGACCTGCCGGGCTATGGCCTTTACCGGCTGCGCGAAGCCGGGGTCGGCCATGCGGAATGGACCGGCCATTGCACCTACCGCGACCCCGAGCGCTTCTACTCCTTCCGTCGCACAACCCACGCCGGCGAAGCGGATTACGGGCGGCTGATATCGACAATACGGCTGTGATACGGCGAAAAGGGGCATGAAAATGCTCTGATTGCTGCAAGGTTCTTCCCCAACCCTGCCGCAATCTCGGGTCAGCCTGCCCGCGAAGGTTGAATTTCGCCGGGGCAAGAGATGATCATCCAGATGAAGACCAAACGCCGCTGGATCCTGTCGATCCTGGAAACGGTCGGCGACGGGACGGACAGCCGTGTGGTGGCGCGCGCCACGGTGCGGCAGACTTCAGGCCGGACCATGACGTCGGGGCAGAAGGGTTTCGCGATGCGGCTGAAGTCGGCAACCCGGCAGGTCAGCGACGCCGCGCGTTAGGCGTCAGGCGTTCCTTGCGAGCCGCGCCTCGAGGACATCGAACGGCAGGCCGGGTTCGTCCTTGGCGCAGCGGATCACCAGGCTGGTCTTGACGTTGGCCACATGATCCGCGCGCAGCAGCTCTTCGGTCAGGAAGCTTTGAAAGCTGGACAGATCCGGCGAGACGCATTTCAGGATGAAGTCGATCTCGCCGTTCAGCATGTGACATTCGCGGACCAGCGGCCAGGCGCGGCACCGCGCCTCGAAGGCCGCAAGGTCCGCCTCGGCCTGGCTTGACAACCGCACCATGGCAAAGACCTGCACCTCGAACCCCAGCTCGCGCGCATTGATATCGGCGTGATAGCCTCGGATGTAGCCCTGCTCTTCCAGGCCCCGCACCCGGCGCAGGCAGGGTGGCGCGGAAATGCCGACGCGGCTGGCAAGCTCGACGTTGGTCATGCGACCGTCCGCCTGAAGTTCCGCCAGAATCTGGCGGTCGATGGGATCCAGCTTGTGCGCGACCATGGTGCCTCCGTTCCGTGACTTACTTACGCGGGGCATCCGGTCTGCGCAACATTATTTCGCGCATGCGCAATAATGCTACCGCCCTGGCGTCAGGCCGGTCCTGCGCCGGGGCGGCTTGCCCGTCAAAGCTTGTAGGGCCCGACTTTGCGGTCCGCGATCCCGGGAGGGGAACGTAATAGAGGTCCATGCGGTCCCAATCGCCCTAAAACTTCGTGCTGAACCGGCCCTGCCCAAGCGGCGTCTCGAAGGTCAGGGTCTTGCGCGATCTCCCGCGACCGTCCCTGGCCTGCACGCCGCCCACCGCGAAGTTGTGGCCAAGCTCGTGGCAGAAGGTCTCGCAGGCGTGGCGGTTGCCCGTTGCCCCCCATTCGGCCGGCATCGAGATCACGCCGCGGGTCACGTTGCCGTCCGCGGTGGTGTTGGGCCCCCGGACCCGATCGAGGCATAGGGCCAGGCGCTGCGGGCGGGGGTGGAGATGGTGGCCGACACGCTTTGCGACACGCAGAGCAGCGTGTCGAACCGGGTGTAGTCGATCAGCGCATCCCCGGCGGTGAAGCAGCTTTGGAAGCAGGTCCCCCTTCGGCGTGCTGTCGTTGTTGAAATGGTCCGTCCAGGGGCCGCCGAGCGCGACCGGGCCGAACATCTGCGCCGAGAGGTCGAAGTGGCCATAGGAGACCTCGCGGTAGAAGGCGCGGGCGCTGCGGGTGACGCCGCCATGGGTTCCGCCGTTGATCAGCTCGTCCATCCAGCGGTTGCGGATCGCATCCAGCGACACCCCGGTCGGAAAGGCCTGCGAGGCGGTCTGGACGAAGAGACTCGCGATCCGCCGGGTGCCGGTCGCCGGCAGGATGTTGACGCTCTGCGGCCCCGCCGGGCCGCCGCCCCCCGGCGCTGCCTGCCTATTGCCGGAGGTTCTGCCCGTCGAACCAGAGCCGCGGCGCCCGCGCCGGCCCCGCCAGCGGTCGGTGGAGCGGAACTGGACATTGGCGATGTCCTGCCCGGTCGAGATATGCGTGACCAGGATGACCCAGTCGCCGGGCTCGTGCCTGACGAGCAGAATGATCGTGGGCGCCTCGGCGCTGCAACGCGCGTCGCGCGAGTGCGAGATCAGGCCGGCGCGATGGCCGTCGGAGATGGTGAACCGGAGGTCGTCGAAGTCGATGCCCGATGCGCTGTCGATGCTGACCTTGAGCGGGGCGCAGGACCCGACGAAGCAGGGGCGTTTCGGAATGGAAATGGTGACGGGATCGGCCATGGAAAACACTCCTGCGAAATGCGGGTGGAAGGTGCAGATGTGCTGAAGTAAAGGCTTGTAAAACCTTGGAAATCCTTGGCCATGGCTGGCGAAAAGTCATGGTTCCGCCCTGGAGGGCACCCTTGCCTTTGGGGGGGTTCCGCCGACCTTGACAAAGTCCTATATCGAAGTGCCGGCAGTCATGAGGGTTCCGAGATGAGCACAACCTCCCGCCACACCAAGGTTCTTATCATCGGCTCGGGCCCGGCCGGTTATACGGCTGCGGTCTATTCGGCCCGCGCGATGCTGGAGCCGATCCTCATCCAGGGCCTGCAGCCCGGGGGGCAGCTGACCATCACGACCGAGGTGGAAAACTGGCCCGGCGATCACTCGGTTCAGGGGCCGGACCTGATGGTGCGGATGGAGGAACATGCCCGCGCGATGGGGGCCGAGGTGATCTCGGACTACATCACGTCGCTGGACCTGTCGAAGCGCCCCTTCGTGGCGACGGCGGACAGCGGGACGACCTATACGGCGGAGGCGGTGATCCTGGCGACGGGGGCACAGGCGAAGTGGCTTGGGTTGCCCTCGGAGGAGAAGTTCAAGGGCTTCGGCGTCTCGGCCTGCGCGACCTGCGACGGGTTCTTCTATCGCGGGAAAGAGGTGGTGGTGATCGGGGGCGGCAACACGGCCGTGGAAGAGGCGTTGTTCCTGACGAACTTCGCCTCGAAGGTCACACTGATCCATCGTCGGGACAGTCTGCGGGCCGAGAAGATCATGCAGGACCGGCTGTTCAAGAACCCGAAGATCGCGGTGGTGTGGGACACGGAGGTGACCGAGATCCTGGGAACCGAGGCGCCCCTGGGGGTGACGGGGGTGCGGGTGCGGAACGTGAAGACGGGCGCGGAGGGGGTGATCCCCTGCGACGGGTTCTTCGTGGCGATCGGGCATGCCCCGGCGTCGGAACTGGTGAAGGACCAGCTGCC
>NZ_JBKBLV010000072.1:0-6078 GCF_046295235.1 Tabrizicola flagellatus
CTGGTCTGGCCGATGCGCCTGACGCTGGCGGGGCTTTGGGCGGAACGGCTGGCGCGGGCCTTCTGGCCGCTCTGGTCGCTGGTGCTCGTCACGCTCTCGGCCCTGGCCTTCGGGGTGCAGGACCTCGGGCCCCTCCACTATGCCCAGGCGGGCGGGGCCATCGTCGTCATCGTCGCGCTGATCCTCCTGGCCTGGGGCATCCGCCGCTTCCGCCGGCCCACGGCGATGGACGCGCTGGACCGCATCGACGCCACCATGCCCGGCCGGCCCATCGCCGCGCTTCGCGACACCCAGGCCATCGGTGCGCATGACCCCGCCTCGCTCGCCGTCTGGCGCGCGCACCAGGAGCGGATGGCCGCCCGCGCCGCCGGCGCCCGGCCCGTCCAGCCCGACCTGCGCCTGTCCTCGCGCGACCGCTATTCCCTGCGCTACGTCGCCCTGACCGCCTTCGTCATGGCCGCGCTCTTCGGATCGTTCTGGCGCGCAGGGTCCGTCGCCGGCCTCACCCCCGGCGCCGCCGTCGCCATGCCCGGCGGCCCCAGCTGGGAGGCCTGGGCCCAGCCCCCGGCCTATACCGGCAAGCCCTCGCTCTACCTGAACGAGGTCACCGACCCCGCGCTTGACCTGCCCACCGGCACCCGGGTCCAGATCCGGCTCTACGGCCCGGAAGGCGACCTCACCGTCCGCCAGACCGTCGCCGATGCCCCGCCCCCGCCCGAACCCGCGCCCGGCGGCGCCACCGTCACACCCGCCGCAGCCGTCCCGAACGCCATGCAGGGCGTCCACGACCTCACCGTCACCCGCTCCGGCGACCTCGCCATCGAGGGCCCCGGCGGGCGCGAATGGCAGATCACCGCCATCCCCGACCGCGCCCCCACCGTCGAAGTCACCGGCGAGATGGTGCGCGAGGCCGACGGCCGGTTCAAGCAGTCGTTCAAGGCCAGCGACGACTACGGCGTCACCGCCGGCCGCGTGACCATCACGCTCGACCTCGCGAAGATCGACCGCCGCCACGGCCTGACCGTCGATCCCGAACCCGTGGACCCCGTCACCCTCGACCTGCCCATGCCGCGCAAGGGCAGCCGCACCGAACTGACCTCGACCCTGGTCGATGACCTGTCGAAGCACGTCTTCGCCAACCTGCCCGTCACCATGACCTTCACCGTCGCCGACGCCGGCGGGAACGAGGGTTCATCGGCCCCCTACCAGGTCACGCTGCACGGCAAGCGGTTCTTCGACCCGCTGGCCGCCGCGCTGATCGAGATGCGCCGCGACATCCTGTGGAACCGCGTCAACGCTCCCCGCGCGCTGGAACTCCTCAAGGCCGTCACCAACCGCCCCGAGGGCTTTATCCGCCACGACCGCGCCTTCCTGCACCTGCGCGTCCTGATGCGCGACCTCGAGGCGCAACAGGCCAGCCTCTCGACCGAGGCCCGCGACGCCATCGCCGAAAAGCTCTGGACCATCGCGCTGATGGTCGAGGAAGGGAATCTGCAATCCGCCTTCGAACGCCTGCAACGTGCGCAGGACCGGCTGGACGAGGCGATCAGGAACGGCGCCTCGCCCGAGGAAATCGACCAGCTGATGAAGGAAATGCAGCAGGCGCTGAACGAATACATGCGCGAACTGGCGCAAGAGGCGCAGCGCAACCCCGGCGACCAGCAGCAGCAGCAGATGATGCAGGGCCAGATGATGTCGGGCGACCAGCTGCAAGAGATGCTCGACAAGCTGCAGGAACTGATGGAGCAGGGCCGCACCGCCGAGGCGGCCGAGCTGATGGAACAGCTGCGCCAGCTCATGCAGAACATGCAGGTGGTGCAGGGCCAGCAGGGGCAGGGCCAGGGGCAGAACGGCCCGATGAACGACCTCGGCCAGACGCTGCGCGACCAGCAGGACCTGTCCGACGATGCTTTCCGCGATCTGCAAGGCGTGCCGCGCAACCAGGACCAGCAGGGCCAGGGGCAACAACAGGGCCAGGACCAGCAAGGGCAGGGCCAGCAACCCGGTCAGGAACAGGGTCAGCAGGGGCAGGATCAGCAGAACGGCCAGGGCGGCGCCACCGACGACCGCAGCCTGTCCGACCGCCAGCGCGAATTGCGCCAGCGGCTGAACCAGCTCCAGCAGGGCCAGTTGCCCGGCGACGGCACCGAACAGGGCGAGGAGGGCCGCCGCAGCCTCGACCGCGCCGGCCGCGCGATGGAACAGGCCGAGGAGGCGCTCCGCGACGGCGACCTCGACGGCGCTCTCGACCGCCAGGCCGAGGCGATGGAGGCGCTGCGCGACGGGATGCAGCAGTTCGGGCAGGCCCTTGCCGAGGAACAGCGCCAGAACCGCGATGCCCAGGGCGGCGACCGCGAATTCGGTTCGGCCGATCCGAACGGCACCGATCCGCTGGGCCGCCGCCAGGGCGAAACCGCGCGCATCGGCTCGGACGAGAACATGGTGCAGAACGACCCCGACCAGCGCGCCCAGGAACTGCTCGATGAAATCCGCCGCCGCTCGGGCGAACTGGCCCGGCCGCTCGAGGAACTGGATTACCTCAAGCGCCTGTTGCAGATGTTCTAGATCACGCCTTTGCGAGCCTCGCGCGACTCGTTGACAGGCCGGCGCTTTCGATCCTAGCCATATAAGCCCTTCGCGAAACGAATGTTTTTTCGTGGTGGGACATTGCTGTAGTTCGCCGTTTTCGGAACAAGGTTTTGTCAACAATGCCCGCTACCAATACCGCGGAGACGCCCGGTCTCCTTCAGCCATTTGCAGGTCGAGAGATGGAACCCAGGACGCTTGAAGCCACCGCCGTGGTCCGCAGAAATTCCATCGCCTTTGTCGAACAGCTGTTCTCGCTCTACGCCGACCGCCGGCCGGTGGTGCTGGTGTCTGATGCCGACCAGGCTGCACGGTTGCCCGGATTGAAGATCGACCGCTGCATCGATCCCGGCGAAGGCTCGGGCTGGCTTACCGCGCAGCATCCGGTGATCCTCGACGATCTGCCGGCGCAAGTCAGCTACACCTCGGGCACCGAGGGTCTGCCGAAGGGCATCCTTCTGACCTACCGCAATCTCGGCTACACCACCGAGCGCATCATCGAGGTGATGCGGATGACCGACGAGGTCCGGGAATATGTCGGCGTGCCCGCGACCTTCAGCTTCGGCATGGCCCGCTTTCGCGCGGTCAGCGCCGTTGGCGGACTGGCCTACATGCCGTCGCGCGGATTCGATCCGGCGGAACTGGCGCGGATGCTGGCTTCGGGCGAGGTCAACGCCCTGTCGGCCGTGCCGACGCTGTTGCGCATTCTCCTGTCGGACCCCTCGATCATCGGCGAGGCCGGCAAGGCGCTGCGCTGGCTGGAAATCGGCTCGCAGGCCATGACGGCCGAGGAAAAGCGCCAGATCCGTGCGATGTTCCCCAATGCCCGGATCGTCCAGCACTACGGCCTGACCGAGGCCTCGCGCAGCACCTTCCTCGTGATCTCGGAGGCTCCCGACGCGATGCTCGACTCGGTCGGGCGTCCCGTGGGGCAGGGCGAGGTTGCGCTTTCCGCCGATGGCCGCATCCGCATCCGCGGCCCCCAGGTCGCCCGATACCGGATCGACGCCGAGGGCCTGCACGACCTGACCGACGCCGAGGGCTGGCTTCAGACCAACGACCTCGGGCACCTGACCGATGGCTACCTGTTCTTCGATGGCCGCGCCGACGACCTGATCAACTGCGGTGGCCAGAAGATCGTGCCGGACCAGCTGGAAGACCGCATCCGCGCCCGGCTGAAGTCCGATGTGGCGATCGCGGTTGCCAAGGTGCCCGACCCCCAGCGCGGCGATGGCGTGCTGGTGGCGCTGGCCGGACCCGAGGTCCAGACCGCCCTCGTGAAACAGGCCGCGACCGCCGCGCTGGCCGAGATGGGCATTTCCGCCGGCAGCGCGCTGCATGTCATGGCGCTGGAATCGCTGCCCGTCACCGGCACCGGCAAGGTCCAGCGCCGTGTCCTGGCCGAACAGTTCGCCCTGCGCAGGGTCACCGCTCCCCCTATCCGCGCCCGTGGCGAGATCACCGATGTCCGCTCGCTCTTCCAGCACGAATTCGCTGGCGAGACGGTCGGTCCCGACGACACATTCGAAAGCCTCGGCGGCGATTCCCTGCACTACATCCAGTTCACGCTGGCCTACGAATCCCGCTTCGGCCAGCTGCCCGACGACTGGGAGAAGCTGACCGTCGCCCAGCTCCAGGCTCATGCCAATGCCCGCGAAACCTCCTCCTGGCGCCGGCTCGAGACCGTGACCCTGACCCGCGCCTTCTTCATGATCTGCATCGTGGCCCTGCACACCGAGGCTTTCGTCTATTCCTCGAACTGGGGGGCGGCCTATTTCCTGGTCATGCTGGCCGGCTACTCCGTCGCCCGCTTTCAGCTGCCCGAGATCCTCCGCTCCGGCAGCACCCGGACGATCTGGGGCACGGTCCGCTACGTCGCGATCCCGACCATCCTGATGGGGGTCTTCCTCGAGCTTGCCACCCGCAAGTTCGAATGGCCCTCGCTGCTCCTGGTGTCGAACTACGTCGATCCGAACACGATCCGCGGCTACACCTTCTACTTCGTCGAGTTCTATATCCAGATCCTCGTCCTGGCCGCTCTCTTCTTCTCCTTCGCCCCCGTGCGCCGGGCCTTCGCCGCGCGCCCCATGCTCAGCGCCGTCCTTTTCTTCTTTGCCACCGCCGCGCTCGACTATGGCATCGAGCAGATCTGGACCGGCGACTACAACTACGACCGCACGCCCTGGCACTACGGCTGGTGCTTTGCCCTCGGCATGGTCCTCGCCACCGCCAAGGACCTGCCCTCGCGCCTCTTCGCCCTCGCGCTGTCGCTCGTCACCGTCTTCGCCTACTGGCACCTGACCTCGGCCGCCTTCTACGTCGCCGGCGGCTGCATCGCGGTCCTCTTCATCCGCAGCTTCACCGTCCCCGCCCCGGTCAAGGTCATCATCGCCGAAATCGCCGGCGCCTCGATGTTCATGTACCTGACGCACTACCAGATGATCTCGCTGGTGGACAAAGTCTTCGGCGAGCATCGCCCCTGGCTCGCCCTGATCCTGTCGATCATCGTCGCGATCATCTTCGCCCACCTCTACGCCTGGGCCGAGAGGATCGTGCTCAAGCCCCGCCGCCAGGCTGTCGCCGCCGAATAGGGGGGCGTCCGCGCCCCTCACCCCTCATTAACCCCCATGCGCTTCCCTCCCCGCAAAGGAGCAACGCGCATGGACCCCCTCCACCACCTCCCCCTGACCGAGATCGCCCCCCACGCCCTCCTGCGCGACCGCACCGCGCTGGACCCCGCCGCCCTCACCCTCCTCCAGCACTCCATCGCGACCGAGGGCCTGCGCACCCCCATCGAGGTCTGGCAGCTCTCCACCCCCCGCGACGGCCACACATACGGCCTCATCTCCGGCCTCCGCCGCCTCACCGCCTGCCGCGCGCTGGGCCACACGACGATCCCCGCCTTCCTCCGCGCCCCCCAGACCATCGCCCAGGCCCTCGCCCTGATGGTGACCGAGAACGAGATCCGCGAACCCGTCACCCCGTGGGAGAAGGCCACCCTCATCCTGAACGCCATCCACGAGGGCCACTTCGACACCCCCGACACCGCCATCGTCGCCCTCTTCCCCGCCCTCCCCCGCACCACCCGCACCCGCATCCGCAACCATGTGTCCGTGGTCGAAGCCCTCGCCCCCCTCCTCACCGACCCCACCACCCTGACCACCCGCCAACTCGACACCCTCGCCGCCGCGCTCCAGTCCGGGCACGAGGACCTCCTCGTAGCCACCCTCCACCCCGTCATGGGCCAGGGGGTTGAGACGCAATGGTCCACCCTCCGCCCCGTGCTGCAGGATGTATTGCGAGAGCCCACCAACCCCATCACCCGCCGCCCCCGGAGGCTCCTGAAGCTCCGCCAGGGCCTGACGATCACGCGGGAGGCCTGCCCCGGCGGCTACACCCTCCGCTTTACGGGCGCACAAGCGAAGTCCGGCCTGATCGACGACGTGCTGGACAAGGTGGAGATGTGGTTCAGCAAAGACTGACCGCCCCACA
>NZ_JBKBLV010000073.1:0-4986 GCF_046295235.1 Tabrizicola flagellatus
CTCGCCCCTTGCGGCGGTGGCGCTGTTTCGCTCCCTGACACTCGAACGTGCTCTTGTCTGGACGATCATCGGCGGGCATCTGCTGCTGCCTTCGGAAACCGTCATCAAGTTTCCAATGATCCCCGCAATCGACAAGCATCTGGTGCCTGCGATAACGGCCCTGATGCTGTGTCTGCTGATGGCCCCAAGGCAGGTCCCGTCCTGGGATGCTACGGCCCGTTTCGGTCGGCAGATCCTGTTCGGGCTGCTGCTTCTGATCATCGTGACTCCGGTCCTGACCGTGATGTCCAATACGGAGCCGATCATCGACGGCCGGATCTTTCTGCCGGGGCTCAGGCTCTACGACGCCTGGGGCCTGATCTCCCAGATCCTCGTCGCGCTTGTGCCGTTCTGGCTTGGCCTGCGCTACCTGAATACCCAGGCGGGCCACCGTGCGCTGCTCGAGGCCTTCGCCATCGGCGGGCTGGTCTACACCATCCCCGCCCTGATCGAGGTGCGCCTGTCGCCCCAGCTGCACACCTGGGTCTACGGCTTCTTTCCCTCCGATTTCGTGCAGCACATCCGCGCGGGGGGGTTCCGTCCCGTGGTCTTTCTCAACCATGGGCTCATGGTGGGGATCTTCTTCTGCCTTTCGATCATCTCGGCCGCGATCCTGTTCAGGGAAGCCCGGCGCGAGGGCCGCTTGGCCTTCCCCTGGCTGGCCGCGATGTTCTGGCTGATTCTGGTCCTCTACCTGTGCAAGAGCCTTGGCGCCCTGATCATCGCCGTGCCCTCGGCGCTGATCGTGCTCTTGCTCGGGGCGCGGTTGCAGGTGGCGCTTTCGGTCGTCGTTGCGTTCGTCGTCATGTTCTACCCCATGCTGCGCGGAGCGGGCTGGATCCCGGTCAATGCCACCTATGAACTGGCGCTTTCGATCGACGAGGAACGGGCGGCCTCGCTGAAATTCCGGCTCGACAATGAGGACGTACTTCTGACCAAGGCGAACCTCAAGCCGCTGGTGGGCTGGGGCAGTTGGGGTCGGAACTCGATCTTCGACCCTGAAACCGGGCAGATGACCAGTATCACCGACGGCATCTGGCTGATCTTCATCGGGGTCTACGGCTGGCTCGGCTATATCGGCCGCTTCGGAATGCTGACGGTTCCGATCCTGCTGTTTGCCCTGCGCCGCAAGACGCTCGGGCCATCGCTGCTGATGCCTGGCATGACCGTGCTGCTCAGCGCCGCCCTGATCGACCTTCTGCCCAACTCCGGGCTGGTGAACTACGTCTGGCTCATGGCGGGTGCCGTCGCCGGCATCGTGGTCTGGCGGCCTGCCGCAGATGCGACAGCGACCGACGGGTCGCTGGCCGCCAACCCGATCTCCGGTGCCTATCGGGCAAGCTGGCTGATGCCGGAAGAACGCAACACCTCTCCGGGGCGGCAGAAACGATCCGAGCGGAGAGAGGCGCGCTGAGATGATTTCCCCGATCCGGGCAGCATCGCGCCCTCTCGCCCTGCCGCGGGTGGGCATGTGACGGAATGGAGCGGCGGAGCCCACGGATGATCTGGATTTAAGGTTGGACCCGAGATGGCGAATTATCTGATCACCGGGGGCTGCGGTTTTGTCGGGTCGCATCTGGCGGATGCGCTCCTGGAACGCGGCGATGGGGTGGTGGTGCTGGACAACCTGTCCACCGGCAAGCTTGCCAATCTGGCTCCCGAGGTGCGGGTCATCGAAGGGGACGTGGCAGACCCCGAGGCCGTGGCGCAGGCCATTGCGGGCTGTGCAGGGGTGTTCCATCTGGCGGGGATCGCCTCGGTCGCCTATTGCAACGAACACTGGCGCGAAGGGCATCTCACCAATCAGACCGGCACCGTGACGGTGTTCGAGGCAGCGGCGCGGGCGGGGCGCGTGCCGGTGGTCTATACCTCCTCCGCCGCCGTCTATGGCGATGCGGGCCAGGGGCCGGTGGATGAGGCGCGGGTGCCGCGCCCGCAGACGCCCTACGGCGTGGACAAGCTGGGGTCCGAACTGCACGGGCGCATCGCGATGGCGGTGCATGGGCTGCCCACCGTGGGCCTGCGGCCCTTCAACATATATGGCCCGCGGCAGGATCCGTCTTCGGCCTATTCGGGGGTGATCTCGATCTTCAACAGCCGCCTTGCCCAAGGATTGCCGGTGACGGTGTTCGGCGACGGGTTGCAGACGCGGGATTTCGTCTTTGTCGCCGATGTGGTGCGGTTTCTTCTTGCGGCGATGGCGCACGCGCCCGAGGCGGCCGGACAGGTGTTCAACATCTGTACCGGACGGACCACGACGCTTCTGGCGCTGATCGACACGCTGGCGCGGCTGCATGGCCGGCTGCCCGTGGTGCAGCACGGCGATCCGCGTGTCGGCGATATCCGCGACTCTCAGGGTGACCCGAACCGCGCGCGCGCGGTGCTGGGCGTTGCGGCCGAGGTGAGGCTGGAGGACGGGCTGGCGGCGCTCCTGCTGCAGCCGTAAGTTGCCCAACCGCGTGCCTTCCCCGGGCCCCACCCCAAGTTCCTTGACAGCACCTGCCGGTTCCGTTCAGTCTCCCCGGGCGAAAAATGCTGATTACCCTTGGCGCGCATTTGGTCATGAATGTGAATTTGGTCGGTCCTTCCCCAAGATGTCGGTAAGTCAGCAACCCTTGCGAAACGTCCTGGCTGCGCGGCCGAGAGGCCTTAAATGACGAAAGGCCGTGAAGTCCGGCCATTGCGTGTCGGTTTTGTCACTCCGGCATGGCCCGGTGTTCGCACGCCAAACGGCATTGTGACAGCCGTCAGCCACCTGGCCGTGGGTCTGGAAAGCGCGGGGCACGAGGTGACCATCATCGCGGACATGGTGGATGCCCCGCATGACCATCCGCGCGTGGTCGCAATGACCGACCCCAGGCTGCGGCTGGTGGATCGTCTGAGGCGAAAGCTGGACCCGGAGGGCGGACTGGTCAGGTTCCTGGTGGATCGGCACGCAGAGGCGATCCGGCGCGCAATTGCCCTCCATGGTGTCGAAGTTGTCGTGATGGAAGAGACGCAGGGCTGGGTCGGGGAGATTCGGGGAAAGGTCTCCATCCCGGTCGTGGCGACCTTGCATGGGCCTTGGTGGCTGCACCGCATGGCCGGCAGTGCCCCCGATGATGCCGCAAGCGCCCGCCGAGAGGCGCGCGAGGCCAAGGGCCTGCGGCGGGTGGATGGCATAACCTCGCCTTCGGCAGCAGTCCTGCGGCAGACCGAGGCGCTGTGGGGCCTGCCGCCAGTCCCCAAGGCCGTGATCCCGAACCCGTTTCCGGTTCCGGCGCAGGGCATCGAGCTGACCGATGAGCTTCTGAACCATGTCCTCTTTGTCGGCCGGTTCGACCACATCAAGGGCGGCGACCTTGTCGTCGACACATTCGCGCGGATTGCCGCGGCGCACCCTGCGGCGCAGTTCACCTTTGCCGGGCCGGACGAGGGTCTGCCTCGGGCCGGGGGTGGACTCGACAGGCTCTCCGACCGGCTTGCCCGCCTGCCCGAGCCGATCCGGTCACGGATCAACGCGGTGGGAAAGCAGTCGCGCGACGAAGTGGCCCGACTGCGCGCAAGGCACGGGGTCACGCTGGTCGCATCCCGCTATGAAAACTTCGGCGGCACGCTGATCGAGGCCATGGCTGCCGGGTCAGCGGTCGTGGCAACCAGCGTCGGCGGTCAGCAGGAGATCGCCACGCACGAGGAGACCGCCCTCATGGTTCCCTCCGAGGATACCGAAGCGATGGCCAATGCCTGCCTTCGGCTGATGCGCGATCCGTCTCTCGCACGCCGTCTGGGCGCTGCCGCGCGCCGCCATGTGTCGGAAAGCCTTGCGCCGGACGTGATCGCCCGGCGCATGGCTGACTTTCTCGACTCGGTCCGACGCGCCTAGGGCCTTCAGATCCCCAGCTTGCGCAGCCGATGGCCAATTCGGCGGTAGATCACCGGCGGCAGCAGGTTCTGCATGATCTGGTGGCGCTGCTCCAGCCGGTCCACCTTGTCGTTGGTGCCGGGGCGCGGCTTGAACAGGGTGGTATGCGAAACCTTCGTCGAATCCCAGGTCGCAGTGTAGTAGTACAGCGCGATTGACATCCGGGGTTCCTTGTCGGGGTGGTTCACCGGCTCGGGGTTGCCGTGCCAGGTGTTGGACCCGGTGTTGAAGCAGCACATCCGGTTGAACAGCGGCACGAAGCCCGCAACCTTGGCGGTCATGTCGTCGTTCCAGACCTCGAAGGACCCGCCGTATTCCTCCTTCCAGTCCTTGTTCAGGTAGATCAGCACGTTCAGCCGCCGTTCGAGGTTCAGCTTGCCCTGACGGTTGAAGTCGGCGTGGATGTCGAGATGCCCGCCGTTCGACACCACATGGATGCCGCCGCCCGCATAATAGGGGTCCGGGATCAGCCCGTCGATGCCGGTGAGTTCCTCGAGGAAGGCGAGGAATGCCTTGGAGTTCAGCGAATGGAACAGCGCCCGGGTATAGGGGCCCAGGCGTTCCGGCATGTAGGCCGCCTTCAGCTTTTCCTGCGGCCGGTTGAAGAAGCTTTCCGCCGCCGGCAGTTCCCGCAACTCCTCGCGCACGCGGTCCAGGATCTCGGGCGGCATGAAATTGTCGAAACAGCCGTAGGGATAGGGTTTCTTCGACCGATACTCCTCGGCCGCGGCCTTGGCATATTCACGGGCGCCATCGGCATCGATCAACAGCGTCTCGGGATCGATCGGCAGAGTGTTCACGGACATGACAACCTCTCAGTCTTCTTCTCTATATGTATTGCGTGGTCAGAACTGGAGTGACGCCGGGTAGGGCCCGGATTCGGTTCATTGATATTCATAATGCAGCATGCACCTCTTCGGCATCCCCGGCGACCATGCGCCGGAAGGTCGCATTGCCGGCCAGAAGTTCGTCATAGCTGCCCTGCGCCAGCAATCGGCCGCGGTCCATCAGGAAGATCGTGTCGCAGGTCTTTACCGTCGTCAGCC
>NZ_JBKBLV010000074.1:0-4900 GCF_046295235.1 Tabrizicola flagellatus
AACTTGTTGTGCGACAGGCCGATGGAGCCGGTGAGGCCCAGTTCGTCCTCCATCCGCCTGGTCAGCCGGGCCAGGAGCACCGCGGGCGGCGCGCCGTGCAGGCGTTCGGTGCCGGAGAGGTCGAGGAAGGCTTCGTCGAGCGAGAGGGGCTCGATGGCGGGGGTCAGTTCCTCCATCATCGCGCGGATGGCGCAGGAGGCTTCGGTATAGGCGGCGAAGCGGGGCTTCACCACCACCGCCTCGGGGCAGAGCCTGAGCGCCTGGAACATCGGCATGGCGGACCGCACGCCCTTGATGCGCGCGATGTAGCAGCAGGTGGAGACCACGCCCCGGCTGCCGCCGCCGACGATGACGGGCTGGTCGCGCAGGGCCGGGTTGTCGCGCTTTTCGACCGAGGCGTAGAAGGCGTCGCAGTCCATGTGCGCGATGGACAGGCGGGTCAGTTCGGGATGCGAGACGATCCGGGGCGAGCGGCAGGCGGGACAGCGCGACGCCGCGGCATCGGTCAGGGTCAGGCAGTCGCGGCAGAGGCTGGGCATGGTGGCACAAGGCTACCACGCCGGTCGCGGGCTGTGGAGTGCGGCCATCGAAAGCGGTTGACCTTGCCGCCCGCCCTGCCGCCATATCCGGGGCCAGGAAAGGACCGCCGGCGCATGTCGCATCCCTATGAAACCCTGCCCGAGGACCGGTTCTGGCGCAGCGCCGTCGCCGGCCGCGACGCGCTGGAGATCACGGGCCTGTGGAAACCCAAGTTCCGCATCAAGCGGCGCACGCGGATCGTGACGGCGGGGTCCTGCTTCGCGCAGCATTTCTCGAAGGCGCTGGTCGCGCGGCGCTATCGCTGGCTGGATTTCGAGCCCGGCCCCTCGGTCCTGTCGCGCGAGCAGCGGCGGGACTATCATTACGGCACCTTCAGTTTTCGCACCGGCAACATCTACACGCCCCGGATGCTGCACCAGTGGCTGCGCTGGGCGCTGACCGACACCCCCCCGCCCGAGGAGGTCTGGGAGCGCGACGGGCGCTTCTACGACCCCTTCCGCCCCGGCGTGGAACCGGGCGGCTTCGTCAGCCCGGACGAACTGTTCGCCTCGCGCCGCGACACCCTGGCGGCGATCGCGGCGGCGGTCAGGGGCGCGCAGGTCTTCGTCTTTACCATGGGGCTGACCGAGGCCTGGCAGGACCGTGAGACCGGCGTGGAATATGCCGTCTGTCCGGGCACGGTGGCCGGGCGCTTCGATCCCGAGGCGCATGGCTTCGTCAACCATGGCTTCGCCGCGCTGATGGCCGACATGAAGGCCGCGCTGCGGCTGATGCTGGCGGCGAACCGGACCCTCGGGCTACTGCTCACCGTCTCGCCTGTGCCGCTGACGGCGACGGCATCGGGCAACCATGTGCTGACCGCGACCAGCCATTCCAAGTCCCTGCTCCGCGCGGTCGCCTCCGAGATGATGCAGGCAGGGCCCCGCGTGGATTACTTCCCCTCCTACGAGATCATCACCCATCCCGCCTATGGCGGCCGCTTCTTCGCGCCGAACCTGCGGTCGGTCCTGCCCGAGGGGGTGGACCATGTCATGACCCAGTTCTTCCGCGACCAGGCGGCGGCCTTCGGCGGAGAGGCTGTGGCCGCGCCCGTCCCGCCGCCCCAGCCGACGGCCGACGAGATGCCCGAGCCGGAATTGACCGAGGCCGAGGAGCTGCGCTGCGAGGAAGAGATCCTGGCGGCCTTTGCCCCGGATGCGCGCCCCGGGACCATGCCATGACCGACGCGCTGCCCCGGCTCTGCATCTTCGGCGACAGCCATTACGCCTGCCTGAAACAGGCGCATGTGCAGGGGCTGGTCGATGTCTCGGGCGTCGATCTGGAATACTGGGGGCATGTCGGCAGCCGGTTCCGGTTCCTGGAAGTGCGCGACGGGGCGATTCATCCGCTGGACGACTTCACCGCCCGGCGCTTTGCCAAGTTCAACGAGAAGGGCCGCAGCCTCCTGCCGGCGTCCGAGTTCGACCTGATCCATGTCACCGGCGCCCGGGTCTATGTCTGGGGCCTGTTCGTCCGGGTACTGAGCGCGCTGGGCGAGGGGCCTTTCGTCAGTTCCGGCCTTGTCCGGCGGATGCTGGCCGACGGGCTGCGCGGGCAGTCAGGCTATCGGCTGGCGGCGGGGCTGGCGGCGGCCGGACAGGCGCGCATCCTTCTGTCGCCCGTGGCCTTCTACACCGCCGTCCCGCCGCAACGTGCCGGGGCGATCACCCCGGAGACTGCCGCGCTGATCCCCGCGCATCTGCCCCGGTTCTGGGCGCTGCTGGGGGAGATCGCGGCCGAGGACGGCATCACGCTGCTGCCGCAGCCCGAGGGTACGGTGACGGAGGGGCTTTACACCGATCCCGCCTATGCGGTGGCCGACCATCTGGCCAGGGGCGACTACGAGCATCACAACGCGGCCTATGGCGCGCTGATCCTGGCCCGCGCCGTGGCACTCGCACGGCAGGGCCGGGCTTGCGGCGACAGGGAGTGCCCGGCAGGATGCGGGCAGGAGGTCGGATGCTGAAGATCGCTGAAACACTGCCGCCCGGGGCGCTGATCGGGGGGGAAGGCGAGGCGCTGGCCGAGGCTGTCCTGCGTAGCGGCGGGGCGCGCTTTGTCGCGCGCGAGGCCGATCTGGTGCGGACGGAAGGCGCGATCACCGGCTGGCGCGAGGCGCAGGGCGCGACCGTCGCCGTCCCGGCCGGGCCGAACACCGGCAACAGCCGCTTCGACCCCGGCCCGCCCGGTGCGATGCTGTGCCGCGAGGGCGAGAACTGCGGCTTCACCCTGCCCGGCTTTGCCCCCGAGGTCGAGGCCTTCACCGCCGCCGTTATCTACCGCTCGCAGGGCGAGGCGCGGACGCTGGCCTCGGTCTTTACCGGGCAGACGCAGAACATGATCTTCCTGGTCGAGCGCGACGGACAGGTGCAGCTGGCCGACCGACAGGCCACGGCGGGGCTGACGCTGCCCCTGCGGCCGAAAACGGGGGCCCGGCTCGCGCTGATGGCCTGGGACGGGCGCGTGCTGCGGCTGGGGCTGGACGGGCGGCGCGCCGAGGTCGCCGCGGCGATTCCGGGCCTTGCCCATCCGGCGGATTTCTTCATCGCCTGCCGGTCGAACCGCTCCGGTCTGGCCAAGACCCTGGGCAGCTCGCGCGTCCACGAGGTGCTGTTCTGGCCCGACCGCTGTCTGCCCGGCTCCGCGGACCCCGAGGACCGCGCCGCCCTTGCCGCGCTGGAGGCCCATGTCCGCTGGAGCTACTGAACCAACCACAGATGGCGCGCCGCTGCTGGACGTGCCGCCCGCGATGGGGCTGGACGCGGCGGCCTTTGCCGACCGGTTCCTGGTCGAGGGCGCGCATGCGAAGCTGTGGTTCGAGGGCGCCGGGGCAAAGCCGGGCGGGGCGCTGGTGGTGTCCTTCGACAACCTCGCCACGATCGACGAGGGCTGGCCGCGCCCGCCCTGGGCCTGGAAGCGGCTGGAGCCGCTCGGCCATGCCGTGCTGGGGGTGCAGAGCCATGCCAAGGACTGGTTCCGCCAGCCCACGGCCCCGGCCCTTTTGCGCGGGCTTGAGGAGCGCGGATTCTTCCGCCGCTTTTCCCGGGTGGTGCTGACCGGGGCCTCGATGGGCGGCTTCGCGGCGCTGAACTTCGCGCCGCTGATCCCCGAGGCGCGGGTGCTGGCCTTCAGCGCGCAATCGACGATGAACAAGGTCATCGCGCCTTTCGAGCACCGCTTTCCCTATGCCGTGCGCAAGTCGAACTGGGAGGGGATGCCCTTCCTCGATGCCGCGGCGGCGGTGCCCTACATCCGGCGCGTGGTGCTGGTCTATGACCCCTTCGTGCCCGAGGACCGCGCCCATGCCGCGCGCATGGCCGGGCCGAACGTGCAGCTTCTGCGCGTGCCCTTCTGCACGCACGAGGCGATCCGCGTGGTGCTGAAGTCGGGCACCTTCCCGATGCTGGTCGAGGCGATGGTCGCCGGCGACCGGGTGCCCGAGGACTTCTGGCGCGCCTTCCGCGCCCGGCGTCAGGTGCCGAAGTGGCAGCGCGCGCTGTTGGGGGCGGCGGCGAACCGGGGGCGGCCTCGGCTGGTGATCCGCGCGGCGGAGGCCATGCTGCGGCAGGCGGCCGACCTGCCCGAGGAGGAGACGCTCTTCATCCGCCGCGCCCGGCGGGCGGCGGCGAATGCGCTGAAGGCGGCGGCGGGGTGAGGGCTCGTCGGGCACTCCGTGCACTCCTCGCCGTGGCGCCGATCGAGGAGTGCCCGAAGGGCTCGAGGAGGCGGCCTCGGAGGCTAGGCCCCGGCTTCGGCCTTGTGCTATGCCGGGCGCGGCGAGCAGGACGTGAGTGATGGACCAGACGCGCGGCCGGATGATGGCGATGACCATGGTGGGAGGGGATCACTTCTTCCTCTCGCGCTGGGTGGACTATTACGGCCGCCAGCTTGGCCGCAAGAACTGCTTTGTCCTGTCGCATGGCGGCGACCCCGAACACAGGCGCATCGCCGAGGGCTGCAACGTCATCTACCTGCCCTATGACGAGACGCGGAACTGCTTCAACCAGCGACGCTGGCAGATGCTGTCGCGGCTGACCTCGGGCTTCACCAACTATTACAACTGGGTGCTGGTGGGCGACGTGGACGAGATCGTCTGCGTAGACCCCGCGGTGTCGGACAGCCTGCCGGGCTATCTGGAGCAATACGCGGTGAAGGGCGGGCCGCAGGTCGTCACCCCCTTCGCCATCGAGATGGTGCACAACCCCACGCTGGAACCCGAGCCGATCACCGAGGGGCGCAACATCCTGGACGTGCGCCGCATCTTCCGGCTGAACGCCAATTACGCCAAGCCCTGCATCACCCGCGACCGGATCGACATCGC
>NZ_JBKBLV010000075.1:0-4780 GCF_046295235.1 Tabrizicola flagellatus
GACTTGGTGAACTGCGACAGCTTCTTGCGCAGCGTCTCGATGTCGGCGCCCTTCTTGCCGATGATCACGCCCGGACGCGCGGTGTGGATGGTCACACGGCACTTCTTGTGCGGACGCTCGATGATCACGCGGCTGATGCCGGCGGCCTTCAGCTCCTTGTGGATGAACTCGCGCATGCGGAGGTCTTCCAGCAGCAGGTCGCCATAGTCCTTCGACCCGGCGAACCAGCGGCTGTCCCAGGTGCGGTTGACCTGGAGGCGCATCCCGATCGGGTTAACCTTCTGTCCCATTACGCGGTCTCCCCGGCTTGACGGACCTTGATGGTGATTTCCGAGAACGGCTTCATGATCTTGCCGAACCGGCCGCGAGCCCGCGGACGGCCCCGCTTCATCACCAGGTTCTTGCCGACCCAGGCCTCGGCCACGACAAGGCTGTCGACGTCGAGGTTGTGGTTGTTTTCCGCATTGGCGATGGCCGACTGCAGGCACTTCTTCACGTCACCCGCGATGCGGCGCTTGGAGAAGGTCAGGTCGGCAAGCGCCTTGTCCACCTTCTTGCCGCGGATCATGCCCGCGACCAGGTTCAGCTTCTGCGGGGACGTGCGCAGCATGCGCAGCACGGCCATCGCTTCGTTGTCCGCCACGCGGCGGGGGTTCTTTTCCGCACCCATGGCTTACTTCCTCTTCGCTTTCTTGTCGGCGGCGTGACCGTAGTAGGTCCGGGTCGGAGAATATTCACCGAACTTCTGGCCGATCATTTCTTCCGTCACCGCAACGGGGACGTGCTTCTTGCCGTTGTAGACGCCGAAGGTCAGACCGACGAACTGCGGCAGGATGGTGGAGCGCCGCGACCAGATCTTGATCACTTCGCCCTTGCCCGAAGCCTTCGCCTTCTCGGCCTTCTTCAGCAGGTAGCCGTCGACGAACGGGCCCTTCCAGATGGAACGTGCCATGGATTAACGCCCTTTCTTCTTGGCGTGACGCGAACGGACGATCAGCGCATCCGACGCCTTGGGCTTGCGGGTCCGGTTGCCCTTGGTGCCCTTGCCCCACGGGGTGACCGGGTGACGGCCGCCGGAGGTGCGGCCTTCGCCGCCGCCGTGCGGGTGGTCGATCGGGTTCATCGCGACGCCGCGGACCGTCGGGCGGATGCCCTTGTGGCGCATGCGGCCGGCTTTCCCGAAGTTCTGGTTCGAGTTGTCGGGGTTCGACACGGCACCGATGGTGGCCATGCATTCCTGACGGACCATGCGCAGCTCGCCCGACGACAGGCGGATCTGGGCGTAGGAGCCGTCGCGGCCAACGAACTGTGCGTAGGTGCCCGCCGCGCGGGCCAACTGGCCGCCCTTGCCGGGCTTCAGTTCCACGTTGTGCACGATGGCGCCGATCGGCATGCCGCTGAACGGCATCGCGTTGCCGGGCTTCACGTCGGTCTTCGCGCCCGCGATGACCTGGTCGCCCACGGCCAGGCGCTGCGGCGCCAGGATATAGGCCAGTTCTCCGTCCTGATACTTGATCAGCGCGATGAAGGCGGTGCGGTTCGGGTCATATTCGATCCGCTCGACGACCGCCGGGATATCGAACTTGCGACGCTTGAAATCGACCACCCGGTAGAGACGCTTCGCGCCCCCGCCCTGGTGCCACATCGTGATACGTCCGGTGTTGTTCCGGCCGCCGGAACGGTTCAAACCCTCGGTGAGGTGCTTGACCGGGCGGCCTTTCCACAGCTCCGAACGGTCGATCAGAACCAGCCCGCGCTGGCCAGGCGTCGTCGGTTTATACGACTTGAGTGCCATGTTTCCTGTCTTCCGTTTGCTTGCACGGGTGTCGCCACCCGGCGGTGAAGGGCTCCGAAGATCCCCGATTAGGTGCTTGCTCCGTTTGCGGCTGCATCGGGAACGAACAAACCAAGAGCCCCGGACGAATCCGGGGCTTCTGGCGTGGCGCGGGAGTAGCAGAGGGGGTTGGGGGTGGCAAGGGGGGAAGGTGGGATTCTAGTAGCCGCTTTGACTTAAGCAGCTATCGCCGAAAATGTCAGTTATGACGATGCTGCTGGCATCAGTGGTTCCAAGACCAAGGAGGACCTCGTGCCGAAGAAAACCGAGTATCTGGTCACTCGGTACGCGAAAGACGCAACTCCTGTGAAGGAGTGGCGTGTACCCAAAAGTGTCAACCTCCATCTATTATTGGAGAGGCTAATTTGCCGGGACTTAGATGATGACGCTTTGATCAGCTCCTGCCTCCGTTCGAACGCAAGTCGTTTCCATGACCCGTTTCAGATCATCGACATGCGGGAGGAGCATCGTCGTGAGCAAGCTCGCGATGCATTGCGTGCCGATCCTGAGACCGAGGATCCAATAGGTGTCTACAACCGCGCTTGGAGTGCAAAGATACCCATCGGAAAAACACTATTGATTGCCGGAGTAGACTATGAGTTTTTCGTCAGGGAAGTTGATGAATGACATGGCGTTGACCCTACCAAATGGGGTGTTGTTCCATTGTAAGCGCCTTAAATGCAAAAGCCCCCGCGCGCCGCGCAGGGGCTCTCTCATTTCACTCAAGCCTAAGGCTCAAAGACCAGTCGTCACGTCGATCGTCTGACCGTCTTCCAGCATGACATAGGCCTTCTTCTTGTCCGACCGCTCGCCGGCGCGACCGCGGAAACGCTTGGCCTTGCCCTTGGTGATGGTGGTGTTCACCGCCTTCACCTTGACGCCAAAGATCGCCTCGACGGCTTCCTTGATCTGCGGCTTGGTCGAGTCCATCGCGACCTGGAACACGACGGCACCCGCCTCCGAGGCCAGGGTGGCCTTTTCGGTGATGACCGGCTTCTTGATCAGGTCGTAGTGCTCCGGCTTCACGGCCGCAGCGGTTTTCGGTGCCTTGCTCATTTCAGACGCGCCTCCAGGGCTTCGACACCGGCCTTGGTGATGACCAGGGTGTCACGCTTGAGGATGTCGTAGACGTTCGCGCCGATGGTCGGCAGGACGTCCACGCCGTCCAGGTTGCGGGCGGCCAGGGCGAAGTTCGCGTCGACCGAGGCGCCGTCGATGATCAGGACGCGCTTCCAGCCGAGTTCCGCCTTCATCTTGGCCAGTTGGGCGGTCTTGGCCTCGGCCAGCGTAGCCGCGTCCAAAATCACCAGCTCGCCCGCCTTGGCCTTGGCCGAGAGCGCGTGCCGCAGCCCGAGGGCGCGGAACTTCTTCGGCAGGTCATGGGCGTGGCTGCGCGGGGTCGGGCCCTTGTAGACGCCGCCGTGACGGAAGATCGGGGCCTTCTTGGAGCCGTGGCGAGCGCCGCCGGTGCCCTTCTGGCGATAGATCTTCTTGGTCGAATAGCTGACGTCCGACTTGCCGAGGACCGAGTGGGTCCCGGCCTGGGCCTTGGCGCGCTGCCAGCGGACCACGCGGTGCAGGATGTCGGCGCGCGGCTCAAGGCCGAACAGCGCCTCATCCAGGTCGATGGAGCCGGCCTTCTTGCCGTCCAGCTTGATCACATCGAGTTTCATGCTTCACCCCCTTCGGCGGCGACTTCGGCAGCAGGTTGCGCCGCAGCGGTGCGGATCGCGGCCGGACGCGGGGCGTCCTTTGCTTCCGGCTTCTTCACGGCGTCCTTGATGGTGACCCAGCCGCCCTTCGAGCCCGGAACCGCGCCCTTGATCATGATCAGGCCGCGGTCTGCGTCGGTGCGGACGACCTGCAGGTTCTGCGTGGTCACGCGGACAGCGCCCATGTGGCCGGCCATCTTCTTGCCCTTGAACACCTTGCCGGGGTCCTGGCACTGGCCGGTCGAGCCGTGCGAACGGTGCGAAACCGACACACCGTGGCTGGCGCGCAGGCCGCCGAAGTTGTGACGCTTCATCGCACCGGCAAAGCCCTTGCCGATCGAGGTGCCGGCGACATCGACATACTGGCCTTCGAGATAGTGGTCCGCGGTGATTTCCGCGCCCACCTCGATCAGGCAGTCAGGGCTGACGCGGAACTCCGCGATCTTGCGCTTCGGCGCGACATTCGCCTTGGCGAAATGGCCACGCTGCGCGGCGGTGGTCCGCTTGGCCTTGGCCACACCCGCCCCGAGTTGAACGGCGGTGTAGCCGTCCTTGTCAGCGGTGCGCTGTGCCACGACCTGAAGGCTGTCAAGCTGCAGCACCGTCACCGGAACCTGCTTTCCGTCCGCCAGGAACAGCCGGGTCATGCCCAGCTTCTTTGCGATAACTCCAGAGCGCATCTGTTGCCCTCCTTACACTTTGATCTCGACGTCCACGCCAGCGGCGAGGTCGAGCTTCATCAGCGCGTCCACGGTCTGGGGGGTCGGATCGACGATGTCGAGGAGACGCTTGTGCGTGCGGATTTCCCACTGGTCGCGCGACTTCTTGTCGATGTGCGGACCACGGAGAACCGTGAATTTCTCGATCTTGTTCGGCAGCGGAATGGGACCGCGAACCTGGGCGCCCGTGCGCTTCGCGGTGTTCACGATTTCCTGGGTGCTGGCGTCCAGCACACGGTAATCGAAGGCGCGGAGCCGGATGCGGATGGTCTGACCTTGCATCGGTTTTATCCTTTTAGAACATCGGCCTGGACAACGGCGCCCACCCGAGAGGTTCTGTTTCGTTGGTCGAAGGGCGGGCTGATACTACCCGCCCTCCGGAAGTGCAATAGCCTCAGGCGATGATTTTCGAGACGACGCCGGCGCCGACGGTGCGGCCGCCTTCGCGGATGGCGAAGCGCAGCTTCTCTTCCATCGCGATCGGGGCGATCAGCTCGACCTCGAACTTCAGGTTG
>NZ_JBKBLV010000076.1:0-4671 GCF_046295235.1 Tabrizicola flagellatus
CGGATTCCTTCGCCTCGCCGGCCTCGGCCTTGGGCGTCTCGTGCTGTTCCTCGGCGCCCTGGACGGGCCGCGCTTCGCCGTAGGACGGGTCCTTCGCCACGCCATGCGCGATGAAGTTGACTGCGTCGTAGCGCGTCATGTCCTGTTCCTGCAGGAAATAGGCGGCGTTCGATTCGCGTTCGGCGAAGATCGCGACCAGCACGTTGGCGCCGGTCACTTCCGTCCGGCCCGAGGACTGGACATGGATCGCCGCGCGCTGGATCACGCGCTGGAAGGCGGCAGTCGGCACGGCTTCGGACCCCTCGACATCCGTCACCAGGGTGGACAGGTCGTCGTCGATGAAGTCGGTCAGGGTCTTGCGCAACTCGTCCAGGTTCACGGCGCAGGCCTTCATCACGCGGGCCGCGTCGGGTTCGTCGATCAGCGCCAGCAGGAGATGTTCCAGCGTGGCGAGTTCGTGGCGGCGCGAATTGGCCAGGGCCAGGGCGCTGTGGATGGCCTGTTCAAGCGTGGTCGAAAACGATGGCACTTCAGTGCTCCTGTCCTGCAGGTCGGAGGGGGCGCCAGGGCCCGAACCAACCGTGGCCTCATATGCTTAAAGTTCGGTTTTCTTCACCGCACTTCAAGCGCAATCTTCCAGATTTTGGGGTTTCCCCCGGATCATCACGCCATTTGTGATACGGTGCGCTCAGAACTTGTCTTTTCTGGCCCGTATTTCGGCGAAAACCGTGACAACGTCGGCATCCGGCAGGCCGACCGCTGTCTTGAGAGCGGGCAGATGCGCCCGCAGGTAGGGGTTCGTCGCCAGTTCTTCCTCGAGCGGAACGGGGACGGTGGGAAGGCCCTTGGCGCGCCGTTCGGCGACCTCGGCTGCACGAGAGATAAGGCGGGGATTGTCGGGTTCAAGGGTCAGCGCGAAGCGCAGGTTCGAGGCGGTGTATTCGTGGCCCGAACAGATCAACGTGTCGGGCGGCAGGGCGGCGAGCTTGGACAGGCTGGCGTGCATCTGGCGGGCGGTGCCCTCGAACAGGCGGCCGCAGCCGCCGGCCATCAGACTGTCGGCGGTGAAGCAGAGGCGGCTTTGCGGGAAGTGGAAGGCGATATGGCCGAGCGTGTGGCCGGGCACGTCGATCACGCGGGCGAACTCGGACCCGACCGGGAAGCTGGAGTGTTCGTCGAGCGCGAGGTGGAGCCGGGGCAGGCGGTGGGCGTCGGCGGCGGCGCCGAGCACCATGGCCCCTGTCCGCGCGCGGAGCGCCTCGACCCCCTGGATGTGGTCGTCGTGGTGGTGGGTGATAAGGATGTCGGTCAGCCGCCACTGGTGCGCCTCGAGCGCGGCAAGGATCGGCCCCGGCTCGGGCGCGTCCACCAGCGCGGTCTGGGCGCTGTCCGGGTCGTGGACCAGATAGGCGTAGTTGTCGGCAAGGCAGGGGATGGTGACAAGTTCAAGTGGCATGGTCTTTGATCCCTTCCCGCGTATGATGGACAGGATTGCCCGGAGGAGTGGCGCGCCGCAATGCACCTTGATGTGCTGGACCTGAGGAATTTCTACTACCGCACGCAACTGGGCCGGGTAGCGCAGCGGGCGATCCGGGACCAGGTGGTGCGGCTCTGGCCGCCGAAGGCCGGCGAGACGGTGGTGGGGTTCGGCTTTGCGGTGCCTCTGCTGCGGCCCTATCTCGCCGAGGCGCGGCGTGTGATCGGGCTGATGCCGGGGCCGCAGGGGGTAATGCCCTGGCCGGCGGGGATGGAGAACGTCAGCGTCCTGTGCGAGGACACCGCCTGGCCGCTGCCCACGGGCCTCGTGGACCGGCTGGTGCTGATGCACGGGCTGGAGACCTCGGAGAACCCCTCGGCGGTGCTGGAGGAATCGACGCGCGTCCTCGGGCCGGGCGGGCGGGCGCTGTTCATCGTGCCGAACCGGGGCGGCCTGTGGTCGCGGCGCGACGAGACGCCCTTCGGATTCGGGCGGCCCTATTCGGTGGCGCAGCTGGAGGCGCAGCTGAAGCGGCATGGCTTCACGCCGGAACGCAACTGTTCGGTGCTGTTCGCCCCGCCGCTAAGCACACGGTTCTGGCTGCGCTCGGCGGATTTCTGGGAGGCCTTCGGGCGCAAGATGCCCTGGCTGGCGGGGGGCGTGCTGATGGTCGAGGCCTCGAAGCAGGTCTATGCGCCGACGCAGGGCGGCCTGCGGGCGGCGGTGAAGAAGCCGTTGCGCGTGCTGGAGGGCGTCGGCAAGGGCGCGCCCGAACCGGCGCTGAACCGGGAGTGAGGGCGGAGGCGCCCGGCGGGATGCGGGGTGCCCCCGGGCAGATGTCGACGCCTCCGGCGGGAGTATTTGGGTAAAGGGCAAGAGAGGGGGCGGGGGAGGAGTCCTCTCTGGCCAGGGGGCGAGTCAGATCACCCGGACGCGGGTGCCGATCGGGCAGAGCGCGAAGAGTTCGGCGATGTTCTCGTTGTAGAGGCCGATGCAGCCGTCCGAGGAACGGCGGCCGATCTTCCGCGTGTCGTGGGTGCCGTGGATGATGTAGGCCGGCCAGGACAGATACATCGCATGTGTGCCGAGCGGGTTGTCCGGGCCGGGGCCGATCGGCTTCCAGTCGGGGTAGCGCTGCATCTGCGAGGGCGTGGGCGTCCAGCTGGGGCCGACCTTCTTGCGCACGATCTCGGTATAGCCACGCTTGGTCAGCTCGTCGGTCAGCGGCACCGAAGTGGGATAGATGCGATAGTCGGAGCCGTCCGCGCTCCAGAAATGCAGGGCGCGTGAGCCGGTATCGGCGACGATGGTCGCGACACCGAGGCTGTCGAAATGGTCGCGCCAGTCCTGCGCGATGAAGGCAGAGGTGTTGCTGCGCACCGGCGCCTTGGTCTCGGCCCGGGCGAGGACGGGAAGGGCGAGAAGCCCCGCGCTGGCCCCGATGATGCTGCGCCGTGAAATCGTCATGTCCCAGCTTCCCTTTCGTCTGCCACATTCCGAAAGCATTGATCCCGAACAAAGCGCGGAGAGGCAACCGCCAGGCGCCTTGCCTGACGCGGTTGTGAGACAGAGTGACCGCGTGGACGGGGCCGAATCCGTGGCGGGCAAAGACCGGGCACCGCCGTCGCGACACCGCTTGAGTCGATGCTGTCGGCCTTGCGGAGACGGGGCGGGCGGGACAAGCCTCATCCGCCCGCGCGGCGATTGCGCAAACAGCGACAATCTGCGTCCCGATGCCCTCAAGAAACCGTGTTCAACCCGGTTGCGGGGTGGCAGAGGCTCTGCTAAGGACGCCCGCGACGGATGGCTTTCGCCACGGCCGAAGGGCCGAGGTGTGTGCCGATGGACCGCCCGGTTCGCAAGAGCCCAGGGCACGAGACAGCGGAAGGGTTGACGTGTCAGAACCAGCTTCGATCTCTCTGGGCATTGCCGCACGCTATGCGTCGGCCTTGTTCGATCTGGCCAAGGAAGGCGGCGGGCTGAAGGAACTGGAAGCCGATGCCGCCGCGCTGACCGAGACGCTGGCCGCCAGCGAGGAACTGCGCGCGATGATCGCCTCTCCGGTGATCAGCCGCGAGGATCAGGGCAAGGTCATCGCCGCGATCGCCGGCAAACTGGGGCTGAGCACTCTGATGTCGAACACGCTGGCGCTGATGGCCGACAAGCGCCGCCTGTTCGTGCTGCCGCAGTTCGCCGCGCAACTGGCCGACATGATCGCCGCCGAGAAGGGCGAGGTGACCGCCGAGGTCACGGCCGCCCGCGCGCTGACCGCGGCCCAGTCCAAGAAACTTGCCGAGACGCTGAAGGCCCGCGTCGGCAAGACCGTGAAACTGAAAACGACCGTCGATGAAAGCCTCATCGGCGGTCTCGTCGTCAAGCTGGGCTCGACCATGATCGACACCTCGGTCAAGGCAAAGCTCGCGGCCCTGCAAAATGCAATGAAAGAGGTTGGGTGATGGGAATCCAGGCTGCTGAGATCTCTGCGATCCTGAAGGAGCAGATCAAGAACTTCGGCAAGGACGCGGAAGTGGCCGAAGTCGGCCGCGTGCTGTCGGTCGGCGACGGGATTGCCCGAGTGCATGGCCTCGACAACGTGCAGGCCGGCGAGATGGTCGAATTCCCCGGCGGCATCCGCGGGATGGCGCTGAACCTGGAAGTGGACAACGTCGGTATCGTGATCTTCGGCGACGACCGGGACATCAAGGAAGGCGACACCGTCAAGCGCACCAAGGCCATCGTGGACGTGCCGGCGGGCGACGGGCTTCTGGGCCGCGTGGTGGACGCGCTGGGCAACCCGATCGACGGCAAGGGGCCGATCAAGGCCTCGGAACGCCGTGTGGCCGACGTGAAGGCACCGGGCATCATTCCGCGCAAGTCGGTGCACGAGCCGATGGCGACCGGCCTCAAGGCCGTGGACGCGATGATCCCCGTCGGCCGTGGCCAGCGGGAACTGATCATCGGCGACCGCCAGACCGGCAAGACCGCCGTGGCGCTGGACACGATTCTGAACCAGAAGTCCTACAACGAGGCCGCCGGTTCGGACGAATCGAAGAAGCTGTACTGCGTCTATGTCGCGGTCGGGCAGAAGCGGTCCACCGTTGCCCAGCTGGTGAAGAAGCTGGAAGAGACCGGCGCCATGGCCTACACGATCGTCGTGGCCGCCACCGCCTCGGACCCGGCGCCGATGCAGTTCC
>NZ_JBKBLV010000077.1:0-4646 GCF_046295235.1 Tabrizicola flagellatus
TTCAGCCCCAGCCGCAGGACAAGATCCTGGCCCTCATCGCCATGTTCCGGGACGACCCCCGGACCACCAAGATCGACCTCGGCGTCGGCGTCTACAAGGACGCGACCGGCCTGACCCCGGTAATGCGCGCAGTGAAGGCGGCCGAGAAGAAGCTGTGGGAGGTGGAGACCACCAAGACCTACACCGGCCTTGCCGGTGAACCCGCCTACAACGCCGCGCTGGTCACGATGATCCTCGGACCGGGCTACGCCGACCGGGCGGCCTCGGTCGCGACGCCCGGCGGGACGGGCGCGATCCGGCAGGCACTGGAACTGATCCGCATGGCCAACCCCAAAGCGCGGGTCTGGATGTCGGCGCCGACCTGGCCGAACCATCCCTCGATCGTGAAGTATCTCGGCATGACGGGGGTCGAGTATCGCTATTTCGACGTGGCGACTTCGGGCATCGACTTTGCCGGCCTGATGGCGGACCTCGAAGGCGTTGCGGCGGGCGACGCGGTCCTGCTGCACGGCTGCTGCCACAACCCGACGGGCGCGAACCTTGACGGCGCGCAATGGGACCAGGTGATCGCGCTGCTGCAACGGAAAGGCGCGGTGCCCTTCGTCGATCTTGCCTACCAGGGTTTCGGCGACGGTCTGGAAGAGGACGCCGAGGCGACCCGCAAGATCGCCGCCGCCATTCCCGAGGTGCTGATCGCCGCCTCCTGCTCGAAGAACTTCGGCATCTACCGCGAGCGTACCGGCATCCTGATCGCGCTGACCAGCCCCGACCGCAAGGCCGTGGTGCAGGGCAACCTGAACTTCCTGAACCGGCAGAACTACAGCTTCCCGCCCGACCACGGCGCGCGGCTGGTGACGATGATCCTTGAGGATGCGTCCCTGACCGCCGACTGGAAGGCCGAACTGGAAGAGGTCCGCCAGAACATGCTGGGCCTGCGCCGGCAGCTGGCGGACGAGCTGCGCCGCGCGACCAACTCCGACCGGTTCGACTTCGTCGCCCACCACCGCGGCATGTTCAGCCGCCTGGGCCTGACCGAGGTGCAGGTCAACCGCCTGCGGGAAGAGCACGGCATCTACATGGTCGGCGACAGCCGGATCAACATCGCGGGCCTGAACGCGAAGACCGTCCCCGTCCTTGCTGCCGCCATCGCGCAGGTGATCTGACACATCATGCTGGCCGTCGTCCTGTCACTGGCAGCGGCGGCGGCCTTCGCGGCCTCGGCCATGTTCATCGACAGCGTCTCGGGCCGGGTCGGCCCGGTGCAACTGTCCCGCTGGCAGATGAGCCTCGCCTTCCTGATGACCGCCGCCATCGTCGCGGTGACAGGGGGCTGGCGGACGCTGGACCTGCCGATTGTCCTGTGGCTCAGCGCCTCTTCGGCCTCGGGCATCATGGTCGGCTCGCTGACCTATATCGCGACGATCCAGTATACCGGCCCGCGCATCTCGGCCCTGCTCTTCACCACCGCCTCGCCCTTCGCGCTCGCCCTCGGCTTCGGCTTTCGTGGCGAGACCGTCTCCCTGACCCAGGCCGCCGGAGTGGGCCTGATCGTGACCGGGATCGCTCTTGCCGTCATGGGCCCAAGGCAGGACGAGGGCGCACGAACCCCGAAGCCCCTCTGGATCGGGATTTCGCTTGGCCTACTGACTTCCTTCGCGCAGGCGCTGGGCAGTCTCCTTGCCCGGCCCGCGATGCTGGCCGGCGCCGATCCCGTGGCCGCGATGGGGGTGCGTTCGGGAACCGGGGCATTGTTCTTCATCGCCCTTCTCGCCCTTCCCGCCCTGCGCCCGGTCGCGCTGCCCTCGCGCAGAGAAGTCCGGCAGATCGGGCTCTCGGCGCTGGCCGGGATGGTCGTCGGCATGTCCTTCCTGATGTCCGCGCTGGCCCGCGGAGACGTAGGGATCGTCACCACCCTGTCATCGACCACGCCGATCCTGATCCTGCCAATGGTCTGGGCCGTCTATCGCCGCCTGCCGGGACCGTTGGCATGGGTGGGGGCGGCATTGGCTGTGGCGGGAACGGCGCTGATCGCCCGGCCGGGGTGACGGCTGGCAACGGTTACGGGGCCGTTTAGCCGCATTTTCTCCGTTCTTTTTGCCTGTTCTTAGGATAAACCGCATAGCGTTCGTGAAGATCCGGGTAATCAGGGCACAGGCATGCCGACGACATTCAACGTGTTCCAGCTGGGCGTCCGGCCCAGCATCGACCCGACCGAGGGCAACCAGACGGCCGAAAACGCCGGAGCACTGGTTGGTCTGACCTTCGGCGCGCCGGGATCGCCGCTTCTCAACTCGGCAGCCGTCTTTTCGCCCGGCTCGTTCACCGGTGGAACTGCCGATGCATATGACATGAACAACAGCCTGTCGAACGACACGTTCCGCATAAATGGCGGGCCGCTTCGGACGTTCGACGGAACTGCAATCTACAACGCGATCGTCACATACCTTGATGGAACGACGGCCACGATCACGGCCGTCATTTTCCAGGATACGGCCGGCAACACCTATTGGGCGCCAGAGATCCTCGCCAACGCCGATCAGACGGTGATGGAGGCGAAGCCGATCCTTTCGTTGCGACTGGTCAGCGTGAACGGCAGCACCTTCTCGGGGTTGAACGCGGACCGGCAGCCCTGGAACTACCTGATCTGCTATGTGCGGGGCACGCATATCCTGACCCCTGCGGGTGAGGTCCGGGTCGAGGATCTGCGCCCGGGCGATCTGGTCACGACCCGCGACAACGGCCCCCAGCCGATCCGCTGGATCGGATGCAGCACGGCCCCGGCGCAGGGCAAACTGGCGCCGATCTGCATCGCGCGCGGTGCGCTGGGGCGCGGCCTGCCGCATCGCGACCTGATGGTCTCGCGCCAGCACCGGATGCTCTTGCGCAGCCCGGTCGTGGAACGCATGTTCGGCTCGCCCGAGGTTCTGGTACCGGCGGTCAAGCTTCTGAGCCTCCTGGGCGTCGAACAGGTCGCCTTTGAAGATGCGGTGGACTATTTCCACCTGCTGACCGACCGGCACGAGATCATCTTCGCTGAAGGCGCCCCCAGCGAGACGCTGCTGACTGGCCCCGGTGCGCGCCAGGCCATCGGCCCCGAGGGGGTGGAAGAGATCGAGACGCTGTTCCCCGGTCTGATCGATGCGGTCAGAACGCCCGCCTGCAAGGTGGTCTACGACGCGCGGGTAGAGCGGCTGATCGACCGTCACACGAAACACCACAAGAGCTTTGTCTAGCCAGACGCGCCGTTTGGCCCGATAACGGACCTGGCGCCACCGCAGGGCGGCATGGCTCCGGCAGCAGGGGGCAGGGGGCAAGGATGGCGAAGGCGGCAAGGCGGATCACGGCCGAAGAGGCGGCGGCGCTGGTGCGATCGGGCATGTGGCTCGACTACGGCGCGGTGCTGGGCCAGCCGGATGCCTTCGACGAGGCGCTGGCCGCGCGGCTGGGTCAGGTGACGGACCTGCGCTTCCGCTCGGTCCTGACCGCCCGCCCTCGCGCCGTCCTGGAGGCCGACCCCGAGGGGAAGCATATCCACTGGTTCTCCACCCATTTCTCGGGCTACGACCGCCGGAAGCACGACGCGGGGATGGCGCATTACCTGCCGGTGAACCTGGGCGAGGTGCCCGACTACTATCGCCGCTTCATCGACCCGCCGGACATCGCGGTCTTCAAGACCGCGCCGATGGACGAGAAGGGCTACTTCAACTTCGGCCCCAACACGCTCTGGATGCGGGCGCTGGTGGAGCGGGCGATGCTGGTGGTCGTAGAAGAGACGCCGACCCTGCCTTACGTCATGGGCGAAGGGACGGCGGTGCATGTGTCCGAGGTGGACTACATCATCCCAGGCCACGACCGCCCGATGGCGGAACTGCCGAAGGCCCCCGCGACCGAGGTGGACAAGGCCGTGGCTCGTCTGATCGCCGCCGAGATCGCGGACGGGTCCTGCCTGCAGATCGGGATCGGCGGGATGCCCAATGCAGTCTGTTCGCTGCTGGCGGAAAGCCCCGTGACCGACCTTGGCATCCATACCGAGATGATGACGGACGGGATCGTGGACCTGTATCGGGCGGGCAGGATCACCGGCGCAAGGAAACAGCTGCACCCGGGCAGGATGGTCTGCACCTTCGCCCTGGGGGCGCAGTACCTGTACGACTTCATCCACCGGAACCCGGAAGTGGAGTTCCATCCGGTCGACTACACCAACCTGCCGCACAACATCATGCGGAACGACCGGGTGGTGTCGATCAACAACACAACCCAGATCGACCTTCAGGGGCAGGCGGCGTCCGAGACTGACGGGTTCCGGCACATCTCGGGCACCGGGGGGCAGCTCCAGTTCGTGCGGGGGGCCTACGGGTCGAAGGGCGGGAAAAGCTTCATGTGCCTGGCGTCCACCTACGAGAAGAAGGGGGAACGGAAGAGCCGGATCGTGACGGCGCTGACCCGCGGGAACGTGGTGACGACGCCCCGGACGGACATGATGTATGTGGTGACGGAATACGGGATGGTGAACCTCAAGGGGCGGTCGATTGCCGAGCGCGCGCGGTTGCTCATCTCCATCGCCCACCCGGATTTCCGCGAGGAGCTGGAGCGGGACGCCCATGAGCACCGGCTGATCCCAAGGGGTTTCTTCTGAGGGTGTCCAC
>NZ_JBKBLV010000078.1:0-4637 GCF_046295235.1 Tabrizicola flagellatus
CCACAAGCCTCTGATAACGTGTCGCTTTTCCCCTAGTCGTGCGCCAAGTGGATTCCGCCTGGATTCCCCGGTGAAAATGCCTGTCGCTAGCGAAACGCTGCGCTGCGCCCCCCCGCATACGTTCGGGGCCGGGGAGGAACCAGAGGAGGGGGGCCTTGTTGGTGCGACGGTCTATTGGGTTCGGCACGCATCAGTTTGGAGCAGCTCGTTCCCACTCCAGTATTCCATCCGCAGGTAGGGTCGCAGCGAAAGCCTGACGGTGGGTCCATCATTCATTGTCAGTGCCACCACCACATGTCGCGCCTCCGTTTCCTCCACCGCGAGAACGCGGTAGAGCGTGGTTCCCTCCGGTACGTCCACTTGGATGTTTGTATCGCCGTCGCTGAAACGCACTTGGTATTCACGGCGAGGGTTTTCGCAGATCAACTGGTAGGTCTCTGCGGTTGCAGGGCCTGCCAATCCGGCAAGTGCGAGAAGGGTTCTTGAGAGGGAAGAACGGGAAACGAACTGCAAAGCGCTTCAACTCCTCGAGATTTGCTCTTTGTTGTGGTCCACCTCAACAGCCTGCCAGATCGGGCCCTTTTGGCCAGTCACACATCACAGTGTCATCTCTGAAAGCATCGCTTCGGCCTGTGCCAGAACGCCCCGCACTGCCGCTTCCTCAAGGTCCGGGGGATAGCCGTACTTCCGAAGGATGCGCTTGACGAGAACCCTCAGACGCGCCCGGGCGCTGTCGCGGTGCGCCCAGTCGATGCTGACGTTGGCCTTGAGTCCCTTCAGTAGTTCATGGGCGATGATTTTCAGCTGGTCGTTGCCGAGCACGTCAACCGCGCTCTGATTATCGGCCAGCGCATCGTAAAATGCGACCTCTTCTGGTGTCAGCCCTGTCTCTTCGCCGCGGCTTCGTGCGTCGCGAACGTCCTTGGCCAGCGCAATCAGTTCCTGAAGAACCTCGACCGTGCTAATGGCATTGGTATGGTAGCGCGCTATGGCCTCTTCGAGCCGCTCCGAGAACTTCCGGGTCTCGATCACGTTGCTCTTGCTGCGCGATCGGATTTCGTCGTTCAGCAATTTCCTCAGGGCTTCCAGAGCAAGGTTCTTCTTCTCCATCTGGCCGACTTCGGCGAGAAACTCATCCGACAGGATGGAGATATCTGGCGATGATAGCCCTGCCGCCGACAGAATGTCGACGATCTCGGTCGAAGCGACGGCAGAATTGACGATTTGGCGGATTGCGAGGTCGCGGTCGGCTGCTGACGTTCCGGAACTGTCGGCCGCCTTGACCATCGCGGCTCGCACGGTCTGGAAGAAGCCCACCTCGTCGCGGACATCGCGGGCCGTATCGCTGGCGGAGCAAAGGGCGAAGGCCTTGGAGAGCGCCAGTACTGCGTCCGGGTATCGGCGGTGCGCAGCCTTCTTCGCCTCCTTGTCGGTTTCGCGCTGGGCAGCTTCGTCCTGGTTGGCCAGGATCCAGTTCAACGCCTCTGCCAGGGTGACGAGCCGCTGGTGCGGGGTGCCGGTCAATCCAGCCGAGTAGTCGAAACCGTGGAACATGGAGCGAACGACATCCAGCCGCTCCAGCAGCGCGGCAACGGCCTCTGCCTCATCGATCCCCGCCTGTTCCTGGTCCGCCCTGGAATACTGGCCCAGCGCGGACTTCAGGTTCTGGGCAATGCCGATGTAATCGACGATCAGCCCGGCTGGCTTGTCGCGGAAGACGCGGTTTACCCGGGCGATGGCCTGCATCAGCCCGTGGCCGCGCATCGGCTTGTCGATGTACATCGTGTGCATCGAGGGCGCGTCAAACCCGGTGAGCCACATGTCGCGCACGATCACCAGCTTCAGGGGATCTTTCGGATCCTTCGCCCGCTTGGCCAGCAGATCGCGCCGGGCCTTTCCCCCAATATGGGGTTGCCAGTCTTCCGGGTCCGAGGCTGATCCGGTCATCACGATCTTCACCAGCCCGGCATTGTCGTCGTCGGAATGCCAGTCGGGCCGCAGTGCGACGATCTGGTTGTAGAGGTCGACGCAGATGCGGCGGCTCATGCAGACCACCATGGCCTTGCCGTCCATCGCCTGCACGCGCGCCTCGAAATGGGCGACGAGGTCCTCGGCAACCATGCGCAGCCGCTTCTCGGCCCCGACAAGCGCCTCGACGGTCGACCACTTCCGCTTCAGCCGTTCCTGTTCGCTGACGGCTTCGTCCTCGGTCAGTTCCTCGATCTCGGCATCGACCTTGGGCTTTTCCTCCTCGGGCAGTTCGATCCTGGCGAGGCGGCTTTCGTAGTAGATCGGCACCGTCGCGCCATCTTCGACAGCACGACTGATGTCGTAGACGTCGATGTAATGGCCGAACACGGCTGGGGTGTTCACATCGTCCTTCTCGATCGGCGTCCCGGTGAACCCGATGAACGAGGCATTGGGCAGCGCGTCGCGTAGGTGCTTGGCGAAGCCGTAGGCAATCTCGCCGGTCTTCTCGATCCGCGCCTTGAACCCGTATTGGCTTCGGTGGGCTTCGTCGGCGATCACCACAACATTTCGCCGATCCGTCAGCAGCGGATAGGCCTCGCCCTTTTCCGGAGCGAACTTCTGGATCGTCGTGAACACCACCCCGCCCGAGGCGCGGGACAGGGCATTCTGCAGGTCTTCTCGGCTCTCTGCCTGGACTGGAGTCTGGCGGATCAGATCGCGGCACATCGAGAAGGTGCCGAACAGCTGGTCGTCCAGGTCATTGCGGTCGGTGATGACGACGATCGTCGGGTTCTCCATCGCCGGTTCGCGCACCAACTGGCCCGCATAGAAAGCCATGAGAAGGCTCTTGCCTGACCCCTGCGTGTGCCAGATCACCCCGGCCTTGCGGTCACCCCCGGAACGGCTCGCCTCAACTGTGCTGGCGACCGCCCGTTTCACGGCATGAAACTGGTGATAGCCTGCAATGATCTTGGCCAGATCGCCGGGTCGCTCGCCAAAGACCGTGAAATCCTGCATCAGCGACAAGAGGCGGTCCCGCGCGAAGACGCCTTCGATCAGCACCGGCATTTCCGGCGCACCCTTGGGTGCCACTTCGGCGCCATCGGTCGTGCGCCAAGGCATGAAGCGCTCCAGATCGGCAGTCAGCGAGCCGATGCGGGCCTGGATACCGTCGGTCGTGACCAGCACGGCATTCGCACGGAAGAGTGACGGGATCTGCGCCTTGTAGGTCTGCAGCTGATTGAAGGCCGCGCCGAGGGTCGCGGTCTCGGCCCCCGGCTTCTTCACTTCGATCACACCCACTGGCAAGCCGTTCAAGAACACCACCACATCCGGGCGCCGGTTGTTGCCGTTCTCGATCACCGTGAATTGCGCAATGGCCAGCCAGTCGTTCAGCCCGTCCTCGGGGTCCAGCAGTCGCACGGCATCTCCGCGGATCGTGCCGTCCTCTGCCCGGTATTCGACCGGCACGCCTTCGACCATTAACCGATGCAGCCGCCGGTTTTCCTCGATCAACGAGGGTCTGTCGGAGGCCACCACCCGCCGCAGCGCATCCTCGCGCGCATCCTCTGGGATCTGGGGGTTCAGCCGGGCCATCGCATCCCGCAGCCGCGCAACGAGGAAGGTGTCTGAATACGCCTCCCGCTCGGGTGCGCTGCCGTCGGGGCCAGAAACCGCGTCGTTCAGGAGACTGTATCCAAGCCCTCCGAGTTGATCGAGCAGGACGCCTTCAACCTGTGCCTCGGTCAAAGTGGCCATTATGCCGCCTCCTCTGCATCACTGTCCGCAGGAGGCATTGGCGCATCGCGGCACAAACCCAGCACATATTTGTAGGCTTCACGGTCAACGCCAAAAAGCAAGCGCGAAGGTTCAATCGCGATGTCGAGCGTCTCGTCTCCGGGGAGATGCAGCGTGACCTCCAGCCATCCGTCATCATTGCCCGTTGCTTCCGCAACCACATGAGAGTCGATGAGGGCATTCGATTTCGGGAAACGTTCGTACGGCTCAAGAGTGGTGACGGGGTCAGGTTCGCGCTCGAGATAGGCCTCGTGGAGAAAGCTCACGAGGGCATCGGCCGCCAGGATGGCCGCACGCCTGTGATGGGACGAGAGCTTCTGGGCGAACCCCTCTTTCCCATGGCTGATCGGCCCTGCCATGTTTCGAAATCGTCCCAGCTCGTCAACCAGCTTGAAATGTTGCGACAGGAGCTTGCTGAAGGGATCGTCGCGGCTCTCCGTCAGTTCGAGCAGGCGAAGCGCGCCTGAAACCCAATCCTTGAAAGTCGGGGTGTCGGCCTTGATCGGGCTGTCCTTCCACTCCTTGATCGGATTGGCCGGATCGTCGAGGTTTTCAATGATCACGCGGCAGGCGCATTCGACGAGACCCTTTGAAGCGTCGATGCAGGCGTCGTTCCCCTCGGCGAAGGTTTGCTGGAGGGTCTCGAACGTCTGCTGCAGCATCGGCGCATGACGCCAATGCGCGCAGAAGGTCTTGATCCCCGGATACCATTCCGCACTCATGCCGCCCTCGGTGCTGGCCCGAGGACAAACCGGGCGCGTTCGCGCCGCAGCATTTCGTAGGGACTTATGCAGGTGATGCCCAAGCCTATGCAGGCATTGGGTATCTTGATCTTCCGGGTCGAATTCGAAGGAACCTCGTGGGTGACG
>NZ_JBKBLV010000079.1:0-4613 GCF_046295235.1 Tabrizicola flagellatus
GATGTCGATGCCCTGCACCCTCTCCAGGTGGCGCAGGACGGCATGATCGGTGACATAGGCGACGGGCTTCTTCACAGCTCCACCCCCGCCCTTGCGCACATGCCCTTCAGCGCCTCGATCAGGGTGGCGATCTGGCGATGGTCCTGCATGGTGTCGATATCGAAGGTGGCTGCGCCCCAGCTCTTCTCGAACCGGGCGCGGATGAAGGCGTTCAGCCCCTTGGCGCCGCCCTGGGTGACGGCCCCGGCCTTGTGCAGCTTGCCCCAAAGGACATGGGCGAACCGGACGTCCGCGCGCTTCGCCGCCGGGCGCTTGGCCCGGGCCTTACCGGCATGCGGCTTGAACCCGCGCTCCTTCAGGGCAGCGACCAGCTTCGTCAGGTCGGCCTCGTCCATGTCATGCATGCTGGCCTTGCCGGTCACGACCAGCTGCAGATCGCGCCGGGTTTCGCCGTCGATCCCGAGCTCGCGGCAGCCGACATGCACGAGCTTCTGCAGCGCGCGGGTCATTCGTTCACCCGATAGACGCTGGCCTCGGCGGCCGGTCCGTGACCGGGGTTGACAATCGTTCCCCGGATCCACTTCGGGCGATAGGCCCGATCCCTGACTGGGCCGTAGGGTTGTCGCCGCCAGTGAGAACGCCGCCAGTGTGCCCGGGGACTGCTTCCGCCGCCGGTGCCTTCGCCGCTTCCCTCCCCGCGTCCAAAGTCCACGAAGCGGACTGGCAGCGCCCCCCTTTCGGTCTTGTGAGCCGTGCCCGGTCGCGGTTGGAAGGGTCGCGGCCAGACGACGCTGGGAGTGACCATTTTCTCGGGCAGGGCGGTCAGCAGGCAAAGGCAGTTCAGCGCGAGAGCGATGGCTTCTCCGACGAACCCTCTGGCTGCGTTAAGTTCGTCTGCCAGCCTCTCTTGCGAAGTGGATGGCATGACTGCCAAATTGACTTCGTCGACTGCCGTCGCGTCGATGCCATCTTCCAGCTCCGACCTCAGCTTCGCTCCGTCTTGCCTTACGCGAGCAATCTCATGGTCCAGACATTCCGCAAGGGTAAATCCTGATGTCGGATCGAGGGTGACAGAAAAGGTTGGCTCGATGGCCCAGTCAGGCGCGCCGTCACGATCCTCGACAGCACACAGTGTCATCGATAGCGACGTCTCGTCTTGATGCCGGAAGTAGACACCTTCAAGCTCTCTGCCCGACAGCATGACTGGGCGGCTAAAGGCGCAGTAGAAGGCTGGGAACGGGACCCTGATATCTCCGATCTGAATGTCGGCCAGGTCGGTTCTCAACAGCTCAGCGACAACGCTTTCCGACAGCACAAAGGATTGAGAGCCATACGCCTTGAACAGACCGACCCGGACGGCTTCATCGAACACGTCGTAGATCTGGCTCACCCAGACCTTGCGGTCGATGACGGCCATCGGCTCTAGGCGCTCGTTCATCAGCCGTTGCAGTCCGGGAAGGCTTCCTACCAGGCCATCAAGCCCAGCCGGATCACGGATGGCGGCAAAGCCGGGGATTAAGTGCTTTGCGATCGGGTCCATGGCCATTCTTGTCATCGGCCACTTCTGAATTAGGCGCTGAGGGCGAAGAATGCTCATGCCGCCACCTGCATCGTCTCGGCCGGGCGGGCCCATTCGATCAGGACGCCATTGAAGCCTGCTGAAGTGACCTGCGGGTGGTGGTCGCGCCAGAAGGCCGACATGTCGACGGCATCGGCGAATCCGTCCCGCAGCGCAAAGGCGTCCAGGTCGCGGATCGGCGCGCCGTCGGTGACGATCCGGGCGATCTCGCCCGCGCGGAACTGGATCTCGACCTGCATCACCTCCAGGCAGGGAGTGTCGGGCAGGATGCGCTCGCAGTGCCGGGTCCGCATGCCAGAGTAGAGCTGCAGAAGCTCACCCGGGCGGGCGTGGCGGCGCTGGCCGATGGCGCGGATCGTCTGGGTCTTGAAACCCTGGCGGATCGGCTCGATGAAGCGCGGCTGAAAGCTGTAGGCAACCATGGTGATCTCCGGAGTTGGCAGCGCCCCCGGCCGGCGTGGGGCCGGGGGCACGGCGATCAGTTCTGCGGGTCGAAGCAGGTCCAGACGACGCGCGGGTGGCCCTCGACCGGGTTCTGGTCGCGATCCTCCAGCACCAGCGCTTCGAACTGGGCTTCCAGGCGCTCCCCTGCGGCCTCGCAGGCTTCGGTGGTGTCATAGGGAAGCTGGATGGTCCCGCCCTCGCCGCTGGTCTTCAGCAGGGCGATCAGGATCGAGGTCGCGATTGCGGCAGCGTTCATGTCAAATGTCCTTTAAGCAGGGGTTGAAGGTTCTGGGTTGGCCGGGTCTTCACCTCGCAGGCCGGCCGCCTGCCTTCACCGCCGCGCCCCGGGTTGCAGCCAAGGCGCGGCGGAGCTCTTTCAGGCCTTCGACTTCGCGGCCTTGAAGGTCAGCGATGTCGACGCCGGGATCTCGACCGGCAGGCCGGTCTGCGGGTTCCGGCCCGTGCGCGCAGCGCGGGTCTTCATCTCGAAGGTGCCGAAGCCCCGGATGATCAGCTTGTCGTCCTTGGCCCACGTGCTGATTCCGTCCAGAACAGCGTCGACTGACCTTGCGGCTTCGGCTTCCGACATGTTCAGACGGTAGGCGACGTTCTTGATCAGGTCAGATTTCGATGCAGACATTGCAGGTCTTCCTTTCATGGCAGCGCCGGATGGCGCGGGGTGAACCCGGGCGGACAGCCCGCCCGGGATGAGGTCATGTCGCGATCCGGGTGACCGCGATCAGAAGGATCAGACACAAGGCCAGGGCCGCAGCGTCCCAGCTGCGGCCGAGCAGAATGCCGAAGGCTGTGCAGGCGAGGACGAAAGCGAAGGCCTCGGCCATGACGCTCACGCCTTCGCCAGGTCGATGCTGACCGCCTGCCATGGACCGTCGAAGGTCTCGCGGCGGTAGCAGCGAACATAGGTCTTGGACCCGACGATCCGCATGGCATCGCGGATCGCCTTCATTGCGCGCTGCCAGCGTTCGTCCTCGATCTCCAGCCGCAGGAGCATGAAGATCTCCGACCGGTTGATCTGGCCTTCCTTGTCGGTGTTGAAGGCGCGGGTGACGATGGCGCGGATCTCGTCGCGCGCACCCTCGGCCCACTCGTTCAGACACTCGTCGACCAGTGCCTTGGCGATCTGCAGCTCTGGACCGAAGACGACGTTGTCGGCGACCTGAACCTGAACCTTGAACAGGCCGTCGAAGCTCATGATGGTCTTGTTGCCCTTCGTCCCACCGATCTTCGCGTCGTACTCCTGGGCGAGCAGGGCCTCGAAGCCGCCGATGTCGTCGAAAGTGTGAGCCTTGAACCGAGAGACCTGTTCGGAAAGCGCGATGGCATAGCCCATGATCTTCCTGACCAGCTCGTCCTGAAGCTGGTCCTGCGGCTTGACCATATTCAGGGGGACAAGCGCCCCTTTGCTGTCTCGCATGTGCGGGGTGCCGCCGACATCGACGATGCGGTCGGGGATCGGGGCGGGACTGAACTCACTGGCCATCTGCGGCCTCCTTGGTCTGGGTGGTCGATGCGGTGAAAATCAATTGCTCGGGCGGGGTTTCGCCCGGCGGGGTCGCGATCAGGCCAAGGGCCAGAAGCGTGCCGGTCATGGCCGTTATGTCGTCGATCGACAGCGTGGTGATCCCGCGTAGGTCGTCGCGCAGGACGCGGCCCACGGCGCGGCTGGCCTGTTCCATCATCTCGCGCTGGGTAAAGGGGCGGACGTCAGCCATGCACGGCCTCCAGCTGCTGAAGGAAGGTCAGTGCGGCCTTGCGGGCCTCGGCATCGGTCATCTGCTGGTCGCGCAGGACCGAGCAGGCGGCAAGCAGCTGCCAGGGCTTGGAGCGGGCAGACGGGCGGACGACGTCGTCCTGCGCAAGCGACACGATCTGGCGAACCAGGGCCTCCAGCTCGCTGGCGTATCCAGGCTCACGCTGAAGCCGCCGTTCGACCTTGGCGATGGCCTCACGGACTGTCGCCATGTCCCGCCCGCCCATAAAGCGCCCAATCAGCGTGAAGGACGCAGCTGGGTCGAGCCTGCGGATCACGAACATCAGCTCGTGCCGGTAGGCCGTGATGGCCGGGGCCTTGCTCGGTCCAAGCAGGTCGGCGGTGCTGAGCCCCGTCATCGTGACGTATGCGCCGATGATCCGGTCGATGGTCGGGACCGTCAGCATCTCGACCCGGCCAATGTCGGGGATCTCACGGGTGATGGCGCTCATGCCTCGGCGTCCTTCCTGAAGATCGGGCAACGGTGGCAGGCCCGGTACATGCGGGTGCGGGTCGGGTTGCCGACAGCAAAGACCTTCGCTTTCTCGCGCCAGTCCTGGCACTCGTGGCTCGGAAGCTGCCCGAGCGCGGGACAGTCGATGCGGCCATCCATCAGGATGCCGCGCACCCGTTCCTCGATCCGCTCATAGGACCCGGCGTATTTCTTGCGCAGGACCGTCGAGACGACGGCAGGCGACCGGTCCAGCTGGGCCGCGACCTTCGACTGGCTTGTGCGCCCGCAGGCGATGGCCAGCGCGCGGATCCAGTCGGGCAGGGGCGCACCCCAGGCCTCCTCGGCCATTGCGATCAGATCGGCGC
>NZ_JBKBLV010000080.1:0-4531 GCF_046295235.1 Tabrizicola flagellatus
GCGGTCCGCGGCGATCTCCGCATCCACCTGCTCGGCGTCGTAGCCGCGCTCGGAGATCGCCTGGGACCGGCTCTTGAGCCCCGCGCCGATCGCCATGATCTCGGCCTGCACGTCCTTCATCGGATCGACGTAGTCGAACTTCGGCGGCAGCCATTCGCATCCGAGATAGGCGTCCGGGTTCCGGTCGAAGTCCCGCGCGGGCAGATCGCCGGTCAGCACCGCCAGCCGCACGAACCGCTCCCAGACCGGACGGCAGAACAGATGCACCACAACGTTGTGCTGCAGTTGCTCGACGCGGCGGCGGAACTCGATGAGGCCCGCCCGGATCGAGGAATAGGTGACTCCTTCCAGGTCGCCCGAGACCAGCTCGTAGGGCAAGCCGAGCCCGGCCGCGACGGCGCGCAGGTGGTTCTTCACGAAAGGCGCATAGGCGTCGTGCTCGGTGGGGTTGGAGAACCGGATGTCGGTGCCGGGCGGCAGGGGGATCAGGCTGCCGGGCTCCATGCCGACAGTCAGGGCGCCGCCGCTGTTGGTGCCCGAGAGCCCGCCCGCCGTGCCGTCGGGATCGGTGATGAAGCCGGTGAACAGCGCCGCCACCTTGGCCTTCACCAGCGCCGCGTCCTCGAACTGGTCGAGCTCGTGCAGCCGCAGCAGCACGGGCGCGAGCCAGGTAATTCCGCGCAACTGACCCGCGGCGAGCGGCTTGAACAGGTGCAAACAATCGGCGGCGGGGACGCGGAGCGGGTCCATGCGGAGAGACCCCAGCGGATCGCCCGGGCGGGAGGACAACACCCGGTAGGCGACCCGGCGACCGGCGGCATCGAACTCGATGCCCGCGCGGATCCGCGCCCCGCCGCCGATCTCGCGGTGCAGGTCCATGGGAACCTGCTCGCGATCCAGAAGCTCGAGGTGGAGGGGGATTACGGCATCGCTGGCTACGCGGAGCCGGGCGAAGCTCTCGCCGCTCTCGACCATCGCGCGCACGGCCATGGCCTGCAGCCCGTAGAAATCGGCCAGCCCATCCGGGGTGGCGTGGTCGGTCCAGCGCAGCCAGAGCGCCTGCAGCCGCTCGCGCACCGCCCGGTCGGGATGGCTGGACTGCGGCTTGATCCCGGCGCCCACGACATTGCCGACCAGGCTGTCCACCGCCGCCGCGACCCACGGGTTGTTCCGCGCATACCATCCGGCCCGCCGCGCCGCAGTGGTCGCGCCCGCCAGGATCGCGGCGTTCAGCCCGTCGACCGTCCGCGCCCCCTCCCAACGCCGCCCGCCACCCGCAGCATCGAAGCCGCGAGCGCGCGCGAGGCCGAGAAGGCGATGGAGGAAGGTCCGCATGCCCGCGAGTCTCGCGCGGCCGATGTCAGATGCCTATTCAGAACGTTTGGGAATCGTTGAAAAGGCTCGCAAATCACTGAGACCACGGATAGATTCGGTCGTGTGACGGTTGAGTGCGAAAGGCCGCGCCGATTTGGAGAGAAGATAGTGTCGCCCGTTGAAACTGCTGTTCGTACCTATTTCCAGCGCATGGCCGAGATCCGTAGCACGGGCGGCGCTACCAGCGAGACGTCTTACTACTCGGCGCTGGAGAACCTGCTGAACGAGCTTGGCAAGCTTCTCGACCCGCAGGTGATCTGCAACGGACAACTGCGGAACCAGGGCGCAGGTCACCCGGATTTCGGACTGTACAGCAGGAAGCAGTGCAGCAAGGGTGCGCCAAAACCGGGTCAGGGGGAGATCCCTGAGCGCGGCGTCATCGAGGTCAAGCCCCTCGCGGACAAGAACTGGCAGACTGCCAAGGGGAAGCAGGCAACCAAATATTTCGACCGGTATCGGCTGGTGCTCGTTACCAACTACCGCGAGTTTCGCCTGATCGGGGAAGATGACGCCGGGAAGCCGGTCGAACGCGAGTTCTTCAGTCTGGCAGTGGACGAGCCGAGCTTCTGGTCGATGGCCGCGCACCCGGTGAAATCGGCCAAGGAGCAGGGAACGCATCTGGGCGAGTTCCTGCGGCGCGTCATGATGAACGCCGCGCCTCTGACGCGGCCCGAGGACATTGCGTGGTTCCTCGCGTCCTATGCGCGCGATGCGCTGGCGACGCTGGAGGAAAAGGACGGGAAGACGCTCGCGCCGCTGCGCACCGCTCTCGAAACCGCGCTCGGCATCAAGTTCGAGGGCGAGAAGGGTGAGCACTTCTTCCGGTCCACCCTCGTCCAGACGCTGTTCTATGGCGTCTTCTCCGCTTGGGTGATCTGGGCCAGGGGCGGCGGCTCGGGCAAGTTCGACTGGAAGTCGGCGGGCTACATCATGACCGTGCCGATGATCCGCTCGCTGTTCGAGGAGGTAGCGAAGCCGAGCCGCCTCGCCCCGCTCGGATTGATGGGCGTTCTCGACCGAACCGGCGAGGCGCTGAACCGCGTCGACCGAACTGCCTTCTTCAAGACCTTCGACAGCGGCGAGGCGGTCCAGCACTTCTACGAGCCGTTCCTCGAGGCGTTCGACCCCGATCTGCGCAAGGAGATGGGGGTCTGGTACACGCCCCGCGAGATTGTCCGCTACATGGTCGAGCGGGTGGACACCGTTCTGCGTACCGAGCTCGGCATCGCAGACGGGCTGGCCGACAAGAATGTCTACGTCCTCGACCCCTGCTGCGGCACCGGCGCCTATGTCGTGGAGGTGCTGCGTAAGATCGAGGAGACGCTCCGCGCCAAGGGCGAGGACGCGCTGATCGGTCAGGATGTTCAGGAAGCGGCCCGCGAGCGCGTGTTCGGCTTCGAGATCATGTCGGCGCCCTTTGTCATCGCGCACTGGCAGGTGGGCAACCTGCTCGCCGGGTTGGGCGCGCCCGTTGACCCGGCAAAGGGCGAGCGACCGGCCATCTACCTGACGAACGCGCTGACCGGATGGGAGCCGCCCGCGGGGCCCAAAGCAACGTTGCCTCTGTTCCCCGAACTGGAACAGGAGCGCGACCAGGCCGAGCATGTGAAACGCGACGTGCCGATCCTCGTGGTCATCGGCAATCCGCCCTACAACGCGTTTGCCGGGACCAGTCCGGAGGAGGAAGCAGGGCTCGTAGAGCCCTATAAAGAAGGCCTGCAATCGAAATGGAAGATCAAGAAGTTCAATCTCGATGAGTTCTATGTCCGTTTCCTGCGCATCGCTGAACGCAGGATCGCTGCCACCGGCCGTGGTCTTATCTGCTACATTTCGAGCTACTCCTACTTGGGTGACCCATCCTTTGTCGTTGCGCGTGAGAGCCTACTGAAGCAGTTCGACCGCATTTGGATTGACTCGCTGAATGGGGACTCTCGAGAGACCGGGAAACGAACGCCCTCCGGTGATCCTGACCCCTCGGTATTCTCAACACCCTACAATCGAGCGGGAATACGCTTGGGGACAGCAGTAGGCCTGTTCTTGAAGCGTTCCGAGCCGTCTGAAGCTACTGTGGTCACCTACCGCGACTTCTGGGGCACATCGAAACGCCAAGAACTCATCGACAGCCTCGCTGTCACACCCTTCGATGACCAATACGAGGTTGCGGACCCTCAACCGTGGAACCGGCTGTCTTTCCGGCCGCGCGACGTGGGCAGCACCTATCTGGCTTGGCCGAGGTTGCCCGATCTGGCTGTCCTCGAGCCGATCAACGGACTGATGGAAAAGCGCGGCGGGGCCCTGATCGACATCGACCGCGCCGCCCTCGCCGCGCGCATGACGACCTATTTCGACAAGGGAATCGACTGGCCGGCATTCGAACTGATGGGGCACCCGCTGGCCAAGGATGCCGCCCGCTACAAGGCCAAGGAGGCTCGCACCAAGGCGCTCGCCGCCGCTGCGTTCGAGGACAAGAAGATCGTCCGCTACGTCGTGCGTCCCTTCGATGTGCGGCATGCCTACTTCACCGACGTGCGTCCCATCTGGAACGAGCCGCGTCCGCAGCTCTGGACGCAGTTCTCCGGTGGAAACGAGTTCCTGATGTCCCGGCCTTCGGGAGTTGCGGACCCCGAGGGGCCGCCAGTCTTCTTCACGCGCTGTCTCGGCGACAACGATGCGCAGCGTGGGCACTCCTATTACTTCCCCGTTCAGAAGCACGACCCGGCGCACGGTATGCTGGCCGGTGCGACGGCGGCGAACCTTTCCGCGCACGCGCGCTCCTGGCTGTCACATCTGGGACTCCCGGATCCCGACACGGATGCCGACGCAGCAGCAGCACCATGGCGTCATGCCCTCGCGATCACCTATTCGCCGCAGTATCTGGGCGACAACGCCGACGGCGTCGCCATCGACTGGCCTCGCGTGCCACTGCCGAACGAACGCACGCTGCTCGACACCTCGGTCGCCCTCGGTGCGAAGGTTGCAGCGTTGCTAGATACCGAGGTCGATGTGCCCGGGGTTACCAGCGGCAGCGTTGCCGAACATCTGCGCGTTCTTGGCGGCATTTCGGCAACCGACCTTCGGGTGACGGCAGGATGGGGTAGCCGCGACAGCAAGGGCCGGATCAATCCCGGCCGTGGGAAGACCGAAACGCGGGATTGGA
>NZ_JBKBLV010000081.1:0-4246 GCF_046295235.1 Tabrizicola flagellatus
TGTCGAGGACCAGCCGCACGGCGCGTTCGCGCACTTCAGGGGAAAACTTGTTCGTTGTCTTGCTCATGATGCTCCATCCTACTCAGGAGTTGGAGCCTCCGGCAAACCCGGCGCGGTTCACTATGATGCCGACTGGTTCAGGGAAGCGTTGAAAGACAAGGGGATAAAGCCCTGCATTCCCGGCCGGAAGTCGCGTAGCAAGCCCATCAAGCACGACGAGCGCCGCTACAAACGCCGCAACAGGATCGAAATCATGTTCGGGCGTCTGAAGGATTGGCGCTGGGTCGCCACCCGATACGACAGATGCCCGAAGGTCTTCCTCTCGGCGATCGCCTTGGCCGCAACCGTCATGTTCTGGCTATGACGCGACAACGAGTCCTGACTCTAGTGAGTCTTGCCCTGCATGGTAAGCGGTCCTTCCTTGTCGCCGGTCCTGTCGATGCCGGGCCTTCAGGCGGGTTCATAGCGCAGCCGTATCACTGCGCCGTCGATCACCTCCGTCGCCATCAGTTGAAGCCGCGGGCGGGCGCGCGCGAAGAAGGGCGTGCCGCGGCCGAGCGCGACCGGGTGCAGATAGATCCGGTATTCGTCGATCAGGCCGAGGTCGCCGAGGTCGGCTGCCAAGGTCGGGCCGGCGACCTCGATCTCGCCTTTCTGAGCGGATTTCAGCGCCCTGACCTCGGCCTCAAGATCGGCGCCGAGCAGGGTCGCATTCGGCCCGACCTCCGTGAGCGTGCGCGACACCACCCATTTCGGCTGCCGCCGCCAGGCCGCGGCAAAGGCTGCCTCGTCGGGCCCCCAGCCGGGCTGGTCCTCGTCCCAGTAGCGCATCAGCTCGTAGAGCCGCCGGCCGTAGAGGCTGCCGGCCTGCGCCGCCGTCTCGGCGACGAAATGCCGGAAAAGCGCCGGGCTAGGCCCGAAAGCGTCGTGATCGACATAGCCGTCGAGCGACATGTTCATTCCAAAGACCAGACGGGCCATCTTGCACCTCGTGTCTGCCGCGTGACTGCGGCGTTGTCTCTCATCCGTTCAGCGGGCAGCCGTGCCGACCTGCGTGGCGATCCACCAGGTCGTTGCGCCGCCATATCTGACCCCGCCACGCTTGTCGGCGTCATCCTTTCGGGACGGCTCCTGAACCGAAACGGCCCCGGCAGCGAGCGCTCTGCGATAGGTAGCGTCCACGTCGGGCACGTAGAGATGCACGTGGGATGGCATCGCTGGCCAGCCGGGGGGATTGGGGTCGCTCAGCATCAGGACGCTGTCGTCGATGCGCAGTTCGGCATGCATTACGGTGCCGTCGCCGCGCAGGAAGCGACGCAGTTCCACCGCGCCGAAGGCCGCCTTCAGGAAGGCGATTGTTGCCTCGGCACCATCGACGATCAGATAGGGCGACAGAGATGTGTAGGCGTCGGGCTTATAATCGGTGGTCATGCCGAATGCTCACTTGGGGGTACGGGCAATAGTCGTTCGTCAGAGTGTCCGGTCTCGTCCTCGGCGATGCGGATCGCAATCTCGGTCAGCCAGTTCGCGGGATCGGGTTCCTGCGCCGGGCCGACGAGAAAGGGCTCCAGCCGCGCGCCGAACCGATCGCCCTCGGGACTCGGGGTCATGTCCCAGGCGATGCGCTCCCGCCCGCCCCAGGCGATGAGTTCGGCATTTCCGGCGACGAGGCTGTCGTATGGGCCGCTCCAGAGAAGTCCTGCATAGCGGCCGGCAGGGAGGCGGTCGAAGCCGATCGGTGCTTCCGCCACGCCCGCACCTTCGACCGGGATACCGGTTTCGATGTCGAGCGTCCCCGCCATGTCGATCCGCCGATAGCGCAGGAACGGTACCCCGGCCGGCGCAAGGCCGCGACGCCGAAGCCAGTCCTCGACCCTGGCGAAGCCGTCGGCCACTGCAGGGCCGACGTCGGCGAGTGGCAGCCGATGGGCAATGAAGGCGTAGCTTCGCTCCGGCCATTCGACGATCCGGGGCGGGCTCGCGGGGTGCGGGGGCAATCGCGTCATGACTGTGCTGTCTCAGGATTCATAAGCTTGTGCTCGGAAGGTGCGTCTTCGATGACGCAGAACCCGTGACCGAACGGATCGCTGCAGAAGGCCACGTCCTTCGGGCCTGCGCCGCGGAATTCGCGCTCGACCGTTCCGCCCCCGGCGCGGATGCGCGCCAGAACGGGGTCGAGCGCCGGCACATGCAGGTCGAGATGCACGGGCGTCCAGTGGCGCGCATAGCGCCGCCGGTCGGCGCTCCCCGGCGCCGGGGCCGAGCCTTCGGGTTTCTCGTGCAGGCAGAGCGTGGCGTTGCCGGCGTCACACACGGCCATGGTCGGAAATGGCCGCGCGATCTCGGCGAAACCGAACACGGCGTCGTAAAAATGCAGCCCCGCCGCAAGGTCCGGCACATCGATGCTGAAGTGGATGGAGATGGTCAACCCTCACCCCCGCCGCGCGGCGTCGATGGCGGCGACGTCGATCTTCTGCATCGTCATCATGGCGGCGAAGGCACGCCGCGCCTCCTCGCCGCCCGCGGCCAGCGCCTCGGTGAGCGTGCGCGGCGTGATCTGCCAGTTGACGCCCCAGCGGTCCTTGCACCAGCCGCACTCGCTTTCCTGTCCATCGTTGCCGACGATGGCGTTCCAGTAGCGGTTGGTCTCTTCCTGCGTGTCGGTGGCGATCTGGAACGAGAAGGCCTCGGTCTGCGGAAAGGCCGGCCCACCATTGAGCCCGATGCAGGGGATGCCGCAGACGGTGAACTGGACCACCAGCACGTCGCCCGCCTTGTTGCCGGGGTTGTCCATCGGCGAGCGGATGACGGCGGTCACTTCGCTGTCGGGAAAGACCGATGCGTAGAAGCGCGCGGCAGCTTCGGCCTCGGTGTCGTACCAGATGCAGATCGTGTTCTTGGGGATCATGAGTGTTATCCTTTACCAATCGACGGTTCGCTCATCGCCGCCGAAGGCCGGTGGCAGGGCTTCATAATGCGGCAGGGCATCGCGCACCGGGGCGATCGCTTCCCGGCAGTGGACGTGAAAGTCGGCATGGAAGGCGCCTTCTGGCAGGCGTTCCGCGACGATCCCGGTGATGTCGTCGTCCGGAACGCGGGCGAACATGCGCGCCCCGCAGGACGGACAAAAGCTGCGCGGCAAATTGCGGATGGCGTAGGTGGCCACCGTGCCCGCGACGACCTCTACCGCCGAAGACGGGTAGAGTGCCACGCCGACATAGGCTGCCCCGTTCGCAGCGCGGCAATCCGCGCAGTGGCAGTAGAAGGCAGAAATCGGCTCGGCGCTGATTCGCAATCGCAAAGACCCGCACAGACACGTGATGAGAAGCGGGCTCACGACAGCAGCTCGTGCACGACGGCCGCAAGCCGCGCGGGTTCGTCCGCGTCGCGATAGGCCTCGATCCAGTCCTGCGCATCGGGGTCGATGGCGAGGTCGCCGAGGCGATAGTCGATCCGGGTGGCGCCGTCCGCTTCGGTCAGTTCGAAGGACCAGGTGACCTCGCCCGGCCGCGCGGGCCGTGGCCAGGAACGGTCCTGCAGTTCCACCGTCAAGCGGCGCCCGGCATCGCAAGCGGTGACGGTGCCAACCAGATAGGGGTTCTGATCGGCGTCGCGCCATTCGACCAGGGCGCCGGGCGCGAGCGGCGCGTTCGGAACGATGGCAGCGGGCACCAGCATCCAGCGTTGCATCAGGTCGGGCGTCGTCAACGCGGCCCAGACCGCACTGGCCGGCGCGGCCACCATCTGCTGCGACGTCAGCACGGCGGACGCAGGCGTGGTCATGTAGCACTCTCGGGCGCGCCATCCTGCATGATGCCCCACTTGAGCCCGAAGGGATCCTGCACCATCCCCCAGTCGTCGCCCCAGGGCTGGCGGGCGTAGGGGGTGAGCACCGTGCAGCCCGCGGCAATCGCGCGGTCCCACCACATCCGGCCGTCCGCGACCACCAGTTGAAGATGGCCAAAGCCCGGCTGGATGCCTCGCACCTCGGCCCCGCCGGGGTTCATCGTGCTGTCGGTCATCATCAGCGCGCCGCCGTTGATCAGCACCTGCCCGTGCATCACGCCGGGGCTGCCATCGTAGAACGGCATCCGCCCGATATCTTCCGCCCCGAAGGCGCGGGCGTAGAAATCCATCGCCTCGGCGGTGCGGCCCGCCATGGCGATATAGGGCAGAACGCCCTGCATGGGGTTTGCCCCCGTGGGATCGGATTGCGTCATCTTGTCCTCCCTGACGAGGCATCCTT
>NZ_JBKBLV010000082.1:0-4214 GCF_046295235.1 Tabrizicola flagellatus
GCGGTCGGGCAGAAGCGGTCCACCGTTGCCCAGCTGGTGAAGAAGCTGGAAGAGACCGGCGCCATGGCCTACACGATCGTCGTGGCCGCCACCGCCTCGGACCCGGCGCCGATGCAGTTCCTGGCGCCCTATTCGGCGACCGCCATGGCGGAATACTTCCGCGACAACGGCCGCCATGCGCTGATCATCTACGATGACCTGTCCAAGCAGGCCGTCGCGTATCGCCAGATGTCGCTGCTGCTGCGTCGTCCGCCGGGGCGCGAGGCCTATCCGGGCGACGTGTTCTACCTGCACTCGCGCCTGCTGGAGCGTTCGGCCAAGCTGAACGAGGATTTCGGCGCCGGTTCGCTGACGGCGCTGCCGATCATCGAAACCCAGGCGGGCGACGTGTCGGCCTATATCCCGACCAACGTGATCTCGATCACCGACGGCCAGATCTTCCTGGAAACCGAACTGTTCTACCAGGGCATCCGTCCGGCCGTGAACACCGGTCTGTCGGTGTCGCGCGTGGGCTCCTCGGCCCAGACCTCGGCGATGAAGTCGGTTGCGGGCAAGGTGAAGCTGGAACTGGCGCAGTACCGCGAAATGGCGGCCTTCGCGCAGTTCGGCTCCGACCTCGACGCCTCGACCCAGGCGCTCCTGAACCGCGGCGCGCGCCTGACCGAGCTGATGAAGCAGAACCAGTATTCGCCGATGACCAACGCCGAGATCGTCTGCGTGATCTTCGCCGGCACCAACGGCTATCTCGACAAGATCGCGGTCAAGGACGTGGGCCGGTTCGAGGCGGGTCTGCTGCAGCACCTGCGCACCAAGGGCAAGGCGCTGCTGGACGACATCACCAAGAACGACCGCAAGGTGGCGGGCGATCTGGAAAAGGCCATCCGCGCGGAACTCGACGCCTTCGCCAAGACCTTCGCTTGAAGCGCCCTGAAGGAGTAGGCAGATGCCCAGCCTGAAGGACCTCAAGAACCGGATCGGAAGCGTGAAGAACACGCGGAAGATCACCAAGGCGATGCAGATGGTCGCCGCAGCCAAGCTGCGGCGGGCGCAGGAGGCTGCCGAGGCCGCCCGACCCTTCGCCGAGCGGATGACGGCGGTGATGTCGGCGCTGGCCGCCGGCGTCGGCACCGGGGAAGGCGCGCCGAAGCTTCTGGCCGGGAACGGCAAAGATCATGTGCATCTTCTGGTGGTGATGACCTCGGAGCGCGGCCTTTGCGGCGGCTTCAACTCGTCCATCGTCAAGCTGGCGCGCACCCGTGCCAGCGAGCTGGCGGCGGCGGGCAAGACGGTGAAGATCCTGACCGTCGGCAAGAAGGGCCGCGAGCAGCTGAAGCGCGACTGGGGCAATGCCTTCGTCGGCCATGTCGATCTGAGCGAAGTGAAGCGCGTGGGCTATGCCAATGCGCAGGCCATCGCGCGCGAGGTCATGGCGGCCTTCGAGGCCGGCGAGGCCGACGTGGTGACGATCTTCTACAACCGCTTCCAGTCGGTGATCAGCCAGATCCCGACCGAACAGCAGGTGATCCCGGCCAAGTTCGAAGCGACCGGCGCCTCGGCGCTGTACGACTACGAACCCTCGGAAGAGGCGATCCTGGCCGACCTTCTGCCGCGCGGCGTGGCCACGCAGATCTTCACCGCCCTTCTGGAAAACGGCGCCTCGGAGCAGGGCGCGCGGATGTCCGCGATGGACAACGCGACCCGCAATGCCGGCGACATGATCAACAAGCTGACGATCCAGTACAACCGGAGCCGTCAGGCCGCGATCACCAAGGAACTCATCGAAATCATTTCGGGCGCCGAGGCGCTCTGACGAACCCGGAGTAAAAGACAATGGCAAAAGCCCCGAAAGCATCCGCTGGCACCGGCAAGGTGACGCAGGTCATCGGCGCCGTCGTCGACGTGCAGTTCGATGGCGCGCTGCCCGCGATCCTGAACGCGCTGGAAACCACCAACAACGGCAAGCGCCTGATCCTCGAGGTCGCGCAGCACCTGGGCGAGAACACCGTGCGCACCATCGCCATGGACGCCTCGGAGGGCCTGGTGCGGGGCACCCCGGTCAAGGACCTGGGCGCGCCGATCTCGGTTCCCGTGGGTGATGCCACCCTCGGCCGCATCCTGAACGTCATCGGCGAGCCGGTGGACGAAAAGGGCCCGGTCGTGGCCAAGGAAACCCGGGCGATCCACCAGCCCGCGCCTGCCTTCAGCGAACAGGCCACGGAAAGCCAGATCCTGGTGACCGGCATCAAGGTCATCGACCTTCTGGCGCCCTATGCCAAGGGCGGCAAGATCGGCCTCTTCGGCGGCGCCGGCGTGGGCAAGACGGTTCTGATCATGGAACTGATCAACAACATCGCCAAGGTGCACTCGGGCTATTCCGTCTTCGCCGGTGTGGGCGAGCGGACGCGCGAGGGCAACGACCTCTACCACGAGATGATCGAATCGGGCGTCATCAAGATCGACGACCTGTCCGCCTCCAAGGTGGCGCTGGTCTATGGCCAGATGAACGAACCCCCGGGGGCCCGTGCCCGCGTGGCGCTGACCGGCCTGACGCTGGCCGAGCAGTTCCGCGACCAGTCCGGGACGGACGTGCTGTTCTTCGTGGACAACATCTTCCGCTTTACCCAGGCGGGTTCGGAAGTGTCCGCGCTTCTGGGCCGTATCCCTTCGGCCGTGGGCTACCAGCCGACGCTGGCCACCGACATGGGCGCGCTGCAGGAACGCATCACCTCGACCAAGGCGGGCTCGATCACCTCGGTGCAGGCGATCTACGTTCCGGCCGACGACCTGACCGACCCCGCGCCTGCGACCTCGTTCGCCCACCTCGACGCCACCACGGTTCTGTCGCGTGCGATCTCGGAACTGGGCATCTACCCAGCGGTGGACCCGCTCGACTCGACCTCGCGTCTGCTGGACCCGGCGGTCATCGGGGAAGAGCACTACAACGTCGCCCGTTCGGTGCAGGGTATCCTTCAGCGCTACAAGTCGCTGCAGGACATCATCGCCATCCTTGGCATGGACGAACTGTCGGAAGAGGACAAGCTGACCGTTGCCCGCGCCCGGAAGATCCAGCGCTTCCTGTCGCAGCCCTTCGACGTGGCGAAGGTGTTCACCGGCTCGGACGGCGTGCAGGTGCCGCTGGAGAAGACCATCGCGTCCTTCAAGGCGGTGGTGAACGGCGAGTACGACCACCTGCCGGAAGCCGCCTTCTACATGGTCGGCGACATCGAGGAAGTGAAAGCCAAGGCTGCCAAACTCGCGGCAGCTGCGGCGTAAGGGGGCAAGATGGCCAGCTCGGTTCAATTCGACCTCGTCAGCCCGGAGCGGCGCCTTGCGTCCTTCCCGGCGACCGAGGTCCAGATTCCCGGCGCTGACGGGGACATGACGGCGATGGAGGGCCATGCGGCCACCATCACCTCGCTGCGCCCCGGGGTTCTGAAGGTGGTCGGCGCCGAGGGCACGAAAGCCTATGTCGTGACCGGCGGTTTCGCCGAGATCAGCGCCACCGGCGTTTCGGTCCTGGCCGAACAGGCCGTGCCGCTGGACGAGCTGACTCCGGCGGCGCTGGACGCGCTGGTGGCCGATGCCTGCGAGGCGGCGGCCGTCAACTCGGACAAGGACGCGGCCGACAAGGCGGTGGCCGATCTTTACGCGATGCGGGCCCAGGCGGGTATCTGACGGACACCGGCATCCAGGAAAACGAAGGCCCCGGATCCCCGGGGCCTTTGCATTTGCCCGAAGGGCTAGGCGTCGACCGGTTCCGCCTCACCCACGGGGCAGCAGCGGTATTCGTGACTTTTCTCCAGAAGCTCGATCCGCTTGGCCAGAAGCTTGTTTTCCAACGCCTTGCGTTCCAGGTCGAGCGCGATGGACTTCTGGCGGCCATCTTCGCAGGTGTTGCAGCGGTCAAGGCAACCCTTCACCACGATGCCTTGCGTCGGCAGGCAGAAGGTTCGTTCGAAGTTCAGCTCTGCCGCGAGCTTCGCACCGACCGCGTCCGACCCCGCCTGCGCCAGTATGCCTTCCTTGACGAGATCGGCGTCAACCTGCTTCAGGGCGGCATCCTGCGCCGCGACCGAGAGCGGCTGCGCGTTGATCGCGACCCGGAACGGTGCCAGGACGGGGGCGAAGCCAAGGCCGACATTGCCGATCCCGCCCGCGGTCCCGAGCACGTTCGCGCGCTGCGCGGCGGCCGATGTCCGGCCCTCGGCCTGCAC
>NZ_JBKBLV010000083.1:0-4060 GCF_046295235.1 Tabrizicola flagellatus
TTCGGCAAGCCGCATCCGCCGATCTACGACCTTGCCCGTCACCGCCTGGCCGAGGCGGGCGCGCCGGCAGATCCCGCGATCCTCTGCATCGGCGACGGGATTTTCACCGACATCCGGGGCGGGATCGGCGAGGGGCTGGACACGCTGTTCATCACCGGCGGGCTCGAAGCCGACCGCTTCGGCCCCGACCCGGAGAATCCCGATCCCGCCCGGCTGGACGACTGGCTCGACGGGGTGGAACTGTCGCCCACCTACGCCATGGGCCGCCTGCGCTGATATCGCGGCAACATTCGTTCGCATGCGAAAGTCATATTGAACAATTCTTGCGTGACCGATTGTGCTGCGTCGCAGCGCGTGCTAGGGTGCCGCATGACCGGAAGGGATTCGGACCCCATGCTCGACAACATGCCCCGCGGAACGATCTGCATCGAGGACATCGAGATCGGCATGTCCCGCCATCTGATGAAGGTCATCACCGACCGCGACATAGAGCTGTTCGCCGAAGTCTCGACCGACCGGAACCCTGTCCACCTCGACGACGCCTATGCCCAGGATACGATCTTCGAGGGCCGCATTGCGCACGGGATGCTGACCGCCGGGCTGATCTCGGCGGTGATCGGGGAACAGCTTCCGGGCCATGGCACGGTCTATCTGGGGCAAAGCCTGAAGTTCATGGCACCCGTCCGCCCCGGCGACATGGTGCGCGCCGAGGTCACCGTTACCGGCATCGACCACGCCAAACGCCGGGTGACCCTTGAAACCCTCGCCTCGGTCGGTAAAACCGTAGTCCTGAAGGGCGAGGCGCTGGTTCTGGCGCCCAGCCGCAAGTTCGACTGACGGGGCAGACGCCCCCTGAAGGGCGCGGATGCAGATTCATCAGGATTTCCAGTGGCTTGATCCGGCCGCCCGGGGCATGTCCTGCGCGATGGGCAATTTCGACGGGGTGCATCTCGGCCATCAGTCGGTGATCGACCTCGCGCGCGGTCGCGGCCCCCTCGGCATCGTCACCTTCGAGCCGCATCCGCGTCAGGTCTTTGCCCCCGAGGCCCCGCCCTTCCGGCTGATGAACGCCGAGGCGCGGGCGAACCGGCTGGCCAAGCTCGGCGTGCAGCACCTGTTCCAGCTGCCGTTCAACCGCGCGCTTGCCGCGCTCACGCCCGAGGAATTCGCCCGCGACGTGCTGGCCGAGGGGCTGGGGATTTCCCATGTCGTCGTCGGCGCCGATTTCTGCTTCGGCAAGGGCCGCGCCGGCACCGCCCGAGACCTTGCCGCGCTGGGGGACCGCTTCGGCTTTGACACCACCATCGCGCCGCTGGTCCAGATCGCCGGACGCGAGGTCTCTTCCACCGCGATCCGCGAGGCGCTGAGCGAGGGGCGCCCCCGCGACGCCGCCGCCATGCTGGGCCACCTGCACCGGATCGAGGGCGAAGTGATCCATGGCGAGAAGCGGGGCCGCGAGCTTGGCTATCCCACCGCAAACATGGCGCTGACCGGCCTGCACCTTCCGCGCTTCGGGGTCTACGCGGTGAAGGTCGATGTGCTGACCGGCCCCCATGCCGGGTCCTACATGGGCGCTGCGAGCCTTGGCGTGCGGCCGATGTTCGCGGGCGAGGTGCCGAACCTCGAGACCTATCTCATGGATTTCAAGGGCGACCTCTACGGCCACCACCTTTCCGTCGCGCTGGTGGACTTCCTGCGCCCCGAACTGAAGTTCGACGGCCTGCCCGCCCTTATCGCGCAGATGGAGGCCGACTGCGCCCAGGCCCGCGCCATCCTGTCCGCGTCATGACCGGGCTCCGCCCCCGGTTCTGGGAAACCGTCCCCCTGAACAAGATGACTCAGGCCGAATGGGAGGCGCTCTGCGACGGTTGCGGCAAGTGCTGCCTGAACAAGCTGGAATATGAGGACACGGGCGAGGTCGCCTATACCCGCATTGCCTGCCGCCTGTTCGACGGCGACACCTGCCGGTGCCGCGACTATCCGAACCGCAAAGTGCATGTCCCGGAATGCGTGGTCCTGACGCCGAAGACCCTGCCGAAGATCGCCTACTGGATGCCCGCGACCTGCGCCTACAAGCTGTTGTTCCAGAAGAAGACGCTGCCCGACTGGCACCCGCTGGTCACAGGTGACCCCGACAGCACGCACAAGGCCGGCCAGTCCGTGCGGGGCCTCACGCTCTCGGAAACCGAGGTGCCCGAGGACGACTGGGAAGACTACCTGATCGAGGAAACCCCCTGATGCGCTTTGCCTCCGACAACACCTCCGGCGCCGCCCCCGAGATCCTGGCCGCGATCCTCAAGGCCAACGAAGGCTACGAGCGCAGCTACGGCGCCGATGCCGCCATGTCGCGCGTCACCGATCTGGTGCGCGAGATCTTCGAGGCTCCGCACGCCGAAGTCCGCCTTGTCGCCACCGGCACCGCCGCCAATGCGCTGGCCATCGCGACCCATGTCCAGCCCTGGGACGCGGTGTTCTGCCACACCCATGCCCATATCGCCGAGGACGAATGCAACGCGCCCGAGTTCTACTCCGGCGCCAAGCTGGTTCTGGTCCCAGGCGACCACGGCAAGATCACTCCCGGCACGCTGTCCGCCGCCCTGGCGTCAACAGGCGAAAGCGGCGTGCATGGCGTTCAGCGGGGGATGCTGTCGCTGACCAATGTCACCGAGGCCGGGACCGTCTATACGCCGGGCGAGATCGCCGCGCTGACGGCGCTTGCGAAGGCGAAGGGCATCCCTTGCCACCTGGACGGCGCGCGCTTTGCCAATGCGCTGGTCGCCACCGGCGCGACGCCCGCCGAGATGACCTGGAAGGCCGGGATCGACGTGCTGTCGCTGGGCGGGACCAAGAACGGCTGCCTCGGGGTCGAGGGCGTCGTGCTCTTCGACCCGGCGAAGGCCTGGGAACTGGAGTTGCGGCGCAAGCGGGGCGGGCATCTCTTCTCCAAGCACCGGTTCCTGTCGGCGCAGATGGAGGCCTATCTGACCGAAGGCCTCTGGCTGCGGCTTGCGGCCCGGGCCAATGCCATGGGCCAGCGCCTGGTGCGGGGCCTGCGCGACCGGCAGGCACATGTGCCCCCGGCGGACGCCAACATGCTGTTCCCGGAATGGCCCGCGGGGCATCACGAACGGCTCGAAGCCGCCGGCGCCGCGTACTACCGCTTCCCCGCCCCCGCAGGCCGGGAACGCGCGCGGCTCGTCGCCAGCTGGTGCACCACCGAGGCCGAGGTGGACGCTTTCCTGAACGCCTTCTGATCCCGCGTTTTTCGCGCCGTTAGCGGTCGCGCCGGTTTGCAAGCGCAGCACCGGGTGATAAGCGGGGGCCGTCACGAATCCGTCACCGAGGACGCCATGCCCGCCGTCACCGAACCCAAGCTCATCGCCGGCAATGCCAACCAGCCGCTGGCCAAGGCCATCGCGCGGCGCATGTCGATGCACCGGGGGATGAGCGTCAATCTCGTCGATGCCCGGGTCGAACGCTTCAACGACCAGGAGATCTTCGTCGAGGTCTTCGAGAACGTCCGCGGCGAGGACATGTATGTCATCCAGCCGACCTCGAACCCGGCGAACGACAACCTGATGGAACTGCTCATCATGGTCGATGCGCTGCGCCGGTCCTCGGCCAGCCGGATCACCGCCGTGATCCCCTATTTCGGCTATGCCCGCCAGGACCGCCGCGCCAAGGCGCGCACCCCGATCAGCGCCAAGCTGGTGGCGAACCTGATCGAGACGGCGGGCGTGGACCGCGTGCTGACGCTGGACCTGCACGCCGCCCAGATCCAGGGCTTCTTCGACATCCCGGTGGACAACCTCTATGCCGCCCCGGTCTTTGCCCTGGACATCGAGCACCATTTCAAGGGCCAGATGGATGACATCATGATCGTCTCGCCCGACGTGGGCGGCGTGGCGCGGGCGCGGGAACTGGCCAAGCGGATCAGCGCCCCCCTCGCCATCGTGGACAAGCGGCGCGAGAAGGCCGGCGAGGTGGCCGAGATGACCGTGATCGGCGACGTGAAGGGCCGCAAGTGCATCATCGTCGATGACATCTGCGACACCGCCGG
>NZ_JBKBLV010000084.1:0-3528 GCF_046295235.1 Tabrizicola flagellatus
GATGTCGATGCCCTGCACCCTCTCCAGGTGGCGCAGGACGGCATGATCGGTGACATAGGCGACGGGCTTCTTCACAGCTCCACCCCCGCCCTTGCGCACATGCCCTTCAGCGCCTCGATCACGGTCGCGATCTGGCGATGGTCCTGCATTGCGTCGATGTCGAAGGTGGCCGCGCCCCAGCTTTTCTCGAACCGGGCGCGGATGAAGGCGTTCAGCCCCTTGGCCCCGCCCTGGGTGACGGCCCCGGCCTTGTGCAGCTTGCTCCACAACACATGGGCAAACCGGGTATCCGCTCGCTTCGCCGCCGGGCGCCTGTTCCGGCCCTTGCCGGCGTGCGGCTTGAACCCGCGCTCCTTCAGGGCGGTGACCAGCTTGTTCAGCTCGGCCTCGGTCATGTCTGACATGCTGGCCTTGCCGGTGACGACCAGCTGCAGATCGCGCCGGGTCTCCCCGTCGATCCCCAACTCGCGGCAGCCGACATGCACGAGCTTCTGCAGCGCGCGGGTCATGCGGCCACCGCCATGTTCGCCTCCGCCGGGCGCGGGGCGGCCCATTCGATGACGAGGCCGTGAAACACCTCGAGCGGTCCGTAGGTCTCCTTGAAGAACCGGGCCATGTCGCCGCTGTCGATGAAGCCGTCGCGCACGGCGAAGGCGTCCAGGTCCTTGACCGGCACGCCGTCGGTCACGATGCGGACGATGCCGAAGTCCTCGCCGAAGGTGATCTGGATCGTCATGACATCGGTGCAGCGGACGTCCGGGCAGATGCGGCGGCAGTCGGGGGTGCGCTGGCCGACGAACAGCTGCAAGACTTCGCCCGGCCGGACGTTGCGGACGCGGCGGCCCCGGCGGATGGCCTGGGTCTTCCAGCCCTCGCGGATGGCGGTCTCGAAACGAGCGTTGAAGTTGAAGGCAACCACGGTCATCTCCTCATCTGGCAGCGCCCCCGGCCCGGGCGGGCCGGGGGCTCTTGGCGATCAGTTCTGGGCGTCGAAGCAGGTCCAGACCACCTTCGGATGGCCCTCGACCGGGTTCTGGTCGCTGTCCTGAAGGGTCAGCGCCTCGAACTGCGCCTCAAGGCGCGGCCCTGCGGCCTCGCAGGCTTCAAGGGTGTCGTAGGGGATCGTCTCGGTCCCCCCCTCGCCGTTCGTGCGGAACATGGCGATCAGGAGGACGGTTGCGATTGCGGCAGCGTTCATTTGAAAGGTCCTTTACACAGGGGTTGAAGGTTGGGTTTGGCCGGGTCTTCACCTCGCAGGCCGGCCACCTGCCTTCACCGCCGCCCCGGGGCGCAATCCCGGGGCGGCGGAGCTCTCTCAGGCCTTCGGCTTCGCAGCCTTGAAGGTCAGCGTCGTGGTGGCCGGGATCTCGACCGGCAGCCCGGTCTGCGGGTTCCTGCCCGTGCGCGCGGCGCGGGTCTTCATCTCGAAGGTGCCGAAGCCCTGGATGATCACCTTGTCTCCGGCGGCCGCAGCGCCCCGGATCAGGTTGAGAATGGCCTCGACACAGGCGCCTGCGGCGGCTTTCGTCATGCCCTGGCTCTCGGCCAGGTCGTCGATCAGTCTTCCTTTGGACACGGTCATGTCTGGTCTTCCTCTGGTGGCAGCGCCGATCACGGCGCGGGGTTGACCCGGCAGCGCACCGCCGGGGATGGCTTCAGCTGAGGCTTCCGGTCGCCCGCAGGGTGGCAAGCAGGAGGCAGCCGCCAAGCGCCAGTGCTGCCAGCGGCCAGTCGCGGAAGCCGACGAAGGCACCCGCGAGAAAGCCGAAGAAGAACATCAGGAAGGGCGTCATGGGTTCACGCCTTCGCCATGTCGATGGTGACTGCCTGCCAGGGCTGGTCGGCGCTCTCGCGGCGGTAGGCCCGGATATAGGTCTGGGTGCCCTCAACCCGGATCGCATCGCGGATCGCGCGCATGGCCTCCTTCCAGCGCGCATCCTCGATCTCCAGCCGCAGAAGGGTGAAGATCTCGGCCCGGTTGATCTGGCCTTCCTTGTCGGTGTTGAAGGCGCGGGTGACGATCGCCTGCAGCTCGGGCCGGGCGCTTGCCGCCCATTCGTTCAGGCACTCGTCCAGCAGGGTCTTGGCGATCTGCAGCTCGGGGCCGAAGGTCAGGCGGTCGGCGACCTGCACCTGCACCTTCAGGCAGCCGTCATAGCTGGTCAGGGTCATGTTGCCCTTTTTGCCGCCCAGGGTCGCGCCGTACTGCTCGGCCAGAAGGGCCTCCAGCGCGCCGATGTCCTCGAAGGTGTGGGCCTTCAGTCGCGCGATCTGCTCAGATGCAGCGACCATCCAGCCCATGATGCTGCGCACCGTCTGGTCGATCAGCAGATCGGCGGGCTTGACGGTCGACACGGGGATGTAGCCGCCCTTGGCGTCGACGATCCGCTCGGTCCCGTCGATGGTGATGCGCCCGGTCGGGATCGGCGCGGGTTTGAACTCACTGGCCATCTGTGGCCTCCTTTCGTGGGGCAAGAACAAGCTCGGCGGGCGGGGTTTCGCCCGGCGGGGTGGCGACCAGGCCAAGGGCGATAAGCGCGAGTGCCATGTCCTCGATGTCGGCGATCGACAGGCCGGTCAGGCCACGCAGGCCGTGCATGTCGATCTTGCCGACCGCGCGAGAGGCACCTTCCAGCACCTGGCGCATGGTCTTCGGGTTCGGGGGAACCTCAGCCATGGGCGGCCTCCAGCTGCTGAAGGAAGCCAAGCGCGGCTTTCCGCGCATCCGCGTCGGTCATCTGCGCATCGCGCAGGACCGAACAGGCGGCGAGCAGCTGCCAGGGCTTTGCCTGCGGACCGCTGACGGCCGCCTCCTGTGCCAGATCGACGATCTGCCGACAAAGGCTGGCCAGCTCCGCGGCATATCCCGGCTCGCGGGCCAGGCGCTGATCGACCTTGGCAACGGCTTCATGGACCGTCGACATGTCGCGCCCGCCCATGAAGCGGCCGATCAGGGTAAAGGATGCTGCCGGGTCCAGCTTGCGGATGATGTACATCAGCTCGTGCCGGTAGGCGGTGATGGCGTGGGCCTGGCTGGGCCCGACCAGTTCGGACAAGCTGAGGCCGGTGACCTTCGCATAGGCGCTGATCACCTTGTCGATCGAAAGCTTCGGTGCGGTGTGGCCGGCGTGAAGTACGCCGAGAAGTGCGGGTCCCATTATTCTGCACCCTCCCCCTTGAAGATCGGGCAGCGATTGCAGGCCCGATACATGCGCGTGCGCAGCGGGTTGCCAGGGGCGAAGGTCTTCGCCTTCTCGCGCCAGTCCTGGCATTCGTGGCTCGGAAGCTGCCCCATGGCCGGGCACTCGACGCGCCCGTCCATCAGGATGCCGCGGACCCGCTCCTCTATCCGCTCGTAGGACCCGGCGTACTTCTTGCGCAGGACGGTCGAGACAACGGCAGGCGATCGGTCCAGCTGGGCCGCGACCTTCGACTGGCTTGTGCGCCCGCAGGCGATGGCCAGCGCGCGGATCCAGTCGGGCAGGGGCGCACCCCAGGCCTCCTCGGCCATTGCGATCAGATCGGCGC
>NZ_JBKBLV010000085.1:0-2964 GCF_046295235.1 Tabrizicola flagellatus
GTTGACAAGAATTTGGAACGCCGAAGGCCGAGCGTTACGCCCGGCTTTGAAGTCTTTGATAGTATTAGCATTTTTGGTTGCGGGGGCAGGATTTGAACCTGCGGCCTTCAGGTTATGAGCCCATGGAAGGGCAAAACCGAATAGTCAACGAAACCAGCGGTTTAAGGTGCAAGCCTTTGTTCTGGCGTGATTTTCGCCCTCGCAAACATCAGCGTTCGCACGGGTTCACACGCATAACCGGCGCGAAGCCCGCAGTCGCAGGTTGATGTGGTGTTGATGTAGCCCACGCGCCCGGCCCGCAGATCATAATCGCAGGTCGTCTTGTCGGCCTTCATTTCCGATGCTCCTGCAGCCCAAGCTCGACCCACATCCAGCCGAAATCGTATTCGGCAATCGGCCCCACTCCATGCCCGGCGCTGCGGTTCTCCAGCATCTTCAGCCAGTCGATGACCTTCTCACGCCCCGCAGCCGTCCGGACAGCGTGGCGAGGTGACTTGCCGCCCAGTGCCGGGATCGGTGCGTCCAGCGTTTCGCGGTAATGCTTGTCGAGGTGATCCCGCATGAGCTGTCGCGCGATCTCGGGCGGGATTTCATCGGCCGCCTCGCTTGGCTTGTCACGACGTTGATCGGCCCGCATCTGCTCGACCGTCCGGATCGTGGTCAAGGGTGCCCTCAGCAGATCCCCGGCGGCCGCGCCGATCAAGGTCTGGACCTTGGCCGCGCGCTCGGCCGAGTTGACAGTCACGAGCAGCGTCTTGCCCGTCAGTTCCAGCGAACCCAGAACGGTTGCGCCTTCCATCTGCGTGTCGAGCATGATGCCGCCGCCCGCCTTGCCACCACGCCCCTTGCGCGTGGCCAGCCAGTTCCAGAACTTCGGTCCCTCGGACAGGAAGCCCTTTACGCGGTCCAGCCGCTCCGCCACCGCTTTCTGCGTGACGCCTGTGGCAAACGGATACCGCAGATCGTGAAACAGCACGTCGTCGCCGTCCGAGTTGGTGAACTGCGGCTGGTCGGGAGTGAGAGCGCGGTCGATCTCGATGAACAGCCAGGCGGTGGTGAAGATGGGCGCGCAACCCAGAAGTTGGTCGTGGGTAAGCCGCAGCGCATCCCGCTTCTTCAGCTTCAGGGCATCGCGAAGCCCGGCGAAAAGAAAATCCACCGCCTCGGCCCGGAAGGGCAGCAGCGCTCCGGAGATGACATGGTGATCGCGCTCGGGCACCACCCGCACAGCGATCCGGTCCCATTGTTTCAGCGTGCGCGTGGCGGATTTCTCTTTCACCGTGACAGGTGCGGCATCCGACAGCAGGTCGCGCAGCACCATCGACGTGCCGGGCTGGACATCGCTGACTTCGTACAGACTGACCGGCGCATCCCTGAGCGCGGCGAAATAGGCCCGGTTCAAGCCCGTTTCCTTCCAGCCGCGCCGTTTCAGATAGAGATCGACGATGTTGCCGTCCTCATAGCGCTGCCCAAGGAAATCCTCGAACCCGCAGCCCCAGAGGACGCCTGACCATTGCTCGCCCAGCAGGTCGGCCAAGCCGTCCTGATCGATCTCGAATTCCTCCAGCACGGGCATAAGGTGTTCGGCGACCACATGCTGCAGCCGCTCCCGCCAGTCGCCTTCCCTGCCGATAAAGGCCAGAAGACCGGAAATGTCGTTGCGTTCGGCCATCTTCCCCCGCTGCGCAGTTCCTGCTCTGCGTATCAAGGAAGTGGTTCGGCGATCCAGACCTTCTTTCCTGCCGGAAGCCATGCCACCGGTCGCCATGGCCGAAGCTGAGCAATTGTCCGTGCGCAGCTGGCTGCGGTTTCCCAGGAGTTACCCACAGCCAGATGATCTTGCCCCCTTGCTCCGAATCGAAGCCCGCGGCAGATTACCCGCTTGAGGAGAGCAGCCCTCAACCATAAGAATAACAGGTCTATCAGAACGGCATTCTGGCAGGGTCGAGGCGCTTTGGCGCCCCAATGACGTTGTCACCGATCATGTTTTCCCCCGCACCGTCGTGCTGCGGGCTGCAGGTGGTTTGAGCAAAGCCGATCCTCTGTCTGAAGGAGGATGTACCGTTCATGGGCTTGCCGCCGCGCGTCTATTTCACCGTTCACGAAGTCACCGCCCGCTGGGGCTGCAATATCGCCGATGTCGCCGGGTGGGCCGATTCAGGCCGGTTCCGGATCCTGACGGGCATCCCGGCCGTCCGCTGCGGCGACGATGTCGTCGCGGGAAAGGTGGTGCTGTCACCGATGGACCTTCTGCCGCTCTTCCGCCGCTGCGGCACCGGCCCCAGCGAAGGAATGATGCGCCGTATCCAGCCGATCGGGCGACAGGACTGGCTGCTCATCACGGATCCTGCTTGCGGCCTACCCGTCGCCGTTGCCGACATGCTGGTTCTGGCCGAAGAGGTTCATGCCTTCGAGGAAGAGAACGAGATGGTGCGCCGCGTGACGAGCGGGCCGGGTGCTGCCACACCCTACGACTGGGAGGGCATGACGGTCGCCCTGATCCATCGCATCCATGAGCGGGGCCTCCCCGCCACGCAGGCCGAGCTGGTCGCCGAGATGCAGGACTGGTTCGCGGATCAGACGGACGGCCGGAAGATCCCCGACAGCCGCAGCATCCGGCGCAGGGTGACCCCGGTCTGGAAGAAGCTGCGGGGAGATGGGGCGTAAAGTTGCGGCGCGACTATCTGGGTCACGCGGACTGGCGTCCCCCCTGCTCGTCGGCGTCATGGACCAGCCGGGGCTTCGGCCGGAAGGCGCTGGCCACGGCGTCCACACCGGCGCGCAGAGGCGAGTCCATCAGGTGGGCGTAACGCAGGGTCGTCTGCATCTGGCTGTGACCCAGAAGCTTGCCGATCATTTCCAGCGAGGCGCCGCCGCTGACCAGCAAGGACGCAAAGGTGTGGCGCAGGTCGTGGATCCGGACGTCCTGCAGCCCGCACTGCTTCTGGACCTGCGCCCAAAAGC
>NZ_JBKBLV010000086.1:0-1683 GCF_046295235.1 Tabrizicola flagellatus
CCTGGGCGATCCAGAAGGCCCGCCGGGCGGGTGGCGCGCGCGCGGGCGGCTTTCCCGGTGCCGCGCGGATCCTGCGCGAACTGGCCGAGGGGCCGGAGCGGCTGCGCGTGGGCCTGCGCCCCGAGGGTCGTGCGCCGATGCGCGAGGGGGTGGAGCTTTTCGCCCCGGACGGGACGCCGGTCGGACAGGTGACCTCGGGCGGGTTCGGGCCTTCGGTCAACGCACCGATTTCCATGGGTTACGTTGCCCGCGCCCATGCTAGCATCGGCACGCAACTGATGGGAGAGGTGCGCGGCAAGCGTCTGCCCGTTACAGTGACCGCGATGCCCTTCCAACCGACAACCTACAAGCGCTGAGGACGATCATGAAATACACCAAGGAACACGAATGGCTGCGCGTCGAGGGGGACCTCGTGGTCGTCGGCATCACCGAACACGCCGCGACCCAGTTGGGCGATGTGGTCTTCGTGGAACTGCCCGAGACCGAGACCATGGTGACCGAGGGCGACGAGGTCTGCGTGATCGAAAGCGTGAAGGCGGCCTCGGACATCCTGGCGCCCGTCGACGGCGAGATCGTCGCGGTGAACACCAAGCTGGTGGACAACCCCGGCCTGGTGAACGAGGACCCGACCGGGGCCGCCTGGTTCTTCAAGATGCGCGTCGATGACCTGAGCGTGCTCGACGATTTCATGGACGAGGACGAATATCAGGAGCTGATCGGCTGATCCCTCGCGCCCGGTTCCGCGCCGGGCAAAACTTTTCGAAAAGTTTTGCAAATTCCTTCGAAGGAATTTGTCCGCCCCATTCCAGAGGCCAGTGCCATGACCTTCACGCCCACCGACTACAACCCCTACGACTTCGCCAACCGCCGCCACATCGGCCCCTCTCCGGTGGAGATGGAGGAGATGCTGGCCGCCGTCGGCGTGCGGACCCTGGACGAGCTGATCGACCAGACCGTGCCGCCGTCGATCCGCCAGTCGCAGCCGCTGAGCTGGGCGCCCCTGGCCGAGCATGAGCTCTTGGCGAAGATGAAGGATGTGGCGGCGAAGAACCGGGTGATGACCAGCCTGATCGGGCAGGGTTATTACGGCACGGTGACGCCTCCGGCGATCCAGCGCAACATCCTGGAGAACCCGGCCTGGTACACGGCCTACACGCCCTATCAGCCCGAGATCGCGCAGGGGCGGCTGGAGGCGCTGCTGAACTTCCAGACCATGGTCTGCGACCTGACGGGGCTGGACGTTGCGAACGCAAGCCTTCTGGACGAGGCGACGGCGGCGGCCGAAGCGATGACCATGGCCGAACGCGTGGCGAAATCGAAGGCGCGGGCCTTCTTCGTGGACCGGTTCTGCCATCCCCAGACCATTGCCGTCATCAAGACCCGCGCGCTGCCTCTGGGCATCGAGATCATCGAGGATGACGTGCGCAAGCTGGACCCGTCGCAGGTGTTCGGCGCGATCTTCCAGTATCCGTCCAGCTACGGCCATGTGATCGACTTCACCCAGCGGATTGCCAGTCTGCATGCGGCGGGGGCGATCGCGATCATGGCGACGGACCTCCTGGCGCTGTGCCTGTTGAAGGAACCCGGCGCGATGGGGGCGGATATCGCGGTGGGTTCGGCGCAGAGGTTCGGGGTGCCGATGGGCTATGGCGGCCCGCATGCGGCCTTCATGGCGGTGAAGGA